>DAOUTW010000019.1 GCA_030668485.1 Candidatus Zixiibacteriota bacterium
TCCCAGTTCAAACTCCATTTTTAAAGACAGTATACCGTCGGGCAATTCAGTCACGGTTTGGTCGGCGTAACGCATTGATTCCATGTAGGATGGCCAGGCTGTCGATTGAAGCCAATACTTCATTTGGTTTGGTTAGTTATTTTGTACAGTTGAAAATTCGGGATTGTTTCCCGTCAGCCTAATCCGGACAGGTAGGACTTACAATTAAGACGTGGTTTTGTAGCTTTGGCATATCAGAGAGGAGTTTATCATGAGTGCCAAAGGAAACCAGAGTCCGGAATCGATAGTTGGTGATATTTTCTAATTTGATCATTCGCACTAAATCCTTTGAAATCCTTTAATTGCACTATTCATGTCTGATCGCATCAATCGGGTTGGCAATTGAATGATGTTATTGACAGTTGCCTGGTGTGCATAATTTTGCTTATTCCGAACGAAGCGCGTCAACCGGATTAGATCGCGCCGCCCGGAGAGCTTGCGAGCCGACCGTCACCGAAGCAACCGCCAGCGCAATCATAGTCGGGACCAAGAACAGCCAGCCATTCATTTCAACGTGATATGGGAAATCCTCCAGCCATCCACTCAGAAGATACCAGGAGATCGGCCAGGCAACTAAACTGGACAAAGCCACCAGAATTATAAACTCCCGGGTCATCACCATGACCAACTGCTGGATAGAGGCACCGATAACCTTGCGAATGCCAATTTCTTTGGTTCGCCTCTCAGCTGCAAAGGCGGACAGCCCTAAAAGACCCAGGCAGGCAATGAACACACCCAATGCGGAGAAGACGGAAAACAAATACATCAACTTGCGAAATTCATCATAACGCTCGGCAATCAGGTTATCGAGATACTTCGCGTCAGGCGCCTTTTCTGAGAATACTTCTTCGTACACCGAAGCAACTTGTGTCTTCATTTGTGCTTGATTCTCGTCTGGCAATTCCAGGGCCAACACCCGCCCTTTTCCATTTCGATGGAGAATCACTGTTGGCTGTATCTCGTAATTGAGAGGGTGCGCGTGAAAATCCTTAACCACACCAATCACAGTGTAGCTGTTATCGGAACTCATTAGCTGGAATCCAATCGGCTCCTTGATACCCATTCTTTTAACCGCGGTTTCGTTGATCAAGACCATTCTGGCGTCGTCTGAATACACTTCGCTATCCCATGACTCTCCGGTAACGAGTTCTAGTTTAAGCGTTTTGACGTAATCGTTGTCTCCGCCAAAATAATTAAACATTACTTTCTTGCCTTCGTCGTAGCTCTCAGGATGAAGTGACCGCAGGTTTGTCCTATTCTCACCGGGGACCGCCGAGGCCAGAGTAAGGTTGGAAAGCCCATGACGGCTGAGTTCATTTTTGAACAGGACTTTTTTCTCATTGGATGCTTTGTCGGGGAGTTCATACAAAAGGATATTCTCGTGACTAAATCCAAGGTCAGCCGCTCCGGCAAATTCAATCTGCTCGTTGATGCCAAAAGTGAGACACATGAGGATGATAGCGCAGGTTGCCTGAAACGCAACCAGTACACGCCTTAGATTAAATCGACCGGTTGACTGGAAGGAACTGTTCTTGAAAACTTCCTGTGGGCGAAGGCGGGAAAGAATCACCGCCGGGTAGCTTCCTGCTATCAGACCTACCAAAAGAATCAAACTCGGTCCGGCCAGCCAGACTATCGGACTTTCCATAAGACCGATTGAGAGAGATCGGCCAGCATACTGTTCAAGAGCCGGGACAGTTAATTCAAAAACCACCAATCCAGCCGCCATAGCAATAGTGACCATAATGACGGACTCAGCTAAAAATTGATGCGCCAACTGCCATCTTCCGGCCCCAAACACTTTGCGAATCCCAACTTCTTTGGTTCGATGAGCCATACGAGCAGTCGTGAGATTGATATAGTTCATGCAGGCTATTGCCAAAAGCAACATGGCGATGCCTAAGAAAATATATATCGTCTGCATTGAACCTCTGGGGTCAAGTTCGTTGCTTAGGTCTGGATTCAAGTAAATCGATTGCAAAGGTTGTAGTTCCAGTCTATATTCCTCAGCCTTGTCTCCCAGATGAACCGTCAGCAAATCCGGAATCTTAGCTTCAATAGATGCCAGATCGACGTCTTCAGGCAAAAGCAAGTAGGTGTAAGCTTTACCCCACCAACCTTCCCAGGTGGTAAGATCCTCTCCCATAGTCTCAAGGGTTGCATAGGAAGCAAGGAAATTAGTTTTGAGCTGGGTGTTGTCCGGCATGTCACTCATTACGCCGGTAATCATCATTTCTATATCGTCATGAATTCTGACTGTTTGACCAATCGGATCAGTGTTTGGGAAGAAGCTTTCACGGATACTCTGTGATATTATCAAGCTATTTGGTCTCAAGAGAGCGGTCGCTTGGTTTCCGTTTATGAGCGGAATAGAAAAGACCTCAAGCATTTCGGGGTCAACCATCAGGAATTGAGTTTCTACAATAAACTGATCGTGTCCGAACTCTATTTGAACGTCCCGGTCCTGGTAAATTCTGGCCTGTTGTTCAATTTCCGGCATAGTTTCTTTCAGGGCCGGTCCGGCTGGGTGCATGATATTGGCCGTTGAGACCATATCATCATCGCCTTCCCAAAAGCAAACTACCCGGTAGATATTATCGGCGTTAGGATAATGCGATTCAAAGCTATACTCGTATGAAACATAGGCCAATATCAAAAGACAAGAACCGAGTCCGAGGGCAAGGCCAAGGATGTTGATACAAGTATAGAGTTTTTGTTCTCTTAGTGACCTCAAGGCGGTTATCAGATAGTTGCGAATCATAATCAAACACTCACTTTCAAAATCTATTCGTACTTCGACGATTCAATTGGATTAGCCGAGACTGCCTATATCGCTTGATAGCTGACGGTAAAGAAAGCAGCGACTAAAGCACGCAAGGCCAACAGCTAGCCCAGCAATATTTAAAAGGGTGATTCCACCTTGACACTTTGCGGATCGCAATGCGATCTTGAGATAATTCTTAAGCATGTCCAGCCTTTATATCTTCTGTTACAACAGCACCGTCAAAGAGGTTGATGGTACGACGGCAGTAGTCGGCAAACGCCTGCGAATGAGTAACCATTACAATAGTCGTACCTGCTTCGTTTAGTTGAGTCAGGCAGGTCATCACATCTTGTCCGTGGGCCGAATCGAGATTACCGGTTGGCTCATCGGCGAGAATCAGTTTAGGATTGGCAACGACCGCACGGGCGACAGCTACACGTTGCTGTTGACCACCAGAAAGCTGTTGCGGAAAATGCTTTGCACGGGCAATTATCGCAAATTGTTCAAGTGCCTTGTTGACCCGGGATTTTCTCTCCGAGGCGGCAATTCCCAGATACAAGAGAGGCAGTTCGACGTTTTCAAAGATCGTCAGTTCATCGATAAGGTTGAAGTTTTGGAACACAAAGCCGATATTGTTTTTTCGTAAACTGGCTCGTTGGCGTTCAGTATGTTGGGAGACTTCAGTCCCCAACAGATGATATTCTCCGCCGGTAGGGTTATCTAAAAGTCCAAGAACATTCAATAGGGTTGATTTGCCACAACCAGAGGGTCCCATAATTCCGACAAACTCACCTTCTGCGATGTGGATGCCAATATTGTTCAGTGCAGTTGTTTCGATGTCTTCAGTTCGGTAAGTTTTTTGCAGGTTGACGGTGCGAATCATAGTTTTTATTCCTTTCAACATTGTCATTATATTTTTCCTATTTCAATACGAGTTGATCTACGTCGCCGAATGTCTCATAGGAGGAAGTGACTACTTTGTCACCAATATTCAGTCCTTCGAGCACTTCATAGTAGATCGAATTTGAGCGACCGAGACGAATCTCACGTTTTTTGGCCAGATTGTCTTTTTCATCTACAACATAAACCCATTGACCACCAGTGCTTTGCCAGAAAGCTCCGCGCTTAAGCAGAATCGCTTCGGAGGAGCCACCCAGATCAAGACGGATACGAAGTGTTTGGCCGCGTCGCATTCCTTTGGGAGCGCTTCCGACGAATTGCATGTCCACTTCAAAGCGACTGTTGACAACCTCGGGGTAAATTTTCTCAACCAGCAGTTCAATGTCTTCATCATCAAATGTAGAGGTTGCTTTTTGTCCGACCTGTACTCTTGAGAGATAATGCTGGTCCACCTGGACTCTCGCTTTGAAACCTACCGGAATATCTATTCTCCCCAACTGTTCGCCACGATTCTTAGTTTGTCCAATTTCTGCATTCAACGAGGTCAACTGCCCGTCTATTGGGGCTCGTAACGTAAGATTATCGAGATTCTTCTTAACCATGTCGAGGTTAGCCTCCATTCGATTCAATCCCTCTTCAAGTTGATCAACCTGTGTCTCCCTGAAAACAGAATCTTGTCGTGCATTTTCAGCTGTTAGCTCAAGCTTTGCGGTGTAGTACTCAAATGCCTCTTTGGCTTCATCGAATATTCTTACCGAGATTAACTCCTTTTTCAGAAGCGCTCGAGAGTCTTCGTAAGTACGCTTTTTCTGTGAAAGTTGGTATCTCAAATCAAGCAGTTGTTCGGTCATTCGAAGCCGATTCTGCTGCATAGCTAAATGAGTGTTTCGCAAGTTATTCGATTGCTGAAAAAGCTCTGCTTCACGAAACATGATATCCAAAAGAAGATTAGTATTAGCCAGTCGCAGAATAGGGTCCCCTTTGTTGACATAAGAACCTGCCTCAACAAATACCGAGTCCACCTGTCCACCCTCAGTTGCATCCAGAAATATCGTGCGAAGAGGAATCACTGTGCCTGTTTCAGGAATGAACTCCTGAAATTCACCGACGGTAACATCTGAAATAGAAATACGTTCGGTATCTACATTTAATCTGGAACTGTGGTCCCAAAAAATCAGATTGTAAAAAATCATTATTCCGGCAAGAGTGCCAACAGATGAATAAACAATCTTCCTGATGGTCCAGAATTTTCGTTCGACCCGTCTATCCATACCCGAGATATCACTCATACAATAATTCTCACATTATATGTTTCTGTTCAAAATCTTTAAGACGTCAAAATCTCGTCTTGGTTGCTTTAGAACACTACAATAATCGTGCCAATTCACGTAAGCCGTTGTTATACAACAAACGAACATTATTGTGGTGGGGTTTTACTGCGCGCTTATGGAGGTTTGCTGTACGATTTCGTACACTAAATTCCTTGCTCCAAAGCAACTATCGGATTACTTTGTCCGTAAGTCACTGTTAGCCCACGATCTGAAATGATTTCTCGTGATGGTATGTTTTCTGCTTTCATCTTTACATTGAAAGCGCCAACGATTAGAAACGCACGAGAAGTGAAAGTGACAATGGAGTGTGTGACGGATGAGCGAATTGAATTATAGTTCAAGCCGAATCCTTGTAGTTGATGACGACCCTGATGTGCTTTTGGCGGCACGACTACTGCTTAAGCAGCATGTAGCCGAGGTAGTCACCGAACCTGATCCCAATCGAATCCAGGAACATCTTGGTTCGAGCGATTTTGATGCAGTTATGTTGGATATGAATTTTACCCGGGATCAGACGAGCGGTGAAGAGGGGCTCCATTGGCTCAAGCAGATTATCAATTGGGACCCCGAAATGGTCGTAGTAATGATCACTGCATACGGTGACGCCGAAATTGCCGTTCACGCGATCAAGACCGGAGCGACTGATTTTGTTCTAAAGCCGTGGCAAAATGAAAAGCTGGTTGCCACGATGTTCTCCTCTCTGAAGCTTCACCATTCACAAAAAGAGGTTGGGAATCTTAAACAGTCTCGACGACAGTTAAGTGCTGACATGGATCAGCCGTTTGGGGATTTTATTGGTTCAAGTAAGGCAATGAAAGAGGTGATCGCCACTATCGAGAAGGTGGCAGTAACCGACGCGAACGTTCTGATAACAGGAGAGAATGGAACTGGCAAAGAATTGGCCGCGAGGGCAGTTTACCGACGATCGCTTCGTGCAGGTGAAGTCTTTGTCAAAGTTGATATGGGATCAATAGCCGAAACGCTGTTTGAATCGGAGCTGTTTGGTCATGTAAAGGGAGCTTTCACCGATGCAAAAGAAGATCGCGCTGGCAGATTTGAAATTGCATCAGGGGGGACACTTTTTCTGGATGAAATTGGGAATATCCCGATCACACTACAGGCTAAACTATTGACCGTTTTGCAAAGTCGCCAGGTTACCAGAGTAGGTTCAAACAGTACAATACCAATTGATATTAGACTAATATCAGCCTCGAATATGCCGATCGAGGAATTGGTGGGAAATAAGCTCTTTCGCCAGGATTTGCTCTATCGAATTAATACAGTTGAGATTGTTATACCACCGCTCAGAGAAAGGATTGATGATATTGATGATCTGGCAGAGTATTATCTCAAGATGTATGCGGGGAAATATAAGAAGAGGGTGAATGGCATCACACCCGCTGGCATTCATAAGCTCAAATGCCAACCTTGGCGCGGCAACATAAGAGAACTTCAGCATACCCTTGAACGAGCGGTTATTATGAGCGAGTCGGATCAGTTGACACCGGATGATTTCCCCTTTAGCCAAAGCGGTGATGTGACTGACTCAAAACTTATGGCGAGTCATAATTTGGAAAAGATTGAGCGGTCGATAATTGTTCGTGTGCTCTCTTTGAATGACAACAATATCAGCCACGCTGCAGAAGCATTGGGACTCACACGAACATCACTCTATCGCCGTATGCAAAAACATGGTCTTTAGGCATTTTAGAATACAAATCATCTCGCGCGTTCTCATTTTATGCGTGACTATTTTGGCTATAGCCTGGCTCCTGAGTGCAACTGAGAAGTATGTCACGACCGGGATGGTTATCCTATTGTTCATTCTACAGGTGATTTTTCTCATTCGATTTGTTGAAAAAACAAATCGCACGATGGCACAGTTCCTGCAAGCGATTGAATACGACGATTTTACTCAGTCTTTCGGAAATGTTTCTGGTGGAAAATCGTTCGACGAGTTGAATCAGGCCTTTGTCAAAGTTTCTGCGAATTTCCGAGAGGTTCGTATGGGGCGAGAGGAAAACTTTCGATACTTGCAGACGGTCGTTCAGCATGTTGGCGTCGGCATGGTAGCATTTCAGGAGAGCGGAGAGGTCGAACTGTTTAATTCTACCGCCAAAAAGACGCTGCAGTTGGCATCTCTAAAAAACATCAACGACCTTGAAGCAATCAGCCCGGAGCTGCTTGAACGAATCGGATCACTCAAGCCGGGAGAGCGCGATCTGGTTCGAGTCACAATTGATAATAATTTGGTACAACTGTCTCTTCTTATGACTATCCTTATGATGCGCAATCGCAAAATAACTCTGGTGTCGTTTCAAAATATCTCAACTGAGCTTAACGAAAAAGAGATGCAGGCATGGCAGAATCTTATCAGGGTGTTCACTCATGAAATCAAGAATTCTCTGACACCAATCAGCTCGCTGGCTGGGACAATAGAAACGCTTTTGTTACCCGTATCATCACGGCTGAAGGAACAGGATATTGAAAGAATGGCTGATATCTCAGAGGCACTAATGACAATCAAGAGTCGTTCAGAAGGCTTACATGAGTTTATTAATGCTTATCGTGACTTGACAAACCTTCCCCAACCAGTGTTTGAATCGTTCAAAGTGACCTCTATGTTTGAGCGGGTTGGACAGCTTGTGAAAGATCAAATTCAATCAGGGGGGGTTAATTACTGTGTAGATATTTCGAATCAAACACTCTCGGTTACGGCAGACAGCCAAATGATTGAACAGGTGTTGATCAACCTGATCCTTAACTCAATCCAAGCTTTGGATGGATGTGAAAAACCGAAATTGACAGTGTGTGGGTTTGTCGATGATCAGAATCGAGTAACAATCACTGTCGAAGACAATGGCCCGGGGATTGCGAATACAGCAATTGACAAGATTTTCGTACCGTTCTTTACTACTAAGAAAAACGGCTCAGGAATTGGCCTAAGTCTGTCAAGACAAATCATGCGTCTTCACAAAGGTGAGTTGACCGTTTCCTCGGAACCTGATAAGAGTACGATTCTTACGATGCGTTTCTGAGATGGCCATAATAATAATTTTGGATGTACGTCGTCAGACAATTCGGACAAAGTGTAATTAAATCTAAGACATAGTCTGTCTGATGGCAATCGCTTTTTTATAATCCTTTTTTCCTTTGTTTCATAGTTCTTTCTTTAATTCGATTTCTTTCTTCTAATATTCTTATCATCCGACCAGAGTAAACATCGGCCGGAGTCACATTGTCCAATGATTCGTGGTATCGCTGATAATTATAATACTCTACGAAAGATTCAATCTGAGCCTTCATCATCCGGAGAGTAGTAGTTATCCAACAGCAGGATGTTTTTCATCGATCAATGGTTGTCCTTGGTTGTCTGGTTCTGTACTTTTTCTGAAAGGAAATTGCCCCTAAGGGACAATTCTCACGGGATGCCGGGTAATTCTCTAAGCCTGCATCCTTCATTCCCTTATGGGAGATCAAACACGGTCTCTGCATTGCAGAAGCATCCCGAATTGCCCATTTCTCCGCCTTTCTGAATTTGGTGCAAATGGGTACAATCATGGACAAATTAACCAAATGCGCCGAAGTTCGATGACAGGATCAGGTACGGAGCAAGTTATTGTAATACAAAAAGGATGCGCCGTTTGGGTGCATCCTTTTATTATTTCACTTTTTATTCCAAATGACTACGGGCAGCAGCCTTCGACCGGAGGTGGACCGCCGCTGAAAATATAGGAAATGAGATAGACGGCGTCACCGACATTGGTATTGTCATCGCTGTTGGCGTCACCTCGGCAAACCGGTTCCGGGGCCTGACCACCGCTGAAAATATAGGCAATAAGATAAACGGCGTCGCCTACATTGACCATCGCGTCGCCGTTGGCGTCGCCGCAGATATACGCCGCAACCAAAATGAATGAGGCCAATTCGCTCCATGCGCCGGTCTCATAATTATCCCGACTCCGAACCCGCCAGTAATAATCTTCATTTTCATTTAGTGCTGAATCGATCTGCCAGTATAATCTCTCACCGGGGTCACCAACCAAGCCGGTATCATCATCCAACATTACTGTCATCTCGATATCGTCATACAGTTGATAATCATAAGCCAAGACATCACCTTCATAATCAGGTATATTGGCATGGGATAGGACAGGAGGATTGACATCAATTTCTTCCAGGTTATTTGGGATAAGGTCGGACGGTTCCGGAACCGAATTCATACGAAAGGTTCCATATATCCAGTCGGACCATAATGAGCCGTCGCATAGCCGAACACGAATATAATAATCCTCTCCGTCAATCAACTCCGAACCCGAATATAAAGCGCTTACCTCCGAACCGGATGCCGGGCCGCTATCCCACATTTCGGCTACGAGCCAATCATCGTCGCTTCCCAATTGTATTTGATAATATGCCTGAGGAGTGGATTCTTCGTCCGCGTACATCCATGATATTTCCGGTGTATGGTCTATCATATGAGTCGGATCACCGGGAGCGATAATCAGATTCGAAGCAACCGGAGCGCGTTTGGGATATTCATAAGCGAAAAAATCAAGGATATCCAATAGGGTGCTTTTACGCGGGTAAAAGCGGCTGTCGTCGCTGCGTATTGCCTCGAATCCAAACCCGAAAAATACCAGTTTATAGTCCCCGTCATATGAAACGGCGCCGCAATTTGTGGTAGAAAGGTAATTGAGTTCTTCCATACCACCATTTAGACTTGAAATATAATCCGTAATACCTTGATTGGAGGCCCCGTCTCCCCCTGAAATCATAAGAGTATCGCCCTCGGCAAATAACTGGCCCGCTGCCACGGTATTCAAGGCGGCGATATAAAAAGTCGAGATATGCTCACACCTGAGATAATTATTCAGGAAATCAGCGTCTAAAGAATTGAGATTGGCCGCGATACCCTGCCCCGTCAAAAACAGGCTACCCCCGCCATCTATATAGCCTTTCATACTGAGAATTTGATTACTGTCGATTATATTCGCACCGGAGTTGCCGGTAAACCATATAACGACCTCATAATCATTTAAATCGTCTGATAGGGGCGTTCCCATGGCCTGAATATCCCATAGGTCGAAGGGAATGAAGATCTCCTCAAGTGTCTCAGTATAGTAATGGGATATTTCTTCCCAGGAAAACTGATCAACCAGCAATATCTGAGGAGAACCGACGCCTTGTACAATGGTAACGATATCTCTCTTTTCGTTTTCCATAAAGGTATAATTAATTTCGACATAAAAACTGTCGATGCGGGGTGTATAATCGGCGGGAACGGTAAATCGCGTCGGTAAAGAAATATTATCGACAACCTCTCCCGACTCCAAATCTCCAAAATCAACATAGTCGTTAGTCATGGTCAGCGATATATCCTGGCAGTAGAGATTCACAGTGGTATTGAAGATAGAGTCCAGTCTGAAATTTTCGAAACTGAAGGTCAGTTCGATTTCTTCGCCTCCCTCCAGAATGCCGTCGCCATCACCATAAGTTGCATCTGAGAAGTCATAAGAGGTCAGATTGAAGGGGACTTCCGGCATGTCGATAAAATCAACGGTGTTATTGCCTATATTTGGTACCACCAGGACTTCAAGCCATTTATTGTAATAAATGTCGGCCGGGCCGCTATGCCCCGATGACACCAATTCGCGGTCCGAGGTAAAATCCCTGTTATAACGGTAGACGGATTCGGGCCCCTGTGATGAGACATAAATATTCCCGGCATTATCTTCGGCCAGGCCGTCAAGGTGTCCGATATTCACATTAACAAGTTCGGTCAGTGTACCGTCATCCATGTCGACGGAGTAGATCCACCTGTTTGTCGATGAACAAGCCAGCAGCCGATTGAGTTTTTTAATGAACAAAAGGCCGTTGGGCCAATCGATATAGTCAACCAGCACTGAATAGGATCTGTCGGACAGCCGGATTTTATATATTTTATCTCCGTAAGGATCGGATACGTATAGATTCCCCGAAGTGTCGGCGGTAACGTCGTTGAGCAGTAGACTCCCCGGTATCTGTATATCCATCACTTCACCGCCGGTGACCAGGTTATAAGCCAAGACGCACTCTTCTCCGCATCCGGCATAGACGGTGTCATCGATGATATGCAATCCCGCCAAGGAGTCTTTTCCCTCGGCAAAGACGCTTTTTATGCCGTCTTTATCGACGGCGATTATCTGTCCATTGTTAAAATTTGATACAAGATACCGCTCTCGGGGCAGGTCATAAACCGCACTTTCAGGCTGATAAAACTGTTGAGAATAGGATAGAATCGACAGAGTCAATAACAACAGAATTGTCAGGTATATTGATTTCTTGAGCATAGCTCTCTCCTTCATGGCTGACTCGTTCTATATATCTGCCGTTAAAGGGCTTGATGTATTTTCAACGAATTACTTATTATTGCGAATAAACTTTTTCGTTAGCTCCTCTTAATAGAGGAGTCACAAATAGAGGGGATTTCTTTCAGGTATTTTTTATGGAAATGGAATATAATCCCACTTGACGTCTTTGCCTTAGGAGAGACTCTTATTTATCCTGAATTGCCTAAATATTCACGGGATTTTATCGGCTATTATCATCAACCAGCCCGCCTGAGGAAATTAATCACCGGCGCAAAAGTTCTAATAACGTCCAGCCGGGGGAGCAAGGATTTTATAATACAAAAGGATACGCCGCAATCGGCGCATCCTTTGCCTCAGATAAGTAGCGCATTAGAATATTTACGGGCAATCGACGCAGGGGCCGGGGCCACCATTGAAGGTATAGCTAATGAGATAAACGGCATCACCGACATTGACCCCGCTATCGCAATTGGCGTCGCCGGCAATTTCCGGAAATGGGGCCGACCCACCATTGAAAATATAGTTTATCAGAAAGACGGCGTCACCGACATTGATTTGCTTATCACCATTAGAATCGCCGCATAAAAAATCAGTTACTTCCAGAGTTTGATTGGCCGCAATATCAGTCATGGTTTGAGAAATGCCTGTCGGCCATTCGATCACCATCGAATCGATGACAGTCGCATCTCCCAGTCCGAAATGGATATCAAGAGGATTCTGGCCGCCGAATCCGGTCTGGGCGGAAATCTCGCGCATCTGCCAGATCGGTTCGCCGCCGATAACAGCCTTGATGCGGATTTTGGTTCCGATGGCGGCGGCGTTCGAGGCTTCGCCGACGCATTTGACAAAGATCCAGTTGTTATCGTTTCCATTATTCCGATAAAAACCGTTATCGGCCTCGCCAGCTCCGGCTGTACGCCCCACCATCAGATCAAGATCGCCGTCGCGATCATAATCGCCCCAGGCGACGCCGTAGGAGTCCTCGATCTCATCCACAATTTCGCAGTCGGTGACTCTGGTAAAAGAGCCATCACCATTGTTTTGGTAGAGGAAATCCTGCCCAGTGGAAACGCCCTCAGCGGTGTTGGAAACAAAAAGGTCGATATCGCCGTCATTGTCATAATCACCCCACGAACTACCGTAGGAACAGCCATCGTCATTAACGATATCACCGGAAGTGATTCTGTTGAAGTTTCCGTCACCCTGGTTGTTGTACAGAAAATTGTTTTCGTCGGACATATTGGGCACAAAGAGATCGAGGTCGCCATCGTTGTCATAGTCGCCCCAACTCCCACCGCAGGAGCTGCCGCCGTCGCTGACGACATTGCGACTGGTTACGAGCGTAAAGGAGGCATCTCCGTTGTTAGTATAAAGCAGGTTATTTTGATTATCGGGTTGAGCCACGAAGAGATCGGCATAACCGTCGTTGTTGTAATCTCCCCAGCAGGCGCCATACGCTTCATCGGAAGCCAAAGCCATGGCGGCATCGGTGATTTTTACAAATGAAGTACCGGTGTTTTTATATAAGGAATTGAAGCCTGAATTGGCCACGAACAGATCGAGGTTGCCATCGTTATCATAATCGGTCCAACTGGCCGCACGGGAATTGTTTATCTCAGTAACTATCTCACCTTCGGTTATAGGCTCAAAGGTGCCGTCACCATTGTTCAGATAAAGCCCATTGGCCTGATCCTGTCCATTGGCAACGAAAACATCTAGATCGCCATCATTGTCGCAATCGCCCCAGGTGCTGGTGTTTGAAAACCCCAGATCAGTCACAATATCGCCGGAAATAATGGCGTCGAATCCGGTTCCACCGTTATTCTGAAACAGGCCGTTGGCCTGACCGCCGGGCGGTAAACTATTGGCCAGATACAAATCGGGATAGCCGTCGCCCTCGATGTCCGTCCAGCTTATACCAAAGGTAGCTCCGTTGCCCACCGGTTCCATATTTCGAACTCTGGTAAAGGAGCCGATATCCATCGGAACGAGATCAAGCCTATTGGCATTAAAATTGGGGACAGCCATGAGGCTGTGTTTCTTATTGAAGGAAATATCGGCCGGCGAAGTAAAACCGCTTGCTACAATCGTATATGATTGTGAAAAATCCGGATCGAAACGATAAATGGAATTTGTTGCCCAAGCCGAAACATATACGTTTCTTTCGTCATCTTCGGTGAGGCCATCGAGCGGCACGCCGACATTGGCGAGCGTAGTCAGCGATGAATCACCCAAATCCACAGCCGCCAGGAGATCCTGGCTGGTGAAATGAAGGGTGACCAGTAATCGGTTATTTCGGGCATCGAATAAAAGACCATTGGGAATTGCATTTCCAGTGTTTACAAAGGTAGAAACGTTGTAATCACTAAACCTCAGTTTGTAAATTTTATTGGCCTCAAAATCACTCACATACGCATAGCCGGAGGTGTCAGAAGTAACATCATTTAAGAAAAATGCCCCCGGGATATCGATACTGCCGGTCATCTCACCCGTTGCAAGATCGAATACTTTGACTCCCATATAGACGCCATTGGCCGCTGCATATAGAAAGCCGTCCTTGATATGCAACCCGACAACATTGTAGTAGGTCATGAAGTCGGTATTAAAATAACTATGATTCCCATCGCTGTCGATCTGAACGATGGCGCCGTTGCCAAAATTGGACAACAGATACCGGTCGCTGATAGAATCATAAACGACACTCTCTGGATTGACAAGTAGATTCTCGGCGATAGTTTCTGTCGCACTCAGGCTGACGATTAGACCAATTACTCCCGCCAGGATCACCAACTTCTTCATAACGCCTCCCATGCAAAATTGCCGGTTATATTTCTGCCATCTTTACATATAAGGTCCGGATAAAACCGATTTCTTACAGATAAATTGAAATTTACTGAAATTTTGAGACAGGCCGCACTTTGGTTAAAGTTACTTGCCTATACTGGGGCGTTGTTGTAATTTGGTAGTCGATTGCTTAATGCGGAGAATCATCTTGACTATTAATGAATTATATGAAAATGCCCGTACCGGAAATAAATCGTCCGAAGAGCAATTATTTCAAACATTATCTGTAAGATTCCGCGCCCTGGTGGTCCAAAAAGTTAAGGACTATGACGATTGCAACGATATTGTCCAGAACGCGATTGTGGCAATATCAAAAGAATACCGGGAAATCGAGATTACAACCAGTTTCTCGGCATGGGCGTACAAGGTGCTGCAGAATCGGATATTGAAATATTTTAATTCAAACCAAAGGAAAACCTCGAACGAGGAGAGCCTATTACAGTTCTATGTTCCTCCGGGCAACTTCAAGCCCGATCCGACGCTGGAGTCGAGATTGGTCGGCTGCTTGAAAAAAATATCCCAGGCCGGTCTTAAATACGCCCGGATTTTAAACTTATTTTACCAGGGATATTCTACCGAAGATGTTTGTGCGAAATTGGATATAGTGCCCAATCACTCATATGTCATCCTTTCCCGAGCTCGATCTATGCTCAGGTTGTGTCTCGATAAAGGGGAGATAAAATAATGGGCAAATGTGAAAATCGGCGTTTTCGAGAAATGCTCCATCGCTATGAACTGGGCCGGTTGCCTGTGGAGGAGCAGGAGGAACTGGAACAACATTTGTTGGAATGCGATGAGTGTTTTCAGGATTTCTCCGAATTTCAGGCAACAGTCGAACATATCCGGTTTAGCCCGAAAGTAAGGGACGCCATCGTTCAATTGGCCGGGCAGGAGGAAGCGACTCCTGCGGTACCGAAGAAGGCCGGAAAATTCAGACCGTTTTTGATCCCCGCCTCTCTGATAACGGCTCTGGCGTTAATTATTCTGGTATTGAATCCGTGGCATATAGAGTTTCGCCCCACCGAAGAAGCGTTTGCAGCGGAAAATCGCCTGGCCGTATTACATTTTGAAAACCTTGTCGATCATGACGATCCCGACCGCCTGGGCGAAATAACCGCCAGCCTGCTGATCACCGACCTGACCGACTCGCGCTATATTCAGATGATTTCATCCCAACGGCTTTTTGATATCATGCAGCGGCTTGATTATCAGGATAGAGCCTCAAGTGATCCGGAAATTGCATCACGGATAGCCCGAGAAGCCCGGGCTAAATGGCTAATGACCGGAAAAATCGTGCAGGTCGATCCAAACATCGTTATTACCTACGAAATATCCGACGTACAAGACGGTCGCGTCATTTCCGCTAAGCGCATTACCGGGCAGGAACAGGAAACTATCTTTTCTCTGGTTGATCGGATTACGGTTGATATTCGAGGGTCTGTGGAGCTTCCCGAAGTCGCTCAGGAGGAAACGGACAATTTAGTGGCGGACATTACCACTCATTCTGCTGAAGCCTATCGTTACTACCTTGAGGGAGTAGAGAAGATTTCGAAATTCTACACCCGGGAGGCAATCGCCGATTTTAATCAAGCTCTGGAATACGACTCGACCTTCGCGATGGCGTATTACTATTTATCGCGTTACAAGGATACTGACTACATCAATCAAGCGGTTGCATATTCAGACAAGACAACTCGTTTGGGGAAATATTATATCGAGGGCCGGCAGGCCTTGATATCCGGAGATGCGGAGACATACATCGACAAGATGAAGACCATCACGGTAGAATTTCCCGATGAGAAAATGGTCTTTTACGATTTAGGTCTCACCTTTTATGAACGGTCGCAATTCGAGGAGTCAAAAGATTATTTGCTGAAGGCAATTGAGATCGACCCCTCATATAAGGGAGCTATAAATTCCCTGGCTTATGCCTACGACAAGCTGGGCGATTTCGAAAATTCTATCCTCGCCATCAATCAGTATATCGCTCTGGTTCCCGACGAGCCCAATCCTTATGACTCCCGAGGCGATTTATACGCTTTCAACGGCGAACCGGAAAAGGCGATTGAATCATATATGAAGGCGCTGGAAATAAAGCCCGATTACTATGAATCGATGCGAAAAATGGGACATCTATTCCTGATGCAGAGAGAGTTCGATCGGGCCTTGCAATGTTATACGACAATGTTGCCAACGGCCGATTCCGGATATTACTTCAGAAGAGTCTACCCTGTTTTATTACCCTGTTACCAGGGCAAGTTTGATCAGGCTCTTTCAGATATTGATGAACTCCTCGAAGAACAAAAAGCCAGGCAGGAAGCGGCGGGAATTTCTTATTCGCTCAAAATAAAAGCGTTGATTTATTATCAGCAGGGAAACATTGCTCAGGCTATCGATGCGATGGCGCAAAGCGTTGAAACTTATTATCAGGCTTATCCGTCAACCATCGCCGACGATCGTTATTTGCTGGTTCAGTTTGTGGCCGAAAGCGGTGATTTTGAACAGGCGGCATTGATTCTTGATTCCCTGCGGGAGCATTTGGCCGATTCAAAAAAAGAAGTTTTCAGATACTGGTATGCCCTCGGTGTCAAGGCATGGGCACAGGGTGAAATTGAAAAGGCCGTTGACGCCCTTGAAATGGCAGAAAAGTTGAGCATCGGTTCCAGTAGTCGCTTTTCGGTCGGTTATACACTTGGCCGAGTTTATCTGGAGATGGGTAAATATGAACAGGCGGTGGCGATACTGGAGGACATTACCGGTGACTATGGAGAATCGGTTCGCTTATGTGTGGGACCCTGGAATGTAAAATCTCATTATTATCTGGGGTTGGCTTATGAAAATTCGCGGTGGTATCAGAAAGCGATAGAGCAGTTTCAAATCTTTTTAGAATTCTGGGACGGGGCCGATCCGGGCATTGAGGAAGTGGCCGACGCCCGCCAGAGGTTGGAACGATTGCAGAGTGATATGTGAGTTAATATAAACTCATTAGATTGCAGTTATATAATGGAAGAAAATAATTCATCAAAACAGGCCCGACTGTCCGATCCGGCAACCTGGGTGGATCAGCATGGCGACTATCTCTATAAGTACGCCCTCAGCCGGATCAGGAATAAAGCAGTTGCCGAAGATGTCGTTCAGGAAACTTTTCTTGCGGCACTAAAGGCTCGCGACAATTTCGCCGGAAAGTCCAGCGAAAAAACCTGGTTGGTCGGTATCCTTAAAAGAAAAATCGTTGACCATTTCCGCCGCAGCGGGCGAGAAGTCGATATAGATAAGTTTGACAGGCTGCTGTCTGAGCCCAACGACGATTACCAGACCTCCGGTCCTGAGGCAGGCTGGTGGAAGACCGAAATGCGCCCGGGAAACTGGTCGATAAATGCTCACGACATTGCCGAAAGAAAGGAATTCTGGGAATTTCTGCAACAATGCCTCGATGGTCTCCACCCCCGTCTGGCCATTATGTTCGTCTTGCGCGAAATGGAAGAAATGAAAGGCGAAGAAATTTGTAACGTATTGGAATTAACCCCGACTAACCTGAGAGTCATGTTGTATCGCGCCCGGAAAGATCTGAGACGTTGTCTGGAACAGGACTGGATGGGCCGGGAAGAGAAGTAAAAAGACCGGGAGAAGAGTTCGATGCCGGGAATGATGTCATTGATGATGAAAGTTATGAGCCGGATGATGCCGACCTGCGGTGAGGTTTCGCTATTGACCTCGCGGGCGATGGATGAAAAACTCTCCCTAAAAGAACATCTCGGTATCAAAATGCATCTACTGGTCTGTAAATGGTGCCGCCGATACGCGAGCCAGTTGCATCAAGTCAGGGAAATGATTCACCAACATGCCCCTGAAAGTAAAATCGAGTCCGGCAAAACAATGGCAGGGTTAACCACAGCGGCTCAGGAACGTCTTAACCGAGCCATACAAAACTCACAAAAAGACAACGACTGACCCATCTGCCTCGATATATCCCCTTCTATATAAAACAGGCCTGGCCTGAATAAACCCAACGATTTCGATCCCCATCAAGGTTTCACCCGTGGATCTAAGTACTCATAAGGAGTTGTAGTTATTGAACTTACGGCTCATGAGGCTTTTCCGGGTCGCTATTTATAGTTTTTTATCATTTTCCTTGTAACGATCTGCCGTTCTCCCCGACCAACAGGTAAAGACAATATAATGGATTAAAAAGAGACATGTTTCCGACTTGTTCGGGAAACAAAACGAAAGGAAAATTACCATGGCTAAGATGTGCAAACTCGGAAGTTCATGCCAGACCAAGAGCGGAATGTGCGGTCATGAAAAGATGATGGTCGGTATGATGGTGATGATTGCTGCCGTTGCGGCGATGATCTGGATATTCTAAGACACAGTTAAGCGAAAACAAAAAACCGAGAAAATTCTCAATCCGGGGAATATCAGCCGAAATCAGGTTGACTCAGAAATTAAATGATGATCGAATAGATCAGGAGGTCTTGAAAATGAAAAAGTTAAGCAGATTGTTAATGGTCGCGGTACTGGCGCTCACCCTGAGCGCCGCCGCCTTCGGACAGGACAGCCCATCCAACCCATGCGGCGATAAAGCGATGCATGGAGGATCTGAAAGCGGACTGGTTTTTCAGATCAACGATCCCATGGGCAGGAATTCGGTGACTTTTAAGAGTAGCGCACCGCTGGAGGATATCGTCGGCACCACGAGCGATATCACTGGAACTCTTTATTTTGATCCGACCAATCCTAAAAAGGGCGGCCACGGCCAACTGACTGTTTCTGTGGCGAGCCTTAATACCGGCATTCCCCTGCGGGATGATCACCTGAAAAGCGCCGACTGGCTCGACGCCAACCGTTATCCCGAGGTTGCCCTCAAAATCAAAAAGGTGGAAAAGGTGAAGTCTGTTAAATCCACCGAGAGTTCCGACACCTACGATGTCACTGTTCATGCCGACTTCACTCTTCGGGGAAAAACCCGGAGTATCGAATTCCCCGGAAGATTCAGCTACCTGAGGGAAAACGATAAGACCAGTCAGCGTCTGCCCGGTGATTTGCTCGCGGCCCGAGCCAATTTCAGCGTCGCTCTGAAAGATTATGGCGTTACCGGACCTGAGGGCATGGATATTATCGGTTCCAAAGTCGGCAAAGCGATTGATGTTGAGGTAAGTTTTGTGGGAAATACGGCGGTAGCGATGGCCGGGAATCCCTGCGGTGAGAAAGCCTCTGCCCAGGCGGAAAATCCTTGCGGTGCTAAAGCCGTTGCCGGAGCCGGTAACCCTTGTGGCAGCAAAGCTGCGGCCAATCCCTGTGGCGGGAAGGCTGCCAAGAATGCCGGGAATCCATGTTCTTATTAAGAGATAAAAACCATTGGAGAGCGGGATTAACAAACCCCGTTCTCCAATAAATTTGCAGGTCCATAAGCGGAATCTAATAAGTGGAGAGATTTGGTTGAGGAGAAGGATCATGAAAAAGCAAAGAAAAAACAGGATAACATTATTGGCATTGACAATCATGACAATGACAATCATGACAATGGCAATCATGATGGCTCCTGCGGCCATCGTTCATGCCGATGATGTCGACGATAAATATGATGATATGGTTTATATCGCCTCCGGGACATACCACATGGGTTTTGATAAAGGTCATGATGATGAATTACCTTTACATAAGGTAAAGCTTGAGTCGTTCTACCTTGATCGTCACGAGGTAACCAACCGACAGTTTGCCATGTTCGTTCAGGCCACCGGATATGTCACGAGAGCGGAGAAGGACGGTTATTGCTGGTCTTACCTCGATGGAGCGGCTAATTTTGAACAGGTTCCGGGAGCTTACTGGCGACATCCCGAAGGCTCGGGGTCATCGATAGAAAAACGCCTCGATCACCCGGTGGTATGTGTCAACTGGTATGATGCCTCGGCTTATGCCGTCTGGGCCGGGAAACGCCTCCCCACCGAAGCGGAGTGGGAATATGCAGCTCGAGCCGGTGAGGATGACCACTTTGTGGCCCTCAATGATAGTCATACATCTCATGGAAAAGATATGGCCCACCAGAGCAATATTCGTATGGCATTGGCCGGTTCGCGTGATCATCTACTGACCCAGGATCAGTCGCCCTCATCGAAAAGCCATGGAGCCGGGTCGAAAGGTCACGGTAGTCACCGATCAAACGCCGGTGAAACAATCGTAACAGCCAATATCTGGCAGGGAGGCTGGCCGGAAGTAAACAGGCGAATAGATGGATACTTTTATACTGCACCGGTTAAATCATATCAATCCAACGACTGGGGAATCTATGATATGATCGGCAATGTCTGGGAATGGACGGCTGACTGGTATAGCGAAGATTATTACAACCATTCACCCGCTAATAATCCTTCGGGACCGGATAGCGGTGAAAAACGTGTCGCCCGGGGCGGCAGTTGGTTCTGCAATCCGGATTATTGCGGCGCTTATAACACCCATTACCGGGGCGCCAGCCCGCCGGATCGAGGATTTAACAATGTCGGTTTCCGATGCGCCGCCGATGCCCCCGATGAAATCGGAGCGGTCGATAAGGAGAATAAGTGATGTCTAAATATGCAAAGTACGGATTATTCGCGGCTTTCGGCCTTACCCTTCTCATGGTAGGTTTGTGGCAGGCGACCGGCGGCGACTATTACACCAAGTTTGAAATTGTCGAACAGGTTGAAAAAGAAGTTGCCGCCGATGATCCGCTGGCGGCGGCAGGTTTCTATGATGGTGGAACAACTACCGAAACGGTCAGGCGCGATGCGTTTAGATTGGGCCTGTTGCCGACCCCGGCGGGAATTATCGACAAGCATCTGTTTTCAGTAGTATCGGTCTCGGTTCCATCCTGGATGCTGGCTTTACTGCTGTTATGGATCAGCCGTCGCCAACGACGCCTTCAGCTTCGGGCGGCAGAAATCCATTGAAGAAACCTCTGTCTCCTCCCAAGACACCTCCCTTGTTAAAGAAAAAGGATGCGCCGAAACTGCCGCATCCTTTTATTGTTTCACTATTTCAGATTATCATGGGCAGCATGGAGCCGGGCCGCCGGTGAAAACATAGTTGATGATATAAACCCCGTCGCCGACATTTATCTCATCATCACTGTTGGCGTCGCCGCATACATACGGGCCTCCGACCTGGATTATAAACATCTTTTGTGCGGAACCGCCGATAGCATCTTCCACCCCGGCGTTAAATGGAATCATTCCGGGAGTGAGAGGAGATCCGGATACCAGCCCGGCTGAAGATAATGATAGACCGGTTCCATCAAGGTTGCCAAGATCATCAAACCAGGTTCGGGGACCAAAGCCGTCCGCGGCCTCCAGCTGTTGAGAATACAGAACTCCTACCATACCGTCAGACAGGGATTCAGTCGTAATCTGGAGAGGCTCGCCGGAGCCGCAGATATACGAGATCGCTGAAAAGTCGTCAACTCCGGCTTCGACTACCGAACCACTGCCCAAGTCTGATACTTCAAACCTGACCATCATTTGATCGGTCGGCGCTACGAATTGGCTGACCCAGAAGGAGTGTTCAATCCACCCTCCCGATGCCTGCTGGGTCGGGCCGACGGTTTCGGCCAAAACCCAGTCGGAACCGCCATTGTTGGAAATATATACTTCCATGATATCATTGTAAGGGTCGCCGCCGAAACTGTTGGAGTACCAGCGGGCATAATGGATTCTGCCTTCGCCCCCGGCAAGGTCGAATATGGGAGAATCCAAAATGGTCGTTCCGTCATCGACATCGGAATTGTCATCAACGTTATCGGTCAGGTAGCAACTCCCGGAACCATCATAGTCATACGGCGGATCGCCTCGATCACCGCCTCCTACCGGAACGCCCCTGTCCCATTGGCCGTCGCCGGCATCCCCGGAAACCGTCCACCCCTTATCGGTTTCGAAGTCATCATTGAAGACAATCGTCTCCGAGGTGGCGATGATAACATCATCAGGATCGGAAGGATCCGGGCTGTAATACAGACCCATCGAATCCTCTTCGGCACTGATATAGAACAAGTAATGACTTCCGCAACCGGCAGCCGGTAAAGCTGCCATAAATCGTGTCGAGGTTATCTCGGCTAAGGCCTCCGTTATATATTCTCCACCATCGAGAGAATAATGAATCTCCGGCGTGCCCGGCACTAGAACCCCACCATAGAAGCCGGTGATATTGACCTCAAAAGTTTCTTCTATGCCGGTGGTCATGAATGACGGGGTACCATCGGGAAAACTAAAAATCAGAGCCGGTCCCGGAATGTAGGTCTGGCTTACCGTATAAGCCGTCGCCACAGATGCTTTAACCATTTTTGTCATGTAATCGAAATTCATGTAGGTGGTGCTGTCCTGATATGAATGATAGACGGTTGAAAATATATATTCATGCACAAAAGTGGCTGGAATACCATACTGGGTAAAAGCGGCATGATCGGAATTACTGGCGGCTCCCGCATCGGTTCCCGTAATGCCTACCAGGGAATCGGCCAAATCCATCCATAGATTGGTATAGGTGACATCAGCGCCGTGAAAGAGATTAGCCTGGGTGGAATTCTGGTAATGAGCGATCATATCCATGTTCAGCATATAGACGATACTGTCACCTCTGAGAAAAGCCTCGTCGGCATAGTGGTGTGCACCCAGCAATCCTTGTTCTTCGGAGTCAAAAAGAATGAAGATAAAGGTCAGATCGGTATCCATGTCCTTCAATATGCGGGCGATTTCCAGGACTCCGTCCGTCCCGGAACCATTGTCATCAGCGCCCGGCGAACCCGAAACAGCATCAAAGTGAGCGCCGACAATCACATGATGATCCGGCAATACCGAGCCAACCTTGGTTGCCACAATATTATGGCACTGGGTTGGTGTGGTGAAACTATCAATGTACACTGAGTCATATCCAAACTCGACAAATCTCGATTCCAGCCAGTCGCGGGAGTTATAGTTTGCTGCTGATCCGGCCAGTCGATAGCCGTAAGTTTCCAGCTCGTACGCATAAGACTCCAGAGAATCCTGGCTTATCATATCAATCAAGGCCTGGAGATCAATCCTCTGGCCCAGGTTTGTCAGATTGATTTCACTCGGTTCGATAAACGCAATTTCCATGAATTCGTTTCTTATTGGCATGATTGACTTATTTTGAGCCTTTTGTGCCACTTGCTCTGGATTCAAAAGATAGAGGCGGGTACCGCCCTCCTCGTAGATTAGTGGATATTTCTCGATGTTAGCTCGATCATGCCGCAGATCCAGGGCCAATTGATCTTTGGTAACATTTACGGCGAGCAACTCCATTTCAAGCTCCTCGCTGACCAAACTCTTGGCATCTTGGGGATCTATCAGGATAACATATCCATTCGAAAGCGGGACAACCGGTTCGGAACCGACCGAATTCAGCCTATCGGCCTCATACCGGCTGTTTACCTTGACTTTATAAAGGTCAGCCCCCTGTGCAAAAGTCGCTATTACCAGAAATAGCGCAACAAAAAACATTAATTTGTTAAGCATGGAGTCTCCGTTTTATTGCAGTAACATAGCTGCGAGTAGTTTTATATAAGATAAGGTCAAACTATAATTCTGCAAGTCAAATTTCGGCTGTCCATTTGTGACCATACCCATAAATTATCCAATCCCGAAAGACCGCCGAATCGTTTAATATGCATCTGATAATATCGAACAGAGGGAGAATGATGAACGAGAAAATAAACAGATTCAAGGTGGCTGCCGTTCAGACCACACCGGTTTTTATGGACAAAAAGGCGACTATTGAAAAGGCCTGCGAACTGATCAACCAGGCGGCCAAAGAGGGAGCTTCGCTGGTCGTTTTTCCGGAGGCGTTTGTGTCGGGCTATCCCGACTGGGTTTGGGTTCTGCCGCCGGCCAAAAAGAATCTTATAAGCGAACTGTACCGGGAGATGTTGGACAGCGCTGTTTCAATCCCCGATAGTTCGATCAGACGTCTCGGAAAGGCGGCGAAGCAGGCCGGGGTCTATGTTGCTATCGGCATCAATGAGAGAAACAGCGAGGCCAGCAACGCCAGCTTGTGTAATACTCTGCTTTATCTGGGACCGGACGGAGAAATACTTGGTAAGCATCGGAAACTGATCCCGACCGGTGGTGAGCGTCTGATGTGGGCACAGGGCGGCGGAGATACTCTGGTTTCCTTTGATACGGCGATCGGGAAACTGGGCGGGTTGATCTGCTGGGAAAATTTCATGCCGCTGGCAAGAAATGCGATGTATATGAAAGGCGTGCAGGTTTATCTTGCGCCGACCTGGGATTCATCCGAATCATGGCAGATAGCGATGAGGCATATCGCCCGCGAGGGTGGTATGTTTGTTATAAGTGTCGCTCCCTGCATGCGTACGAGTGATATTCCCGACCGTTTTGAATTCAAAGAATTTTATCCGGAAGGGCGTGAGTGGATCAACAAGGGTAATAGTTGTATCGTCGATCCGAGCGGGAGGATCCTGGCCGGACCGCTTGAGGCCGAGCAGTCTATCATTTATGCTGATATCAACCTTGATGATATCCCGGCGCAGAAATGGCTTTACGATGTCGCCGGACATTATTCCCGGCCGGATGTGTTCGATTTCGCCGTGAAAAGCGGGTAGCAAGTTCGTCAATAAAAAAGGATGCGCCGGTTTTGGCGCATCCTTTTATTATTTCGCGTATTATTTCAGGTCTTTACGGGCAGCAGCCTTCAAGGGGTGGGGGACCACCTTTGAATACATAGGCTATCAAGTAAACCGCATCGCCGACATTAGTACTGGCGTCACCATTGGCATCACCTGCGCAAACCGGATCAGGTGGTGGGCCACCCTTGAATATATAACTTATCAGATATACAGCGTCACCAACATTAACTGCAAAGTCTCGGTTTGCGTCGCCGCATACAGCATCCTCACAGGCGTCGCCGATTCCGTCGCCATCGGTGTCTGTCTGATCATCATTCCAGACATCTGGGCAGTTGTCCCACTGGTTATAGGCATTGCAACACCGATAGGCCGGCGCCACCCATCCGTCCACGTCCGGATCATAGCAATTATTCGTCGTGTTCACGCGTAGCAGATTCCAGCCCTTGTTGTTGGTTATCTCGGCATCATTGTCGTGGACCTCGGGGCTGATTTCATCCAGCGGATCAATTAGTGCCCAAATTCGCTGACATTCGGTTATGCTGCCGTCGGTCGGGACCTGCCAGACCATCTGGGCCGCGACCTCACCCTGACTTGCGATTACCGTCGGGATGTTGTCGGCGTCACATCCCCAGAAGAGGCTGTCACCGGTATTCTTGTCGTAAAGAAGCTGGCCGAAATGGTCTGGATCGCCCAGATAAAAGCTGACTTTTACCGGATCGAGAGTGGGATTAAGGCTGAAGTTGTGCACCCGGGCAATTATGAGCACCGTGCCCCCCGGGTCCGGATATTTCGGGATGAAGACGATTTCCCTTGTCTTGTATCGGTTCTCACTCGGATCGCTGCCGTCTTTTTCAGGATCGAGTCGCCAGGGAAGGATAAAGGCCGGGTCGGGGTCACTGTAGTTAATCTGCCACCAGTTGGGGTCTTCTCCCCCGACATTCACTATCGGTCCGGCGGCATAATCAAGCACCAGAGCACCGTTTTTGGCCCAGTATGCATACGGGGTTATTTCGTATTTCCTGTTCCCTTCAAAACTGCCGGCGGAATTTATATTCCCATACTGGACGTGGATACTGTCAGCCGTGGTAAACGTAGTCGTGTACGTATTTAACTCGCTTTGATCGTAAGTGCCCTCGACACTGACCTCAACGCCAAATTTCGCCCCCTGGCCGAAAAAGCTCAGACCGCCTTCATACCCCAGTGAGGCGCCGACCTCAACACCAAAATTATTGGATTCCTCAACGGTGGTACCTTCGAACTCTTCTTTCTTGAGGGAAAAGGAACCTTTGTTACTCTCCATCATCAGCCAGGTGTCTCCCTGTATCACGCCCTCGGAAGCAACCATCGGATTGTCTGCAAGATCCGGGTACCGGGCGTATGAAAAGATATTTTCCACTTCATGGTCAGATATCCAGGCCTCGTGTTCCTTGGCGGACATCCAGACTTTGCGCACCTCAGATGGATCGACAACGACCACATCGGCGCCGACAAGTCGCTCGCCCCGCCGATAGACCGGATATTCCCAGATATCATAGTCGATGCTGGCCGCGAGGATCATATCGTCGGCATGGGCTTCCATAACCTGTATAACCGAGAGGGTGGTTGTGTTGGTTCCCTGCTCGGAGAAACCCTCTCCGTATTCCGTGTTCAGATGGGCCTTGACCGTAGCGCCGCACGTCGAAAAATTGGCTTGCAGGCCGGCCGAAATACCCCAGTCCTTGCGGACTACGCTCTCGACCGAGGTCACCCATTCCTGGCGGTTACCATAAGCGCACCAGGTCCTGTAATCTGAAAGTGGAGCGGGCGGCCAGGGATAACGTTCACTGACGTCCCAGATAGTATCTCCCACAGCGTCGTAATCGACATGGACAGGCGGGACATTCAGGACAACCAACGGCTGGATTATGCTGTCAATGTTATGATAGGAGGGAGCACCCAGTTCAATCGTGGCCGTGTCAAGGTTGGCCAGCACAAGCTGGGTCAGATTGACGGAGCCGGAATTCCATGAGCCTGCTTGCGGCATGGGGTCAAACGTGCAGTTGTTCATGGCATCGCACGGTTCATATATTTCAATCCGAGCAGGATATTGAGAGGAAAGCACCGCCAGATCGGCCTGCCCGTCTCCGGTGATATCATCGACGGCGATCAGGCGACGGCTTCGAGCCAGTTCCTCCACATTCCAGTCTCCGGATATTTCTGTTTCCCCTTTCTCGGAAAGCGTGAGAGGCGACGCCTCCGTATCAACCCCATAGACACGCAGGTACCGCCTGACGTATCCCAGGTCCGATGCACAGGCGGTGATGGCGATCTCGTCGAGCCCGCTATCGGCGTTGAATCTTCCAACCGCAAGCCCGATAGGAAGCATTGGCGGGGAGTTTGAGAGTGCGTGCCATTGCGACAAGCTCTGGTTCCATCGGGCAATATTGCTTACGGCGATACCGCCGGCGTGATCGAAATATCCACCGGCAATCAAATCACCGTCGTAAAAACACATATCCGCCACTTTAACAGTCCCGGTTCCGGTTAGTCCGGAGCCAAGCGGGTACCAATTTGTTGACGAGGCGTTAGGCCAGTGCCATCGGGCAATTCTGCTGGCGTTGATTCCCCCGGCGGTCGTAAATTGGCCGCCAATGTAGAGATTACTGTCGGCAGGATTGAAAAGCAGGTCATTTACCCGGTCGTTCAATCCACTACCGATCTCATTCCAAAATGAGCCAGTCCAATATGCAATGCGATTGGCATTTTCCCAGGCACCAAGCCCAAAAAGACCATACTGCCACACCTGCCAAAAGTCTCCGCCAACAACAAGGGAGCCGTTAACATTTGCCAGCGCGTATCCTACACTATTAATTCCCCTTTCGTAGGGATTCCAGACGTCTGGGTTGCCGGGGTCCCAATTGGCGATGCGAAAACATCCTTCGGAGATATTGAAATTTCCGGTAACTACAATCCCGTCGTTAAGCTCTATCATTTTATAGCCGGGACCATTGAGCCCGCTGTCGCTGCCAACCGTATGCCATTCCGAACCGTCCCAACGGGCTATCCTGTTATAGCCACTTTCGCCATTCACTTCCGTAAAACCCCCACAGGCGAACAGACGACAGCCGGCAAAAACAGAATCTGTCACCAAAAGGTCGTTCACGGTGTAATTGGCCCCTCCGCCAAACTCCTCCCACGAGGAACCGTCCCATCGCGCGAGACGATTTGCAGGAACCCCTCCCGCCTCGGTAAAGGATCCGCCCACTATCAAGTCACCCTCATATACCTCCAGAGCCTCGACATAGACATTGACCCCGGCTCCCAGCGGTTTCCAGCGGGCGCCGTCCCAACTGGCGATATTGTTAGCGGAGATGCCCCCGGCCGCATTGAACGCGCCCCCAACAATTAACTCGCCGTTGTAAATTGTCATACTCATTACCAGATGCAACGAACCAGTCAATCCCGCATCACTTTGCCATGAACAGGACGGCAATGATTGTTTCTGCGAGGTGTCAATACCGGCCATGGCGGTATCCAGCTTCAAAGTATGCAGAGTTCCGACTCGCGAACTGTCGACGTCGCTCCGAGACCAGCTGTCCAGAATGGCTATTTCATCAAGCGAGTCGGGTTCAAAATTGCCGGTTTCAATCAGAACATTGCGGAGGCAGGTATGATCAACATCGCTGTTGGCGGCATACGGAATCGGCGGTTTGGGAATAAGAGTATGACTCAATGGATCATAATCATAAATTCTCAGCACCAGATCGGTTTCCGGCGATTGAGCTGGATCGCTGACGATCAGTGCAATTTCGTCTAAAGCATCGCCGTCGAAATCGCCGGTGGCGATATCGAAGCGGCTGACCGCGCCAAACTGCTGGAGCACAGGCAGGTCGGTATTGACGGCCTGATCCGATATGGTCGCCTTTTCTATCGGTACCAGAGTCGCACCGTCAATGTCAAAAACCGATATGGTAACCGTGCTGTCGGCCGCCAGGTAGGCCAGGACGAACTCGTTGGCTTCGTCATCATAAAAGTTCCCGGCTGCAACCCGAATCTCGCCCAGCACCTCGGCCAGGCCATCGGTCGCATACAGTACCCCGGGATCGATACACGGATCCGGGGTGTTCCATTCCAGCGGGACCATACTGATAAGGTCGTAGGTTGGAATACCGACAAATACCCCGCCGTCGGAACGATTCCACGCCATCACGATTTCTTCCATGTAGTCGCCATTGAAATCGGCCGAGGCAAAATCCCGAACATCGCCGCACTGATAGCCATCAGGAAAGGCCGAGGCGCTCAGTTGAACAATACTTTCCTGATCCGAAAGCCAGTCAAATATCGATCCCTGCAGGGAATCGTTTTGTTCCCCCATAGTGGCAATTATCTTGCCGTAATCTAAGGAAATGCTGAACCCACCGTCGAACGGATCCTGAGCAAACGCCGCGCCCGAACATAAAAAGGCCGCGGTAAGCGCCACACACGTTAGCAATCTGGTTTTCATATCGTGCCCTTCCGCCGGGTCATCTACAAGGTCGAAGAAGTACCAGGGTCGCCGCCATTAAGCGAGATGATGACACGCGGCAATATTGATGATGTTGTCTGATCGTCAGATATTGTAAGCAGGCTCCTGCAAGAACCTTGTGATTAAAGCTGTATAATATCCCGGTGCAATTCGATTGTTTAATAATAAGATAACAACTTAATTCATCCTGTCAACCAATATTAGACAATAAGAGCTATTTATCTGCAATAGGTGACTAATGTTATCCTCATTTATTTACGATGAATGCGACGCCTATTCTCATAGGTTCGGACCGAAGTCTACCCTTCGGTCCGATTACCATCTCAGCCAATTTTACATTTCGGTGCAAACCAGGTATACAAGGCCGGGATCAAAACCAGGGTCAGGAAGGTCGAGGAAATTAACCCAAAGACAACCACAACCGCCAACGGCCGCTGAACTTCAGATCCCATTCCATGAGACAACAGAAGCGGCACCAGACCCAGAATAGTTGTCAGGGCCGTCATCAATACCGGCCGCAATCGCAGAAGGCTCGCCTCCATAATCGCATCCACCGTCGGTGTTCCGCCGTTGCGCAACTGATTAATACTGGAAACCAATACCAGCCCGTTCTGAACCGCGATACCGAATAAGGCAATAAATCCAACCGAGGCCGGCACCGATAGATACTCACCGGTGATATACAACCCGAGGACACCCCCGATCAGCGCCAATGGAACATTGATAAATATCAAGGTGGCGCATCGAAGGGTACCGAACGACAAGTACAAAAGAAGGTAGATCAACAGAAAAGTAACCGGTACAATTATACCCAGCCTCTTCATGGCTCTTTCCTGATTCTCGAACTGACCGCCATATTCAAGGTAATAGCCGGCGGGCAAGTCAACATTTTCACTCACCAGTTTCTTGATATCACCCACCACTCCGCCCATATCGCGACCGCGAACATTGGCGGAAAGCACCCACCGGCGTTGGTTCTTTTCACGGTTGATCTGGATCGGTCCGATGATAGTCTTGACCTCGGCCACTTGCGAGAGAGGAATCAATGCGCCATCGGAGGTGTGCACTAACAGATTATTAATCGCTTCAGGATCATTGCGATACTGATCATCATAGCGGACGTGGATACCGAACCTTCGCGTGTTGAGGAAGATTTGATCAATCACTTCCCCGCCGATGGCCAATTCCACAACCTCCAGAATATCGGAAACATTCACCCCGTATCGGGCGCAGGCATCACGATTGGTGATAATCTGCACCTGCGGCTGCCCGAAACTCTGCTCTGTCGAGAGATCGACCAGTCCCTCAACCGGTTGAATAACTTCCTTGATCTCCTCTGCCTTGGTGCGAAGGATAGTGAGGTCTTCGCCATACAGCTTTATTGCCAGTTGGGTTTTAACCCCGGACAATAGTTCATCGAACATATTTTGAATTGGCTGTGAAAAATTGAGTTGTACTCCGGGATACTGAGACAACTTGACATTGAGCGCCTCAACAATCTCTGCTTTTGAACTATATTCCCGCCACTCATCCTGAGGTTTGAGCATTATCTGAATATGAGATGAATTTATCGGATGCGGGTGGCTGCCCGCTTCCGGGCGTCCGATTTTGGCCACGGTTTGTTCGACCACATCTAATTCCAAGATGATTCGCTCGAGTTTCATGATGGTCTCGGTAGCTTTTCCAAGAGATATTGAAGGGGCCATGTTGACATTGATCTGTATAGCGCCTTCTTCGAGAATCGGTATAAACTCGGTACCGAGGCGAGGTATCATAAACAGAGCGCCGACAAAGGTCAGCAGAGTAAATATCAGAATGAATACCCTCCTGCGCAGCGCAAGTCCCAGCAGAGGTTTGTATAGCCTTTTGAGCCACCTGATCAGAGCGAATTCTTTTCGCTTCCCCTTTTTGAGCAGGATCAGGGAGAGAGCCGGAGAGAATACCAGGGCCGCGACAAGAGAACCCAGAAGTGCAAAAGTGATGGTGAATGCCATCGGTGAAAACATTTTGCCTTCGACACCCTCAAGGGTGAACAGGGGCAGAAAAACAATGATGATAATAGAGACCGAAAAAATGATCGGTCGGGCCACTTCGTTGCAGGCCATAAAGATTATCTCAATCTTACTTTTTCCCTGATGCTCCTCGTTGCCAAGATGGCGATAAATATTTTCAACTATCACAATCGAGGCGTCGCCCAGCATACCAATCGCAATGGCGATACCTCCCAGCGACATCAGGTTGGCCGACATTTCGGCGAAACTCATAAATATCGCGGCAATCAGGGCGCACACCGGCAAGGCCAGGGCGACAATGAATGCGCTTCGAGCATTGCCGAGGAACAGGGCCAGAACCAAAATTACAAGGAATGCCCCCTTCATAAGGGCATCGCGCACAGTATTGACGGCGCTGTTGACCAGCGCACTCTGATTGTAATAAGGAACCAGTTTCATTCCCTCAGGCAGCGATTCCTGTACTTCGGGGATTTTTTTATTCAACTCGGCAATGACATCCGAGGTATTGGTTCCGAACAACTTCATCACAATCCCGGCCACGACCTCTTCCTGGCCATTCCTAGTAACTACTCCGCGTCTGATTTCGCGGCCGAAGTCAACGTCGGCGACATCACCCAGCCGGATCGGAGTTCCCTTGACAACCCGGAGTTGGATATTGCGAAGGTCTTCTCTTTTCTCCAGCAGGCCGATGCCTCGGACAAGATATTCCTCGGATCCCATTACCAGAAACTGACCACCGGCATTGCGGTTGTTATTCGTAACGGCCTCAACAATATCCTCAAGACCAAGTTCGTACTTATTCAGGGCATAAGGATTGATCTTAATCTGATATTGCAGGATATGTCCGCCCATGGACAATATCTTAGTAACCCCCGGAACCGTCTGGAGCTGGTATTTAATAACCCAGTCATTAATTTCGCGTAGGTAGGTATCAAGCGGCTTGCCCTCGGTATCAACGGTACTGTCGGCGGTAAGGTAATACATGAAAACCTCACCGAGTCCGGTCGAAATCGGGCCCAGACCGGGTGGATCGTGCAACTCGGGCAATTCGGCGGAGGCGCCGGATAATCGCTCGGCCACAATTTGACGAGCGAAATAGATATCGACATCATCTTCAAAGTAAACGTAGATCACCGCCATACCGAAGGCCGAGGTTGATTTGATCAGCCTCACACCCGGAAGACCATTCATGGCCGATTCGATTGGAAATGTTATCAAACGTTCCACTTCCTCCGGCGCCATACCATGCGCTTCGGCAAATATCGGAACCATCACCGGCGAAATATCCGGGAAAGCGTCGGTCGGAAGTCTCAAATACTGAAACAGTCCCAGTGAGATAACTCCAACCAATAAGAGCATCAAAATAAGACGGTTTTTGAAAACCATTTCAAAAAGTCGCTGCAGCATACCGCCTCCTATTAATGTCCGTGTCCGGCGTGAGCATCAAGGTTACTGGTAACAATCTTAGCCTTCAATTCAAATGCCCCGTCGCTCACATATTCGGTCTCCGCTTCAAGGCCTGCGGTCACGATAATATTTTCGGCATCGTAATCGCCGGTTCTGACCACGACCGGCGCGAATTGATTCTCGCCTTTCAAAACGAAGACCACGCTTTCGCCGTCCAGAATCTGCACGGCATTTCTTTTAACCAACAACCCTTCATGGCCGTCATCGGTTGTGATGCGGGCCCGGACAAAGGTCCCCGGACGCCATTTACTGCCATTGTTTTGGAGGATGATTCTGGCGGTCAGGCTGCGGGTACTTATATCTATAATCGGGGATACATAAGCAATGGTTCCCTGCGTTTGCAGATCCGATCCGACCGCCGCAATATCAACCTGCATACCGGCCTTGACACGATCGGCATCCTTAGAATAGACGGCCAGGTTGACCCAGACGGTTGAAAGATCGGCGAGGATATAAATACTGTTTTCCTGAGAAACGAATTCCCCGAGAGTTATGTGCCTGGCAATTATCCATCCCGATATAGGCGCCTTGATATTGTAGGAGTTCATGCTTTCATTACTCTCTACAACTGCCAGAACATCACCGGCTTCAACGTGGTCGCCAATCCGGTAATTCGCCTTTTGAACGATTCCTTCAAAGCGGGGAGTAATATGTGCCAGTTGATCTTCATCAAAGCCGATTTCTCCGGGAAGCTCAATCGACCGTACAACAGACCCATGTTCTACATGCGAAACAGCTATCCCGGCCATCTTCACGGCATCGGAAGTAAGGTGTATGACACCGTCCTCAGTCTCCCCTTCATGATCGTGGCCGTCATCGGCTTCTGTCTCACCTTCGTGATCATCGTGGTCGGCGACTTCATCATTTATTTCGCCGTGGTCATGCCCCTCATGGTCGGCCTCATCATCATGACCGTCAGGATCATCTACACGCTCATGGTCATCGTGAGCGGCGTCATCGTCGTGACCGTCAGGATCATCTACACCCTCATGATCTTCGTGAGCGGCGTCCTCATCGTGGTCGTCATGATCTTTCCGGGTTTCAGAAGTAATGCTGTCAGCGTCATGTTCGTGATTATGTTCTTCGCCGGCCGCATATCCCGGTACCGCCGCCAAAAACAGGATGAACATGAAAATCATCACGGCGATCATATGCGGCAGTGCGTATTTAATTGAGCGATTCATTTATCTATCCCCAATCGTTTCCAAAGGTTTATGCAACATTACCCCAAGGATATTTTCCAGGGCGACGATTTGATGCTGAAATTCAAGCACGGCATCATTGCGATCATGCTGAAGATCCAAAAGCATCCTCTCCCCCTCGAGCATGGTCAGGTATGGAAGCTTCCCCTTCTGATAAGCATCGCCCAGGGCGGCAAAGGTCTCTTCGGCTTTGGGTATCACTTCCTGTTTAAGATTTTCCAGCATGACCCGAAGCTGCCGGGCGCGTTCATGGATGTTGATAATCTCCATCTCCGTTAGGGTCAGCGCCTGTGCTTTTTCATATTCAATGGCGCCGGCCTGACTATGAAGGTAACTCAACTGACCGCGATTGCGGTTGAAAAGCGGCAGTGGCAGCGCGATACCCACCATGAAGGTGCTGACATTATCCGCGGGCAGATGCTTCAGGCCGGTACTCAATTCTAGGGAAGGACGAACCTCGGTCCGGGCCGATTGAATCATTGCCCCGATCATTTCCTGTTGAGCGTCAATTGTAACGATTTCGCGGCTTCCGTCGGCCAGGCCGATAAGGTAGTCGAGATCGGGCAGGTCAATCGGTTGTGACTGATCCGAAACCGCTCTTATCTCTTCAGCCGTACCGTTCCAAAGAGCAGCCAGATTCCTTTTGGCATTATTCAATTCCATTTCAGCTTCATTTAGTTCGACCTTATTTCGTGCCAATTCCAGTTCTGCCATATGATGTTCGGAAACGAGTGAAGCACCTTTTTCCACCCGAAGCCTCGTGATATCGACCATATTCCGGGTCAGTTCTTCTGCTTTCCGGATCAGCAACAATCGCTCCTGAGCATGAATCAGTTCATAAAATCTGAAACCGGCTTCGGAATAAATATCGAAGGCCGATATGTCCGCCTCCAACCTGATCGCCTTGGCCTCGACTTCAGCCGCCTTGCGGCGGGCTTTTCGTTTTCCCCATAGTTCGAATTCCTGCGAAAGAGAAAACGATAATCCCGATTCGGAAAAACCGGGAAGGCTGCCGCCGAATTCCTCAACCTCAAACCCGAATCCCGGGTTTGGCCATACGCGGGATTGATCGATCATCCCCGACAAACCGGCCTTGCGTTCATCGACCGATTTAAGAAGACCATTTGTTTGTGCGATTTTGTGCAGGGCCATGTCAAGCGTCAGGGAATCTGATGCAGACGGCGACGAGGTGGGAATGGGAAATTTCCACTGTTCCATATCCATCGCCGATACTCCGGGTGCGATTAACATCGTCATCGCAAAAGGAAGAACTCTGGCCAGTATAAATTCTGATAAGCCCATAAATATATCTCCATATAGGCAACCCCGGTACAGAATACCGGAATGAAAAATTGTTAAATCTTTAAGGTGTTAGTTGCTTGAAAAAAGAGACAGATCAACAAATAATAATTGTGGTCAATAGATCTTGCAAAAAGCGGTCGGGAGCCAGATGAAATAAATTGGTTTCAATTGCTCCGGTATCATAATTGTCATTATTTATTCGAGAAAAATGGCCTTCATACCGGACAATGCATTTTCCGGATACGACCGGTAATGTGGTCGTTCTGAGTCGTCCTAAATAGGCGAATATCGGGGTGTCGGTACATCCATCGAAATCATTGTCCGCAATAGTATTGGGCGATCCGGACGGAGCCTCACAAGACTGCCCCTCATGCGAAAATTCCAGGGCCAGATGGCCGTGGTCGCAGATGCAAATTACGAGACCGATCGGGCCAACGATCGAAAAAATCGCTACCCAGACACTCATCATAAGACCGGCCGGCCTATATCGTAATAATCGACTCATTAAGTTCAATATACCATTTCAACTTTATTTGTCAACCCCTGCCAAACAATAATCGGGGACTGGCATCATTTCTCCCTAACTTGTTTTGGAACATACCGATTGGTCTATTGAGCCGGGCTAATTTCTCCTGAGTGCGGGAACATCCCGGCGGCAAAAAATGTTAAAACCTATACATGGATTATATTAATCCATATATGCCGACGTATCTTATATGTTATAACCGAATAGCCCTGTTAATGTTTCGTGGTGTTTCTTGAAAGTTGAAATAAAGTGCAGGATAGGTGCTCAGGGAAAATTATGAATTGCGACACTGCTTTTAATCTCCGGAGGTAAACCAGACAAATGAGCCTGCCTGATTCCGGTAAAAATATGTTAATCGACCCTTCGAAGAGAAAAATTTCGTACCTGAGGGTCTCGCTGACAACCCGTTGCAATTTTCGTTGCCTTTATTGCTATGGTCTCCCCGATTTCGTACCGGGTCCCGATCCGAAGCTCAAGGACGAGCAGCTTTTATTGCTTCTGAATGCGTTTGCAAAGCTGGGAATTGAAAAGATACGTTTTACCGGCGGCGAACCGCTGGTCCGTCCCGGAATTGTTGATCTGGTCAAAGCGGCCTCGGCGATAGAAGGCATCTCCCGAATTGCGGTTACGACCAATGGCCTGATGTTATCTCCCCTGCTGCCCGGCCTGATTGACGCCGGTCTCAATGGACTGAATGTGAGTCTCGATTCGCTCAAAGGGGATAGGTTCAAGGAAATTACCGGTCACGACGGTTTTGATCGAGTCTTTGGCGGAATTAATGATGCTATCGCCTCCGGAATTTTCCCTTATGTGAAGATCAACATGGTCGTTATCCGTGGTATCAATGACAAAGAAATTTCCAATTTTGCTCAATGGGCGATTGACCGCCCGGTCGATATCCGCTTTATTGAGTTCATGCCGACCGATAAATCCGGCTGGGGTAAAGACCGTCTTGTCCCGGAAAAGGAGATCAAGGAACGAATCGGCCTTCCGATTACCGAACTTCCTAGAAGTGACCTCCATGCCGGACCGGCACAAAGTTATGCCATCGACAACGGTCAGGGCCGGGTCAGTTTTATATCGGCGGTGAGTCACAGTTTTTGTAAGAACTGCAATCGGCTGCGGATCACTGCCGACGGTAACGTGGTAGGATGCCTGTTCGGAAAAAGGCAGTTCGGCCTTAAAGAGATTTTGGATGATAATCCGACTGAAGCAGAATTGGTGGAGGTGCTGAAAGAGATGATCACATCGCCCGGATTCCGGCGCAAAGTTTCGAAACAATCGATTTCATCCGAGCAGCCTTCAATGAGGAGGATCGGGGGATGAGTAATAGCAAATTGACACATGTGGATACCACGGGTAAAGCCAAAATGGTAGATGTCGGCGATAAGACCGACTCCGCGCGGACCGCCGTCGCTTCGGCTCGCGTGCTGGTCTCGCCGGAACTTATGGAATTGTTGAAAAATAATGCTCTGGCCAAAGGTGATGCTCTTGCCGTTGCTCGCATCGCAGGTATTCAAGCGGCAAAGCGGACCGATCAGTTGATCCCATTGTGCCATCCGTTACCGATTTCGCATCTGGCGATTGAGATAGCTTTGAGCGACGCACCGACAGCGGTGGATATTCGGGCGGAGGCCAAAACCACCTATAAAACCGGGGTCGAAATGGAGGCTCTCACCGCCGCATCGGTGGCTGCTCTTACCATATATGATATGGGCAAGGCGATCGACAAGGGAATGGTTATTGAACATATCAGGCTGGAAAGCAAGGATGGCGGCAAAAGCGGCCCGTGGAGAAGAGAAAAAAAGTAGATGAGAGCACTTCTGGAAAAATACAACCTCCGCTTCAACCGCAACGAGATTGCCGGATCGCTGGGTGACTTGGGAACATTCCTGCCCCTGGTGGCCGGGCTGGTCAATCGATGCGGCATGAACCTGGGGCATATTCTGTTTTTCGCCGGAGCGATGCATTTCGTGTCCGGCCTTACTTTCGGGATACCGATTCCGGTGCAGCCGATGAAATCTATTGCGGCTATCGCCATTGCCGAAGGTCTGGATGAGGCGACCATTCTGGCTGCCGGAATCGGAGCCGGGGTGGTACTCTTGATACTGGTTGTCACCGGGTTGATCGATCTGGTCAGTACCCGATTGCCAAAGGCGATCGTGCGCGGTCTGCAATTGGCTATCGGTCTGAAGCTGCTGATCAAAGGGATCGGCATGGTCGAATCGACCGGAACCTGGATCGGTCCCGATTCGATACTTACCGCCGTTATCGGCGGAATTATTATTGTCTTCGCTGCCAAATCGACTCGTCTTCCCGGCGCCCTGATAGTATTTACACTCGGAATCGGACTTCTTTTCTGGATCAATCCCGGCATCACATCGCAACTCTCCTGGGGTTGGACCCTTCCCAGTTTACATATCCCGACTTATGAAAATTTCCTGACCGGTTTCTGGCTGGGGACGGTTCCCCAGATTCCATTGACGGTGCTTAACTCCGTCGTCGCAGTCACGGCTCTGTCGGTCGATTTATTTCCGGAGCGTCCGCTTCGGCCACGGAAAGTGGCTGTCAGTGTTGCCCTGATGAATCTGATATCATGCCCTTTGGGTGGTATGCCGATGTGTCACGGCTCTGGCGGGCTGGCGGCTCAATATCGTTTCGGCGCCCGGACAGGCGGCAGCGTAGTATTCCTGGGAAGCGCTAAAATGTTCCTGGCCGTTGTTTTCGGCGGATCGTTGCTGGTTTTGATCATGCAGTACCCGATGAGTATTCTCGGTATCATGCTCGCCTTCAGCGGGCTGGAACTGGCTGCGGTATGCCGCGATCAGAACCAGAGAGCCGAGTTTACATTGATGATAGTCACTGCCGCTCTGGCCATGGCGGTGAATATCGCCGTCGGATTTGTCGTCGGCCTTATCATTTCGTTTTTTATTCGCAAAAAGCTGGGACTGTTTGAATTCAAGCGTCCCGGCCAACAACAGGACGATCCCCCTTCACAGCGCGAGGTCACCGATGTCAGAAAATAATCCATCCGTCTACCGGATATCGATAGCGCCTGAAAAAGGGCAGAAAAAAGCTAATGTCACAGAGGTACATTTATCTTCCGGGGCCGGTATCGTCGGTGATGCCCACAGCGAATCACACCGCCCGGTTAGTTTATTACCGTTTGAAAGCTTTGAGAAAGTTTACCATCCCGATCTTGAGATAGCGCCAGGAGATTTTGCCGAAAATATTACCACCGTCGGCGTCGATTTCACACAGATAGCCGTAGGAACCCGTATTCATCTTGGAGAGGCGGTTCTGCTTGAGGTAATTCAAATCGGGAAGAAATGTCATAATGACTGTATCATCAGGCAGACGGTCGGCGACTGCATCATGCCGCGAGAAGGAGTGTTTGCCAAAGTGATCAACGGCGGGAAAATCCAGGAGGGAGACTCCGTCAGGGTTTTATCTTAATATGATTACTGTTGCAGAGGCCAAAAAGAAAATTGATGAAACCGTTTCCCCATTGCCGGAGAAAACCGTAGCGATATCCGATGCGTTGGGATGTCGGCTTCATAAATCGATACCCGCCCCCATCAATGTGCCTGATTTTGTCAGTTCCATTATGGATGGTGTCGCCTTCCGGCATGAGGATTTGACCGGCGCGGGGCCGTGGCGGCTCCCGATCCAGGCGGTGATCGGCGCGGGCAGGGATGAGGTTACTCCACTACGTCCGGGGCATGCGATCAAAATTATGACCGGGGCCAAATTGATCCCCGGGTCCGACACCGTCGTCAAGGTCGAGGACGTTGAATTTGAAGATGACGTCGCCGTTATTCGTGAAATGGTAAACCGGGGCAATTTTGTCCGCCCCCTCGGAGATGATATCGAAAAAGGAAGTCTTCTTTTCGAGGCCGGAGTCACAGTAACACCAGTCGTCGCCGGAGTACTGGCTTCGGTCGGATTGCAGAATATCGAAGTTATACCCTATCCCCGGGTGACCATAATTTCCACCGGGTCGGAGATAATTGAACCCGGACACGAACTGAGGCCGGGGCAGCGTTATGATTCTAACCGCACCGTCTTGTATTCATTGCTGGAGCATGACGGCATGCCGGCTAATATCATCAATCATGTCATCCCGGATCAGCGTCGGGAGTTGGAGCAAATACTCCGGGAAAGTATGGAAGATTCCGACCTGGTAATCACCAGCGGCGGCGTATCGATGGGTGACTTTGACTATATCCCCGATGTGGTAGCTCGTCTGGGCGGGGAAATTCTCTTTCATAAGGTCACGGTCAAGCCGGGCAAACCGGTTCTGATCGCCCGGATAGGTAAGAGCTGGTTGATCGGACTTCCCGGTAATCCGGTCAGTGTTGTCGCCGGATATCATCTCCATGCCCGACGAGTCATCTCACGTTTGATGGGTAAAGAATATCGTCCCCGAACGGCGCGAGCGCGGTTGGGACAGGATGTACACTTTCCTTCGGACCGGTTCGGAATGCTGGGCGCCATGCTGGAGGATCATAACGGCGAAATAATTGCCATACCGGCGGTGCGTCAGCAATCGGGAAGGCTATCATCCGCAGCCGAGATCAACGGCTTTATCATGATTGAGGAGAACGTCCAATCGATGTTGGCCGGAGAGACGGCTGATGTGGAGTGGTTGTATCATTGGCCCATTGACGGGAGTGAGTAATTTTATTACAGGGTAATGCTATAATGAAATTTGAGGGGACATTGAGCGATATCAAGGGGGTCATCTTCGATCTTGGTTATACCTTGATTGAATATAAGCAGGGTATGTGGCCGAAGGTGAATGATCGCGGCTTGAGGCAGGCGTATCGTTTACTTCAAGAGCGGTTTTCGGATCTTCCGATGTACTACATGTTCATCGAGCATTACGACAACATAAAGGAAATTCACAGAAAGAAAGCATCGGAAACACAGGCCGGATGGAGTATTGCCGATGTTATAATAAATGTTTTGGAAGATCTGGAAATCTCACCGGACGAAGCGGTAATCGATGAATTTATCGAGGCGATTTATACTCCGGCCCGGCATATCATGTATACCCAGGAAGGAACGGCCGAAGTTCTTAATAAATTGAGGGATGCCGGGATGACTCTGGGGATAATTTCCAACACTATCTATCCTGCCTCATTTCATGAAACCGATCTTGAAATACTGGGCCTTGGAGACTGTTTTGATTTTGCGATCTATTCCTCCGGATTCCGGCACCGCAAACCTCATCGTGACATTTTCAAAGAGGGAATCGATCAGGCTGGTTTTCCGGCGGAACATTTAGTCTATGTTGGCGACCGATATGATAATGATGTGATCGGTGCGCGAGAAGCCGGTATGCAGGCGATACTCAAGTTCTGCGCACGGCAGAAAGATCCCAACCCCCTTCCGGATGATCTGGTGGCTATCAAGAATCTGCATGAATTAATCGGACGACTGATTCCGACGAAGATTAAGTAGTAGCGGCACAACCGGCAAAACAATGAAAAAGGATGCGTTCATCGACCGCATCCTTTTTTTATGCATATTTTAGTCTACACTACTATCAGGGGCAGCATGGTACCGGCCCGGACCTGAACACATAATTGATAAGATAAACAGCGTCGCCGACATTGACACTACCGTCGCAGTTAGCGTCTCCTCCCTCCAGCGGATCGGGAGCGGGACCGCCCTTGAAAACATAATTGACTAGATAAACCGGATCACCGACGCTGACGGCTCCGTCACCATTGGCATCACCGCAGACATAGCTGTACGATATTATCCTGATAATCGGTCCTGTCTCCGGCGCCATCAGCCAGACGTTATAGTCGAACCGTATCCAGGCGGTGTTCGATATCTCCGTTCCCACGGCGAGGTCATCCTTCGGAGATACTGAATAGGTGAAATATCCTTCGCCCTCCGGAGGATTTTCATTGGGCGGCAGCATGATGTTGTCGCAATAACATGAAATAATCCCGGTGAAGGGATCGAATTCACATTCGCAGAAATCGGGATGGCTCATCGCTCCGAAAGCGAATGTCCCCCAATCGAGATCGATATCGAGGGTATCGACTACCCGTATATAAGTCGCTTCGGCAGTCGCCTCCGGTTTGTTTTCAAATTGAATCATATAATTCAATCGCTGACCGGATAGGATTTTGTGTTCCTCGCCTTCACCCTCCGGCGCACACAACTTATCGTTGGGATCAATCGAGCCGGTAACTTCGAGGTAATGCTCGACCATATTATTTTCGGTCAGACCCTCAACCGTCATTGTCGTCAACCATGAGGTGCAAAGCAGGGTATCGCCTATCGGCACCGTCTCCGGCAAATTTCCGTAAACCGAGACATATCCACCATACCAATCGGATGGCTCCATCATCTCCAGGCTGATAACGATAGTATCGCCGGAGAAAGTATAACCGGAATAGACCCCGGTGAAATCCTCCCACTCATTGATATCATAGAAAGTCATCTCAGCCGGAGGCAGGATTTTCAGGGTGCACGATTCGGCCTCGATAGTCCCAAGATTGGCCCAGTAACAGTAGAACCAGAAATCGAATCCCGGTTTGGCGCCGACATCGGCGATTTCACCGACAAGATCGGCGAAGGCGGTATCGACATAGATATATGACAGTTCCATCAGCGTATCCTCGCCCAGGACGTTGGATACCAGCAGGGAAACATCAAACAGACCGGCCGTATAGTAAGGATGCTGCGGATGCTGTTCGTTCGATACACTCCCATCTCCGAATTCCCAATACCAGCCGGTTGGATTACCGGGACTCAGGTCGGTGAACTGGACAAACAGCGGTTCGATTCCGGCTGTCGGTTCGGCAGTAAATTCAGCCTGAAGATCATTGACGATCACATAATTGGTCTTGATGATCGTATCGGATTGAATACATCCGTCGAGGTCCAGCCCGACAATCAGCATCACATCGAAAGAACCTTGTGAATTGTAGATGTGAATAGGATTGGCCAGCGGACTGGTGTTACCATCACCGAAATCCCAGAAATATTCGGTGGCCACGCCGTCGAGAAGCGGCTCGAAAACGACTGTCAGAGGTGACGGCCCGTGAGTCGGTACGCCCATGAAATCGGCGGTGATATCCTCCTGGGTAGTGATAAAGCCCGGCCTTATCAAGGTGTCGAACAGAGCTCCATCGGAGATTATCAGCATAACATCATAGACACCGATTTCGGTGTATTCATGGGTCGGATTTTGATCGTTGCTGCTGTTGCCGTCGCCGAAATCCCAGTACCAGTCGGTTATAGTTCCTGTCGCCGATGACAAATCGGAGAAACCGACTGTCATGGGGATACCGCCGCATTGCGGAGAGGCATCGAAATCGACCATACCGACATCGCAGGAATCCCCCTTGCCGTCGGAATCGTTATCGTCCTGAACCGGGTTATAGGTGAAGGGGCAGTTATCTTCGGGACAGGTGTTGCGGAAATATCCCGGATCGCCGAATCCGTCATTATCGGTATCGGTGCAGGTATCGCATTCGTCGCCAATGCCATCGCCATCGGCATCTTCCTGACCGGGATTGTAGACATCGGCGCAATTATCTTCGGGACAAGTGTTGGCGGCATATCCGGCATCTCCCAGCCCATCGCCATCGGTATCAGTGCAGTCATCACAGGCGTCGCCCTCTCCGTCGGAGTCGGCGTCTCCCTGATCGGGATTGAAAATCGACGGACAGTTATCATCGGGGCAGATATTTTCCGCATAGCCGGGATCACCGAAACCGTCATCGTCGCTGTCATAAGGGCAGGGAATCATGACCGGCCAGCAATACGGACCTGATATCGCCGGTGAATAAGTCGTCTGTCCGACGGCGTCGACGAAGATCCAGTCTCCGCCCGGCGGAACAAAGGTTGAATCGATACAGAGCGTACCGACTTCCTCCGAACCGGTGGAGGTAGCGGTGAAGTGGAGCGACACCATATGTTCCAGCGATCCGGCCGACAACCCGTCGGATAGTGCCACACCTCCCGGCATCACGGTATCAGGCGTGACACCGTCCATATCCTGTTCGGTTACCAGCATATCGGTCAGATCCCACACCGTATTGGGCGGATCCATGCGGGAACCGGAAACCACCGTCAGATATTGAGAGTCGCCATATCCTCCGGCCTGCGAATTCCATTGCCAGGTAACTCCATTGACAGAGGTAATGGTCAACCCTAATTGCATCGCGCCGAGGTTTTCGGTATTCGCAATTTCGATACAGAATTGGTAAGCTTCATCGACCCGGATGGTATCCCTGATTTCGAAGGGATCTTCCCTGGCGAGAAATATCTCCACCCGATCAGGATCGCACCGGTCGCCATATCCGTCGGCGTCGCCATCCTCCTGTCCGGGGTTGGAAATCTCAAGGCAATTATCGCAACTGTCGCCGATATTATCACTATCAAAATCATCCTGGTCCGGATTGTAAACCAGAGGACAATTATCTTCCCCATATGCAATCCCGTCGCCGTCCGGATCGGCATCGAAAGACACGTCGGCAAACAGGTACAGATTGTGGTCGAGGCCCCATAAATCATATGAGAAGATCCAGTTGCCGTTAACCTTATCGACTGCACGGCCGAAATTGCAGCCGCCATTATCTTGAATAAACACAAGCGTATCACCCTGATCGGCGGTGGCGGTGGTTACCGTGATAAACCAGTGTTCGCCCGGCTCGAAGACAAGACCATAAACTCCCAAAGGCACCTCAACCCACGCCAAGTCGCTGCCCGATTCCGGCGCATGCCAGAAGGTTGCTATCTCCTCGCTGGTCATGACATGAGTTACCAACGGCGCCCCGGATGGTAAACTGTCGGGACCAGCATAGACCGACACCCTCATATCGCCGGTGGTGTCGGTTAAATACGACAGGGTATTGTACAGCAGCACTCTGGCTGCCACCAGGCTACAGGGATAGGCAAAGGTAAATCGCATTCCGGTTTCGGACACCGAATCGTCAACATTTGGGTCTTTATCGAATAAGCCCTGTGACCTCGGAATAATTGATAACCATCCGGGATCGGTTGTATTATCCGAAGTTTTCAGCGGATTGGGCCAGACAAACGGGATCGGGTAAGAATATGTTATGGGCGAACAGATGTGCATTAATAGGGAATCGCCTGCCGGCGAGCAGGCATCACCGACACCGTCTTCGTTGCCGTCTTCCTGCCAATGGTTGAATAGGTCCGGACAATTGTCACACAGGTTTCCGATATCATCATTGTCATCATCGACCTGATCGGGATTGTAAAGATCAGGGCAATTATCATCATCTCCACATATGCTATCCCCATCCGTATCATTGAGCGTATCATCGGGGCAGGGATCGCACAGGTCCCCGAGACCGTCGGCGTCGGCGTCGAGTTGGTCGGGGTTTACCAGTTCCGGACAATTGTCGCAGCTATCGGGAATATTATCGCCGTCGCTGTCGGCCAAATCATCGAATCCCTCGCAAACATCGCAAACATCTCCGACTCCATCACCGTCGCTGTCGGTCTGATCCGGATTATCATCATAGGGACAATTATCGCACCCGTTCGGCAGGCTGTCGCCATCGGAATTGAAATTATCATTAAAACCGGGACAGATATCGCAGATATCGCCGACCTCGTCGCCATCGCTGTCCGTCTGATCGAGATTATAGGTTTCGGGGCAGTTGTCAAGTTCGGCGCAAATACTGTCGCCATCATTATCAAGACAGTTCTGACAGCCGGGATCCAACGCCCCCAGCAATCCACCGCAGGCGTTCATGGGGTTTCCTGGAACACAGGGCGACAAAGAGTCGAGGTGGAAATCATTGAGAGCAGTATCGCAGAAAATCGGATCGATCCACATGTTGCCGTTCATATCCTGTTGTGCATAATAGGCTCCATACCAGTCACCCAAGCTGTTTCCATAGAGGTCGCAGCAACTTAGAAACACTGAGTCCATCTCCACATATGCCGAAAGCGGGAAAGCATCGTTATAAGCGATGATAGTGTTTTCGATATCCAATCGGCTGTAGGCCGATGCTTCGTACCCGATAACCGCCGAATCGCTGTAAGCAAACATTCTATTATCGACAAAGGTACAACTGGAAATGCGCATTACTGAGTAAGTGGAACGCACGACACCGGCATTCTCGCCGACGGCCAAATTATTGCCAAACAGGCACTGGTCAATCAATAGTTCATCGGTATTACCATAGCTGGCGACACCGGCCCCATATCCGGCATTGTTGTATATAAATTCACACGAGGTGATCAATGGAACTGAGCCTTCAGCATAGATGGCCCCACCGCTATCGGCCGTATTGGAATAGAAAATGCAATTATCGATCAACGGTGATGATTGATTCCGGCATAGAATAGCGCCACCGGCTGACCGTCCGAGAGTATCCGGATCAATCAGACCGTTGACGACTGTTATTCCCGATATGACCGATGTGGTATCCTCACCATTGTGAAAATAGAATGCGCGACGGTTTTCGATTGCCGGTATTGCATCACAATCGATAATGGTTACTTCCGGCCCGCTCTCGGATAGTATGACTATCGCTTTCCCGTTGAAATCAAGATCGCGGTTGCCCTCTCCGATATAAGTCCCGGCCGCCAGCAGGATGGTATCGTTCACCACCCCCGCACCATCGATGGCCGCCTGGATGGTGGGGAAATCGCCGCTGCCGTCAGCCTTCACATACCATGTCGTGGCTGTATCGCAATAATCACCCAACCCGTCGTCATCGGCATCATTTTGATCGGGGTTGAAAAGACCCAGGCAATTATCGCAGCTATCGGGCGCTCCATCGCCATCGTCATCCACCAGATCATCATAACCGGGACAGGCATCGCAACTGTCACCCACACCATCAGCATCGGTATCTTCCTGCAGGGGATTATACACCAGCGGGCAGTTATCGTCGGGACAGGTGTTTTCCGGATTCCCCGGGTCGCCATACCCATCGCCATCGGTATCGGTGCATACTGCCTCGACCGTTACCGTCCCCAAATCCAGGGTCGGCCTGAGGCAGACGGCGAGATCACAACTATTGATTGCACTGCCGATAGGCCATTTAATGGTATTCGAATCGATCAGCGTAATTTCCGCCTGCCCCGCCATCCGGCCGGTGAACCACAGGTTGCCGACCACACCTGATCCGGCCTCAAGGGTATCATTGCAATCCAAAGCAACCAAGCTGACTGTCAAATATCCACCATCAGGCGATATAAAATTGGAGTCGGAGACCGAGCGAGTTGAGAGGGCACTGACGGACAGGCGAGTACCTGAGTATGAAATGGAATCGTATTCTATGATGCCGTTTCCAGAAAGGTAGTCAAAGAATAGGTCCAGATTAATTTCGTTCAACCCTTCATCGTTGAAAAGGTAGATCGGAATCGCAAACCGGTCGCCGATTCCAATGGTTGAACCCGGCGGTATTAGCGATAAGGTATCTGATATGGCAACCTCCGGAACCACCACCGGATCATCACACCCTTCGACCGGCGCGGGACCTCCGGCAAAAATATATTCAACCATGTAAAGGACATCAAGGGGATCAACATCGCAATCGCCATCGACGTCTCCCTTGCACAACGCCACCAGAGGCGACCCGTCGCAAAAGAAATAAGTCATGTAAACGGCATCACCGATATTGAAACTTCCGTCATTGTTGGCATCGCCCAATGGTGGATTACAGACCTCGCATGAATCGCCAACGCCGTCAGCATCGCTGTCTTCCTGGGCCGGGTTGTAAACATTGGGGCAATTATCATCGGGACAGCTGTTTTCCGGATGATCCGGATCGCCGAATCCGTCACCATCGCTGTCGAAACATGTCTCAGTGGCTATAACTATCTCAATGGAATCGGGAGAACCGGGATCATCCGATGAAATTATCACATACCCCGTCCAGATCTGGCCGTACTCGTCGAGAAGACCTCCCGCATTTAATGACAACGTCACACTTTGCGTGTTGCCGATGGCGTAATTCACGGTGCCGGAGCTGTCGCTGAGCTGAAGCCAATCTGTGCTGTCGGAATAATCAAACGCTGCCGTCCAATGAAGGGTCTCGTTTCCAATATTAGTCAGGGTGAGAGTGGTATCCAATTGCTGACCGAGGTTCACATAAATGGTATCTGAAAAATCACCGGGAGAAATCTGTATCCGGGGGATCAGATCAACCGGCCGGCAGGCTGTTCGAAAATGCATAACCGGATTGGAACACCAGTACCCTTCACCAATCGGGATACCCCCGGGATCTTTGTCATTGATATAAACGATATCAAGAGTATCGGGAACTCCGTCATATACCATGCCCTGATAAGGCATGGAAGACCAGTGATCGCTTTCGCACAGGCAACTATCGCCATTGGGGGTACGGGAATTGGTTATATTACATGCGGTATCCCAGGATAATCCGTAATCATTGGAGGCAGCCAGGTACAATTCACCGTTGGCGTACCCCTCCTGCGAACAATCGGCCATAGCAGCGGCGTCCTCGCCACCGAATTTGGTATAGAGCGCATAAAGCTTATTGTCGCATTCGGACAATGACGGTTTGGCCAGATATAAATTCCAACTACCCGTTTGGCACGGCGGATCCATATCGTACCGGGCTTCATCGATAATGCTTTTCCGCCCATTGTCTGAGGACCAGTGAAACATGCTGCTTTTGTAATTCTCATAGCTGTCCGGCGCATTCAGTATTCGAGCCGACCAGATAATATGCAAAACACCATCGGATGTAAACAGCGCTGAAAAATCTGAAAATGCCCGCCACAGGGAATCGAGCGTGTAATTGGTGATATCCGTTTTCGAGCCCCAGGTCAGCCCCTGGTCTTCCGACAGCAGATAATACAGATCAAGATCATGCGAACTACCCTCACCGGGAGACAATCCGGAACGATCATCGGCAAAGACGATAACGACCGAATCAGTGTTTTGCCGGGCGATCATGGTATATAACACATTAGTGGTAGAATCTATGACCGTTCCGTTATCCCAACTCCCTTCATATCCATTACCAACTTTTCGAAACAGTATAAGGGCCTCGCTGCTGATACCATCCCTGGTCAGCAGATAAGTGACACTGTCTGTCCCGTAATGCTGCTCCACTACCGGCCACCATACTTCCATAGTCGGGTAGTACCAGGTCGCCAGGGTATCGAGAGAGGCCTTCATTCCGGCAAAATTCCCGGTTGCCGGTACAGTATCGTAATATCCCATCGGATCATAGCTGTACATCTGTTCTTTCACTTCATGCAGGCCTATCACGGCGCTGCCGTCATTTATAGCAGCGCATGTGGTATAGCCGGCATAATCGAAAGGCACAATAAGGCCACCGGCGGTCTGCGTATAATTTCCCGTGGAGGGGTCATAAGCCTGGTATTTTATCGTGCGGTCGCCAGGGATAACGAAGTTATTTTGCGCCATCCAAACCATATGCACAAAGTCATTTACCGAATGTGAGGCAATTTGGCGCCCCATGGCGCCATTGTGCTGATAATCATAGGAAGTTGTGCCGATTTGGTATCCCGGAGACGAGCTCGCGATTTTCTGATTGACAAGCGATGCATTCACTTCCCGGTCGGGAAGTACCTGAGGTCGTTCATCCGGAACCGGAACGGTCGGAGCATCCGCCGGATTAAAAGTACTAGCCTTCTCTTCCTCGGCTGCACTAACGCTTCCACCTGCAACCAAAACAGAAATTATCAGGCAAAGGATAATAATATATCCCGGATACTTGCTGCCCATCGCTTTACCCCTTCTTTGGAAGAAAACGAGACGAGTAGTTAATGTACTCCAATGAAGCCTCCTCGCCTGCAAGAACGCGAGTAGAAAATTGGTGTCGAATCTGGAGATGTTTTTATCAATATAAGACTTCTCTTAATATAATCGGTATCAACGATTTAGTCAATCGCTTTTCGGTGAGTCAGATAAGGGGTTGGATTTTTTTAATCGAGGGTGTCTTCTACAATCTTTGATTCAATTCATCCATCAGGCGGCATCCCTCCATCAGGATCGACTCGTTGGACAAATCAGTGTTGGGATGAACCAGATCCTGGCGTGTTATCGGTTCTACTACCCAGGTACCGTCTTCCCATGTCATCCCGGCATAGATTGCCTCAGCCCCCTGAAGATCACCCAGTCGAGCAAAGACAATATTTCCACGGTCAAGGAATATTTCGAGCCGGTCTTTCCCGCCATCGGACGGATTGATCAGTAATTTGGTTGTCCGTTGTCCGGGGCCGAGGGCTTGCAGGAGATCGATCAGATTCATGTCCGACAGGCTTCCCCGAGATCCGATCCGGCTTTCACTGCTGTCACCGGTGGTTGAGGAACCTTCCTCCCTATGGGTGTGTATCTTATTGATTTTCAGGATAACCAGATCAATATTGGACTCTTTGTCTACGATTTCTTCAACACCGCGCTCGCATAAAGAAGTCAGGCTGGGTATAACGGCATCTTCCACCATAAGAATCGTCGGGATTTTCTTGATATCGATGCCGTCGGCGACCAGGCTGTTGGTAAGGACAATTATATCGCGGGGGCCTCCCGACAGGTGCAATACCAGCATATCGGGCTCGCTCCGCTCATAAAGATGATAAAACGAATCAAGTGATTTGGCCAGGATGGTGCGGAACCCCTCTTTCCGAAGGCGCACATCCAGCGCCATCGTCTTCGCCGGCTGATCGGAGTAAATCATGATTTGACCGATCTGGGTGAATTGAGGGGTATTGAGTGTTTCTTCCTTAATTGATGAGCAAAAGGCATCGACCACCTTTTCGAGAAGGCGGGATCCCACCTGAGTCATGAACTCGGCCTTGATCAACTCAAAACGATCCATGGTGATGCGTCGGTTTGAGGGCAGGGCATCACAGAACAGATCGACAATCGTCAAAATGTTGCCACCCAGCAATTCAAGAGATATCCGCCCCTCGGATTTCTTCCTTAGATCGATATGCATACTGCGTAGAATTTCGATCACCGCCGGTTCATAATACATCGACTGGAACAGACTGGTAGCCAGTTTAATAAGAGTGGAAAAATCACGGGGTTCCGATGAAATGAAATAGAATTTGGCGCGGTCATAAAGATAGGCGACATTGGTAATCAGCGTTTTTTCATCGGCCGAAAGAGAAAGACGTTCACATAACTGACCCACATAATGGCTGAATTTGGGATTGTAGTTGCGGGGCAACCGTTCTTTGATGGTCAGAAGCGATGTGAATAGTTCGAGATTTTGCCGGAGTTCGCATTCGTTCTGTAATCCGGTATTGTTCAAAATCAAATCAGCGACGCTGGTGAACGACCGGCTCTTGGTCAGGGGATATTTCTCTCTAATGCGGTTGAAAATTAAGGTATGATCGCCGGGCATTGACTCCTGAATGAAGATATATTTGAACTCCATGATGGCGACCAGATCGATCACTTCTTCAATCGAGCGAGTCACCACCACATCATAATGGCTGCTCTCAAGAATCTGCTTCATCATGGCGCCGCTGTTGGAATCATGGACGGCCAGTAGAACTGTCTTCTCGCTACGGGAAATCGCTTCATTTGGATTCGCTTCTATTTCGAATGAGGAATGTGCGTTTGCTGTTTTGCCCGCCTCTTCCTCAGGGCTCTTCGTTTCAGTGTATTCATATCCATAATGCCTGCTGATTGACAAATTCAGCGATATCTCCACCGCAACCGATAATTGAATATTGGGTATCCCGGTCAGATGGCTCAATTCCGTGATCAATCCCTCATCGGCAGGATTTTCACAGGCCACGCGAAGGAGATTCTTTTCTTTCTCATATGCAAAGGGAATAACTCGATGGGCGACTGCAACGCTATGCGGAATTAACTCAAGAGTGCTTTTCGGTATATCCAGGTTGGACAAAACGACCCCGCGACAACCGAAATGTTCCGCCAGGGCTTCAACCAGTGCCGCTTCGGTCATGAAACCGTGATGCAGTATATGAGAAGCAAGTTTGCCGCCATAAATTTTCTGATACTTGAGAGCAACTTTCAATTGCGTCTCGGAGATCTTGCCCTGCCGGGTCAATATTTCGTCGAGCCTGAGTCTTTGCGGTTTCGAATCCATTATCAAGCCACTTGATCATTGTATATTGCCGGCGTCAATCATTGATGTCATTTGAATTCATGAGATTCTGCGCCTTTATAGAATTATCGGCCTTAATGATATTATCTTAAAGGCACCCTGTAAAAAACCGACACGTTTAATAAGTATAAAATCAATCGGGGCTGGCCGACCGACCATAATCGCATATGAGTCAGAGAGATAGCGGGGTATACCAACAACTTATATTGTCGGCGCCTGATCTGCAAAATCGATCCAGAACTCGGTATGCCCGGGGGCGGGCGATTCCAGATTGAACCTGAAGCCATGGTTAATCAGAATTTCACGAATCAGGGTCAGTCCGATACCCTGTCCGCTGCTTTTGGTGCTGTAAAACGGGGTAAATAAGTGCGAACGCTGCTGAAGCGTTATACCCCTTCCGGTGTCGATGATTCTCAGCTTATCAGGTTTTTTGGATGTCCGAATGGTGATACTTCCATGATTATCGATCGCCTCGATGGCGTTTTTGACGATATTAACGAAAACCTGTTCCATCTGCTGAACATCGATATCGACTATCATCGAGGAGTGTCCCAACTCCCACACCCATTCGATTTCGCGCCTTTTGCATTCCGCGCTCATCAGAACTTCGACCGATTGCAGCAGACGATTCAGATCGTACTCAGATTTCGCAGGCGGTGGAATCCGCACCACATCGGCGAAGTTGGCCATAAATTTATTCAGGCCGCTATTTCTTTCAATCGCTACACGAATAGCGTGCTCAAAATCCTCATGATCTTCCGGTATCAACTGGTTCCTATAATGCAATGAGGAATCGAGGATGGAATTGACCGCCCCGACCGAATTGTTGATCTCATGCGACATCATCCGGATAACTTTTTCGTAGGCCCGTTTTTGCGAATTCAATATTTCCCGGGTCAGTTCTTCGATTAATATAAAATTGTGGTAAAAGCCGCGATCGAGAAAATGCGATTTACGACATTTGTAGGTTTGAATGCCGTTGACATTTATAATTCTGCTCTCCCCCGCTTTCATCTCCTTGATTTCTTTGCCCGGCACATTTTTCAAATGATCGAGCGAATATCCGACCGTTTCGGCCTCGCCTGCTCCGAGGATTTCCAGTGCTGTCGGATTCACCATCGTGATGTTGCCGTCAAGATCGAGAATAATTACCCCGATAGGAGTCGCTTTAATCAGGCGTTCGAGAAAGTAATGCTGTTCCTGCTGCTTGATCCGTTCATCCCGAAGCTGTTCGATCATACGATTGTAGACATTGATAAGCATATCCAGATCGTTCTGACCGGTTTTAACAAAGGTGGTGCTGAAATCTTTGTCTTTTATCGATTCGATTCCTGCGGCCAGCATATTCAACGGCCGGAGAAAAGCCCGGTAGAGATTGACGGTCACGATCAGACTCAGGAGAATCATCACTTCGGCGGCAATAAAGATAATTTTGCTCTGATTCAGAAGCAGCAGCGACATGGTGACTAAAATGGAATGAATCAGGAAGGCGAAGATGAAAAATTTGGTCCGGAGCTTCATATCGATATGCCGTATTTTTCCAATCGCCGGTAGAGTGCGGCCCGGCTGAGGCCGAGCGACCGGGCCACCTTACTGATATTGCTGCCGTGAAACTCCAGCGCTTTTTTAATCATCGACTCTTCCATTTCCTCGATGGTTATGGTCCCGACCGCCGGAAGACCGGCCGCATCGGTCGGTTTTAGCGACGGCTGCAATTGCGTCTGGAAATCACCGACGTCCAGAGTATCATGACCGGCGACCAGCACGGTGCGTTCGACGAGATTTTTCAATTCCCGGACATTTCCCGCCCAGGGTAAATCGGCCAGCCAGTTTACCGCCTGCGGAGTAACCGATAATTCGCTGCGCCGGTAAATCGCTTTCAGGTTTTCGACAAAATATCCGGCCAGCGTCGATATATCATCTCGGCGCTCCCGCAATGGCGGGAGTTTCAGACTTATCAGGTTTATCCGATAGTACAGATCTTCACGAAAGCGGCCGTCGGCCACCATCTCTTCCAGATTCCGGTTGGTGGCGCTGATCAGCCGAAAATCAACCGTTTTTGTCTGACTGGTTCCCAACACCTCAAAACTGCGATCCTGCAAAACCCGCAACAGCTTAACCTGACTGCTGGAATCGAGATCGCCGATTTCATCGAGGAAAATAGTTCCGCCGTCGGACAGGTCGAATCGTCCGGTGCGATCATGGGTGGCGCCGGTAAAGGCTCCTTTTTTATGCCCGAACATTTCGCTTTCGAAAAGCGAAGGAGGAATTCCTCCCAGGTTTACTTTAACAAACGGTCCGTTGCGGCGAGCGCTATTGCTATGGATCGCCTCGGCAATCAATTCCTTGCCGGTTCCGCTTTCCCCCATAATCAATACCGCGGCGTCGGTGGCGCTTACCCGGCCAGCCGTTTCGAGAATAGTCAGTAACCCGCTATCGGCGCCGATAATATTTTCGAAATCGTAGAGCTCATCCAGGCGGCCCCGATCGCAGATGCGATCATCGGTCCTTTCGTCTCCTCGCGATAAACTCAGGGCGGTTCTGACCGACTGTAGAAAACGATCATTATTCCATGGCTTGGTGATAAAATCGGCTGCGCCCAATTTCATTCCCTCAACCGCCAGCGGCACCGATCCCCAGGCGGTGATTAAGATAACCGGTTTGTCGGGAAATGAGCTTTTCAGATCGGCCAGTAACCGCAATCCTTCCTCTCCGGAAGTCGCCAGCGAGAAATTCATATCCATCACGAACAGGTCCGGGGGATGAGCCTCGGCTATACGCAGAGCCTCTTCCGGTCCCTCCGCACTCATAGACCGGAAACCGGCCTGTTTCAGCAGCAGGCCGAGAGATGACCTGACCGCCTTGTCGTCATCTATAATCAGTATTGTTGAGTTTTCATCCATCATTATTCTCTTGTGACTCGGACATTGCGGCTTTATTCATCATGCAACGCCTGGGCCGGATGAAGTCCCGCCGCCAGGCGGCTCGGATAAAAGGCGCATATTGAAACCAGAAGATAAATCAATATGGCGCCGCACGCCATGCCTAATATGTAAATCGTGCCGGGTACGGAATTTTCCGTCCCGGTCAGGATACTATCCAGATTCAGGATCGGAAACTGAACCGCGACAAAGATTCCGGCGACAACAGCCAGCGTTGCCAGCACCAGGGCTTCACCGAGGATTTGTATCGACACCTGCCCGGCGTTAGCGCCTACTGCGCGCCGCAATCCGATTTCCCGGCGACGACGGTTAATGGCATACCACAATACTCCGAAAAGCCCCAGGGCAACGTTGAATATCAGAAAGCCGGCGACGACTCCAAAGACACCGATACCCAGCATATACTCTTTTATATGAGACGAGCGCATATCCTCCAAAGTTTCGATTCTCAGATTCCAATCCCTGGCGATGGCCGCCAGACGTTCGGTCAGGTCTTCTTCAAACTGTACATCGGTTCCCGGCCGGACCTTGAACACGGCAACATCCAGCAATCGTGAAGCAATGGAATCGGTGATACCTGCCCGCCTGAAAAAACCCTTTCTCTCCTGGTTAAATTCCCCCCGATAACGATAATGATCAATAACACCGACCACTTTATATTCGCGCTTGCCGCTTTTGTATACGGCGCCGAGGGCCGATTCATCACCGAACATCTGCTCTTTCAACATGCCATTCAGGATCACCGGCGTGATCGATGAGGCATCATCTTCTTTGCTAAACCAGCGTCCTTCGACCAGCGGAATACCCATAACTTCTGCAAAATTGTCGTCGACATCATATAAATCCGATTCGAGTTCCTGTCCCTGCCAATCCATAGTAAAGCGGGCGGTGGAAGTGGAATAAGGATGATTGAACGTTGCCCAGCCAACCGACTCGATTTCATTGCAGGCTTCCATTTCCTGCTGAAGGCGCACCAGCGTTCCGCTGACCTTGGAATCGGCAGCCTCATCAAGCAGGCGCCCCCAGGAGGCGCGGAGAATCCAGGTATTTTCATACGAAAATCCCAGCGGCGTCATATATCTGATAGCGCTTGAAATCGCTATGGTGGCAACCGCGAAAAGTACCAGGAACGAGAAGAATATTTCGGTCAGGAGCAAAAAGTTTCTCCTTTTGCGGTGCCATATAATTTTAAACATCTGCCGTATCATACTTCAATTCCTTTCAAGGCTTCGACGGGGTGGAGCCGGGACATCCTCCAGGCCGGAAGTACTCCCGAAAAGAGACCGAAGAAAAGGGCCAGTCCGAGACAGTAGAGAAAAACTGTCAGGTCGAGGCCAAAATGCCCATACGGTATCAGGCCGCTGTTGGTGAGCATGCGCAACACCACCAGCGAGGCAAAATATGCGATGGCGCCGCCTATCAGGGTCAGGATCACATTTTCGACGAGGAATTGCCCGATCAGCGTTCGCGATGAAGCCCCGAATGCCTTCCGGACACCGATCTCCGATGATCGCTCGATAATGCGGCCGAGATTGATATTGACGAGATTTATGGCCGGAAACAGCATGAACAGAATCATGGGAATGACAATGCCCAACACTGCCATAAGATTATCATATTCCACATCGAAACCAAAAAAATACATCGCCAAAAAATCGGATTGAGCATAAATCGGGCAGATGATCGTGTCAAATTTACCCTCATAGTCTTTGTGCGCTTGCTCTAACCGGCCGGCGAATTCATTCTTGATCTTTTCGAAATCGGACTTGTCCCGCGCCATCACCAGGGCCGAAAAACTCCCAAAAGCATGAGTACTGTTTAAAGCCGTTGCATTTGTCGTTACCGGCACATAAATGTCGGCATGAAAGGAGAAGAACGGTATATCCTCATGGGGTATAACGCCTACTACCCGGTAATTGCCTTCGGTCGTCTCGATATATTTCCCAACGGCCGATTCGTCGCCGAAAATCTGGCGTCGTGTACGCTCTGTAATAACGGCCGTGTTCTCGGCATTATCAACCATATTGCGATCATACGGCCGCCCCTCGATAAATTCAATCTCCATTATATCCCAGAAAACATCATCGGTGAATTTCAACTCGAATTCGATTTTCCGGTTGCGCACATAACAGGCAGCAACCCTGGTATTGGAATGAATCGAAACCGCTTCCGGCTGATTCATGCTCCTGACATAACGATCGAGAAACACATAGCTGGGATATGATGCGATGTGGGTTTTTTCGCCTTTCAGTTCAATTCGCATGATATGCAGACAGCGATCGAATTTCGATCCCGCTTCTGCCGGTGAAGTCAGGTGATTGGCCAAAGCCACTACGACCATCAAAACCAGAAGAGTGAAACTGATTCCGAAGAGACTGACGAAGGTGAAAAATTTACGACGGAGAAGGACTTTCCAGGCAATTTTGATATAGTTTTTCAGCATGGTTCCTCCCTATGCCACCTGGCTACCGTCATGGAGCCTGATGATCCGTTCGGTTTTATCGGCCATTTCCTGATTATGAGTGACCATGACTATCGTTGTCTTCTCGTTTTTGTTGAGGTTGATGAGAATATCGATAATTTCGTTGCTCATCGCCGAATCGAGGTTTCCCGTCGGCTCATCGGCCAGGATTATATCCGGCTCACCGACAATCGCCCGCGCGATTGCGACCCGCTGACATTGTCCGCCCGAAAGCTGAGTCGGGAAATGTTTGGTGCGGGCGCTTAAGCCCACCTTCTCCAGAGCCGCCAGCGCCTTCCGGCGTCTTTCGGCCGAAGATATCTTACGGTAAATCAGCGGCAGCTCGACATTGTCCAGCACTGTCAAATCGTTGATCAAATGATAACTTTGAAAGACAAAACCGAATGACCGGTTGCGAAGCCGGGCCAGTTTTTTATCATCCATATTTTTGATCGACTGGCCGTCGACCTGAAGATCGCCGTCCGAGGGATCGTCCAGAAGTCCCATGATATTTAAGAGGGTACTTTTCCCCGATCCCGACGGACCCATCACGGCAAGAAACGCCCCCTCCTTCACATCCATATTGATATCGTGGAGAGCCAGAGTTTCAATCGTGCTGGTCCGGTATACCTTGTCAATGTTGGTTAATCGTATCATGGTTCCATCACCTGTTTATTTTTGTGGTTAGCTTATCAATCATTCTCAATTTCCACTTCGTCCATATGCCGGTACTTTTTCATTTCCGAGATGATCACTTCATCGCCTTCAGCTATATCTCCCTGAATCTCCACATAATCGAAATTGGCGACCCCGATATCGACTATTTTTCTGATGGCCCGGTCGCCCCTGACGATATAAACTTCCTGATCGACCAAACCGTCATAAAACGACCCGTTTTCGACACGGATGACATTATCCTTATAGGATGTGACCACGAAAATATCGGCTCGGATATTGGGGCGCAGCACCTTATCCGATTTGTTGTCGAGGACTACCATAAAGGTCATAATGCCGTTCTGGACGGCGGGACGGATACTACTTATCCGGCCCGACAAATTGACATCCCCGATGCGGACCTTGACAAGGCCGCCCGGTTTGAGTTTATCGGCATGAATATCTGAAATACTGGCCTCGATTTTGAAACTGCTCAGATCGGCCACCCGGGCGATGATATCGCCGCTGCTGACCGGTGATCCGATATTTTCATTGACGAAAGTTATGATCCCGTCGCGGCCCGCTCGGCCCTCGGCCAGCGCAATCTGGCGCCGGATTTCATTGATGCGATTTTCCTGAATACTTATCTGGAGATCCAGGCCCTCCAAAGCCACTTGCAGCGACGTCTCCTGATTTTCAATTTGGCTGGCCAGTTGATTCAATTCACGGCGGGTGATATCAAGATTTAGGGCCGCTCGTTCCAGTTCCTCCGAGGTGGCGCCGCCGATTTCATTGAGGCGTTTGGCACGGTCATATTGAGACTGCACGAATTGAGTTTGAAGTTTTTTTATCTCGTGTGAGGACTTGAGGTCGATCTGCTTTTTTTCCGTGTCGAGGCTGAGTTGCTTTTTCCTGTTTTTTTGAACTTTCAATTCATCGATCAGTTTTTCATACGATAACTGGAGTTGCTCCTGATTCAACTGCAATATGGATTGATCGGCCTTGACACTGTCACCCGACCTCAGAAGGATTTTTTCGATGGTAGAGCTTATCGGTGAAGTGATTATCTGTTCGAATTCCGGGACAACCACTCCGGATGCCGAAACTGTCGCTTCGATCATTCCCCTTTCGGCCACCGATGTGCGGATTTTGGATCGCTTGAGTGAGGGAGTGATCAGAGCCTGGAGCACCAGGTAGCAGACCAGCAAAAAGGCGGCAACCGCAGCCGCGGTTGCGAATTTCTTGATCTTGCTTCTTCTGATAACCTCTGCCGGAAGTTCTCTGTCCATTATGCCGCCTGTTTGAGTTTAGTCTAATCGCTCACATTATCATGTTTGAGTCGAGTTCTATCACTGACACTATCATGTTTGAGTTGTGTGCTGGCACTATTACTATCAATAATCGTGCCAACAGGTATGGTGTTGACAGCCAACCAGATAACATTCTCAAGCGGCCCTCTGCCTGTCCGAAATCGAACACTATGATCGGGATTGGATAGTTTTGGAAGTGTGATCGGGATTGGATAGTTTTAGAAGTGTGATCGGGATTGGATAGTTTTGAATAACAAGGCTGCACCGGCGGGCCGCATCCTTGTTCAGAAATGGCAATTAATTCAGATTATCCTCGCGCCTTGCCATGTGGGCGGCAGACGTCCCGTCTGCCCCAGCGTTTACAATGGCAATTAATTCAGATCATCCTGGCGACAGCCAAGAACAGGCCTCTGCCTGGCCGACGTGGCGATCTATGGTAAAGGTCATCTCGGATAAAACCATCTAACTGTACCCCACCTGAAAGGTGGGTGATGTGGGCGGCAGACGTCCCGTCTGCCCCAGCGATTACAATGGCTGCCAATTCCGGTCATCCACGCGACAGCCAAAAAGTGGTCTCTGTAGCCCGGGAGCCCTGTGCTCCCGGGGCATTATTGCCTGTTCCAGCGTTTGCAATGGCAATTAATTCAGATCATTCTGGCGACAGCATAAGACAGGCTTTGCCTGCCCCAGCGTTTACAATGGCAATTAATTCAGATCATCCTGGCGACAGCATAAGACAGGCTTTGCCTGCCTCTGCCTGGCCGACGTGGCGATCTATACTGACCCAACCTCGCGCCTTGCCATGTGGGCGGCAGACGTCCCGTCTGCCCCAGCGATTACAATGGCTGTTAATTCCGGTCCTGCCACGCGACAGCCAAAAAGCCTGGTAGGTCAAGACCCTTGCGGTCTTGACAATCCCTTGCACCAAACTCATACCATCTAAGCGATAGCCAAAAAGTGGTCTCTGTAGCCCGGGAGCCCTGTGCTCCCGGGGCATTATTGCCTGTTCCGCAGGGTCCTTTCCGTAAGGATTCGCCACCGGCGAATGACCCTGCGGCCAATTCTCGTCTGCCCCAGCGTTTGCAATGGCAATTAATTCAGATCATCCTGGCGACAGCCAAGAACCGGCCCCTGCCATGCGGCCCTCGCCGGTCATCGCGAGGAGGCCCGAAAAGCCGGAACGAAGGGACAGGCGGGGCCGACGCGGCGATCTATACCCTCCTCACCTTGTGTCTTACCCATTATATATTACCCTGTTTCCTTAGGTCATGGCCGATGAAAGAGGGTGTGGCCTGACGACACTTCCATGTGGTGCAACATCGTATCAGGGGCATAAAACTCTAATTTCTCATTGATTATTATAGAAATTAATCTATATTTGTTTTATCACAGGCGAAGGCATTACCTGCATCGCCCCCCTGATAGCTTAAAGGATACCATATGTAATCATGTATAGGAAAGCGGGAGCCCCCCCTCGACCGCCAAGGGCGATCATCGGATGGGCCACCAGTCAGAATGTTATACTGAACTGTTTCCGAATGTGGAATTGCATGACGATGGAGAATGGTGGGAGGTATAGATGAGAAAACTATCAGATGATTTTATGTCCGATCTCAAAAATAAGGACGGTTTGCTTCATTCAGTTCTTGAGCGAGTAAAACATGACGATACGCTCATGCTGGCTATAAGAAACGATTACATAAACATTTATTACCGTGGCGGTAATCTCTTGAGAATTAATGAAAACAAGGACTCTTACCGGTTTCACTTTGATAACAAATACAACACAGCAAACAAGGAAATTCCAGCTCGACAGAGTGTTGTCAAGAATATAAGTGACGCAGGAGAATGGGTCGATGCGTTTTCATGTCTTAAGGAGATTATGGACTTGTGGTTTTCTGATCACCCTAAATCTGAGCGTGAATTTCAGCAATTGATTGTTCGTGAGAATAATTGTTCAGCTATTGCGAAATCAAGCGAGTATTTTATATCAGATATTGAATTTGCCACATCGGAACCAAGTGCTCGTTTTGACATGATGGCAATACGAAGATTTGCTAAGAAACCTATATGCAAGCAATGTCGAGCCGCTCTGATTGAAGTAAAGTACGGCGATGGTGCGCTTGGTGGAAAAGCGGGAATAATTAAACACCTTAAGGATATGGATACATTAATTTCTGACCCAGTTAGTTACTCCCATATCCTTGAAACAATCAGCAATCAATTCAACCAACTGAACAAACTTGGGCTATTGAACTTTAGTGAAGCTAGGAAAGACGAAGAAATAACTTTGGACACTGATGATAAACCGGAAGTGATTTTTGTGCTGGCCAATCACAATCCAAGGGGTAAAAAACTTGCCACAATACTTAGTGACCCAGACATCACAAGATATTCTGAACGCTTTGATCTTAAATTCTTTGTAGCCAGATTTGCCGGTTACGGGTTTTATTCTCATTGTATGCTGAATTTAGAGCAATTTCAAAAGCTATTGGAACGATAGTTCCGAACTGAACAAGTTTGGGCTTTCGATCGTGGCCAACATTTATTCAGCCGCTTGTCAGATCGAGAGTCAAGCTGATGCCGGGTGCCCCTGACCATAACCTGCGTGGCCCGGACCTTGGGGCTTGTTGAAAAAGTCGAAAATACCACCCCCCAACTCGTGCGGCTACGCGCGATGTCATTCTCGCGCAAGCGGGAATCCAGTCTTGGCAACGATTTACTGGATGCCCGTTTTCACGGACATGACAGGATAACACTCGTGCGCATGGGAGACCGGGGTTTATCAACATGCCCTTTAGCAGTGTGATATATTACTTACTGCACAAATCTCATACTCCCATATACGGTCATCCCAGCGACAGCCAAAAACAGGCTTTTGCCTGCAATTTCAACATAGAATCGCTGTTAATCCTGCCCCTTCCCCAATAAGTGAACCTGATCATTCAAGGAGATAGTACCGATGAACACAACCGAAACGAAAACCCTATCCAAAGCCAAAGGAAGGAAAAACCTTAAATATGCAAAACGAACCCAAAACTATTGCCATACAACGTGATAGCCAAAAAGCGGCCCCTGCCGCTGGTCCTGAGCTAATGCGATGAATGGTTTCGACAGTCCTTTGCTCCCATATATGGTCAATTACGCGATAGCCAAAAGGCGGCCCCTGCCGCAAAAAATTCTTTAAAAATGAGCGACCAAAGCCAAATTCCCTGTAATCCCAAGAACAACAATCTATTATGGGGTATGAAATAATGTCCGGTGTATGTAAAATACATACACTTCTCTGCCTCGTGGCTGCCATATATCCTGGTTTATCCCAGCGTTTGCAAAAGCAGTTAATTCAGGTCAACCTGGCGACAGCCAAAATCCGCCTTTTGGCGGCCCCTGCCACCCTAAGCTTTGATGAAAAAGGCGTAAGCCGGTCTGACAACGAGGATTATGGCGATTCCGACAAACCACCAGATATTCAAAATCAAGATAGAAGGCACCAATTTTACGATTACCAGCATCAACGCCATCGCCGCTCCCTGCGACAACTTGAGATCGAAAATTGTCAACTTCTTAACCCGGTCATTGAAATACTTTACGATTTTCATTTTCGTCACCTCCCTTTACGGGATATTACTGTCTCTGGCGACTACGGGATTCCCGGTTTTCTACAATTCCAAAACCTTCGCCGCCGCCTCGAAATCTTCCGGCCTGACCCAGATGACAAATCCGAATCTTCCACCGCCGTCGACGACTCCATTGGCGGCGTGAATGTTGATTCCGGCATTAGACAGTTTGAGATGATGTTCATGGAGGCCCCCGATACGGTCCCGTCCCTGGATCAGAAAGGCCTTTTTGGGACCGACCAGATCTATGCCGGCATCGGCAGCCGCTTTTTGCAGTTGCTCGGGATTTTCGGGGACAAAATCCAGTTGCGATTGCCCTTCCTCGACCGGAAAGGCGGTGAAGGCGATCAGGTTAACGCCGCGCTCGCTGAGATGCTCCAACAGACGGATACCTTCGCCCGGCTTGTCGCTGACTTTGGCATAGAAATACTCGATTCGATGAACTGACTCGGCCATCGGAAATCCTCCTCTATCTGTGATAATTCAAGATACACATTTCAGATAATCAACGACTTGTTCGTATTTCGAAGATAGCAGGGCAGGATGTGAATTAAAGAAACTTCTATCAACTTCATTTGTCAATAATATTGTCGATTGTGAAACCGACAATCAGGAGGGGAACGCCTAAAAACGCCGTTTCGATCTGCCAAAAAAGGGATGTTGTCAACGATTGCCGGGAGACCCATTACGTCGCGTATTTATCGAACCTCGTCCAGTATGCCTTGGACAACTGATAGGGGATAAACGTGCCGGGCTGATCGGCGTTTTCAACACCCTCCGCCGGGACTATGATTCCCAGATCGGCGGCGTAATCGAAAATCTGGGTAATTTCCGGTCTCGGCCCTAATGGAACCTTCGGTTCCGGACCTTCTCCGAATTCCCAACGACCGTCCTTCTTACCCAGCGATCCGATGTGCACCTTGCATAGGGTATGCAAATACTGTTGCACCGAGTATTGATGTGACTTGAAATATTCGATCTCCGGCTTCGGCATCGGGATTTCATTATCCAGAACGATCTCATATTTGAAATATTTAAAAGTTGCGTCAACCATATAATCAAAATCGGCAAAAATTGTTCAAATTTCAATAAAAAATCAACAGATTTTCACAGAAGTTATTTCGCCACCGAAACATACGGCACCCTAATTCAGGCTTCACATCGCCCCCAAAGGCCCGTTTTTACAGCATAAATCAAAAAAAGGCCCCTCGAAAGGGGCCATATTTTGCTTGCGATAATATATTTATTTTGTCAGCAGTTCGTCCAATTTATGCGCCACAGTGGATGCTGCCCCGTCATAATTGCTCATTACTGCTACCGTGTATCCGGAAGTGAGATACATATCGAGAGCGGCATTTATCCCCGGAGCACCACCCCCATGCCCTACAATCCGTTCGTCATTGGCAGTTCTGTCCCCGAAAAGATAGGCGTAGCCGCTGCCGGGGCGTCTTTCTGTTTTGGTCGTCGTCATCAAATCAAAAGATTCTTTGCTAATCAGCTTATTCTGACGTAGGGCGATATCAAAGGCAAGTAAATCCTCGACCGTAGAAAATCCGCCGCCCGCCGGGCCACCTTTGCCGGCATGCAGGAAAAGATTATTACGCCATTTACCTTCCGGATCGGGACTGCCGTCATAGTTCATCTTGGTGTACCCGATAGCCAGATTCGGCACCGGCCGGTCCATCTCAAAACAATCGGAATTTATCATACCGGCCGGTTCGGAGATATTTTCCCGGATATAATCGAAATAGCTCTGCCCCGTAATTTTTTCAATAATCATTCCCAGGACAATCGGCCCGGAATTACTGTAATGAAATTCCGATCCCGGTTCGAAAAGCAGGCTGTCATCGAAAATCAACTCGGCCAACTGATCGACAGTTTTAATCTCCCACCAATGAGCGTCGAACAATTCCTCCCAGTAATCCTGCATTCCGGAAGTATGCGTCAGCAGATGATGGATGGTCACATTTTCGGCTATTTCCTTGTTCGCCAGATCCGGCAGGTATTTCCCGACTTTGTCATCGAGGGATAGCTTACCCTGTTCCATCAATTGCATAATCGCCGTGCCGGTAAACATCTTGTTCATCGATCCGAGATTGAATTTGGTGTCGAGTTTGTTGGGGATATGGTATCGTTTGGACGCTTCTCCGAAAACCCTGGTGTAAAACGGCTGACCGTCTCTGGCGACCAGGACCGTACCGGAAAATTTTTCGTTGGCCACAAGGTCATTGAGGTACGTGTCCATAAAGGTGACTATTTCGTCATCGTCCAACCGCTCATCGGGAACTTCAAACCCGGGCGCTTCACTAGGACGAATCGATATCATAGCCAGTTTGTAAGGTGGCAGGGTATCGGCATAAAGGGTCGCCTCGGCCCATTCAAACCGGCCATTCAGATCACGGGCCTTGATCAAAACGGCTACCTCATAGTCGGAAGACGGTGTGATGCGATACGGATCGGCGCCGCCCATGTCGCCGTAAACCATACGGAACAGACCGATACGCCGGTCAAAAGCACCGGCCTTGTCGGACGGTTTCCAATGATCGTTGATGAAGGCCGTCCATTGATCTTCCTCACCGGAATTGAAGGCATCGAAAAACAGGGTCATAATCTTCCCGGCCGGGGTATCCGGCACAACCGGCGCAGGCGTTTGGGCGACAGCCGTGAGGGCCAGGCCGCATAGGCAAATACTGATAATTATACTCTTATGGTGGGTCATATCTCTTTATCCTCCTTAATTACCTGACAGTTCATTTCAAGAAAAGTTGCACATTATGTAAGCACTTACACAAATATTTTAATTTTAGTTCCCGTTTTTTGAATATTCATTCCATGATTCTGTAATATATTCAATGGTAACTCCGCCGCAACCGAATTCACGGGTGGGCGTATATTGTGATACGAGTATATTCGGATATGGCACGATATGGGAGACAAATAAATTATGATTAGGATAAGTAACCTTTCGCGCGCATTCGGCGAGGTCAAAGCGGTTGAGGATTTGTCTTTCGAGGTCAAGCCGGGTGAAATATTTGCGCTTCTCGGACCCAATGGCGCCGGAAAAACGACAACCATAAAAATCATCCTGGGGATGCTAAAACCGGATAAAGGTGAAGTATGGTTCGACGGCCAACAGATATCCCCGGAGGAAAACGGCTACAAGACCAGAACCGGTTATGTTCCCGAAACCAGCGCCCTATATGAAACTCTCAGCGGCCGGGAGTATCTTGAATTTATCGGCAACCTCCACCATTTGCCATCCGAGGTTGTTCGCCGCAAATCGGACCGGTTGCTCGACCTCCTGGAATTCGGCAATGCCGCGACGCAGTTAATTCGAGAATATTCCAAGGGGATGAAACAGAAAATTCTGATTACCTCGGCCTTATTGCACGATCCCGACCTGATTATCCTGGACGAGCCGTTTGCCGGGTTGGATGCCAATGCGGTCTCTGTTTTCAGAGAGGTTTTCCGCGAACAGGCCCAAAGCGGCAAGGCGATAATATTCTGTTCCCATATTCTGGAAATCGTGGAACGGCTGGTCAACCGTATCCTGATTATCAAAGACGGCAAGAGCCTTGTTACGGGGACGCCGGATGAAATTATCAGTCAAACCGGTCACGATAGTCTTGATCGTGCCTTCAATGATCTGACCGGCGCTCGCGATATCCACACCCGCGCCCGCGATATTCTTGACATTATCAGCAATGACAAAAAAGATGAGTAGCACCCGGCAAAAATTGGATCTGCATCAGGTTCGCGCCATGGTCGGCGTCAGCCTCAAGCATGACTGGCGAGGTGCCAGCAATCCGATGACCGGAACGGTCAACAAGAAATCGAAATTCCCCGGCATCATGATCATCTTCATCATGAATCTGATTATGTCGATCTTCCTGGGCGCGATATTCATTCCTGTTTCCGGCCTGTTTACCGGTCTGGTACTCGCCGCCGCCGGCGCCATGACGGTCGTCGCTATCCAGGTATTACTGGAGTTTGGAAATATAATTATCTCCCCCGACGATTATCATGTCATCGGGCCCCATCCGGTCAACTCCCGCACCTTTTATACCGCCAAGCTGGTCCATCTCCTGATTTATGTAACAATTCTATCAGCCACCGTTTCGGTTGCACCGGCTATTTTTGCCGCTTTCGCGACCGGTTCAATCTGGTCCGCGCCGGTGGTGTTGATCCATTTCTGGGTTACCAATGTTTTCGCCGCCGTTCTGGTGATGAACCTTTATACTCTGATCCTTAAGAAAGTCGATCGCCGGCGGCTGGAGCGAATGCTGGGTTATCTGCATATGATACTCAATATCGGCTTCTATATCGCCCTCAATGTCGTCACTCGCGTGGCCAAAAAGGTCCTTCTGGGTTTCGATGTCGAATCGCTGCCATGGCTCAAAATTCTGCCTTCCTACTGGTTCGCATCATGGATCAAGCTGATCGAGGAGGGGTGGGATTTATACATTTTCATGCTCGGTTTGCTGGGATTGGCAGTTCTGTACGGCCTCTCCCGGATGGCATTCTCTTATCTATCCCTGACCTTGTATCTTAATCACAAGGAATATTATAAATTGGAACGGATCGGGATGAAACTGTTTTTGACCTCAGGCCCAAGAGCCTGTTGAGTAGATTAGTTCGCCCGATCCGTTCACAGGATTGCCAAACTCCGAACGGTAA
>DAOUTW010000135.1 GCA_030668485.1 Candidatus Zixiibacteriota bacterium
GATCCTTTTATGTTCCGGCTGGTCATGTGATATATGTGTCTGGTGGCCCGTCCGATCGGTCTGTCGCCGATAAGGCGAACGACCGAGCGGGTGGGTTCCTGCTTTCCCTATCAATAACTCAATATCAAACTTATATTCCAGATGGTCATGTGATATGCGGCGTCAGGAATCCTTTCCTGACACCATCGCGAAGATGGCTTAAAGTCATGATAAAGAGAGCAGGCCGATGCAACCTTGTAGGGCAGGATCCGTGCGATCCTGCCATCTTTATAGTTGCGGCGTCAGGAACCCTTTCCTGACGCCATCGCTTAGATTACAAAAGTCATGATGAGGAAATCAGGCCGATGCGTATTCCAGTCCGGCCCTAAATCCGCCGATTATTTATCCGTCCATTCAAGGACACCGAAACAGAAGTCCCTTACAAAAATATCGTCTCCCGTGCTTCTTTCATTGAAAGCCACGGACATAAGAGGAACCGTCGAGACGATGCCGATAAACCCGTGCGTGCCCGGACAAGCCGGCGACATATCGAACTTTTTGTAGAAACTATTTATACCATTCAATGCAATAAACTCTCCAGACTCTCTACTGTTATCTCCGACTGTAATTCCAATAGCAAATACGGCGCAATTGGCGTCCCATTCCTGTATTTGTATGTTAAAATCGTCGTTTTCCTCATCGTCTACATCACCGATACTGATACTCCGCTCCTGATCCATCGATCCAAAGGCGGGTCCTCCTTCCATATCCTGAAAAACCAACCGATAACCGGCATTGGTCGCTCTCAGGAAAAACGTGAAGGGGAAATGAGTCGCGGATGAATCGAACGTGAGTATCTGCCCAAGATTAATATTTGAACCCGGCGGGCCACCCACTTCATTTGATAGAGCAATATTATCCGCTGTGGTCAGGAATTCCGTGATCAGATCATCACCGGCCAGGTCAGCCACAGCCATCTCCCACTCGGTCTTATTGAGATAGCATTTAGCATTCTCTCCCGAGCACTCCCGCACATCATAATTGGTCGTTTCGCTCACCATGGCGAGCGAGCCGTCGGCCAAATTGCAGAGAGCGTATGCCAGCGGTTGAGCCGTGGTCAGGGAATCGTCACTGGTGAAATAATCATTAAGCGAACCCGATCTCAACAGCGACAGCGCATTATTGGCATTGCCTCCGATTGTGGCCACCCTGATCGTTGAGTTCTCAAGGACATTTTGCACTTGGGCTCGTATGTCGACACTAACCGAAGCCAGCCCGTTATAGCCGGCGTCCACCGCGGCTTTCAGCAGGGACGCGGAACTTGTATGGGTCATCGAGTACATCATCATCCGGCCATATTGTATTCGTGCAACGTAAACCGGAAGGTTGTTTGAGCCTATGTTTCCCAGCCCAACCTGTTCATCTAGGTGTTCTCTGGTAAAATCAGTGCTGAAGAACTGAGCCGGCGTCTGAGGCCTGACGATATATGCCTCGAACATGATCTGCTTGAAAAAAGCCGTTACTGTACTGGTCTCTTCAGATGTCGCGAAATCCAGGGCGGTCCGGCCATAACTTCCCATATATTTAAAGGAAACACCGAGACTGAGCGCCGCCTGGGTAGACGAATATGATTGCCTGTAATCGTAGAAAATGCTGCTGCCGGATTGGTGACCACCCTCCGTTGCCTCTGCGATAATATCGCTCAGGGCCATTTGAACCGAAGCCGCGTCCGGATTTTCGACGGTGCGCGTAATGTCAGTACCGCTCAAGAGTTTGACGGCCACGGTAAGGGGGGCACGCTGACGAATCGGCAATTCTTCCATAGAACCCAACCCGCCAAGATACGAATCTCCCTGAATCAGTGATCCCAGATAGAGCACATCGGGGGCCGAGCCAAAGGTCACGATTTCTTCGGGATTCTGCGTAATTGAGTACGGCGTGGTGGTACACAGGATCATATTGGACATATCGGCGATTATATCGCCGGCCGGTTCGGTGGCAGAATCTGCCACGTCGGCGAATTCATCCCACGAGGGAAGGTCTTTTAGGTAAGCATTGATATCGGCCGTATTGTCTGTGGGGCCAGCGGGTGTTTCCTTGTCATCGCCGCAGCCCACGATAACCGCCCCCGTAAGCAGCATCGCAATGAGTACGAGTATTCCCGCTTTGAAGAACCATTTGGTTTTCATGGTTATCCTCCAGGAACCCAAAGAAATGAGTTCTGTTGACTAAGTGATATATTTTTCCGTGGAGTAGTTTATATGTGCTTAGTTAAGATAGATGAGCCGCCCATATATGTCAAGATATTATTTAATTTAAGATGATAAGTATAGTCACGTTTTCAAGTTTAATTGCAACCATCTTTGTCATTCTCGCGCACGCGGGAATCCAGAGTAGCTGCCACTTTATTGTTCCGGCCGGTCTTGGTCCGCTGGGTGCCGCACCGCTTGCGGTGCGATCCTTTTATGTTCCGGCGGGTCTTGTGATATATGTGTCTGGTGGCCCGTCCGATCGGTCTGTCGCCGATAAGGCGAACGACCGAGCGGGTGGGTTCCTGCTTTCCCTATCAATAACTCAATA
>DAOUTW010000068.1 GCA_030668485.1 Candidatus Zixiibacteriota bacterium
ACCGCTGCCGAGTACCTGCACCGTGACATGCACAATCGGATCGCCGGTTTTCTCATCGTATACATAACCGTCAACGGCCAGACGTTTTGGGTGATAATCCTCGATTCCGGTCGAATCAGGAGAGTCGCCCCATGCCGTCGATTGGAAAATTCCGATCAATAGAAATAGAGTGGTGACTAGAATAACATTGATGGCAAACTTGGATGATTTTATTTTCGTCATAATTTTTCTCCTATGTCCTAGAAAGCAACAATAAATAAAATCGGCGGGCATAATCAAGATATTTTCGATGTTAATTTAAAACTAATCATACCACGATGGCTCTTCTTATTATGAGAGCCATCGTCCTGAATCTTTTATAGCGGATCAGTTGTCGTCTGGAATCGGTTCATGTTCTGGCCAGGGCCGGGGATCATTCTCGATCTCCTCCATCAGTACCTCGATCGCTTTCATCAACTGGGCGTCATGCCCTCGGGCCATTTCTTCCGGATGCAAATCGACTACTATATCAGGCTCTACCCCTTCATTCTCCACCACCCATTTCCCATTTCGGTCATATATACGGTAATCGGGAGCTGAAACACCGCCGCCATTAACCAGATCGAGCCACATCGAGACGCCGACCAGCCCGCCCCAGGTACGGGTACCGATAACCGGCCCCATGTTCCGTTCCTGAAATTCCCACGGCACCATATCGCCTCCCGATCCGGCCTGACGATTGGTCAGGCAAACCATATGCGCCCTGGTGACGACGAACGGAGTGGTCTGGTCATGAGAATAACGGCGCGTCCAATAGGCCAGCAGTTCCTTATCCAGACGCTGCAGGAAAATATCGGGATCGAGTCCACCGCCGTTGAAACGTCCGTCGACAATTATCCCTTTTTTCCGGGTCTGACCGTAGAAATATTTCGGAAACTCGCGAGCCGAACCGTTGTAGGTATCCGGCAAATGAAGATATCCGATCTGACCGTTCGATGCCTCCTCCGCTACCCGGCGGTTATGTTCCACCCAGTTCAGATAACGGAGCACATACTCGCCGGACACTGTTTTGACAGTATACTCCCGAGCTCCCTCCATCGAGGGCCGGTTGTTTACCAATAGCGTCACCTGCTTCCTGCCCATATCCTGAAAATAGCTGTAGATATTTTTATCAGCAGTGACATCGCGATTATTGACCTGCAGGAGGTAATCACCCTCTTCAATGTTTACACCGGGTCGTGCCAGCGGTGGCATAACATCCCGAGTCCAATCGGCGGTGCCATAGATTTTCCCGAAACGATAACGATTGGAAGCCTCATCCGTATCCCAATCGACACCGAGCATGCCGACATTGACCCCATCCGCTTTCCGCTTACGGTCGCCATACCACACATAAGTATGCGAGGTACTCAGTTCGCCGATCAATTCGCCGATGATAAAACGCATATCCTGGCTGCATGAGGCATATGGCACCAAGGCGCCATATTTGACACGCATCGCATCCCAGTCGAGACCATGCATATTCGGTTCATAATAGAAATCACGCTCCATCCGCCAGGCTTCATCAAACATCTGTTGCCATTCGGCCCGGGGATCGAGCCACATTTTCATTTTCGAAAGATTCAGCGCATGCCGGTCGTATTTGACCTTCAAAGAATCCTTGTCGGCATATTTTTTTTGTTTCTCGCCTCGCGTTTTGGCCTCGATGATCCCGATTTTATTTGATTTGCGGTAAATGATATGGGAGCCGTCAGCCGACAGGCGGTAGCCTTTGATCCCGTCGATGACCGGCTTCTGCTCGCGTTCTTCGAGGTCGAAAGCCCATAACGTCCGGGGACCCAGGCCTCGATATTCGAAGCGATTGAAATCGCCGCTGTCGGCATTGATATAATATAGCGCCTTGTCATTGATCGCCAGGTTGCGATAATTACTGGACGGCAGTGGCAAAGCCTCGATCCGTTCCGCCAGTCCGTCAAAATCAATCATGACATCCGCCGCGTCCCTGGCTGAATCGTCGGAATCATTGTCTTTCGACTTTTTATCAGCCTCCTCCGGGACTTCTTCATCGCTTTTAAATGGCAGGAATGCTTTTCCGTCCTTTTGCAGGGTCAGAGCATAAATGCCGGAGCTGTTCTTATACACCATCTCCCATTCAAAATCACAGTAGGTCGGGCTGAAGCGGCGATTGGAAATAAACAGCAGATGCTTGCCGTCATCGGAAAAGATCGGTCCGAAATCATTGAACAAGTCGCCGCTGACAAGCCGGGACTTGCCCTCTTCGAGAGAATAGATATAAACTTTGTAGAGAAGATTTTCATCCATCTTGGAATAAGTAATATATCTGCTGTCGGGCGACCAGGCATAGTCATAGATCGGTTTCAAGTCGAGTGCGACATCGACATTTTCATAATCGGCCCGGTCGACTTCGGTAATTATTTTGGTGGCAATATCGAGATAATAGAGCCGCAACGTCTGATCGGTGAAACCGATTTTTTTGCTGTCGGGCGACCAGCGGAGGGTGTGACGATATCCGTTCTCATGCTGCGTCAGGCGGACCGCCTCGCTTTTTCCAATCGGATCGATCAGATAAATATCATACTCGCCGCCGTCGTCGGAAATGTATGCTATCGTTTTCCCGTCCGGCGACCATACCGCTCCCCGGCTACGTGCCCCGCTGGTGTTAGTCAGGTTACGCGTTTCGCCATCCTCCTGCGGAACGGTGAAAACCTCGCCGCGAGCGGTGATGACAGCCCTTTTACCCGATGGCGAAATATCGTATCCGGTGATGAATTTATCGACCTGCTTCAAATACGGTCTGGTTTCGGGTCTATCGGTTTTGATTTCAATTTCGACTTTCGCGGTTTGCTTGGTGGACACGTCGAGCACCCACAGTTCCCCGGCCAGTTCATAGACGATTTTATTACCACCCATACTGGGCCGACGAACATCGTACTCCGCATGATGCGTGATCTGTTCGATCTCATCCGATTTCGGGTTGTATGCATAAATATTTAACATTCTATCACGGTCGGAACTGAAGTAAATCTTATCGCCGATCCACATCGGGATCCGGTCGGTACCCTCGAAATTGGAAATGTTGCGATCTTTGTTGGTCGCGAAATCGTAGAGATAAACTTCCTGTGCGGTTCCGCCGCGGTATCGCTTCCAGGTGCGCGCTTCGCGGGCGCCTTTATTGTATGCAATCTGTATTCCGTCCGGTGAAAAACTTCCCGCGCCCGCCTCATGCAGGATGATTTCTTCGAGTCCGGTTCCGTCCGGAGCAATCATAAACAACCGGCTGAATCCGGCGAAGCTCTTGCGCGATGAACGGAAGATGATTTTGTTTTTTTGCGCGTGCCAACCGACAACGACATCCTCACCCGGATGATATGTAACCCGTGTGATATCACCGCCGTAGAGATTCATGACATACACATCGCCGTTGCCGTCGTACTTGCCGGTGAAGGCGATCAGGCTGCCATCGGGTGAAAATTTTGGGAATCGCTCTTCGCCGTCATGGATCGTCAATCGTGTCGCCACCCCCCCGGCAGCCGGGACCGACCAGATATCCTCGCCATGCACGAATACGATAGTATTTTCATGGATATCCGGGAAGCGCATCAATGGCCGTTCACCCGATGCGGCTGAACCTGCCGCCAGGAAGGTTAGTGCCAATATGATCATTACCGATGCCAGAGTATTCTGCTTTTGGAGCAGATTTGATATATGCCGGTGGATTGAGCGAACCATGACCGGACCCCTTTCTTGAGAAAGGTTAAAAAACTGTCTAAACAAAAAGACAGGCATGTCCTGCAAGAGTGAATAATTAAGGAGAACATAACGATTTAGGGAGCGTGTGACAACTGCAAAATAGGAAGAGAGCCATCCTCAAGCTCTGCTTGGAGGTGCAGATTGTGCAGGATCATTCGCCTGTAGCAGATTCCAATAGAGTAGACCAGCCGGAACACTTAAATATTTCATGGAGATTTGAGAATATTCAGACACCCCCAAACAAGTTTGGCGGTGCCACCCGTGCCGGAGTAAATTTAATAAAAAATATTATGCCATCTGCGCGACAGCCAAAATCAGGCCTCTGCCTGCCGGGCATAATCTATATAATAATTACACCATCACCGTCTGCTCACGGGCGGGGCCGGTGGACAGCAGTATTGGCTTCACATTCAAATCGTTGCAAATAAAATCTATATATTCACGAGCCTTGACCGGCATATCATCATACGATGTTATCCCGGCGGTCGATGTCTTCCAACCTTCAAATGTCTGGTACACCGGCTCGCAATCGCAAATACTGCACATATCCATCGGCAAATTCTCGACCTTCTTACCATCATGCCGGTAGTATGTCGCCACTTTGATCTCATCCAGAGTATCGAGCACATCCAGCTTGGTGATGGCGACTTTGTCGACCCCGTTGATGCGAGTGGTATGACGCAGCAGCACCAGATCGAGCCATCCGGTGCGACGCGGCCGCTTGGTCGTGGCGCCATATTCGCCGCCGATTTCGCGCAGTTTCTCACCCATGTCATCATGCAATTCGGTCGGGAACGGCCCGGCGCCGACGCGAGTGGTATAGGCTTTGACAATACCGACCACCTCATCGATCATACTCGGCCCCATGCCGAGCCCGGTCAGTGCGCCGCCAACGGTGGTGTTGGATGAGGTACAGAAAGGATAAGTACCGAGGTCGACATCGAGCATCGCTCCCTGCGCCCCTTCAAACAGGATCGCCATATCGGCCTTGCGGGCCTCATGCAGCATCAGCGACACATCTTTCATCATCGGCCGGAAAACCTCACGGTATCCGAGAATATCATCATACAGTTTGGCGAAATCGACTTTTTTATCATCCGGCATATTACTCAGCCAATGCGACTTCAATACCTCCTGCGCCTCAAGCTTTTCTTTTAGCCGTTTATCATTAAAAATATCGGCCAGGCGGATTCCCATCCGGCGAACTTTGTCCTGATAGGCCGGTCCGATACCGCGCTTGGTGGTGCCGATCCCGTTTTTGCCTCGGCCGGTTTCCTCGATACCATCGACGACCCGATGATACGGCATGATCAGGTTTGTCGCCGCCGAGATAAATATCCGTCCGGCATAATCGATGCCCAGGTTCTGCAAGGTTTCCAGCTCTTCCATAAATACCACCGGATCGAGGACTACGCCGTTGCCTATAACACAGACCTTTCCCGGATGGAGAATGCCGGAAGGAATCAGGTGGAAGATATATTGCACCTCGCCGACGACAATGGTATGCCCGGCGTTGTTACCTCCCTGAAAACGGGCGACAATATCAGCCTCCTGCGAAAGCAGATCGACCACTTTGCCCTTGCCCTCATCGCCCCATTGACACCCGACGATTACCCTGTTGATTCGTTCTAAGCGACTGATTTTCGAATCCATTGCAAAACCTCTTTTTTCCCAAGGTTACTTTTTGCGGAGAAGGGAACCAGGTTGCCCTCGTCCTCATCGCCAAAAATCAGCTTACGCATCTTTCGCACAGCCTGATTTAATTTACTGCGGTTCAATTTGTCGGCCTTGGTCATCACAATCAAAAACGGCACATCCCGATTGACCACCCAATCCAGCAGGGTGATGTCATCCGATTGAAGTTCGCGGCGGCAATCTATAAGCAGGACCAGGCCCATCAGGTTGGGATTTTCGGTCAAATACCCTTCGACCAGTTTACCCCATGATTTCTTGACTTCCAGCGGGACCTTGGCAAAACCGTATCCCGGCAGGTCGACCAGGTGAAACTTGTCGTCGGCCATAAAAAAATTAAGTGCCTGGGTTTTTCCGGGCGTAGCCGACACCTTGGCGATTTTCTTGCCCTCGGTGATGCTGTTGATCAAAGTGGATTTGCCGACATTGGAACGACCGGCGATCGCAACCGCTTTCCGGTTTTCGGATGGAACTTTCCCATTATCGTAAACTGAGGTAATAAAGCTGGCGGACAACTGACCACTCCGCACGGGAACAACACCTCCCAAAGGTGTAAAATTGAGCCGGGTTAAACTATGAAAGATTGAACACCGACGCAAGCCTTTTCTTCCGCGCCGGCTATTTCTTTTTTGTCGAAACCGGTTTGGTCGCCTTTTTCCGGGTGCCCGATCGAACCGGTTTGATGAATTTGGCGCCGAAAACGAGCTTCAAAGCCTCATCGACCTTCTTGATCTTATGCAGCTTGAGACCCTTGAGAAGCTCTTTGGGAAGTTCTGAAATTTCCTTGGTGTTTTTAAACGGAAGGATCACCTCTTTGATTCCCACCCGTTTGGCCGCCAGGAGCTTTTCATTCAATCCACCGACCGGAATAATATCACCTGTCAACGAAATCTCGCCGGTCATCGCCAGATTGGTCGAAACCGGAGTCCCGGTCAGAGCTGATAGCATGGCCACAATTATCGTGACGCCGGCCGACGGCCCTTCTTTCGGTATTGCTCCCTCCGGGATGTGCATATGAATCTCGTTGTCGTTGATAAGCTTGGGATCGATTCCGAAACGGTCGAGATTGGCTCGGATATAGGTCAATCCGGCTGTGGCCGATTCCTGCATTACCTCGCCGAGCTTGCCGGTCATGGTCAGTTTATGCTGTCCCGCCACCAGATATACCTCGATCGGCAAAACCTCGCCGCCGGTTTCGGTCCAGGCCAGCCCAACCACATAGCCCGGGTCGGCCTTTTCGGGCACTTCGGCATATTGATAAATCGGCACACCGATAAGCTTGGTAATATCATCCGGCGCTAGCTTATACGACCGGTTCTTTTTGCGGGTAACTTCTTTAAGAGTGATATTTCGATAAATTGCCGTCAGCTTGCGCTCCAGTTCACGCACTCCCGACTCGCGGGTATAATCGCGAATCAGAAACAACAGCCCGGCATCGGTGATTTCAATTTTTAGATGCTTGATTGCCAGTTGTTCCTTGATCTTCGGAATTAAAAACTGGCGGGCAATACCGGCTTTTTCAAATTCCAGATATCCCGGCAGGCGGATAATTTCCATCCGGTCCTGAAGCGGTATCGGTATCTCATGCAGCGTATTGGCGGTGGTGATAAAGAGCACTTCCGAAAGGTCGAAATCGACTTCGAGGTAATTATCGGAAAAGGCGATATTCTGTTCCGGGTCGAGCACCTCCAGTAGGGCTGCCGCCGGATCGCCGCGGAAATCGGCGCCGATTTTGTCGACCTCATCGAGTAGGAATACCGGGTTGGTCGAACCGGCCTTTTTGATCGACTGAATTATCCGACCCGGCATCGAACCGATATAGGTCCGGCGATGCCCGCGGATTTCGGCCTCGTCATGGATACCACCCAATGACATTCGGACAAATTTGCGATCCAGAGCTCCGGCCACCGATTTGCCAAGCGATGTCTTACCTACTCCGGGAGGGCCGACCAGGCATAAAATCGGGCCCCTTACCTTACCGGCCATTTTCAAAACCGCCAGATGCTCCATAATCCGCTTTTTCGGTTTATCCAGACCGTAATGATCGTCATCGAGAATCTTCTGCACTTTCCTGAAGGAAGTTCTGTCTTTGGTGCGTGTATTCCATGGCAGATTCATTACCCATTCCAGGTAACTTCTAACAACTCCCGCCTCAGCCGAATAAGGATGCATCCGCGAAAGTTTTTTGATCTCCTCTTCCGCCTTGGTCCGCACCGCCTCCGGCGGTTCCAGTTCCTCCAGCCGGGAATATAATTCGTCTACTTCTCCGGAAGAATCGTCATATTGCCCCAGTTCCTCTTTGATCGCCTTCATCTGCTGCTGCAGATAATATTCGCGCTGACTGCGCGATAACGATTCGCGCACGGAACCATCGATGCGTTGCTCTATTTTCAGAATTTCAATCTCGGATATCAGCAGGTCGATCAGCGAAAAGAACTGTTGCTTTACCGCCGGAGTTTCGAGAATCGTCTGCTTCATATCATTTTTCTGGACCAGATGGGCCGAAATGGTATCGGCCAGTCGACGGTAATCGGACATACTCGAAAGTTGGGCGATGACCTCGTTCGGGATCCGTCGATGGAGATGAACATATTCGGTGAACAGATCCAGCACTCGTCGCGATAGAGCTTCCGTTTCGATATCGTTGGAATCGCGGTCCCCTTCGAAAATATCAATCCGGGTCGTGATAAAAGTTGTTCCGCGTTGAAAAGTCCGGATTTCGCCCCGCATCAAGCCCTCAACCAGGACCTTGATCGTTCCATTCGGCAGTTTCATTACCTGTAACACCCGGGCCACGACACCGACTGTATAAAGATCTTTTTGCTTGGGGTTATCAACGGTCGGATCGTTTTGCGCCACCAGGAAAACCAGCTTGTCCTTAACCATGGCATCCTGTAAAGCGTTGATACTGATCTGACGCCCGATCAAGAGCGGGTAAATCATATATGGAAAGATAACCACGTCGCGCAACGGCAGAAGCGGCATGCGCGACTTGATATCCAATTTTTCATCGTTGTGCGTATACTTCATTCTAATATATCCCTTCCTTTCGGAGGCTAATATGCAGTATAATCGCCAAAAAGCAAGTCCGGTTCCCCATTAATGTGGCAAAAGCCATTTTTCTGCTATCGCGGTGGCAAAGGCCACTCTTTCCGCTGTCAGCCAAAGTTTGCTTTATCAACTTACGTCTGCCATATAATGAGAAATCAAAACTTTTCCATTGGATAATCTCCGGTTTTCAATATATTGATTGCGACTTTCTGGGAGGATTGTGCAATGGGTATGAGTGCCAATTATGATGATGAATTAATCCCCGCCGAATATGAGGCGATCGAGGTTCATAAATATTTTCTTTCGGAGAAGGCCGGCCATAACGTCGGGATGGAATTTGCCATCGTCGACTGGCTGAATAATCATGCCGTCGAATGGCGGGCAAAAAGACGATTCCGCGCAGATAACCATGCCCAGATCAGGGAAATTAAGAAGCACAAATGGATCGAATCGGAAAAAGCGGGCCATGACCTGGGCGACCAGGCCGCCCTCGATTGGGTAATCAAATACGCCGCCGACTGGCGCCAATATCGAAACTATTGCCGCAACTTAAATCTATTAACGAATTCTCCTGCTCCCTAGCAATTGGCCAATATCAGCTTTTCCGGATATAGTACTTGTAGGCTGTAAACCGCACCAGCGCAAAGATCGGCACCATAATTATCATGAAGGTCGGGACGTAATTATTGTGAACCACCTCATAAACGATCAACGACAACCAAACCAGTCCGACAATCATCAAGGTCGCACGATTAGCCAAATACCAGCAGGCTCGCTGTCGTTCGTCCATCCTCATCGCATCCATTTCGGTTTTCATGGCGTTGCCTCCTCAATGACCAGTTCAAACAGTTCAAACAATTCATCCACTTTCATCCCCAGAGCATCGGCTATCTGAAAAGCCAGTAATGCCGACGGCACATATTTGCCCTTCTCGATAGACAAAATTGTCTGACGCCTCACTCCTACCCGCTCGGCCAGGTCCTGTTGGGTCAGATCGAGCCGGGCTCGATGCTGCTTAATATGGTTTTTTAGTTTCATCTATAAGTACTCCAAGTTATCTTATCTACACATAATGTACTGTATGTCGTACTATATGTCAAGTATTTATTACTATTTTCTTGTTTTTTTTGGGATTTTTCAATTTTGGGTGTATCCGAAGCCACCTCCCAGGCATCCTAAACAATGAAAACTGTTGAAATCAGGAGAGATATTTCTTACCATCCACGCTATGGATCTACTTGACGGACGAAAAGATCGGGAAATCAAATTGACCGCCGAAGTCTCCTGCGCCGGTTGAGCTTCCAAAGTCGGCCCCGCGGTGCTGGGCGAGATTCTTAAGAAATTCAAACCTCCGGTATCGGACAAGCTTCTGGTCGGTATCGACGGCGTCGATGACGCCGGGGTTTATCAATTGACCGATGACACCGCCCTGGTGCAGACGGTCGACTTTTTTCCGCCGATTGTCGATGACCCCTACGCCTTCGGGCAGGTGGCGGCGGCCAATGCCCTGTCGGATATTTATGCTATGGGCGGCACGCCGATTACGGCGCTTAATATTATCGGCTTCCCGGCCAAAATGGATCCCGATATAGTCGGCAACATCCTCCGCGGCGGAGCCGACAAAGTTGCCGAGGCAGGAGCGGTCATTGCCGGTGGCCACAGTGTCAAAGACAACGAGCTGAAATACGGTCTGGCCGTGACCGGCCTGATCCATCCCAAAAAGATTATGGTCAACAGCGGCGCCAAAATCGGCGACCGGCTGATTCTGACCAAACCGTTGGGAACCGGTATTGTCTCCACGGCTGTGAAGCAGAACAAAGCCGGGGCAGCCGAGGAAGCAAAAGTCGTGGAGGTAATGACGGCACTGAATAAAATCGCCGCTGAGGAAATGATGCGCCACGGCGCTCATGCCGCCACTGATATCACCGGTTTCGGTCTGGGGGGTCACAGCTACGAGATGGCATCGGGTTCAGATGTTTCGTTCGATATTTTCTTTGATAAGGTGATCCTGCTCCCGGGTGTCATTGATTATGCTAAGGCGGGGGCCCTGACCGGAGGAGCCAACGCCAATCAGCAATACCTCGAAGGCAAAATAAATATCGCCCCCTCTCACGACAAGCATGTTTACGATATCATATACGATGCTCAAACATCGGGCGGATTGCTGATCGCTATCTCTGAAGAAAAAGCCGGTGGACTATTGAAGTCATTGCTCGACCAGGGCCTTGAGGCGTCGGAGATCGGGCAAGTTATCCTCAAAGAAGAGGTCTCGATTTATATCAAATAGAGGTCTCGTTAGACTCTATTGAAACTCATTGCCAAAATATATCAGACAATTTCAGACACATCGCCCACAGTTAGCGGGCGATGCTGCGCTTGGGATCGTGGTGATACCGCCTATTTCTTTTTGGGCTGAGTCTCCACAGGGTATAGCGGACGCGGCTCAATATTCGAAGGCCCTACTTTTTCATGCAGATCAATGAAAGACGGCGGCAGACGGAACATTTTATGAAACAGGAACTTATGGAGAACCAGCGGAGATCCGTCTTCATTGAAACGATAAGCGGCCACTCGTGTCGCATTAGCGACTTTCCATTCATCTCCGTTTTTACGCCACATTATCACCGAATACACACACTGTTCCCTGCTCGCCTCGTCGAACAATCCACATTGGCGGAAAATCATCCGGCGCCAGAGACCGTCAATGGTATCCTGATGCAGCGGCAATCCGGCTATATCCGGCCAGTTGAACGACCAGTCCGATACTTTGGTTGAATCGATAACCCAACCTTTGCGTTCGAAATATACGTCAATTTCCGCTTTGGTCAGTGAATCGCGCATCGCCAGAAATGGTTCAACTTCCCCGACCAGCCCAATCTTTCTCATCTCCTGGTAATAGCGCACCATCTCGGCGACTTCTTTGCTCAACGCTCCGCTCTCATTCTTTTCCGACCCGCACGAAACAAAGGCCAGCATCATGCCCGGCAGAAGCAGCAGCAAAACTCCTGAAATAAGGAATCGTTTGATCATAGTCTCATGTCCTTTCCATTAAAACCGAATATAAAATATTTTTGGCTGGATGGTACATTTTTTTGACTATCTTGAGCAGATATTGTATATTGAATTATCGGCAATTATCTGAGGCTATAATATAATACTCCGGACTTATCGTGACCGACTTTCTGGTTGTCGGGTTGACATCCTCGGGAGTTTTATATATATAATTAAATTGCAGCTTTTAACCCGATGAGTGTAACAGGCATTGAATCGGGAGGAATTATGAAAAAAGTAATAGGCGCATTGTTCGGTGTCACCGCCATGCTGATTTGCTGCACCGGCGACCAATTGCTAAATCCGGTCATAATTGAAACCGTTCCTTCGCTCGATCTTCACGCGCCCATTTTCCGGCCTCACTGGCATCATGCTTCTCGGCCGGCTGTTATCGATACCTCAATATCCGAGCGAGGCCATATCGCCTGGTATAATCCATATGATCCGGTTTCCATTGATGAAATATGGAACAATCGCGATATCGGTTCGGGTGAATCTGGCGTCGCTCCTGTTTTGGAAATCGTTTTCAAACCGGTTGATCACAAATTTATTCGCGATACCGTCAATAATGTCATCGATTCCACCTCGGTTGAAATCGAGCGCGAAAACTCATGGGCCGGATTCATGCGCTGCTTCGCTGATACTCTGGAACATACGCAAGGTCAATTCCCGGACCTAAACAAAGCTCAATATTTGGAAATACGACTAAAAGGCGATGTCGGTATCATGCATATCGACCTGGGATTGATAAATGAAGATGTCGATGGTGATGGCTGGCTAGACAACGAAGATATCGACGGGCTCCGTATCCTCGACGAAGAAGAAGATGTAGGACTCGACGGCCTGCCCGATTCGCTTGAATTCGGATATGATCCTCAAAACGGCGTTTTCGACCCGGCCGGGGATAATTACGAATACAGTGATCCTTACAATTTTAATATCTGGCGCATCAACGGAACCGAAGGTAATCACGACGATCCCGATGGAGGTTGGTACCCTGATACCGAAGATCAGGATTTGGACGGTCTGGAAAGGACCGATGCCTATTTTTCATATCGGATCAACCTGGCCGATACTATCAATTTTTACAATGGCTTCCAAATCGACGGAACTCGTAACGAATACGGATGGAGAACGATTCACATCCCCCTCAATGACCCTCTGGCGCTAGATCAAGCCGTCGGCAGTCCCTCATGGGAGCAGTTCGAGTATATGAGAATTTGGTTCGATTCGCTTTCCGCCTCCGCACCGACCGATTCGATTATTGTGCAACTGGCCGCCATGAGCTTTGGTTCCACCGGCTGGGATGATGCTACTTATGTTGCCGATTCACTTCGTGGTCCGATACATTTCGATATCGGATTTATCAGCCAGGAAGTTTCATCAGACTTCATTCCTCCGCCCGGCGTTCCAGGTTACTATGACCAGGTGCGCGATGTGGTTTCTCCGACGCGGGCTTTACTAATAATGTTCGAGGACCTGAATGCCGAAGTGCTTATCAACACGCCAGATTCGGGACTAATGCTGATCGCCGATACCGGCAAAGCCGAACGGTCACTGGACCGTGCTATAAACCTTACCGCATATGAAAATCTTGAAGCTTTCGTCTACGGCGACATCGACGAAGAGGATTCGATTTTGTTCTTCTTCCGCATGGGAGCCGACGAAGATGTCTATTTTGAGTACCGGACAATATTGAAGACGGGTTGGGATCCTGAAAATTATGTTTTCTTTGATCTGGTCGAGGTGGAAGTGATGAAGGATCAGTTCCTTCGCGACCGGCGCAGCGGGATTGATTCATCTCTGACCCGGCAATCAGGTAAATATCTCGTCAAAGTAACGGAGAATAACCACGCCCCCAATATCACCCTTGTTAAATATTTCGCAGTCGGCGTCATCAATCTCGATCCCGATGATACAGCCGAGGGTGATGTTTGGATTTACGGCCTGCGCCAGACCGGCCACCGGGCCTTTGAATAGTTGCATTTCCTGGGAGTTATGATGAAAACTAATTTTCGTTTTTCAGTTATTTTGCCGGTTGGCCTGTTGATCTTACTGAGCCTATGGCTACCCGGTTGCTCCGACAATTCGCTGGATAGTTATACTTTTGAGCCCAAACCGGAGGTCGACGTCATGGTGCTCAAAGATATCGATTATACTCCAAATATATTTTTTGACCTTGGACGACTACCATTATACCGAAGCCGATCCGATACCCTCCCCGAACCGGAAAAATATGACTTCATGCCTGGCGACAGTATTGTCCAGTTATTAGTGTACATCGATGACCTGAATCCCGACACGGCCATCAGATTCAATCGCCACGCTGCTAATGTTTATGTCGATCCAGAAGACACACTCTCCGATGACCCCAACGGTGAATATCGAGTCTCCGCTTATATTGAACAGGTTGATGAAGCCCTATACTACAGCAACCCGACTAATTATTATCTTCTGTTTTTGACTCCTTTCATTGGTGATGATGACATGATAGCTGTCTACATGGAGGTCCGGCGCGCCGGAGGCGAAATCGACACTATCGGCGATATCTCATCATCCCCGTTTCGCCTGAAATTGATCCGGCCATCGGAATATACTCACGCCAATCATCATGTCTGGGAATACCGCTGGAAAAACGTCTACTGGCTGGGCGAATATAATATCGACCTTGCCAAAATAGATGTCGCCATTTATAAAGGCAGCCCGATAGATAATGAGACTATCAACCCGGGCGATCTGAATAATCAGGAAGGTGTCAGGTATCTGCAAATTATGGGACTCGACCAGGGTGACAATTATGGCAATCCCCCACCCGACGGGGAAATTGATCGGCGCAGATTGAGCCTTTTTGATCACAACCTGGGTTTGCTGTTCTTTCTCAACCGCCATCCCTTCGATAGCCGCTTCAGTTATGTCACCGATCCGGCGACCGGCGATTCTGCTTATTTGAACGATTCGGTACCGGAGATTTATATGGATCCATCGCCCGATCTGTCTGCCGCATCCAAATACTATATCGCCATCTCCCGTCGGTGATAAAAGCATCTAACGATTCAGCAGGTCCAGAAGCGTTTGCTTTTCGCCGTCGCTGTAATTTCCCCATAGCGCCTGGTCAAGATCGCGTTTGACTTCGGCCAGAATTCGGGCCGCCTTGTTTCCCTCCAGCGTTAACTGCACAATCATCTGCCGCTTGTCGTCATCGCCCCGCCGACGCCGGACCAGCCCCTTTTTTTCCAGCCGATCCAGCGTTCGAGTAACATTGGCATGAGGGATATCTATCTCCCCGGTGATTTCAGAAACTGTCACCCCGTGGCCGAAGCTATTCAGAATATTGATTATGACGAACTGTTCGGGAGTATAACCGCGGATTTTATGCCGATGAGCGCCCCGCGGATCAACCTCATGCGGACCAACCTGCTTGAGGAGCTTTCTCAGTATTTCCTGTCGGGCCACCCACTTCGACTGCAGAGCGGCATTAAGACGGCTATTGATCTGATCATCCATAACAGTATTATATGTACATACAAATAATATGTCAAGGGGCAGGGGCCCCTTTTCTGGAATACTCGACTTGATTGCCAGTGGTTCCCATAATGCCAAATAAGACAATGTAATAGAGTCATAAATGGCCGGTAAACCCCTGTTCTATGGGCTTTCACGGCCAACCACAGCATCTGAAAATACAAGATTATTGTACATACAATGAAAATTGTTTTCTTTTTGAGTTGCCTTTTTTTCGCGACGGTCTTATTTTCCATCCGCAATAACTGATAAACGACATATAATGTTATGGAATAAAAAAAGGAGTTCACCATGGGCAGCAAGAAGCTTCGTGTCGCCATAATCGGCGTCGGCAATTGCGCTTCCTCATTCGTGCAGGGAGTCCATTTCTACCGCAATGCCAGCGATACCGAATTTGTCCCCGGTTTGATGCATGTTAACCTGGGCGGTTATCATATTTCCGACATCGAATTCTCGGCCGCGATCGACATCGACGCCAACAAGGTCGGCAAGGATATGGCCGAGGCGATCTATACCAAGCCGAACAACACCCTGAAATTCTGCGACGTTCCGAAAACCGGAATCACCGTTCAGCGCGGCATGACCCACGACGGCCTGGGCAAATATCTCAAGGAGATAATCACCAAGGCTCCTGGCGACACGGTCGACATCGTCAAGCTGTTGAAGGATACCAAAACCGATGTAGTCGTCAGCTACCTGCCGGTCGGTTCCGAAGAGGCGACCAAGTGGTATGTGGAACAGATTCTCAAAGCCGGTTGCGGTTTCGTTAACTGCATCCCGGTCTTTATCGCTCGTGAGCAGTATTGGCAGAAGCGGTTCGAGGAGCATGGCCTGCCGGTAATCGGCGATGATATCAAATCCCAGGTCGGCGCCACCATCGCTCATCGTGTACTGGCTCGTCTTTTCCGCGAACGCGGTGTCAAATTGGAGCGCACCAGTCAGCTCAATGTCGGCGGCAACACCGACTTTTTGAATATGCTCGAGCGGGAACGCCTCGAATCGAAAAAGATATCCAAGACCAACGCCGTCACCAGCCAGCTCGATTATGATATCGGCAAAAAGAATGTCCACATCGGACCTTCCGACTATGTCGAATGGCTCGATGATCGCAAATGGGCTTATATCCGCCTCGAAGGCACCACCTTCGGCAATGTCCCGCTCAATATCGAATTCAAGATGGAGGTCTGGGACAGCCCCAACTCGGCCGGTGTGGTAATCGATGCCGTCCGCTGCTGCAAGCTAGGTCTGGACAACGGCCTCAAAGGCGCCCTTCTGGCTCCTTCAGCTTATTTCAAGAAATCTCCGCCGGTGCAGTACACCGATTCCGAGGCCCGCGAAATGGTCGAGGAGTTTATTCGCAAGTATGGTCAGAAAACGACCACGAAGAAGAAAGCGACTCGTAAATTGACGCTGAAAGCATCGGCCAAAAAGAAAACTCCGGCCAAAACAACCAAAACGACCAAAAATCGTATCAGCAAGAAAAAAGTTGCTGAAACTGTTTGATCTTTTTACTACCTTAAAGGCGGTTGCATTAAAACGACCGCCTTTTTTTATGTTATGAAAAAGTATCGTGGAATATTCATTACCTTCGAGGGTATCGACGGCTGCGGTAAATCGACCCAGGCCCAAAAGCTCTATCTCTTTTTAAAAAAGAAAGGGCTCCCGGTTTTGTTTCTGCGCGAACCGGGCGGGACACCGGCCTCGGAACGGATACGTCGCATCCTGCTCGACCGCAACCTCGACATTACCCCAACCAGCGAATTGCTCCTTTACGAAGCTGCCCGTGCTCATCTGGCCGAAACAGTGATTATTCCCGAATTGAAAAAAGGCGCCATCATCGTCTGCGACCGGTATTACGACTCTACCACCGCCTACCAGGGCTATGGCCGCGGCCTCGACCTCAAAATGATCGCTCGCCTCAACCGCATCGCCTCTCTTGATGTCGCGCCCGATCTCACCTTTATTTTCGACGTCGATTATAAAACCTCGCTGACCCGTCGCAATGGAAAGGCCGATCGTTTGGAAAAGGAAAAACAGGCTTTTTTCAACCGGGTACGCAGAGGGTTTCGTGGTATGGCAGCCTTGCGACGAGTGAAACTCCTGGACGGGCACCGGGATATTGCGACGCTTTTCGAACAGGTCAAAGATCACAGCCTGCGGCTCATCAACAAAAGGACCGGGCGTGGGGCCAGATAAGAAAGAGATCATTGTCGGATTCATCTCGGCGACGATGATATTTCTGACGCTCTTTGCGTCAGGTCTCTTCCTGCTCAATGATCCTGTGCTTCTTCAAGCTCTCAACTTCAGCATTACCGCTCATGAAATCGTTTCGCTCTATCCCCTTCCTATGACACGCCAGTCGGCGTTCGACGGCGCCGAGCGAGCCCTTTTTTCCCTTCTCGACCCGTTTTCATATCGTCTCGATCAAAGCGATTACCAGTATTTGCGGGAAGAGTTTTCCGGGGAATACGGCGGCATCGGAATCACTGTCGTTCCGCGCGATACCCAACTGATGGTAATTACGGTCCGCGAGGGCGGTCCGGCTTATGAGGGTGGAATTAAAAGCGGTGACTGTATTGTCACCGTCGCCGGTATCAGGGTGCCGACCGATGATCCCGGTTCGGCTACCGATCTGATTCGCGGCCCTTCAGGAACCGATGTAGCCTTGACCATTTATCGCCATACCATTGACGACACCTTGTCGATGACCCTGACGCGCAGCAATATCAAACTGGAACACCTGCCATATTACGGTCTGACCGTATCCGGTTGCGCTTATATTCGTTTGGCTGATTTCGAAGCCGGCGCAGCCGATGATCTGAAAAAGGCGGTTCGCGAACTTGAGGCTCAATCTGCCAGCGGATATATCATCGATCTCAAGGGGAATCCCGGGGGATATCTGAAAGAGGCTATTGATGCCGCCGATCTTTTTCTTGAGGACGGCGCCTTAATCGTCGGCACCGATTGTCGTTCCCGCTGGGATAATCGCCGCTACCACTCCTCCTCCGATCCGATCACCGATAAACCGGTTGTGATTCTAACCGATCGCGGCACCGCCTCGGCCGCCGAGATTTTTACTGGCGCTCTCGACGGCGCCGATCGTTGCGTTGTTGTCGGCGATACCACCTTCGGCAAAGGCTTGGTTCAATCGGTTTACGGTCTGGCCAGCAACGACGCCATCCGCCTGACCATTTCACGCTACTACTTTGCCGACGGCCGTTATCTCAATCCACCCGACAGCGAACTGTCGTTTTCCGGCCTGGCCCCCGATATTGTCTATGATCCCCCCGGCGAAATCGCCTTTCAGAAAATTGTCCTGTCCGGCTTTCTTCTGTATGACTTTGTCGATGCCGAAGGGGACCTTTTGTCTGCCTACCCCGAACGATTCAACTATCCCGACACGGTCGTGACCTTATTTCAGAAGTTCGCCGAATCTCGCGGCGTGAATTATGAATCATGGCTGACCGGGACTTTGGCCCTGGCTCTTGTCGACCAATATTTATCCGAGGCCTCCGATCCGGTTATAAATCAACTGAATCAAATGCTGAATTTGTCCAATACGGTTGACCGCGATGTTTATCTGCGTCATTCGGAACTGTTGAAATATCATATTCGCCGTCTGACGGTGGAGAAGAAAAGTGGCCGAGCCGCATCGTATCGCGAAGTCATCGTCCCCACCCGCCCCGACATCCTCCTGAGTGAACAAATTCTGACCGATTCGGAAAAATTTCAATCTTATATTACTCCGCTGGCCGGTACTAAATAGGCTTTCATTCCCGGCGTTCTCTTCGTATATTCCCCAAATGAAAATCTGGAACAATTTTGTGCCATATACTGTGAAAGGAAAAGCCATGAAAGTGTTCAAAAACCTATTGCGTTCATGCTGCTCGTTTTTCGTAGTTTTTCTACTTATGACCATGATGATCGCAGCTGCCGTTCCCACGATGGCCGGTGACAAGGAAAAAGAAAAGAAAGGCGATGAAATGATCAATGTACTTATGAAAACCTCGATGGGCGATATTGTCATAGAGCTCAATCACACCAAAGCCCCCATCAGCGTCGACAACTTCCTCGTTTATGTCGACGAGGGATATTATTCCGGGGTCATCTTCCATCGCATTATCTCCACCTTCATGATCCAGGGCGGCGGATTCACGGCCGATATGGAGAAAAAGCCAACTCACGAGCCGATCAAGAACGAATGGGAAAATGGATTGAAAAACGACCGCGGCAGTATCGCCATGGCCCGCACCAATGATCCCAATTCCGCTACCAGCCAGTTCTTCATCAATGTCGTCGACAATGCCATGCTTGATCAGCCTCGCGGCGGCGCCGCCTATGCGGTGTTTGGCAAAGTGATCAAAGGCCTGGACGTTGTTGACAAAATCAAGGCTGTCAAAACGTCTGCCCACCCCAGCGGCATGCGTGATGTCCCGGTTGAACCGGTCATCATCGAAAAGGTCGTGCGCATCAATGAAAAAGGTGAAGAGATAAAGCTGGAAAAGAAAGAAGCGCCGAAAAAAACTGACTAACGGAAAACTTTCGGTTTTTTTGCGATATCAATTCAATTGACCTTAAATGCCGGGTGCATCGACAGCACCCGGCATCAACAGCAACCATTCTCAACTCCTCACTTGCCATAGCGATTCATTAAAAAATATTGACATTCCCCACCTTTAAGCGTCATAATTATAGAAAGAATTGGGGAGGGGCAGGACCATGTGGCATCATCAATTTCATAAATCGATTGGCCCGACGGCAGCCATTATTCTTATCCTGATTTTATCGATATCATGCAGCGCACCAGTCATCAGGCTGTATGATGACAAACTCCTGAAAGTCGAACATCCGGCACGGCTCCGTAGCGGTCCCAAAGCGTTTATCGTCTCCATCGACTCCATAACCATCAATGAAAAATCATCGCGGCGCAATACTTTCAAAACCATGGATTGTAAACCCGGGCCATGGTATGAACTGGCACCGGGCGTACATACCATCACTTATCGCTACTCCGGATTTTATCGTCATTACAATCCACCTTACAGTTATTTAATCTATGCTGAGACAAGAGCTTTGGGGCCGTTTACATACACCAAAGAAACTCCAGTCTCCGTTCAAATGGACTCCGATTCGTCCAAGACTATTGAAATACTTCTTGAACCGGGCCACAGATATGAGATTTTGGTCGAGTTAACTAACAGCTCACCTAGTTTCGGCAGCGGCCCGAAACTGCCGGAACTTCTTGCGCCCGCCGATGATCGATATCTGCTCATTGATATCACTCAACCCCTTGAGCCCAGGCCAACGCCGATCTATGCTCCACGTGAAGATAAGTTTATCCTTGGCGGATTCAACTGGGAAGGCAACATCACTGATCTCGATGAGCTGGTCATTGCCGAGTCTGGTAATACACCGCAGACAACTCTCAGCCGTGGTGTAGCAACCGGCGATCCGGAATTTGTCAAGCTCCTCCTGGCCACAGGCGAGGAGGTCAACGATTCCGATGCCGAAGGCTACACCGCTCTCCATTATGCCACGGAATCCGGCGACTCCCAACTGGTTGAAATTCTGCTCAATGAGGGCGCCGACCCGGACGGCCAGACCATCAACGGTATGACACCTCTACATCGCGCTGCCCAGAATGGATATCTTGCCGTTGCTAGACTTCTGATTCATAATGGCGCCGATGTCAATATTCGTAATAAAATGGGCGGCACCCCGCTGTTTTATTCCGCCGGCGACGGTTATAATGATATCGTTAATCTCCTGCTCAAAAACGGTGCCTCAGTCAAGCACCGGCAGAGAGATGGTTGGACAGCGTTGCACAATGCCATCGTGGGCGGGTATTTGACAACTGCACAACATTTGATAAGTGCCGGCGCCAACATCCATAAAAGTACTAAAATCGGCCTGACGCCGCTGATAATCGCCGCCAATGAGAACTATACTGCCATCGTCCGAATGCTTCTCTCTCATGGTGCTCGGATTAATTGCCGGGACATTGACGGATGGACGATGATACACTATGCGGCCTTGAATGGTGATCTGGAAATGGTAGAGCTCGCGATTCGTTCCGGTATCGATGCTAGGGCCAACTCCAAAAGTGGATGTTCCGCTTTGCATCTTGCCGCACGAGAGGGGAACACTGCTGTGGCCAAGGTCCTGATCAATCATGACTTGGATATAAACGCCAAAGCGTATGGCGGCTGGATGCCGCTTCATATGGCTGCCGCTGGCGGTCATATAAAAATGGCCCGCCTGCTGATCAGCCGGGGTGCAGATCGTGAAGCCCGCATAGATGACGGCATGACTCCTCTGGATATCTCTCGCGCCAAAAATTACCTTCTCCTGTCACTAATGCTGACCAATCTGACTGGCGATTAAGCAGTGGCCTGTTGTCAAACAGATTTAATAGCCTACTATCACACTCAACCATCCCTATTTGCCTTGTCCGATAAGCCCCGGTTTCGTATTATTACAGAACAACACCAATCGACAGGAATAATGCGATGCCGGAAAGCTCCAGCACCAACGACAATCTGATCATCTTCTCCGATTTCGACGGGACCATCTCGACCCAGGACGTCGGCAATCGGCTGTTTCATCATTTTTCGCACGGCAAATCCGAAGAGCCGGTCGACCGCTGGCGCGCCGATGAAATCGACTCGAAACAATGCCTGCAGGAAGAAGCCGACCTGATCGATGATCTCACCGAAGAAGAATTGATGGCGTTCATCGATAGTTTCGAAATCGACCCCGGATTTTCGCCTTTTGTCGAACTCTGTCGCAGCCTTCAAATACCGTTGTATCTCCTCTCCGACGGCCTTGATATCTACATCAACCGTCTTTTGCAGAAAAACAACATCCTCGGTCTGCCGGTACTGGCCAACCAGGCCTGGCTGGATAACGGCCGCCTGCAATTATCATGGCCCTACCATCATGAAAGTTGCGGATCATGCGGCAATTGTAAGGGATACCACATCCGGCGCCTCCGGGAAAGCGGACAAAAGGCGGTTTATATTGGCGACGGCAAATCCGACCTGTGCGCCCTGCCCGAGGCCGATATTATCTTTGCCAAAAGCTTTTTGGCCGATTATTGTCGGGACGAGGAAATTGAATTCTTGCCCTTTGACGATTTTCTTGCTATAACAGATATGTTGAAAACAGGTTTGATCAAGAGCACGTAAATAACGATACCAACAGGGAGAAAGACCTTGAAAGCAATTATCATGGCCGGAGGGTTTGGGACCCGCCTGCGGCCGTTGACGATCAACATACCCAAACCGATGGTTCCGATCGGCAACCTGCCGATGATGGAACATGTGGTTCATTTGCTGAAGAAAAACGGTTTCGACGAAATCGTATCCCTGATATTTTATCAATCCGACGTTATCAAAAATCACTTCAAGGACGGCACAAAATTCGGTGTTAAGATGGATTATCTGCTGCCGGACCAGGATTATGGCACCGCCGGAGCGGTCCGCTATGCGGCCGATTTCTGTAATGAAACCGTTTTGGTGATTTCCGGCGATGTCCTGACCGATTTCGATCTGGCTGCCGCCTTCAAGTCTCACAAAGAACGCCGGAGCGACGCCTCCATACTGTTGACCCGAATGGAAAACCCGCTCGCTTATGGAATCGTTATCACCAATCCCGAAGGCCGTATCACCCGCTTCCTCGAAAAACCGTCGTGGGGCGAGATGTTTTCCGATACGATCAACACCGGCATCTATATCCTCGAGCCGGAAACGGTGCGGCTGATCCCACCCAAAACCAATTTCGATTTCTCGCAGAACCTGTTCCCGATCATGCTCGAGAAGAAGATGAACCTTATGGGGGAAATTTCCGACGGCTACTGGCGCGATGTCGGCAATATCGATGAATATGTCAGCGCTCATGTTGATATCCTCGAGGGAAATGTATCCATCCATCACGATGCCGAGCGGATTGAGCGAGACGGCGCGGTCTTATACCGGGGCCGCAATGTTGAGATCGCCGAGAATGTCTCGTTTAGCGGCACCGTCATGCTGGGACACAACTGTCATATCGGCGAAAGCACCTCCCTGACAAATACTATCATCGGCGATCGGGTGGCCATTGGCGAAAAAGCCAACATCAAAAATTCTGTTATATGGGGCGAAACCGTCATAGAACCGCTGGTTTCGATATCGAGCTCGATCATCACCAACCGGGTGCACATGGGCCGCGAAGCGTCGGTCCTCGACCGGGCGGTGATAGCCGACGACTGCAACATCGGAGCCGGTGCCCGGATAAGGGCCAACTGCAAAATATGGCCCGGCAAGATAGTCGATGACGGCGCCATCGTATCTTCCTCGATTGTCTGGGGCGAAAAGTGGAACCGTGAACTGTTCACCGATTCCAAAGTCTCCGGCCTCGGCCTGACCGAGGTTACGCCCGAAATGGCTGTCAAACTCGGCGCCGCTTTTGGCGCCTCTCTGGGGCGCAAGCAACGAATCGTCACCAGCCGCGACGCATCCGCCACCTCTCGACTACTCAAACGATCGATCATGTGCGGTCTGATGGCGACCGGAGTCGATGTCGACGATCTCGAAATCTTGCCTACGCCGGTGCTGCGTCATGCTTTGAAAAACGGCGACTATGCCGCCGGGATATATCTGCGCCACAGCCCGGAAAACTACAACATGATCGATATGATTTTCTTCGACAGTTCCGGACTCGACCTCCCGACCGCCAAATCGAAAAAGGTCGAACGGTCGTTTGCCAATGAAGATTTTCCCCGTGCCTCGATGGCCGAAACCGGTCGTCTCGAAGAACAGGATCGGCTGTTCGACAATTATCGTGATGAATTCCTGCATACCATCAATGATGAACTGGTGCAGGAATCCGATTTCCGGATCGTCATCGATTATTCCTACGGTGCCGCCGGACAGTTCTTCCCGGAGATCACCTCGAAATTAGGGATCGATACTCTCAGCCTCAATGCTTATCCCAATCCGGACAAAGCCTCAGAACATTCCCGGGGTTTTCGGGAAAAGGTGCGCCAGCTTTCGACGATCGTTACCGCGGTCTCATCCGATCTCGGGGTCATGATCAATCCGGCTGCCGAAAAAATGATCATCATCGATGAGAACGGTCAGGAAATAAATTCCCAACTCCTGCTGCTGATGGTCACCGATCTTTATCTCCAGACGCATAGCGCGCGCCGTATTGCCGTACCGGTGTCGGCCTCGATGGGTGTCGAAAAAATCGCCGAGGAGTACGGGGTCGAGGTCATGCGTGTTCGCAACGATCACCTGGCGATGATGGATGCGCATATCCGGGGCGGAGCCGACTTTGTCGGCGGCACCCTGGGCGGATTTATCTTCCCCGGTTTCCAGGTCGGCGCCGATGCCATGTATGCCACCATTCGACTTTTGGAGATGATCGCTCAGGCCAAAACAACACTCCATGATCTGCGGCGAAGGTTCTCGAATTATATCCGCAAGACCGCTTCGGTACCCTGTCCGTGGGGCAAAAAAGGACAGGTGATGCGGACCTTGATCACCTCGACCGAAGATAAGAATCGGCAATTGATCGACGGCGTGCGGGTATTCGAAAACGGCGGCTGGGTGCTGGTGACGCCGGATCGTCTGACCGCCTCGTTCGGAATATTGGCCGAGGCCGAATCAGAAGATGCGGTCGACAAAATCATCAAAGAATACTCCGACCTGGTAACCAACTCCCAAGACTAACCGGCAACGGCCGGAATGAATTGTTTGTCAGGACCCGCGCGGTCCTGACACCCAGGCAGGATTGCAAAATCCTGCCCTGAATTCTGTCGCGCGTAGACCATAATTTGACCCAAAAAACGACCCAAAACACCTTTTTTTGGCTCAAAAAGTGGCTTAAAATGGCTTAGGTTGGGATAGGTGAAATCGCTAATTCGTTGTCGTGCAACGATAAATTGGGTTTGTTTCGTCATTTTTGCATGTTTGCCAGGTTTCTCCTCCTTTTGGGGCGTTTTCGGTCTGTTATTTTTAATGTTTTCTTTCATATATATACCTTTCTCGTTCAGGTTCACTTAACAGGATGGTATCGGGATCAACAGCGGTTTGGTGTCGATTTTGCAGGCAGGGGCCTGTTTTTCTTCACACTCCTAAAGGGTTTGTTTATAAACCCCGGTCTCCCATGCGCACGAGTGTTATTCTGTCATGCCCGTGAAAACGGGCAGGTGCATTCACATTTGAAGTGCAACAGAAGGTTGTAAAATACTTCTGCCGGAGTCCGAAAGTCCAGACATTTTCTGGGTGTTTGATTGTATAATCTGACTCGCTCAATAAATTGCTC
>DAOUTW010000018.1 GCA_030668485.1 Candidatus Zixiibacteriota bacterium
AGCTAAATCGTCTGAAAATACTTATTGTCAAAACCGAGGCTTAATCAGAAGATGAGAAAAAGTTACTTCCTCTGGTGCCTCCATCTGTGTAAAAAAATGACCCCTTTACCAACACTTTTTGGTCATTATGCCCGCGATGACAGCGTTTATTTGGGTTTATCAACATGCCCTAAAGGAGTGCGGCACCCAGCACATTGGAGGGCCAAAGGGGGAGGGTTTTCTATAGAAAAGGGTCGGTCCCGGTAACCGGCCCTTTATTTCATCCTAACTTTCCCTATTGACATTATTCTCCCTGATGCTATATTGAGGCAGGATCACTCACAGCAAGGGCAATCGCTTTCTGGACAGGTGAATCGTGGTTTTGAAACCCTTATATGGGAAATCTCGGATTAGGAATAAAAAGTCGTTTTGTTTCTGCTGTAATTTTAACAATTTTTAACAGGAGGCAAACTCATGCATATGTATTCGTTATCACGTGTTTTTTGCCTGATGGTGCTGGTGTGCATGTATTTGGCCAGCCCGGTAATTTCTGAAGGGAGCAGGTGCGGCGACGCCAATGGCGACGGCGATATCAACGTCGGCGATGCCGTTTACCTGATCAACTACGTATTCAAGGGTGGTCCGGAGCCGGATACAACCTGCTGTGAATCTTATTGTTCATCGACAGCGACTGATATAGATGGTAATTTTTACCGAACAATTAAAATTGGTGATCAGTGCTGGATGATGGACAACCTAAAGGTCACCCACTACCGTAATGGCAATGACATACCAAACGTGACAGACAATACCGCATGGGCAGGTCTTTCTACCGGCGCCTACTGCGACTACAACAACGATGTAAACAATGCTGCTACCTATGGCCGACTATATAACTGGTATGCAGTGCGTGACAGCCGAAATATGGCACCTGAAGGCTGGCATATACCAACAGATGCTGAATGGAAGCAACTGGAAATGTATCTTGGAATGAGCCCGGCAGAGGCGGACGCTACTGGATGGCGAGGGACTGATGAAGGCGGCAAGCTAAAAGAAACGGGGACAACGCGTTGGGGCAGTCCCAATGCTGGCGCGACCAACGAAAGTGGTTTCACCGCGCTGCCCGGCGGGTACCGCTACAGCGATGGTAGCTTCGGCGCTATGGGTATCTATGCCTTCTTATGGTCATCCACGGAGTTCGATAGTGGCACCGCATGGGGCCGGGGCCTGCATTCCAATGGTTCAGACGTCAGTCGTACCTCCGACGATAAGCTTTACGGGTTTTCGGTCCGTTGTGTCAGAGATTAATCGACTATTTGACGATTCGGTCTATGGGGTGAAGCCCAGCGAAATCGATTTGTAAAAATGGCAGAGTACGATGGATTAACAGTATGCAAGACAAGCTATGACCTGCTGCTTGAGATTTTTCGTTTTACCAAAGAATTCAACCAGGAGTTCAAATATACCGTAGGAGAAAGCCTGAAGAAGGAGACCTTGGAGTTGATCATCCTGATCTACCGGGCCGGTGGCCGCGATCTTTGATCGCGGTTTACGAACAGTATCAACTTTTAATGACCTGCCGAGAACACAGAATCATCCTATCCATAGATTGCATCCCGCCATGGCGGGCAGGCGTCACTCGTTCCGCCATCGGCGTCACTTGTTCCTCGCAATGACCGGCAGGGGCCGGGTTTTGGCAGGGGCCTGTTTTCTGCTGTCGCGTGGATGACCGGCAAAAGCCGGTTTTTGGCTGTCGCGTGGATAATCTGAATTAATTGCCATAGTAAACGCTGGGGCAGACGAGGGCGTCTGCCGCCCACAGCACCCGGCACAATCATTTGCTGCAGGGTCACAATCCCGCAAGCGGGATCAGGACCCTGCAGAACAGTAAATATCTTACTTTTGAGACAGTCTCAGGGCGTTTGCCGCTCACAGGCAGAAGCCGGTTTTTGGCTGTCGCGGTGGCATTCGTATACTGCGATCAAGATCGCGGCCACCGGTCAGATGATTATTGGGACTTCGCACTCCTAAAGGAGTGCGGCACCCAGCACAATCATTAACTGCAGGGTCATCCGCCACGGCGGACCGCCCACAGGCAATTATCGCAATCTTTTGTCAGCATTCGCTTTGTGAAAATAAAAAGCCGGCCAAATTTAATCTCACAAAAATCTATCAAAAAATGAAATTAACCTTGATTATATAGTGTAGCTTTTGTATACTTAATAATCAAGGTATAGACCCAATAACTGGTGAACGGAAAATGCGGGAATCGGACGACGGACTTAGAGAAAAATTTCACAATCTCGCCGGCAACGGGGAAAGCGATTCCGACTGGGATCCGGTTATCTCAATCGGCACCGCCGCCGAAAAAGTAGGCCTGTCGGTCTCAGCCTTGCGCAAGTATGAAGCCGAAGGGCTGCTGATTTACCATCGTAGCGCCAGTTGCCGACGTCTGCTGTCACGGGCCGATATCAAACGTATCCGCATCATCCAGCATATCATCAACGATCTCGGGCTTAACATGGAAGGTATCCGGCGCCTGCTGGCCCTTCTTCCCTGCTGGCGGCTTAAACCATGCAGCGAGGAAGAGAAAAAATCATGCCAGGCGTTATCGAATGCGGTCAAGCCATGCTGGATGATAAAGGAAACGGAATGTGCCCGTCGGGGGTATGATTGCCACCAGTGCAATGTTTACCGTTATGGCGCCTACTGTACCGAGGCAATGAAGGCGCTTTTGCATAACCTGGGAGATGAAAACGACAGCAAGTAATTTGGAATTATAGATTCATATCTGGAGGGATAATGGGTTTACTGCAATTATTAAGCTATTTTGCCATACTGTTGTTTATCGTGGTCGTTACGGCCAAGATGGTCAAAATAGCGCGGATGCCGCTCCATTTAAGATGGGACCTGTATCCGATACCGCATGAAAAGGGCCGCGGTTCCTACGGCGGCTCATACTTCGAGGAAGTCGATTGGTGGACCAAACCGATGAACTTCTCGCTCATCAGTGAAATTTCAGCCATGGCCAAAGAGATTATCCTGGTCCAGTCGGTTTATCATAACAACCGATCGCTCTGGATATTCTCCTTCCCCTTCCATTTCGGCATGTACTGCCTTATCGGTTTTATGGTCATGCTGGTGGCTGGTGCGATTTTCCAGGCAACCGGTGTCGTCATCGGTTCCGATTCGCCCAATACCCTGGCTGTAATCATCTTCCACCTGACCAAAATTTTCGGTCTGGTCGGCTGGGTTCTCAGCATCATCGGCGGCATCGGATTGTTTTTCAGCCGCTTGTTCAGGGCCGAAATGCGCAACGCCTCGGTAATCAGCGATTACACCAATCTGCTGCTGCTTCTGGCGGTCTTTATTTCCGGACTGGCAGCCGCCTTCACGGTCGATTCTAATTATGTCGCCCTGAGAGGATTTGTGCAAAGCCTGATTACGCTCAAGCCGGCCGGAGTCCTTCCCGGAGCCGTTACTGTGCAACTCTGGTTATGGGCCGCGCTGATGATCTATTTCCCATATACCCATATGACCCATCTGTTCGGCAAGTATTTTACTTATCATAAAGTACGCTGGGAAGACGCGCCGAATATCAAGGGCAGTAAGATTGAAGCGACTGTCAACAAAGCCCTCGGCTATAAGATAAACTGGTCAGCTCCCCACATCAAAACGGGCGCCACCTGGGCCGAAGCCGCAACTGAGGAGACCGCCAAAGATGAGTAACAAGAAAACTTCATTAAAAGACTTTTCGCAGAAGGAAGGTCAGCTCGTCAATTTGGACGCCTCCAAGTTTTTACCGCTGCCTCCTCCCTATGATAAAATCGAGGATTTGCCCACGATAAAACCGCTTTCGGAAAGTGCGCAGGAGAAATACGAGTGCGACCTCGACGGCATAACCGCGTTCAAATTCCCCCGTCCGGAGACTGACGAAGAGAAAAAGGAAATGATCGAGAAATTCCTCTCCGGCCTGCAGAAGCTATTTGACAGAGAGGACAACTGGACTTTCATGCAGCCGCTTTTCCTGACGATGGAATATTGCGCCAAATGCCAGACCTGTTCGGCGGCCTGCCCGGTGTACAAGGAATCCGGAGGGATCGATATCTATCGTCCCACCTACCGCAGTGACATTCTCCGACGCCTGTACAAGAAATATGTGAAAGGCGGCGGCAAGTTTTTCTCGAAAATCTCCGGCAATGATATCGATGTCACCTGGAGGATGATCGCCCGTTTGATGGAATTGTCGTACCGCTGCACCATCTGCCGGCGCTGCGCTCAAACCTGCCCGATCGGCGCCGACAACGGCCTCGTGACTCGCGAACTGCGCAAGATTTTCAGCCAGGAGATGGGCATCGCCGTCGAACCTCTCCACAAGAAAGGTTCCGTGCTGCAACTGCAATCGGGATCATCGACCGGCATGACCCCGGCTGCCTATCTTGACAATATCGAATTTCTGGAAGAAGAAGTCGAAGAACGGGTCGGGATGAAATTCAATTGGCCGATGGATAAGGAAGGGGCCGATATCCTTCTGATCCACAATGCCGGCGAATTTCTGGCCTGGCCGGAAAATCCGGAAGCGTTCGCCATCATCCTTGAAAAAGCCGGAATCAGTTATACTTTGTCGAGCGAACTGGTTGCCTACGACGGTGTCAACTACGGCGTCTGGTACGATGATGTCCAGTTTGCCAAAGTTGCGCTGAAACATCTTGCGGTAGCCAAGAAGCTTGGCGTCAAGAAAATCGTCCTCGGCGAATGCGGCCATGCTCACAAAGCCCTGACGGTCATCGCCGACCGCGTCATGCCGGGCGAATTGAATGTCCCCCGCGAAAGCTCCGTTACCCTGCTTCGGGATATTATTAAGGAAGGCCGCCTCAACCTCGATAAATCTCGCAATGACGAATACCATGTCACCTTGCACGATCCCTGCAACATGGTTCGCCTGATGGGTATCGTCGAACCGCAGAGGGAGATACTGAGAGCGGTGGTCAATAACTTCCGTGAGATGGAGCCGCACGGCGTACACAATTATTGCTGCGGCGGCGGCAGCGGCTTTGCCATCACTCAGGATTTGAACTTCCCCGACTGGCGCCATGCCCTCTCCAGCCGGATCAAAATGCGCCAGATTCTTGACACCTATCAGGACATTATTGGACCGGAGCACAAGAAGTATGTTTGCGCTCCCTGCTCCAACTGCAAAGGGGCTATCCGCGATATGTTCGTCGCGTATAATACATTCGAACGCTGCAACATGTTGTATGGAGGTCTGGTGGAATTGATCGTCAACGCCATGACCGATTTCGACAAGGAATATATTGAATGGGAATGGCATTAAGCCGTCAGGAGGGATTATATATATGGCTAAGAAAATACTTATCGTGGATGATGAGGAAGATCCCAGGACATACCTCGAAGTCCTCTTTCAGGATAACGGTTACGAAACCAAATGTGTGACCGATGGCGACGAAGCGCGTGCGGTGGTCAAAGACTATATGCCCGATCTGATCACGCTGGATATCATCATGGAGCGGGAAACCGGTCAGAAGTTTTACCGCTGGATGCAGGATGACGAGGCGTTGAAGAAAATTCCGGTGATCATCTGCAGCGGCGTGACGCGGTACAAAGAACTGTTTTCGCGCGATCATCTGAAGATGCCGAAACCGTTCTTTTTCGTCGAAAAACCGATCGACCGCCAATTGATGCTCGACAAAGCCAAAGAAGCGATGGGATAAAGCATATCCCGGCGGGTCACAATTCGCAAAGCGAATCAAGACCCGCCGGAACATTATTGATCGGATTCCTCGCCACATGCGAGGAGCCTGACTTATCCCTCCCCCACGATATATCTGCTGTTCTAGATTATACCACATATTGCGTTATTGTTTTAGCTGACACCACATCATGTTGATCTTAAATCGGTAAAATTCGGTGTAAGCTATCACCTCCTTTATAGTTATGAAGAATTGGCTTTGAATTGTACAAAAAGGGTGGCGGGGGCCACTTTTTGGCTGTCGCGGTGGCAGGTGCAACTTTTGTGAGTTTATGATTCTTATTTATCGGCATTACTCATCTCCCTTTTGGTTTTCTACTAATGGGAGATGATTCTGGATTAGCATCGATCCTATGTTGATTTTGTGGCAAAAGCCACTTTTGGGCTGTCGCGTGGATAAGTTATTCCAGTACATGAATCCGAAAGATGGGTGGCCTGCATCTTTAGAACGTGTTGAAAAAGTCGGCATGAGTCATTAATGGCCCATTTATTACTAACAGAGATGAAATTACTCCATTACTATGATAGAGTATAGATCGCCACGTCGCCCCCGGCGGACGATGGGTGAAGACTAGATGCCCGGTCGTCATGATCAAAATGATTGAGCTTCATGATGAGATTATTCCCAATAGAACCGGAATCGTCAACCACAAATTAGCGCAACGAGATGCCCCCAAAAAACCACCCGCCGTCGCATCCGCGAACTCTGGGTGGGGTACTCGGTAAAGCGCGATCAGGGATTGTTTCGTGACCGATCAGAAACCCGGAGCAAAGCTCCGGGCCACGCTCCGAAGGGGTTTCGACTTACTCGATAAATGAGAGGTGTATGAAATGCAAAAACCAGGGAACTGGTCAGGTAACGAGTTCGAGTTGGTCGGACTCCCAAAAGTCTTTGGTGAGGATGCGGCCGCCGAGAAAGCCATTAAGTTCGAGGATGATCCCTTTCATCGCCTTACCGCATACGCTGGCATTATCGATTTTGAAGCAAACCGGATCTTGTTCAAGGCCCATCTCTTTGCAGCAATCGTCATAATCGGGATCGTTCAGAATATCATCGATCTGTTTTTCGCTCGGTTTTGCCGTCTGCGCATCCATATGGATATCGATGACCTGATCGGCCAGGCGGGTATGGACGAATTCATTACGGACTACAATCAACTGCCTGAATTTGCGATACTCACCGGTTTCAATTTTGAAATACTCGTCTTTTTCCATCCGGCTGTCTTCGTTGCAGACATACGGTGTCAGGTATAATTTCCATTTCATCGGAATCTGAAAGGTGCGACCCCGCCGTTTGCGGCGATTTTTGGGGAATTTTTCGCTGCGAGGGAATTGATCTGCAAGAATGCCCAGTTCTTTGAATTTCTCCGGGATGCAGAATTCTTCCAGCGCATTGTTGAGTAGCGCCTCGATTGACATCATGCGGGCGATAAACGACATCCGGGCCAGCCGGTATTTCCAGAAAGTATAATACTCAGATTCGGTACCGCCGTTGTCGGCCTGCGAGGCGTATTCATAGGCCAGTTTAATAAGATGATCGGCATCATCCCAGTAATATCGATGCTGTTTTACGAGGGTTTCAGCCATTGAATATCCTTTGAAAAGAAGGGGGAGAATTCCCCCTTCTTTTGGTGATGTTGTCTATCGCATGTTGTTGATGATCTCGGTGGCGTACTTCGAAGTCGATAGCTTCTTAGCGCCTTTCATCTGGCGGTGCAGGTCGTACGTGACAGTCTTCTTGGCGATAGTTTTCTCAATCGCCTTGTTAACCATCTCGGCGGCTTTACCCCAGCCCAGATATTCGAGCATCATCACACCGGACAAAATCAACGAACCGGGGTTGACCATATCCTTGTCGGCATACTTCGGAGCCGTCCCGTGGGTGGCCTCGAAGAGACCGATATAGTCACCCATATTCGCGCCCGGAGCCATCCCCAGACCGCCGACCTGCGCCGCGGCAGCGTCGGATATATAGTCGCCATTGAGGTTCGGCGTGGCAATCACGTCGTACTCATCGGTGCGGGTCAGAATCTGCTGGAACATGGAATCGGCGATACGGTCTTTGATGACCACTTTGCCCTTGGGCTATTTGCCTTTGTACTTGCTCCAGAGTTCATCTTCGGTGATGGTCTTCTTGGGGAAGTACTTCTTGGCCGTGGCGTAGCCCCAGTCGCGGAAAGCGCCTTCAGTAAACTTCATGATATTACCCTTGTGCATCAGGGTAACCGAGGGGCGCTTGTGATCGATGGCATACTGGATCGCCTGTTTCACCAGTTGAGTCGTTCCCTTGACCGAAATCGGCTTGATGCCGATTCCCGAATCGGTGCGGATGTTCTGTTTCATCTGCTTATTAATCCAACCGATGACTTTCTTGACATCCTTGGTGCCCTTCTTCCATTCAATACCGGCATAAACATCTTCGGTATTTTCACGGTAGATGACGACATCCATTTTTTCCGGAGCCTTGACCGGTGACGGTACACCTTTGAAATAGCGGACCGGACGGACGCAGGCATACAGATTCATGATTTGTCGCAACGACACATTGAGGGAACGGAAGCCGCCGCCGATCGGAGTCGTCAGGGGGCCTTTGAGGGCAACGTAATAGTACTTGATGGCGTCGATAGTTTCCTGCGGCAGCCATTCATTGTACAATTCATTGGCCCTCTCACCGGCATAGACATCCATCCAGGCGATTTTCTTTCTGCCCTTGTAGGCCTTCTCAACGGAGGCGTCGAGAACGCGGCGGGTCGCCTTCATGATATCGCGGCCGATGCCGTCACCTTCGATGACAGGTATGACCGGTTTACTCGGGATCGAGAGTTTACCTTTTTTGACGGTAATTCTCTTTCCATCTTGGGGTATTTCAATATGCTTATATTTTGGTGCCATGTTTACTCCCTATTAGTATCCGATTTCTTTCAGTACACCTTTATACTTATCAGCAGAGGCCTTGAGTGCGCCAAGTTCTTCTTCGCTCAGATCCAGTTCGAGAACCTTTTCCACGCCATTGGCACCGAGAATCGCCGGGACGCCGATATAGATATCCTTGATACCATACTGGCCTTCCAGGTAACACGAGCAGGGCACGACGCGTTTTTCATCACAGAGAATCGAACGAGCCATTTCAACCGAGGCCGAAGCCGGCGCATAATAGGCTGAACCGGTCTTGAGCAGCTTGACAATTTCGCCGCCACCCATACGGGTGCGTTCGGAAATTTCCTTGATCCGATCGGCACCGATCAATTCCTTAATCGGAATTCCGGCGACGGTGGTATATCGCGGAAGAGGGACCATAGTGTCACCGTGACCGCCCATAACCATCGCCTGAACATCTCTCATTGCCACACCCAGTTCCATCGCTACGAAAGCCCGGAATCGGGTAGAGTCAAGGATTCCGGCCTGACCGCAGACACGATTTTTGGGGAATCCGGTTACTTTCCACATATGATAGGTCATGATATCAAGCGGATTGGAAACCACGACGACATACGCATTGGGCGCATGCTCTTTGATATTCTTGGCGGCCGTGCCGACGATTTCGGCGTTTGCAGCCAGCAAATCCTCGCGCGACATTCCCGGCTTACGAGCCAGGCCAGCGGTCATGACTACCAAATCCGAATCCTTGATGTCTTTATAGTCATTGCTGCCGGTGATCATGCAATTATAATTGCGGATCGGTCCGGCCTGGGTCATATCGAGCGCTTTACCTTGCGGGAATCCTTCGATGATGTCGATCATTATGACATCGGCAATATTAGCCTCGGCCATGTACTGGGCCACTGAGGCGCCGACATTTCCGGCACCGATAACTGCGACTTTCTTGTTCATTTCTTGCCTCCGATTATTAATTACATCCTGTCAATTTAATTTTGTTGCCAAAAGCCCGGCATCCCGGACCAGCAATATATCTATCTTATCTTTTTCTTTCGGTTTCAATTTCTGCATCTCAGCCTCGATCGACACCGCCGGCTCGATAAACACCCGTTCGAGGATCTCGTTTTTGACTCCGGTCAGAGCCCTGATATTGATTCGCTTTGCCAGCCGCACTATCCGAGAGAGTTTGTGAATCCCCATCGGGGGATTGTCCGCTTCCGAGTGCGACAGAACCATTTCCTCGTTTTTCAGTTGCTGAGCCAGTTCATAAAACTCCTCATTACCTATCCCCTCTCGACATTCCGACACCGCCAGAAGAGTGCCGCCGTCGCGGACGGCTGCGGCGGTGTTTTCGATCGCCTTCTGGAGTTGATACAGATTGCGATCCAGAGGCGGCCGCATCTCGGCTATCACGAGATCAAACTGCCGTGAGCAGTCGAATGAATAAACCTGCTCGGCCACCGAGACGGCATCTTCAAACGATTCCTTGAGCGGTCCGGCGAAACATTCGATGACCTTTTGATGACGTCCGGTAACTATCTGGATCGAAAGCACAACGGGCAATTTGACCATCTTAATCAATCGGTCCAAATCATCGGCAACCGGATTTCCCTTCAGTCGGAGCGGCTGCGCATCTTCACTGACCGCCAGGGCATGATTGCGGCGATTAATGTCGATATTTGCCAGCCCCGGAATCAATGATTTGCGGCCGCCTGTATAACCGGCAAAATAATGCGGTTCCACCGACCCGATGATGATAACGGCCGGATACTCAAAGATCATGCGGTTGAGAAAGAGCTTGTCTCCGGCGATATCCCCGATCTCCGTCATGGAATCAATATCTCGCGAGTCATGGGAGTAGATCCGAGCGTCGTCCGGACGCTGGAAGCCTTTGAAGATCGCGGCCAGATCATCTTTGCCCGGCGGCGGATGATTGCCGCAGGCAACAATATAATCGGCCTGAAATTCAGGGTACCACTGTTTTATTTGTGAAAGAACCTGGCCGGTCGGAGTCGGTCGAAAGGCGTCATTGACCACCACCAGCGGCTTTCCGCCGGTTAAAAGATCATTGAAATGGTTCGTTTCGAGAGCCTGACGAAGAGCTTCGCGTTGCCACTCACCGGTGTCATCATTCGGCTCTTTTTCGGTCAGTGTATCTCCCGGGTCCAGATCAATGTCTATTTCTTCCGCTCCATAGGCAACTTTTGGCATAACCACCTATCCGAAGAAAAATGGAATTTCCACATCGGCCGATTCCTGAGAATCGGAGGCATGCACGGAATTGTGCTGCACATCGACTCCGATCTCATTACGCAGAGTTCCGCATTCGGCCTGTTCCGGGTTGGTTGCACCGATCAATTTACGCAGATCGGCGATAGCATTTTCCTTCTCCAGAACCATCGGGATCACCGTCCCCGACGACATATATTCCGTCAAGCTGTCGAGGAAGGGTTTGCCCTCGTGCACGGCATAGAACTTCCGGGCCTCATCAATCGTCAGCCGCGTCAGTTTCATGTCCACAAGGGTAAACCGCGCCTTTTCCAAACGGTTGATAATATGCCCAACCAAGTTTCTCCCGGTGGCATCCGGCTTGATTATTAATAGTGTTCGCTCCATGATTACTTTTGGTCCTACTTCCTTTTGGCTTTCTTGGCGACGTCAAATCCGACCTGTAAAGCCTTGAGGTTTTTCTCCTCGGTTCCCTTGGGAGCAAACTCCTTGACAATCGCCCTGATCGCCTCGCGGGGGACGATTCCAGTCAATTCGGCAATCGCACCCAGGGCAATCACATTGGCCACCATCGGATGTCCCACTTTTTCGCGGGCCAGACGGATAAACGGGAACCCATAGCTGTTCTTGATCGGTACTTTGGTCACCATCGTAGAATCAACTACGAGCAGTCCGTCCGGTTTCAAATCCTGGCAGTATTTATCGCACGCCTCCTGAGTAAATGTAAGGAGCAGATCCAGTTTCATGGTCTTGGGATAGAAGATTGCTCCCTTGGCCATCACCAGGTCGGCTCGGACGGCGCCGCCGCGTGCCTCGGGTCCATAACTCTGAGTCAGGACTACATTGCGACGAGGATCGGTTCCGATGGCGCGAGCCAGCATAACGCAGGCCAGGATCACTCCGTGACCGCCGGACCCGGACAAACGGACCTCGTAACGATCATCTTTGGGAACTTTATGGCTTTTGCTGTCTCGATGTGTTTTATGTTCTCTTGCGGTAGTCATGGTCGCCTGCCTATTCCTTATCTTTTTCCTGGAAACTGTCGATTAAATTCTGATACAGTTCGCAATACTCCGGCATTTCAACGTCCCACAAAACACCGGTCAGGAATTTGCCTTCAAGTTTTTCCGGCGGCAGCACTTTGGCCGCTTTGACCGGCATGGCATGTTCTTTCATCAACTTCAGCATCGCCACAGCATCGCCTTCCTTATTGAGACGGCCATAATAGGTATGGCAGTTGGAGAAGGCTTCTACCATGGCAAAACCTTTCTTATTTAGTCCGCCGTATATCAGCTTGTCGAGTTGCTGAACATGATAGACGGTACCGCGAGCCACATAAGAAGCTCCGGCCGCCTTGGCCAATGTGGTAGGATCAAATCCCTTTTCCATATTGCCGTAGGGGGCTGTAGCTGCGAAAGAATCATGAGGCGTGGTCGGCGAACATTGACCGCCGGTCATACCGTAGATCTGATTGTTAATCAACACGGTCGTGATATCGATATTACGCCTGCAGGCATGAATGAAGTGATTGCCGCCGATAGCAAGTCCGTCACCGTCGCCGGTGACAACGATCACCTTCAACGAAGGTTTGGCCAGCTTGACGCCGGTGGCAAATGCAATCGCCCGCCCGTGAGTTGTATGCAGGGTATTGAAATCGCAGTATACCGGAAGCCGTGAACTGCAGCCGATTCCCGAGACTAAAGCCACCTCATCCTTGGAATACCCCATTTTGTCGATGGCACGAATTATCGATCCCATAACGGTTCCGATACCACATCCGGCACACCAGACATTGGGGAAGCGCTTCTTGACCCGCAGGTAATCATAGGTCACATTGGAGGATTGGATCGGGTCGGCCATCATTTCACCTCCAGAATTCTTTTGAAGATTTCGACGGGATTGAGGACCTCACCATCATAGCGAGTCAAACCGGCGACTTTACACGTTTTGGGCGCCACCCGCTCGATTTCATGAATCAGTTGACCCTGATTGAGTTCCACCACCAGCACTCGTCTCACATGCGCCAGGAGTTCCCTGAGCTGATCATCGGGGAACGGCCAGATGGTGATGGGGCGAATCAGCCCGGCCCGGATGCGTTTTTCGCGCGCCATATGTACGGCCTGACGCGCCGCGCGGGCAGTGGTGCCATAGGCGAAAACGACAATACCGGCATCGTCGACCATTTCGACATCAAGTTGAGTGACCTCATCGGCAAAGCGCACTATCTTGTTTCTCAACTTATCCATCTTGGCTTTGATCTCGTTGGGATTGGCCGTCGGAAAGCCGTCCTGATCGTGAACCAGCCCGGTCACATGATAACGGTATCCGTCGCCCATGGAGGCCATCGGCGAGACCAGAGTTGGTGTGATTTCAAAGTGATGATACCATTCATGAGGAACATCCGGCTTTTCGCGATCCACAACCTCCAGTTCACCCGATTCAGGGATGGTGATCATTTCTCGCATATGGCCCAGGACCTCATCGGTGAGCATGGTCACCGGGGTGCGGAAACGTTCGGCGAAGTTAAACGCTTTAACAGTTTGTTCAAAACATTCCCGAACCGAAGCCGGAGCCACGGTGATCGCCTGGTAATCTCCATGAGTCCCATAACGGGCCTGCATGGTGTCGGCCTGGGCAATCTTGGTCGGTAACCCGGTCGAAGGACCGCCGCGCTGAACATTAACAACGACAACAGGAACCTCGGTGATATAGGCATAACCGATATTTTCCTGCATCAGTGAAAAGCCGGGTCCGCTGGTGGCGGTCATCGATTTGGTACCGGTGAGAGAAGCGCCGATAATCGAGGCCATGGATGCGATCTCGTCTTCCATCTGGATAAAGTGTCCGCCACACTTGGGAAGTAATCTGGCCATACCCTCGGCTATCTCAGTCGAGGGTGTGATCGGATAACCGCCGAAGAAACGGCAGCCGGCGTATAGAGCGCCGTGAACACAGGCCTCGTTACCCTGCATTAATTTGCGGGCGGATGTAATACGATGCGGCATAGCTCCATCCTTACTTGTAGTTCGAGGTTATGACAAAATCAGGACAATGCAACCAACAGATTGCGCATTGAGTGCATTTCTCGGGCCTGGCCACAATCGGTCTTCCGTCACGGTCAGGATCGAACACCTTCTGAGGGCAAAAGCTAATGCAAATATTGCAGGCTTTGCACCAGTGAAGATACAGGTTGAGCGGAGGCAGACCTTTACCCTCTTGATACGAGTACTTGATCTTCTTATCCTCCGTCTGAGCCTCCTTCTCGGCGGCCGTTTTCTTCACCGGAACTTCTTCCGGTTTTTCATCGGGCATGTTGATCTCCTAACAGATGCTGCAGCGGCTTATTTCTTTTTAGCCTTGGTTGTCCTTTTGGCGGCCGCTTTTTTGGGCGACTTCTTGCCGGCAACTTTCCGGGTCGTCGTTTTTTTGGCGGTCGTCTTGGTTGTCTTCTTCTTGGAGAACTTTTCAGTCATTAAAACGGGTATTTCCAAAGGTGATGTCGCCACCGGGATTCCGACTTTGTTGAGGGCCGCGACCTTATCGGCCGCCAGTCCGGAACTGCCGGAGATGATGGCCCCGGCATGCCCCATCCGTTTTCCGGGAGGCGCCGTACGACCGGCGATAAAACCGACAACCGGTTTGGTTACCTTTTTCTTTATATACGCGGCAGCATCCTCTTCATCGGAACCGCCGATTTCACCGATCATTACAATACCCTTGGTGGAGCGGTCGTTTTCGAAAGCTTCCAGGGTATCGATAAAATTGGTTCCAATTACCTGATCGCCTCCGATTCCTATGCAGGTCGACTGACCCATTCCGGCTTGTGTCAGGGCAAAAATCACCTCGTAGGTCAGGGTGCCACTGCGAGAGACAACACCAACATTGCCCTTCTTGCAGATCTTCCCCGGAATAATTCCGACCTTGGACAGTTCCGGTGAAATGAGTCCCGGACAGTTCGGTCCGATCAGACGCACATTGCGGTGCTTGATATAGTGATAGACTTTCATCATATCGTTAGCCGGTACACCTTCGGTGATGCAAATAATGGTCTTGATTCCAGCGTCGACCGCTTCGTAAATCGAATCGGCGGCGAATGCCGGAGGAACGTAAATAATCGAAGTGTTAGCTTTGGTCTTGTCAACCGCAGCCTGCATAGTATTGAACACCGGGATACCCGAGACCTTGGTCCCGCCTTTACCCGGCGTCACGCCGGCAACCACGTTGGTTCCGTATTTCTTCATCTGCGCGGCATGAAATGAGCCGTCGCGGCCGGTGATCCCCTGGACCACCAGCTTCGTCTTTTTATCTATGAATATCGCCATATCGTCCTCTACTCCTCTTCCAGTCCGGCCATGGAAATTGCTTTCTGAACGACGGCATCGAGTGTCGGCGCAGAAGGTAATTTCACCTCTTTGAGAATTCTACGCCCCGCCGCCTCATTGGTACCGGTCAAACGGGTCACAACCGGAACTTCGGGGTGAAGCTCTTTGAAGGCGCTGACGATACCGGTGGCGACGTCGTCGCAACGAGTGATACCGCCGAAAATATTGATCAGGATCGCCTTGACATTCGGATCGCCAAGGATGATTCGCATGGCCGTCAAAACCTTATCAGGATTGGACGAACCGCCGATATCAAGGAAGTTGGCGGGGTCGCCGCCATAATGTTTGACCAGGTCCATGGTCGCCATCGCCAGACCGGCGCCATTGACGATGCAGCCGATATTGCCATCGAGCTTGATAAAACTAAGACCGGCTTCGCGCGCATCCACTTCGGAAGAATTTTCGGCATCGAGATCGCGCATCGCTTCGATTTCCTTCTGACGAAACAGTCCGTTGTCGTCGATGTTGATCTTGGCGTCGATGGCGATAACCTGGTTGATCGGCGTCGTAATCAGAGGATTAATCTCCACCAGCGAGGCGTCGATCTTCCAGAAGATGTCATATAGCTTGACAATAATATCCGTCACCTGACGCACCAGCTTGATATCGCGAAAGACATTATAAGCCAGAGCGCGAGCCTGGTACGGGCGTAACCCAACCCGCGGATCGACCGCCAGCTTATGAATCTTTTCCGGTGTTTTGGCGGCGACTTCCTCGATATCGATGCCACCGGCAGCCGAAATCATGATAACCGGCATTTTGGTGACGCGATCGAGGATGATCCCCAGATAGGTTTCGGAGGTAATATCAACCGCCTCGGTAACCAGGATCTTTTTGACTGTCAGACCTTTGATATCCATACCCAGGATACGCTGGGCCCAGATTTTGGCCGACTCGATATTTTCTGCATACTTAACGCCGCCAGCCTTGCCGCGGCCGCCCACATGTACCTGGGCTTTCACCATCACCGGCCGGTCGATTTCCTCAGCAATCGCGACAGCGTCCTGTACCTCGGTCGCCACCCGCCCCGGAGGAACCGGTATGCCGCTTGCTGCGAAAATCTCCTTGGCCTGATACTCATGAATTTTCATCAACCCACTCCAAACTACGTGTTTATATATCTAATCTCTTATTTATCTTTCAAAAACTCCCGAATGTATTTTTTTAGGACCTCCGGATCATTGTCATCCGGATTATCCAACACCTTCTCCATCAAATACTCGAAGATATCTCCAATCATCGGCGACTGGTCGAGATCAAAGATGCGGATGATTTCGCCTCCGTTGAGAGCCAGATCGGAACGGCCGAAAGGTGGTTTGCGGGAAATCTCATCGGCAATCGCCCTTTCCATTTCGTCGACATCTTCGGTCGTCCCCCCCATCCCCTGCGCGATCACATCGGCGCGTCTCAAGTCCAGCAGATCGGGGATCAATCTCTGGCCAATACGCCGAATAAACCGGCGCAGGCCCTTGGAACCGACGTCGGTGGTAAACATGTGACGCTCGATCAGGAGCATGACATCTTTTATCAATTCATTCGAATAACGCAGCCGGGTCAGCACCTGACCGGCAATTTTCGCTCCCGTGGTTTCATGGCTGTAGAAAGTAGCCCCGGTGTCGGTCAGACGTTTGTGATACGGTTTGGTGATATCATGGAATAAGGCCGCCAGACGGAGGTGGAGTTTCGGCGGGCAGGCATCGACAATCCGCAGCGTATGTTCGAACACATCGTAGGCATGGAAACCGCCCGGCTGATCGCAGCCGACGGCCGGTTCCATTTCCGGGATGATATGTTTCATCAATCCCGTTTCCTGCATCAGCCGTAAACCGATCGACGGTTTGTCGGCTCGCGTCATCATTTTGTTTAGTTCTTCGGCGATTCGTTCCGTAGATACGCTCTTGATCAAATCGACATTCTCTACCAGGGCCTGACGTGTCCCGGCCTCAATCTCAAATTCAAAGCGGGCCGCAAATTGAACGGCACGCAGCATCCGTAGCGGATCTTCAGTAAATGATTGCGGTGCGACCATGCGGATCACGTGATTTTCGAGATCGGTTTGGCCGCCATAGGGATCGATTATAGATCCGTCATGTAAATCATGCGCAATGGCATTGATGGAAAAATCGCGGCGGATCAGATCCTGGTCGACCGGCAATGCGGGATCGAAATCGACTTCAAAATCGGTATGGCCGATGCCGGTTGATTTTTCACTTCGCGGCAGGGAAATATCAAAGGTCATAGCAATCTCGTCATCATCGGCGTGGGGAGTAAACTTCACCACACCGAAGGACCGCCCAACGGTGTCCACCCGCCCGTACCGCCGCAGAATCTGCTGCAGGCGCGGCAGAGTAATACCGCAGACAAGGTAATCGCGATCCTTGGAATCGAGGTTACGATGTAACAGTGAGTCGCGGACGCAGCCCCCTACTTCGTATATGCGACCTTCACTCAGGATATCCTGCACCACATCGTCCTTCAACTGATAATTTCCTAATCGGGATAGATCTGAGTCCCGGCTTTTCCCGCCATCGCTTCGGCAGCCAGATCCAGCGAAGTTATGACAACTTTGCGACCGCCGTTTTCCATGAAATTTATGGCCGCTTCCACTTTCGGGCCCATGGAACCGGGCGGGAAATGACCTTCTTCAAAATATTTTTTAATTTCAGAAATCGTCACCTTATCGAGCTTTTTTTCATCGGATTGCCCGAAATTCAGAGATACCTGATCGACTGAAGTCAAAATCAAAAACAGTTCGGCGCCGATCTCTCGTCCGAGCATGGCCGAAGCGCGATCTTTATCGATTACGGCATCAACCCCTTCATATCCCAGTTCGGGATCGATATTGACCGGGATGCCGCCACCGCCGGCTGCAATAACGATAAAGTGATGATCCAGCAGGACGCTGATAACATCTTTTTCGACACAGGTGAGCGGTATTGGTGAAGCTACCACCCGACGCCAGCCGCGATTAGCATCGGCTTTGACGATCCAACCGCTTTCATCGGCCATCTTGCGGGCCTGTTCTTCGCTGTAAAACTGCCCGATATACTTGGTGGGCTTTTTAATCGAGGGGTCGTCAAAATCGACTACCATCTGCGTAATGATAGTGCACACCTGGCGGTCAACACCTTCTTTATCAAAACGATTCTGCAATGACTGCTCGATCATATATCCCATCCCGCCTTCGGTATCGGCGACGCAGATACCCAGAGGCAGTATCGGGGCTTTGCCGCGGGCGAGTTCCACCCGCAGCAAAGCGTTTCCTACCTGAGGCCCATTGCCATGACTGACACAGAGGTCATACCCCTGACGGGCCAGTTCGACTATTGTCTCCAGAGACCGGCGAGTATTGGAAAACTGATTGGCAATGGTATCTTCCAGTTCTTTACTGGTGATAGCATTGCCGCCCAGGGCAACAATTGCCCTCTTGCTTTTAGAATCGGAGCCGGTCATCTATTTTATTTTTTCTTCTTCGACTTTTTCAGTTTGGTGGTCAAAATATCTTCCAGATCGGGATGGCCGATTTCCTGCAAGCTATATCCCACGCGGGCGGTCGGCTTTTTGATCTTTACGATACGCCTGAGATCGATCGGCGTACCGATAATCACCAGGTCGCACTTGGTGGCGTTGATCGTCTTCTCCAGGTCCTTGATCTGCTGGCCGGAATAACCCATGGCCGGCAACAGAACTCCGATTTCCGGATACTTTTCAAAAGTCTCGGAAATGGTCCCGACAGTATAAGGCCGCGGATCGACCAGTTCGGCGGCGCCGAACTTCATAGCCGCAACCACACCGGCGCCATAAGTCATTTCACCGTGAGTCAGGGTCGGGCCGTCCTCGACTACCAGCACTTTCTTGCCGGTGATCGCTTCGGCGTTTTCGACCGTCAGCGGACTGGCGGCATCGACGATGGTCGCCTTGGGATTGATCATCCGGACATTGCTGCGCACGGTATCGACACCTTCCGGATGAGCCGAATCGATTTTGTTGATCACTACGACGTCAGCCAGATGGACGTTGGTCAGACCGGGGTAATAAGACAGCTCATGGCCCGGACGATGAGGATCAACGACCGTAATATAGAGATCGGCCTTGTAGAACGACATATCGTTATTGCCGCCGTCCCAGACGATCACATCGGCTTCCTTCTCAGCTTCGCGAAGGATCATCTCATAATCCACACCGGCGTAAACGATGACGCCGCGGTCGATATGAGGTTCGTACTCCTCGCGCTCTTCGATAGTACATTTATGCTTAACGAGATCTTTGTAATCGGCAAAACGCTGACAGGCTTGCTTGGCCAGATCGCCGTAAGGCATGGGATGACGAATGGCCACCACCTTTTTGCCCATCTTCTGCAGTACTTCGCACACGCGGCGGGTGGTCTGAGATTTGCCGCATCCGGTCCGGGCGGCACAAACGGCCACTACCGGCTTTTTGCTGACAACCATGGTCGGCTCTCCGCCAGCCATCGAGAAGGCGGCGCCGTTGGCGATAACTTCCGCACCCTTGGCCATGACGACCTCGAAGGGGATATCGGAATACGAGAAAACGACCTCGGCAATATTGTGCTTGCGGATCAGCTTTATCAATTCCGATTCGTCATAAATCGGAATTCCTTTGGGATACAGTTTTCCGGCCAGCGACGGCGGGTATTTGCGTCCTTCGATATCGGGAATCTGAGTAGCGGTAAAAGCTACGACTTCAATACTTTTGTCATTCCGGTAGAGACAATTGAAATTGTGGAAATCGCGCCCGGCCGCGCCCATGATAATGATCTTCCTTCGTGCCATGATGTATCTCCATTTTCTATTTTCAGTTTTCTATTACAGTTATCCTACGGTATATGGACATCTGACCGAATTATATGGCCGAAGCATTCCAGATATGCCGCACCAGAAAGCGGCTCCAATCGGCCGCCCCTGACTTACCTCGTATGGACAAAACAAAACTGAACATCGAATTCTCTATTGACATCCTTTACTGGTTGTCGATCTGTGCTCTCTGGTTGGTTCCGGAGAAATCGATATAAACCGATTTCCATTCCGAGAAAACTTCCAGCGACTGGGTGCAGGCTTCACGATGACCGTTGCCGGTATGTTTGGTACCGCCAAACGGCATGTGCGTCTCGGCGCCGATGGTCGGAGCGTTGACATAGAAAATACCGGTATAAACATCGCGCATCGCCGTGAAGGCGCGGTTGACATCCTGCGTATAAATCGAGGCCGACAAACCGTAGGCGCAATCGTTGGCAAATTCAATCGCCTGATCAAAGTCATTGACAGGAATGCAGTCAGTCACCGATCCAAAAATCTCCTCTTTGAAGATCCGCATACCAGGCTCCACATCGCCGAAAATTGTCGGCTGAGTGAACCAGCCCTTGTCATAAGCGCCGCCGGTAAGACGCCCGCCGCCGCAAAGCAGCTTGGCTCCGTCTTCCTTCTCTCCGATACGCATATATTCGAGAACCGAATTCATCTGCGACTCGGAAATAGCGGGACCCATCTCAATGCCGTCTTCGAGGCCGTTACCGACCTTGAGAGCCTTGGCGCGCTCGACCAGCATCTTGGTAAATTTGTTGTACACCTTCTTGTGGATAATCAGCCGCGATGAGGCGGTACAGCGCTGACCGGTGGTGCCGAAAGCGCCCCAGAGGGAACCCTCGAGGGCGAGATCAAGGTCAGCGTCATCCATAATGATGATACAATTCTTGCCGCCCATTTCCAAATGGCAGTGCTTGAAGTCCGGCGAGCATGCTTCGGAAATTTTGCGCCCGATATCGGTTGAACCGGTGAAAGAAACACAGCCGACCCGCTTGTCGGTCATCAGAGGCTGTCCCACTGACGATCCGGAACCGCTGACAAGATTGACGACTCCGGGCGGAAGCCCCTCTTCTTCGAACGCCTTGACCAGATTAACCACTGACAGCGGGGTGTAGGTGGCCGGCTTGATAACCACAGTGTTACCCAGCACCAGCGCCGGTGTCATTTTCCATGACGGAATTGCGATCGGGAAATTCCACGGGGTAATCATACCGCAGACTCCCAGAGGCTGGCGGATCGACATACAAAACTTATTGGTCATTTCCGAAGGTGTCGTCTGACCGAAACTACGGCGGCCTTCACCGGCCATGTAGTAGGTCATGTCGATCGCTTCCTGGGTATCGCCCCGAGTTTCGGCAAGTACTTTACCCATTTCGCGCGTCATGTCGCGTGAAATCTCTTCCTTGTCCTTGAGGAGTCTCTGCGCGACACGGTAGAGGATCTCTCCCCTCTTCGGAGCGGGATAAAGACGCCATGATTTATATGCTTCCGCGGCGGCGCTGATGGCGGCGTCGACATCCTGATCGTCAGATTGCTGAAATATGCCGACAACGTCATCGGTATTGGCCGGGTTTATATTCTGAAATGTTTCTCCGGTATGCGATTTTACCCATTCGCCATTGATGAAGTTTTTATATACCTTCGGCTTCTTCATAGGGACCTCCTGAATTTATAATCAACATCATGTTTCATATTTACTCCCATACCAAAATGTGAATCTTTTCACCATTTCGGCCAAGATTGCTAATATAGAAAAATTAGGGGAATTGTCAAACGCTTTGGGGCATTTGTACAAAGATTTTTGCTTTGGCAGACAACAAATTAACCCCGATTTGAGGCCAAAACAGGGAGGGGTGATTCTTTCCTCGAAAATCGCAGGGTTTTGGCGGAAATTTCGCCAACTTTTATCCCTATGTTGGCTGAAGTTGGGCGAAAACCGAATTCGAAGGAAAGCGGAAAAAGTCGATCGAATTTTGATTTCCGAGGTAGATTGATCGGTAATACTGGCGACAGCTTAAGACTCGCTTTGCGAGCGGGCGAGAAATTCCTGTTTGAATTTCATAAAACGGTCTTCCCTGATCGCCAGCCGGATATCTTCCATCAGGCGAATAAAGAAATTGACTGAGTGATAAGACGCCAATCGATGAGCCGTAATTTCCGAAACAGAGTATAAATGACGTAAATATGCCCGGCTGTAACGCTGGCAGACATAGCAATCGCAGTCGGGATCGAGCGGTAAATAATCCTCTGCGGCGGCGGCATTGCGGAAATTATATGGGCCGGCGGCAGTAAAAACCAGACCGGTGCGGGCATTGCGCGTCGGCAAAACACAGTCGAACATATCGACACCCCGCTCCACCGCCATAAGAATATCCTCGGGATAACCGACGCCCATCAGATAGCGCTGCTTATCTTCCGGCAATAGCGGCAGGGTAACATCGAGCATTCGCGTCATCTGATCTTTGGGTTCGCCAACTGACAGACCGCCGATGGAATAGCCAGGGAAATCCATCTCCAGAAGCTCTTCGGCTGATTGTCGGCGCAAGTCTTCATACACCGATCCCTGTACTATACCGTGCAAAAGCTGTTTTGGGAAATCTCCGGTTTCTTCGAGACGATTGAACTGGTCAATCCCTCTTTGCGCCCAGGCGGTGGTACGTTTGACACCCTTAAGAGCATCTTCATGGGAGGCTGGGTATGGCACGCATTGATCGAAAGACATGATAATATCCGGTCCCAACTGCCGCTCGATTTCGATCACCTTTTCGGCGGTGAAATCATGGTAGGAACCGTCGAAATGAGACTGAAACCTGACACCGTCGTCGGTGATCTTATTGCGCCCCATATGAGAAAATACCTGAAATCCCCCCGAGTCCGATAGAATAGCATGAGGCCAAGATGTGAAGCCGTGCACTCGTCCCATCTTTTCGACCACATCCGCGCCTGGTCGCAAATAGAGATGATAGGTGTTGACCAGGAAAATTTGTGCCCCCATCGCCTCGAGATCTTCGCAGGCCAGGGTTTTCACAGCCCCCTGCGTTCCGACAGGCATAAATACCGGCGTTTCGATTTCGGCATGAGGGGTCGTCAGTCGTCCGAGGCGGGCTTTGCCGTCCTGATGCAATAATTCGAATGAGAAGCCGTCGGGATAATTCATGAACTTGCCCTTTTTGTCCTAACGTATAGCCTGTAATGCCTGATCGACATTGGTCACCGGAATCAATTCCATCCCTTTCGGGACTGCCAGACCATTGCGATTGGCAGCCGGGATCATCGCCCGTGTCATCCCCAGTTTGACTGCCTCAGCCAGACGGCGGCTGATATGCGAAACACCGCGAACATCTCCGGACAAACCAACCTCACCCACCACCAGCATCTCCGACTCGACGGTGATATTCAATTTGGAAGAGGCCGCGGCCAGTAGAAAAGCCAGATCGAGGGCGGTGTCATCGAGATGAATACCACCAGCGATATTGACAAAAACATCGTTGCCGCTCAGTAATACCCCGCCCCTTTTTTCGAGCACGGCATTAATAATCGCCAGCCGTTTGGAATCTATCCCGGACGCAACCCGTTGAGGGGTGCCGTATGGTGAGGATGCCACCAGAGCCTCGACTTCCACCAGAAACGACCGGGTCCCTTCGACCGCTGCGGAGACGACCCGCCCCGGAAGTTGATCGCCCTGATTCGAGGTCATAAATATCTGCGATGGGTTTTTCATTTCCATCAGGCCGTTGCCGGTCATTTCGAATACGCCGATTTCTCCGGCCGGGCCGAAGCGATTTTTCTGAGAGCGGAGAATGCGATAAAGATGATAACGATCTCCCTCGAAATAAAGCACGGTATCGACCATATGTTCCAGCACCTTGGGGCCGGCGACACTGCCGTCTTTCGTGATATGACCGATGAGAAACAGGATTTTTCCGGTTTGTTTGACCAGTTCGATCAGGCGAGCCGATGATTCCCGGACTTGCCCGACTGTTCCCGGAGGAGAATCAAAAGCGGGCGAAGCTACGGTCTGGATGGAATCGATAATAAGAAATTGAAAATCTTCGCGCCCCAGCGACAGGATTTCATCGAGGTCCGAGACATTGGCAACCGAGATCATTTTGCCATCGATACCGAACCGCAGGGAACGATCCTTAATCTGCTGAATCGATTCTTCTCCCGAGATATAGAGCACACGGTGACCTTTTTCGCCGTACTTTTCGGCAACCTGCAGAAGCAGCGACGATTTGCCTATCCCCGGCTCACCGCCGATCAGTAACGCCGATCCATAGACGGCCCCGCCTCCAAGAACGCGATCGAGTTCATCCATCCCCGATTCGATCCGGTCCTGGTATTGGGTAGTGATATCGGGAATCGGTATGGCAGACGTTGAGCTTTTGCGGGAAGTTTCTTCTTTGGCGGAGGTGGCAATCACTTCTTCATGAAGGCTGTTCCATTGCCCGCATTCGCGGCACTGTCCCTGCCAGCGATGATGCATTGCCCCGCAACCGGTACAAAAGTATGCTGTTTTCTTTTTTGGCTTGGCTTTCATCAATGCACCGTGATCGGGCCGGTCGAGGAGCCGGTGATGAATTGTTTGACAATGGCGTTATCGGTTTGCCGGATCTGGTCCGGAGTTCCATCCCAGACGATTTTCCCCTCATAGAGCATGATTATGCGGTCGGCGATTTTGTAGGCCGAAGCCATGTCATGGGTGACGGCAATCGAGGTCACACCCAGTTTCTTATTGACATCGACGATCAGCTCATTGATCATATCGGCCGAAATCGGGTCCAATCCGGTGGTCGGTTCGTCATAAAGAATGATATCGGGTTCGGTAGCGATTGCCCGTGCCAGAGCGACTCGTTTTTTCATCCCGCCGGAAATTTCGGATGGCATCTTATGCCCGACATCTTTCATACCGACCAGCGCCAGTTTTTCTTCGGCAATCTGTTTCACCTGTTGCGGTTTCATATGCAGGCTTTCCTTGAGACAGAAGCCGATATTCTCGGCCACCGTCATCGAATCAAAAAGCGCCCCGAACTGAAAGAGCACCCCGACTCGTTTGCGGAAATCCATGAGGTCAACATGCTTCAACTCAAAAACATTCTGACCATCGACCACCACGCTGCCCTCATCCGGACGTAGCAAGGCGATAATATGCTTCAACAAAACCGACTTGCCACATCCCGACTGTCCGATCACGACCACCGACTCGCCCTTTTGGATTTCGAGGTCGATGCCGGTGAGGACCTCCAGCCGGCCAAAACTTTTCTTTAAATTCTCAACCTTTATCATATTCTAAACAACAAAGTGGCCATGATATAGTCGGCAATAAGGACCATCACCGCCGAGCTGACCACCGCCCGGGTTGTCGACGCACCTACTCCCTGCGCGCCGCCGGAGGTGAAAAATCCGTGATAACAGCCCATCATCGAAATGATTGCCCCGAATGCAGTCGCCTTGATCAGGCCGGAGAAAAAGTCGGATAACGTGAAAAGCTGTTTGAATCCGTTCATGAATGTTTCGGTCTCAACCCCGATCAGGCTGACGGCCACGAGCAGGGCGCCGAAGATGGCGATGAAATCGGCCAGCGCGGTGATTATCGGGAGCATGATAATACCGGCGGCGAAACGAGGCATGACCAGATATCGGATCGGATCGACCGACATCGATTCCATGGCGTCGATCTGTTCGGTTACTTTCATTGAGCCGATTTCGGCTGCGATACCTGCGCCGACGCGTCCTGCTATCACCAGCGCCGTCAAAACCGGCGCCAATTCGATCAGAACCGCCTTGCCGACCGCTCCCCCGAGATATCTGATTGGAACATAATTTTTAAACTGGTAGGCCGCCTGCCAGGCCGAAACGCCTCCGGTGAAAACCGAGGTAATCATGATCAGCCAGATCGATTTGACTCCGATATGATACATCTGGTTGACGACCAGATGAAGCGAGGAGAAGAAATATCGGAACGCCAGCAGCGTTCGTCCCAGCATGAGGGACAAGCGCCCCAGGCCGCTGATAAGGGTCGTTGGCCTCAGGTCAAAAACCGGTGAATGTTCGTCCATATTCAATGTTACCGGACCAGTTTAGAGTGTTTGGCCACAATCAAAGACTAATCGCTGCCGGACACAACTAAATAATCGAGAAAATGATATTGCGTTAGGGGGGGTATGGCATTCTCAGAATGATTATTGGGACCGTTACCGGTGATTATCCAATCAATAGGCAAATAAAAACTTATGATATGATGATGATGATGATGATGACGATGACGGTGGCGGCAGTAACTGGATCGATATTGCCATTTAAATTGGCATTACTTCACTTGAAATTATTTGTCATTTTTCCCGCATTGAGTCGTGTTTATGACTTAAACACAACAAAATCACGTGTCGAATTAAGCGACATTCATCGACACGTATACTCAATGTGTCGATACTGTCGACATGTTATTTTGACAATAAATTATAAAGTTTGATGTTTAAATACAGGGTTTCCTTACCGATTATTTTGGATTTCAAAATACCGATTTTTTCAACTTCCTTGAGGTAATCAGCTGCTGTTTGGCGTTTTGCAATACCTCCATCTACCAGGAAACTACCTTTTGTATAGGGTTGCCGAAATAGGATTTCTATTAACTCTTTGGAATAAACCCTACTTGGCAGTCTTCGCCTTGCATCTTCCATCGTTTCCAACATTAAATCACGAATATCGAGAATACGCCTTCGAGTAATATGAGCGGTTTTTTCGATGGCTTCCAGCATATAGAGAATCCACGATTCCCAATCGCCCTTTTCGGTAACCTTTCTGAGAAGCCGGTAATAGTCACTCTTGTGCTCAATGATGAAGTGACTTAAATATAGAACGGGTAAATCCAATAATTTATGAAGAACAAGAAAAAGGATATTGATGATACGTCCTGTGCGCCCGTTACCGTCAGAGAACGGGTGGATTGCTTCAAATTGATAATGAATTATAGATAGTTTAATAAGCGGATCGATGCCTGTTTCCTCGTGTATGTACTCTTCCAAGTTTTTGAGTTTGTCACGGATAATTAATTCACCCTCTGGTGGTGTATATACTATTTCGTCTGTTGCAGGATTCATCAGGTTTGTACCTGGAGAACGGCGAATCCCCGCCTGATTCTTGGTGATAGTCTGAACGATTTTAATGAAAAGATTAGTCGAGAGAACCGCTTTCTCCCTCATTGAATTATAACCATTCCAAAGCGCCTCACGATACCGCAAGACTTCCTTTGTTGCTGAGCCCACTTGGCTCGTATTAGCGGTGATCGCTTCGAAGAGAGAATCGTTAGTCGTTATAACGTTTTCAATCTCTGAACTAGCTTTGGCTTCTTGTAGTAATACTGTGTTAATAAGCAACGCTTGATCGGGAATCGTTTCGCCCAACCCCTTCAACTCTGCCAAAGCGCGACTTGCAGTTATGGCGCGCCTAAGTACAACGGCAGTCTCTATTTCTTTTTTTGGGGGCAACAAGGGAAGGTCGTTGAATGGTCTTTGAGGATTAAATTTCATGGCACATAATTCCTTATTATCATAACAATAAATCTTGGGGGAGGCTTCAAGTCAATCATAATCTCTGTACTGCGGGCAACGCTATTTCTTGATATGTTTGGCCACAATCAAAGACTAATCGGTGCCGGACACAACTAAATAATCGAGAAAATGATATTGCGTCAAGGAATTGCAATTACAGACCCACACACTATTTGCGAGGATCAACGCCCTACCGTTATAGATGTCCCCAACCAGAATCCGATTATCGCGCCAATGAGACCAAAAGCAAACTGCTTCTCAGATTGACCATAATCCAGTGACAAAATAATCCATAAAGACGCGAAAAGCAGAATGAGGGATATGACAACCCGCATTATAATTGCAATGTGACTAAAGGCGAAATTCAACATCCATTTTATATCGTTGAATTTAATACCCATAACAATACTCCGTCGAGTAAAACTTTCTCACCTTATTTAATTGTCATTGGGTTATAATTGTATATAGCTGTCGAAATTAAATTTGTCAAACATATTTAGGCACTTTTTTCAGAAAGTTTTTCTCGTTGCTCCACAACGAGTTACGATAACGGCAAAAAATAGTTTAAATTTTTTATATTTTTACGGCAAAAAACCCACAAATTAGCACTGCCAATAAGGTATTTCGATCACAAAAGGCCTTATCCCCTTCGTCTTCATAGCCTAATGCCGAATGTTTTTGTGGTTGGTATACGTCTCGTGCACCAACAAAGAAAGTTGGCAGACGAGACGTCCGCCAGCCACAAAAATCAACATCCATAATTTTCTAAAACGGCGATGATGCTTCCGGGGGTTCTACCGGGCCGGACATTCCTGCTGCCAGGTTTTCGAACCGGGCGAATTCCTTGAGGAACGACAAGGTCACGGTTCCGGTCGGGCCGTTACGCTGCTTGGAAATAATAATTTCAGATTTCCCTTTGGACTCAAGAAACTTGGGATCATTCTGATCGAGATGCGACAAATAATATTCCGGGCGGTAAACGAACATCACCAAGTCGGCGTCCTGCTCGATTGCACCCGATTCTCTCAGATCGGATAGCTGCGGCCGCTTGTCGCCGCCGCGCTGTTCGACCATACGAGATAACTGGCTGCAGGCAACGACCGGTACGCTCAATTCTTTGGCCAGCCCTTTTAAGCCCCGCGAAATCTGCGAAATTTCCTGCTGGCGGTTTTCCGATCGGCGGCTGCCGCTCATCATCTGCATATAGTCGATGATAACCAGTCCCAGATCAACCTGCGATGCCAGCCGTCGCGCCTTGGCTCTCATCTCGAGCACCGTCATCGCCGGAGAATCGTCGATATACATCTTGGCTTCGGCCAGCGGTCCGCCGAATCGTCCCAGCCGTTCATAATCGGTTTCCGACAGGCGACCGGTGCGCAATTTATGAGACGAAATCCGGGCACGACCGCAAATCATTCGCAAAGCCAGTTGTTCCTTTGACATTTCCAGAGAGAAAAACGCTGCCGCTTTGCCGGTTTCGAGACAGAAATTTTCAGAGAGATTAAGGGCCAGCGCCGATTTTCCCATCGACGGACGACCGGCGACAATGATCAAATCGCCCCGATGAAACCCCGCGGTCAAGGCATCGAGATCCTTGAAACCGGTCGGGAAACCGACCAGGCCTCCCTTGGTGTCTTTGTATTCCTCGATCGCCTCAAACGTTCGCGGCAGCAGATCCTTGACGCTGGTGAAATCAGATTTCAGGCGGTCTTCGGAAATCGCAAAAATCTTCTGTTCCGCCGCATCCAGCAGATCATCGACATCCTCTTCCTGACGGAAACACTGTCCGATAATATCTGATGAGGCGGTGATAAGGTCGCGCAAGGTCGCTTTTTCGAGGACGATATTGGCATAATATTCGGAGTTGGCGGCTGTCGCCACACCGCTGGCCAGTTCCGTCAAATAGGTACGACCGCCGCAATCGTCAAGATCACCGGCGCGTTCCAATTCCTCCGCCACCGTTGTAATATCTGCCGGCTGAGAATGCTCATAAAGGCCGATCACGGCATCGAAAATTTTCCGGTGTGAGGGAGCATAAAATCTGCGGCTGCTACCGAGAGCCTCGACCGCTTTGGCAATCGCTCCCTGATCTATCAGCATCGCGCCCAGCACCGCCTGTTCGGCATCATGCGAATGAGGCGGAGTGTGTCCCGTGCGTTGCTGGCTATTTGTCTTTGTTGATCCGTTCATGTTCCGCCATTAAGGTCTGCATATCTTCCCAGGTCGGCCGCTTGTATTGCTGAAAACGCAAAAGCGCCGCCGGATGGTAGGTTACTATCAAAGGAATATCTTCGAAACGATGCCATTCTCCGCGTAATTTGCCCAGAGGAGTCGTCGTCTGCAACAGGCCATGAGCCGCAATACGTCCCAAGGCACAGATTAATTGCGGCTTGATCAATCTGATCTGCTCTTTCAAATAGGGCATGCAAAGCTTCATCTCATCCGGCTGAGGATCGCGGTTGTCCGGAGGACGGCATTTGAGAATATTCGCGATATAGACATCATCGCGGGTAATACCCATCGCGATAATAATCTTATCAAGGAGTTTCCCGGCTCGCCCTACAAACGGCTCACCCTGCTGATCTTCATCCCGGCCCGGCGCCTCGCCGATGAACATAATATCGGCATTGGGATTGCCCACGCCGTACACGAATTTGGTACGGGTCAGCCCCAACGGGCATTTGGTGCAGTCGCATATCGCCTGACGATGATCATCCACGCCGGTGAATTCGACTGTCTGGTTTGGTGAAGTCTGATCCATGATTGATGTTTGATCGCCCGCATCGGGAGTGATACTTCCCGCGGCCATTTCGGCGAAGTGCTCCTCGGTTGATTTTATTTCATTCGTAGTTGATTGCGAAATATTATCATAACTTCGGTGCTGCTCAAAAATTATTTCCTTGTGACCCAGTTCCGCCTGACAACTCAACGCCCGGCGGGCCAGATCATAAACTTCCCTGATTTCGTCGTCAAACGCCATTTGCCGACCCTGAATTCCCTTGCTTTGATTTTCCCTACTTTTCCCGGCGTCTGCCGGAATATCCCTGAACCGGCACACCGACGCCGGATAACCCCTCAGATTCGTATGTCATTCAATTTAAGGCTACTATTTACTATAATGACGACTGGCCCGGAAATCAATTCTATTTTTAAATTAGACGGCCTGTGACGCAAAAAACTGCAAGAGTGACGAGAATTAACGATTGTTCACGGTCTAATTGCTGTCGGAAGGAAGAATATATTCCCAGATTCGGGCCGCGATCTCATCTTTGGGAGCCTTGTCGACCGCCAGAGAATCGCCTGACTTGGAAAGAATCGTCACCCGGTTGGTATCGCCGTCAAATCCAGCCCCATCTTCATTGGCATTATTGACCACGATGAAATCCAAATTCTTGGCCTTTAATTTCTTTTTGGAATTTTCGATTTCGTTCTCGGTTTCCAGAGAGAACCCGACCATAACCTGGGATTCTTTGCGATTGGCCGACAATTTCATGAGAATATCGACGGTCGGAACCAGTTCGACCTTCATCCCCTTGTCACATTTTTTTATTTTCTGATCGAAGCTGATCGCCGGTTTATAATCTGCCGGCGCCGCCGCCATCACCAGGAAGTCGGCATCTGCAAATTCTGCCTCCACCGCCTGCGCCATCTGCTCGGTCGTCTCGATCTTAGCTACTTTAACACCCGGCGGATCTTCAAGACTCACCGGACCAGCCACAAGGTGAACCTCGCCGCCCAGTCTTTCGGCCTCGCGAGCCAGCGCATATCCCATCTTCCCCGATGATCGATTCGAGATAAAACGGACCGGATCGATAGATTCCCGACAGGCTCCGGCGGTTACCACAACTTTTTTTCCGGCCAGCGGTCCGCCCCGACCGATTTCGGCGGCAATCAATTCGAAAATATCTTCCGGCTCCGCCATGCGGCCGGCGCCATAACTCTTGCAGGCCATTTCTCCGACGCCGACATCGGCCATGACATGCCCCATCGCCTGGAGGGTCTCGATATTTTTCTGCACCGTTGGATTGGCGAACATCCCCTCGTTCATCGACGGCGCCCAGATCACTTTTCGCTGTGTGGCGCAGATTATGGTCGCCAGCAATGACGAACAGAAGCCATGGGACACCTGGGCAATCAAATCGGCCGTGGCCGGGGAAACGACGATCAGGTCGGGCCATTTGGAATAGCTGATATGATGAGTGCCGGCGAATCGGTCTTTGGGGAACATCTCCACCGGAACCTCGCGGTCGGTCAGGGCCTCGAAAGTTAACGGCGTAATGAATTTGGTTGCCGCCTCGGTCATAACCACCTGGACTTCCGCCCCGGCTTTGACCAACAGCCTGACCAGATAGGCGGATTTGTAGGCCGCAATCCCGCCGCTGATCCCGATAAGGATTTTTCGATTAGTCAGTTTCATAGAAAGCGACCGAACTAATTGATCGGTTCACTATCCGGATCGCCCGCCCAGACGGCGTAAGGAAATTCCGACGAGCCGGTGTCAAACATTGCCACAGAGGCGAGAATTTTCATTTCACCGATATCGATCGGATCGTTGACAAACAGGGCGCATCGATCAAGGATCATTTCCATTTGTTCCGGAGTCAGTAAATTCAATTGCCGCAATTGCAACAGATAGCCGAATGCCTCGGGTGATATGACTCCCCGCTCGGCCTCGGAAAGAATTCGTACCGATCGACGGCTAATCTTTTTTTCGGAGAAAGAAAAACTATCCGGATAATCTTCAAAATGCTGCAACAGCCAGTTGTATGCCGACGATATTTCACTGTCGGTAAAACCCATAGATCGAAGATCGGCCGACATTTCATCTATGTTGCCTATCGTACCTTGATGATCAGTCAACTGATTCATCAGGTAAACAACTATTTCCAAAATCTTATCTTGCACAACACCTCTCACTCTAGTGTACTTTCAGAATTTAACCAGAGTTTTAAAATATAGCAAGCACTATGTTATCCTAATGACGGAAATGCCGTATTCCGGTAAACACCATGCTAACACCACACCGGTCCGCAGCAGCAATAACATCGGGATCACCCTTTGAACCACCGGGTTGGATAAAGGCCGTGACTCCTTTCTCGGCAACGACTTCCAGACCATCCGGCATCGGGAAAAAAGCATCGGAAGCACAGGTGCCGCCTTTGGCTCGGTCGCCGGCCCGCTTGACTGCCAGATACGACGAATCGACCCGGGAGGTTTGTCCCATCCCGATCCCGACCGCCGCCTTGCCCTTGCAAATCAGTACCGCATTTGATTTTACATGCTTGACAAGTTTGAACCCGAAAATCAACGATTCCATTTCCTCTTCGGTGGGCTGCTTTTTGGTCGGAATTGTCAATTGTCCCGGATCCAGATCCAGATTATCTCGTTCCTGCACCAGAATTCCGCCCCGGACATATTTGAAAACCTTGTCTGTGGTCGGCAGATTTTCCGCTATCGCCGGAAGCGACAGCAAACGACGCTGTTTTTTCTTCCTGAGCAACGCCAGCGCTTCATCGGTGAATCCGGGAGCCAGAATACATTCGACAAATTTCGTTTTGTGTAGAAGGGGCGCCACCTCCATATCGACGATCCGATTCAATCCGATAATCGAACCGAAGGCCGACAGAGGATCGGTTTCATATGCCATTTGATAGGCATCGGCAATATTATCAGCCGCCGCCGCTCCGCAAGGATTGGCATGCTTGACCACCGCCGCGAACGGATCGGCATAATCGAGGATCATATCCAGAGTCGCGTCGATATCGGAAATATTGTTGTATGAAAGTTCCTTGCCGGCATGCTGCACGGCATCGGCCAGCGTCGGTCCTTCATACCCTTTCAGACGATAAAACGCCGCCGACTGATGCGGGTTCTCACCGTATCTCATATCCTGGACTTTTCGGAATCCGAGACCGAATCTATTTTCTCCGCCGCTGTCATCGGTTGACGAAACCGGCTTGGCCGTCCCGGAGAAATAACCGGAAATGGCGCTATCATAGCGGGCTGTCAGGGCGAAGGCCTTGCTTGTAAGGTTTTTCCGTGTTTCCAGAGTTAAGGCGCCTTCGTTTTCGGACAACTCCTTGATTATCCCGGCATAATCGGTCGGTTCGGTGACCACCGCAACGCTGTCGCTGTTTTTGGCCGCAGCGCGGACCATCGTCGGACCGCCGACATCGATATTCTCAACCTTGTCATTATGAGTAGAATTGGGGTCGGCCAGAGTCTGTTCGAAAGGATAAAGATTGACCACCACCAGGTCGATCCGTTTGTATTCCTGCTGCGACATTTCGGCCAGATGATCGTCATTGTCACGTTTGTACAAAATCCCGGCATGCACCTTGGGATGGAGTGTCTTGACCCGTCCGTTCAGAATTTCCGGGGCACCGGTAAAAGTGGCGATCGAAATGACATGAACACCGGCCTCTTTCAGCTTCGCCAGGGTGCCGCCGGTTGAAATTATCTCGACACCGAGTTCATCAAGTTTTTGAGCCAGTTCAATCAGACCCGTCTTATCCGAAACTGAAATCAGCGCCCGCTTTATTTTCACCAAATCTTCCATTGTCTCCCTCCATTAGTCGGTCAAACGCGCGACCACTTCCTGGTACTTCCTTAGCGTCTTTTGTACCACCTCATCCGGAAGCTCCGGACCCGGGGCGGTTTTGTTCCAATCGAGCGTGTCAAGATAATCGCGAACGATCTGTTTGTCAAATGATGGTTGCGATTGTCCCGGCTGATATTTATCCATCGGCCAGAAGCGTGACGAATCGGGCGTCATGACCTCGTCGATAATCATCAACTTTTCTCCATCAAACCCGAATTCAAACTTGGTATCGGCGATAATGATCCCTTTAGTCAAAGCGAATTCGGCCCCTTTGGTATAGACCTCAAGCGATTTGTCCCGACACAGAGCCGCCGTTTCCGGACCGACCATCTCGACCATCTTTTCAAACGAGATATTGATATCATGCCCTTCCTCGGCCTTGGTCGAGGGAGTGAAAATCGATTGTGGCAATTTATCCGATTCTTTGAGGTCATCGGGAAATTCGATATTATGCAGGGTGGAGCTGCCTTCGGCGCGAGCTTTCTTATATTCCTTCCACATCGAACCGGAGATATATCCCCGAACGATACATTCGACATCGACTCGTTTTGCCTTTTTAACGATCATCGACCGACCCTCAAGAACCTCGGCGTATTTCTTCAATTCGTCGGGATATTCTTCTATGTCCGCCGTGATCATGTGATTGTCGATAACGTCCTTGAGGAAATCGAACCAGAACACCGAGATCGCGGTGAGGACTTTTCCCCTTCCCGGGATACCGTTCGGCATGACCACATCGAAGGCCGATACCCGGTCGGTAGCGATAAACAACAGCCGATCGCCCAGGTCATAAATATCTCGGACTTTTCCCCGCCATGAAAGGGGGAATTCTTTTATATCGGTGGTCAGTACTTCCTTCATTGTTTTCTCTCCTTAAGTATTTTCTCCGCCAGGCTCTTTATAACCCGCGGATATAACTGATGTTCCACTTCGAGTACCCGTGCGGCCAACGTTTCCGGCGTGTCGTCGGGATAAACCGGTATCTTTTCCTGTTCAATGATCTGCCCGTGGTCGTAGATTTCGTCCGTATAATGAATAGTTGCGCCGGATTCCTTTTCGCCTGCCTCAATTACCGCCCGGTGAACTCGCATACCATACATTCCCTTGCCGCCAAATTTAGGCAACAAAGCCGGGTGGATATTTACGATACGATGGCGGTAAGCTTTTATCACCACCGGCGGAAGCTTTCTTAAATATCCGGCCAGAGCAATCATATCTACGCCATGCTCGTTCAGGATTCCCAGGAGATGGTGGCCGGCCGTATCACTGTCGGAAAAGCTTTTTCTCAGGAAGAGATGGCGGTCGATTCCGGCTTTCTCGGCGCGAACCAGCCCATAGGCGTCCTTTTTGTTAGATATCACCAGGACGACTTCGCCGGGAATAGAACCGCTCCGGCAGCTATCAATTATCGATTGCAGGTTGGACCCGGAACCGGATGCAAACACCGCCAAACGAAGCTTGTCAGCCATCCAGTTTCTCCTTGAGCAATTTATTAACCATCTCAGGATTGGCCTTCCCGCTGGTCGCCTTCATCACCTGCCCGACAAAGAAATCGAACAATTGCCTTTTGCCCTCTCGATACTTTTGAACTTGGATCGCTTCCTGCGTTATTATCTCTTCAATCACTGCTGTCAATTTTGTACTGTCGCTGATCTGCCTCAGATCCTGCTCTTCAATTATTGCCCCGGCACTTTTCCCGCTTGCGGCCATTTCCCTGAAAATCTCTTTGGCCATTTTGCCCGATATTATATCTGATTCCAGGCTGCAAAGCAACTCCGCCAGCATGTTTGGTGTAATAAAAAATTCACCCACCTCAAGTTTTCGTTCATGAATCTCCCGCAACACATCTACCATCAACCAATTAGCTACCCGTTTCGTGTCCTCAACTTGCGCCGCCACGGCCTCAAAATAATCAGCCAATTCGTTCGACCCGGTTAAAACACCGGCGTCGTATGAAGTAATATCATATTCTTTAGCCAGCCGTTCCCTTCTGGCATCCGGAAGCTCCGGCTGATCAGATTTTATTTCATCGATCCAAGATTGTTCCAGTTTGATCGGGATCAAATCCGGCTCAGGGAAATAACGGTAATCTTCCGACTCTTCTTTGCCACGCATCGCTTCCGATTTCTGATCGTCATCATTCCAAAGGAGCGTTTCTTGAATCACCTTGCCGCCTGCATCCAGAATCGCGGCGTGCCTTTTAATCTCATAAGCAAGCGCCCGCTCCACCGCTCGAAAGGAATTCAGATTCTTCAATTCCGTCCTCGTTCCGAAAGACTTTTCCCCCCTGCGCCTGAGCGAAATATTGGCATCGCAACGGAGAGCACCCTTTTCCATATCGCCGGAACAAATCTTAAGATATTGCATGATCAGTTTCAGCTTCGACAGAAAACGATGAGCCTCCTGCGGGCTGCGAATATCCGGTCGGGTGACAATTTCGAGAAGCGGTACGCCACAGCGATTCAGGTCGATTTTGGTCTCCCCTTCCCCGCCTTCGGGATGAATCGACTTCCCGGCATCTTCTTCAAGGTGAATCCCGATCAATTCGATATCGCGAGAATATTCAGGCAATTCGATTTGTATCGAACCGCCAAGCCCGATCGGTGAATCATACTGCGATATTTGGTATCCTTTCGGCAAATCGGGATAAAAATAGTTTTTGCGGGCGAAAATCGAATGTTTCCGTACCTCGCCGCCGACCGCCAGAATCATCTTGACGGCGTATTCGACGGCACGCCTATTTAGAACCGGCAGAGCGCCGGGATGCCCCAGGCATACCGGGCAGGTCAGGCTGTTGGGCGCGGCCCCGAATACGATACCGCAGCCACAAAACATTTTGGATTGAGTCTGCAGTTGAGCATGCACCTCCAGCCCGATAACCGCCTCATACCCGATTTTATCCACAGTATCCATCAGTCTTTACTTTTTGACACCACTCTTTCAAGAAATTGTTCAAATCTGAAATTGAATCTTTCCGGCGCTTCCATATTCAGCATATGCCCGACGTCGGGCACAATATCGATTTCCGAATCGGCGATTTTCTCATGGAGGATTTTCGCCAGCGGAATAAAAAAACGGTCCTTATCGCCGACAAAGATCATGGTCGGGAGCTTGATTCCATCGGCCAGCGTGACATCGTCGCGATCTTTATATTTGCCCCGTTTCGGATCGAGCCATAACAGTCCGCAATGGCCTGAGATGATTTCCTTCAACTCCTGCCGCAACTCTTCATTGCGATTGATATAATAAAACAGGGTCGACCTGATCCAGAGTCGTTTGGTTTTTTCCACCCCGATGGTCATCGCTTGTTCCCGGAAATCTCTATATTTCGGAGGCGGACTGTATCCCCCGGCGGCGGTATCAACCAGCGTCAACGACATCAGCGTCTCGGGATAATCTATCGCATACCCCAATGCCGTGGCGCCCCCCATCGACAGACCGACCAGGTGAAACTTATCCAGATGCAGCCCCTTTGTAAAATTGCGCAAATCCTCGACCCGGTCCCCCCGCGAATAACCCGACTCGGGACAACATGATTTTCCGTGTCCGCGCGAATCGTAAGCTATCACCCGGTATTTCGGGGAGAAATATTCCATCTGCCGCCGCCACATGCGCCGGTCGAGAGTGAAACCATGCAGGAAAACGATCGGATCACCCGATCCTTGATCATCGTAATAAAGCGTGACTTCGCCAACTTTGATTTCAGGCATAATTATATCCTATCATTTGTTCTATTTGTCCGGCTACGGTTAACAATTTTTTCTCTCCGAATGCCGGTGCCATAATCTGCAATCCAATCGGCCGCCCATCCGCTGTCCTGTCGCAAGGAATCGACATCGCCGGAATACCGGCCAGATTGGCCGGTACCGTCAGGATATCGGACAGATACATCTGAAGCGGATCGCCGGACTTCTCACCGACCCCAAAGGCTGCGGTCGGAGAAGTTGGGGCAAGAATCAGATCGACCGAATCGAATGCTTTATCAAAATCAATTTTTATCAATTCCCGGACCTTCTGAGCCTTCCGGTAATAGTTCTCATAATATCCAGCCGACAGAGCAAACGTCCCCAGCATTATCCGCCGTTTAACTTCTGTCCCGAACCCCTCGCTTCGTGTCTCGCTATACATCGTATCGAGCCCCTGCTCCCGGCCTGCCGACCGACCATACCTGACACCATCATAACGGGCCAGGTTGGCCGACGCCTCGGCATTGGCGATCATATAATAAGCAGACACAGCATACTCAGTATGTGGCAACGATATCTTTTCGATTTCATAGCCAGCCGCATCAACTTTTTCGATAGTCTTATCAATCATGGTTCGTACTTCGTCATCTATCCCTTCAGAGACATACTCCAACGGAATACCTATACGCGGTTTCTTTGTCGATAACTTTTCGATAGACTTTGAATAAGGAGGATGATCAAACTCGGCTGAGGTGCTATCATTCGGATCAAAACCTGCTATCGCCTCATAAGCAAGAGCACAGTCGGCGACATTCCTCGCCAGCGGCCCGATCTGGTCGGTGGATGACGCAAAGGCAATCAAACCATAGCGGGAAACCGCGCCATAAGTCGGCTTCAGTCCGACAACGCCACACAGGGCAGCCGGTTGACGGACCGATCCGCCGGTATCGGAGCCGTAAGCAATCGGAACAATCCCGGCCGCGACCACCGCCGCCGATCCGCCCGATGATCCTCCGGGAACAAGATCGTCACGAACCGGATTTTTAACCGGTCCGAAGGCGCTGTTTTCATTCGATGATCCCATGGCGAATTCATCCATGTTCGCCTTGGCAATAATCACCGCTCCGGCTTCTTCCAGTTTTTTTATGCAGGTGGCGTCATACGGCGAAATATAGTTTTCGAGAATTCGGCTGCCGCATGTGGTTGGATATCCGGAGTAGACGATATTGTCTTTAACGATCACCGGCACCCCTGCCAGAAGCGGTAGTTCGTTTCCTGACGCGACTTTTTGATCTATTTGTTCAGCCTGGGAAATAGCCTTTTGATGACACAGCGTGATGACGGCATTGAGACGCCGACCCTCGCTGTCGGCCAATTGCAAAGCGGTTTCGGCCAGATCGACCGCTTTCAATTGCCCGGCTCTGATCCGCCTGACAATCTCGGCGGCTGTTAGCTCTCTATAATCTTTTATCATCATTCGGGCGGGCCCGAAGGTTACAACATTGACATATATTTATCTATTTCATATTCGGTCACGCAGGTGCGGTACTGATCCCATTCGATCCGCTTGTTTTCGAGGAACTTGGCGAACATTTTGTCGCCCAGAAGGCCACGCACCAATTCCGATTTCTCGGTGGCGTTGATCGCCTCTTCCAGCGTCCCGGGAAGCGACTTTATATTCAACTTCTCCCGTTCGGATGGAGTCATATCGAAAATATTTTGCTCGATAGGATCGGGCAATTCATATTTTCCTTCGACGCCTTTCAAGCCGGCGGTGAGCATGGCGGCAAAAGCCAGGTACGGATTGCAGGCCGGATCGGGGGAACGGAGTTCAATCCGGGTCGCCTTTTCTTTCCCCACTCGGTACATCGGAACCCTGACCAGCGAGGAACGATTGCGCCGCCCCCATGAGATATAAACGGGCGCTTCATAGCCGGCGACAAGCCGTTTATAACTGTTGACCCATTGATTGGTGATCAGGGTGAATTCATGAATATGCTTCAGTATCCCGGCCATAAAATGGCGCGCCATAGCCGAGAGCTGATACGGAGCGTCGCTGTCGAAAAAGAGATTATGGCTGTTTTCGAAAATCGACATATGACAATGCATCCCCGAACCGTTCTCACCGAACAACGGTTTGGGCATAAAGGTCGCATAGTACCCATTCTCCTGAGCCTTTTCCTTGACAATAAATTTATATAACTGTGCGAAATCGGCCATCACCAGCGCATCCCTGTACTTCAGATCGATCTCCTGCTGCGATGGCGCCACTTCATGATGAGAACATTCCACCATGATGCCGATATCTTCGAGGGCGCGGACCGTTTTCTTCCGTAGCTTGGTACTGATATCGACGGTGCCATAATCGAAATACCCGCCCTTATCGATTATCTCCGGCTTATGATCGTCCTTGAAATAGAAGTACTCAATCTCAGGCCCGGTATTGAATGTCCACCCTTTACTCTCGATCTTTTTGAGGGTCTTACGAAGAATATAGCGTGGATCGCGATCATACGGCTTGCCCTCGGGCGTCTGAATATCGCAGAACATCATGGCCACTTTTTCATCACCTATACGCCACGGGAAAATTCTGAACGATCTCAGATCCGGAACCGCCATTAAATCGGATTCCTCGATCCGAACAAAGCCTTCAATTGAGGAACCGTCAAACCCCTGGCCGCTGTCAATCGCCTCCTCGATTTCGGGTCGGGTCAGGGCAAGGCCTTTCAAACGGCCCAGAACATCGGTAAAACACAATCGGATATACCGGACTCCCGCCTCGTCGATCTGTTTGAGGATATCCTCTTTAGTCTTTGCCATGACACCGGCTCCTTATCTGATCGGAGATTAAGTCTACAACTTAGAGCAATTGAAATCCAAAATCAAAACAAAAATTGCCGCCCACAAAGGGCGGCAAAAAAAAAGATACGAAACCGCAAATGATTACGCTAATATTTTTGTCGGAACGCCTTAATTTTTATGAATTGACCGTAGATACAGCTTTTGGCGTCCGCCTCGGCTCTAACGCAAGCCTTTTACCAAGCCGTTGTGATACACCACTTTCCCATCAAAAACAGTCGCGGCGACTTGTGCCCGGTATATCTGCGAGGGCGGCATGGTGTAGATATTGTCATCGAAAATAGTCAGGTCGGCCTGAAATCCGGGGGCGATTTTGCCTGAGAAATCCTCCCGTCCGGCGGTATAGGCCGGCCCGGTCGTAAACCCGTTTACCGCCTGAGCAACCGTAAGAGATTCTTCAGGATAGAACCGTCCCCCCCGCTCCCCGTAGCCATTGCGGTTAACAGCGGCATGGACCCCGGCAATCGGATCGAGCGGTTCGATCGGGCAGTCCGAACCAAAAGTAAGGGGGATGTTTGTTTTTAACAGAGTCTTAAAAATATAGGCATTCCGGCCTCGCCGGCCCCAATATTCGGCCACCAGTTGGCGGTCCGACGGGCAATGGCTCGGCTGCATTGAGGCGACCGCGCCGGTCTTTTTCAAACGGGGAATATCGCCTCGGGAAATAATCTGCAGATGTTCGATCCGGTGCCTCAAATGATCCTTTTTGGGCGCCGATTCATAAGCGCTGATAACATTGGCCACCGCCTGGTCGCCGATGGCATGAATGGCGCAGGCGAGATTATTTCTTGCTGCTTTCCCCACCATCCGTTTCAGATCTCCGACGCTGATAACCTGCACTCCGGTTCCGGTTCGTTTGCCTTGATAAGGTTTCTTCATCAGGGCGGTCTGGGCGCCCAGCGATCCGTCGGAAAATATTTTTACTCCGCCGACCCGCAGGGTCTCATCCCCCTGGCCGGTCATAACCTTTTTGGCTATCAATTCATCGAGCATCGCCACCGGGAAGTAATAGTGAACGCGAAATCCCAGTTTCTTTTGCTTATGAAGCTTCTGAAAATAGGTCCATGCCTCAGGGAGGTCAACCGAATGAAAACCGGTCACCCCTCGTTCATAAACAGTCCGGGTCGCTATCCTCCATGCTCGATCAAGTTTTTTCGGATCGGGACGGCTCATCAACTTGACAACCGGAAAATAACCGGGTATCTCCCGTAATATACCGGTCGGTTTGCCGGTCACCGGATCGCGATCAACCCTGCCTCCCTCCGGGACCTTATATGATTTATTAATACCGGCCAGCTCCAGCGCCCGAGAATTGACCCACATTATATGCTGATCTTTGCTGAAAAAAGCGGCCGGACGTTTCCCGGTAACACGGTCCAATTCCGCCGCGGTCGGAAGATGATACTCCTCCCAGCGGTCGGCCGACCATCCGTCGCCGGTGATCCATTTATCGGTTTTATGCTTTTCCGCAAACCTCTTTATCCGATGCAAGGCATCACCAAAGGTCGCCGTTCCGTCGAGATGGACCGTATCCAGAGTTGCCGCCCAGAAATGAAAATGAGTATGACTGTCAACCAATCCGGGAGTAACCGCCCGCCCCTTGAGATTGACCAGACGATATGATGGATACTGAGACTTGAAAAAAGACAGGTTGTCGCCTAAGGCAGCTATTTTATTACCCTTGATAACAACTATTGTGGGGCGTTTTCGGGTGGGATACTGAGGATAGACCCGGGCATTATAAAAGATGGCGTTCATCGTAGCGGGCTCCTTTGATGCGGAAATCTCCATCCCGGCGGGTCATACCGAGACGGTCAAGGTTTTCCAGAACCGGCAGGGCGTATTTGCGACTCGAACCGAAACGATCACGAAATTCAGCGACCGTTAATTTCCCATGGGTTTCAAGTTTCTCTTCGATAAAGGCTGTTATTTCCTTCCAGAGAGCGCCGGTCATCACGAATTGATTACCGATGGTATTGAGCCGACCCTCATCCCTCAGAAAGATGACCGTTCGCCGACTACCGGCAAACCGCGATTCGATATCATCGTAAGAAAGGTAACTGTGCCCGGCTTTTTCGACTTCGGCCATAATCCGTTCGGCCTCGTCTTTCATTTTATTATCCAGTTCCGGAATAAAATCGGGCATATGGTAGAATTGCAGGGTCCGTCCCACCGATGATATACTCTCGAAGTATCTGAGCAGGAAAACGAATTGTTCCAGATCTCCGAATTTCAGACGACGCGACAGTTCCTCGGCGGTTAATCCCTTGAGGTGTGATTTATGCTTGTGCGTCTTTTCCAGTTCGCGGACGATACCGGTCAGCCTCTCCGATACTTTACTTCCCAAGGCCACAGAATCTTCGAAACGAATCACCTTGTTGTCATCGATCAACCGACTGACCGTATCCCCGATCTGTTCGGCTGAGAAACCGGAATGCCGTAAAAGACCTGACACAGGCCAAAAAAATCTTTTGTCCAGTTCCGTAAGAATAATCTCTTCGACCCCGCCCTCTCTGCGGCGCATCAGGTTCTCGGTCAGCGCCGACAGATCCTTGCGGCGGGGGTAATGATCGAGAAGGTCCAATATCCGCCCTCCGCCGACTGTCATCTGCGGGGTTGGCAGACGGAGAATGAAATTATCGGAAACAAATGCCGCCAGCGGATCGACTGTCTTGAAAATGGCCAGACCGCTCTGGCCCGGACCTATCCCCTTATCATCGAAGGGACGGATTATCGCCTCGGTTTCAGACGTGCCGAGAATGATTAATACTTTGCGGCCCTCCTTGAGCGCGATGCCGGAATTGCTGAGATTTTTTATCCATCCGGCAAAAAAGGTCGGGCGCGCTTTATATTCAAAACCGGTGATCACCTGCCCTCGCTTGACTTCCGAACGATCGACTCCGGTCAGGTTAATCGCCACCCGGGTTCCGGCTCCCATATGATCCACCTTGCGCGCATGCGATTGCAAGGCTCGAATTTTGATCCGATCGCCGCTGGGAAAATGATACACATCGGTATCGGCCGAAAAACCGCCCCCCCGGCTGGTGCCGGTCACGACTACCCCGATTCCGGTCAGGACAAATGATCGGTCGATAAACAATCGCGCTTTGCCGATATCCTCGACTGCCTTAAGCTCCTGCGAAATCTCCGTAATCGCCTGGATAATATTTTCGACACCTTCACCGGTTTCAGATGACACCGGCACCACCGGAGCATTCTCAAGAAAGGTCCCCGTAAGACGGGTCTTCACATCGGCCTGTACCAACTCGAGCCAATCCGGTTCGACCAGATCGGTTTTGGTCACCGCCACCAGGCCATGTTTTATTTCCAGCAGATTGAGAATATCGAAATGTTCCTGGGTTTGCGGCATCCAGCCGTCATCGGCGGCGATCACCAGCATCGCGGCATTGATCCCTCCGGCACCCGCTACCATATTGCGGACGAATCGTTCATGCCCCGGCACATCGACCAGGCCGATTTCGCTGCCGTCAGGCAATGACAGCCAGGCAAAACCGAGGTCGATAGTCATCCCGCGTTCTTTTTCTTCCGGTAACCGATCCGGATCGATACCGGTCATCGCTTTTATCAGGGATGATTTGCCGTGGTCGATATGTCCCGCAGTACCAAGAACAAACATATTTATTTCACTATCTTCCCGACCGCCTCAATCAGCAGTTGATCTTTTTCCGGCGGCACCGTTCGCAGATCTATGAGGAAATCCTCCTTGTCAACCCGACCGATTATCGGCGGGGAATAGGACCTGAATTGTTTTGCCAGCGAGGTCGGGCTGATTTTCGACCTCAAGGATAAGGCCAGCGATGGTATTGTCTGCCCCGGAGTAGTACCTCCACCCAGGTAGGCTTCAGTCGCCACCAGCACCATATCTTTGTCCGGGGATGCTTTTTGGATCGCCTCTCCCCGTTTTTTCAATTCCGTCACCGGTATATTGATCATCCTCCAGATGGGGATATCTTCAAACTGAGTTCCCTTAAGATACGCGGCCAACACCTGGGTTGTTATCGAAAACACCATCTTATCGCACCGCAGAGCCCGGAGTAAAGGATTCTTTTTAATTTTGGTCACCAGATCGGCACGTCCCGCAATCAAACCGGCCTGAACACCGCCGAGTAATTTGTCGCCGGAAAAACAGGTCAGGTCGGCCCCGGCACGCACCGATTCATGCACATCCGGCTCGCCGGTGATCTTGATCCCCGGCGGAAAAGCGAACAACCCCGAACCAAGATCATGCGTCAGGATTACGCCATGTTTCCGGCATAACGCGGCCAGTTCCGGCAACGGTGTCTCCTCGACGAATCCTTCCTGCGTAAAATTGGATCGATGAACCTTGAGGATCATGCAGGTCTTATCGCTGACAGCCTCGGCGTAATCTTCCAGCGTGGTGCGATTGGTGGTCCCGACCTCAACCAGACGTGCACCCGAACGGGCCATGATATCGGGTATCCTGAACCCCCCTCCGATCTGCACCAGTTCCCCTCGGGAGATAATCACTTGCCGGCGATTGGCCAGCGTATTGAGAATAACAAACAACGCCGCCGCATTATTGTTGACGATAGTACCGCTTTCGGTCCCGCACAATGTCGCCAGGAGCTTTTCGACCAATATTCCCCGCTTACCTCGCTTGCCGGTTGCCAGGTTAAATTCAAGATTACTATAGCCGGTGGTCATCGCCAGAGCCCTGGTTATCATCTCTTCCGATATGGGAGATCGTCCCAAATTGGTGTGAATCACGATCCCGCTGCCGTTGATAACCGCCTCAAGATTCAATGTCATCAAACGATCAAGCTGGGAAGTCACCGCTGCCAACAGACCGGCCTCGGTTACCGACTTTTCGCCGTCCTTAAACTGTTTTTTAAGATCGGCGATGACCGTTTTCACGGTTTCCACCACCAGCGGGCGTGTTAAGATATCCAGATAGGGCATCAGCGCATCGTGCCCGGCCAAAATTTCCACCGAAGGGAAATCTCTCAAGGATTCAAACGATAATGACTTTTTATTCGCCATAGATCACATCCAAAACCACGCGACCGACAGCCGACAGCGAAACGGTATCGCATTTATCCGGGGTGTCGGCATGCGTATGCCAATGAGGGTATTCGAAATCAATTATATCGACCGTCGGGATACCGGCCGCGATCAGCGGGACATGATCGTCGAGGATATCATGCTTGACACTGTCAATAAACTGCGGCAGGCCCAGCCGCGCGGCGGCATTCCATACTTTGTCATTAATTTCTTTGGCGTACCGTTCCGAAAGTCGTTCTCGATATATTTGCAGGTCGCGGTCGCCGATCATATCCAGCAGTAGCCCGTATTCATAGGTTCTACGCTCATGGCTGGCAAAGTAGGTCGAGCCAATCAAGTACTGATCGTTTCGCCCCGGAGGACCGTAATCTTCGCCATCGAAGAAGATAAGATCAACCCCGATGCGAGGAGGATAGGATGTCAATATTTCAGCCAGATGCATCAACACGGCGGTAGCCGCGGCGCCGTCATTGGCTCCGATAATCGGTTCCTCTCGCCGGTTCGGATCGGGATCGTATTCGGCGCGAGGACGGCAGTCATAATGAGCGGCCACCAATATTCGTTTCGGTGCGGCGGAGTTCAGGCTTGCGATCCAGTTGACCAGATGCAGGGTATCGCCGGTTAAATAGTCATAATAATCGAACGCCTGCTTTTCATACTTTATATTCAGCGAATCGAGATGCGCTGCCAGAAGCGTCTGGAATTGATGCCATCCGACCGAACCGGGATTGCGCGGCCCGAGATCGGTTTGACTAAGGAGCAATTCAAAGGTCCGGGCGGCGTCAAAATCGGGGATGGCTCTTTCGCTGCGGCATGCCGGCAGAAGCAGAGATAACCCAAGCGGGATAATGACGCAAAATCTGCCGATTCGCCTGAATATGGATGTTTTCGTCATAAAAGCCAAAATACCCGCCGCCGCCAGTTTGTCAAACTGTTTTTAATTAGAATCGTAGCTCAACCCAAATCTGTAACTCACGGGTATGCGATTTCCGCCGCGTACGAATATCGTTGGAATCCTGCCAACGGCCGGAGACACCGCCTTTGACTGTCGATGAGAAACTGTAGTTGGCGCTGGGACGAATAGCCAGACTGGTTTTATCCTCGGTCGGCAGGAAGTCAAAATCCGATTTGGAATTGGCCGACTCGCCCTTGCTTTTGCGGTATGTCACATCGATGGTAACCGACAAATTCGATTCGAATTTCAATCGTCCGAGTAGCGGCAGACTGATTCCTGAAGGATTACGGAAAGAATAGGACCAACTGAAAGCCATGCTTTGAGAACTGCGCCGGGTAATATTGGTTTCCTGACCGGAAGTTTCACTGATCTGAGTATTGGTCGATGAACTCGTTTCATAACGCACCGATGATCGCATTGACCTCATAGGATTGATAGTAAAGGAAATTAGCGGCGCAAAGGCCTGCTTCTCACTCAACTCCGAGGGGAAGGGCTGATTGGTACGCCGTTTGGTATTTTTTGTTCGATTGAAACTCGAGGACGGCGAAAGGGCATTCATAACTTTCCCCACGTACCATAAACCTTTGATCGACCGCAGGTTGAATTTCACATCCGGCCATTTTTCGGAAATCGTTTTGGTTGGCGTGGAGGTAAATGTCTCCTTGGTATTGCGCCCGTAGGAAACATCGGCGCTTATTCCGGCAAACAAGGACACTCCCGAACTGGCCGATAATGATCTTGTTGTAGATTTGGAGGCTCGTACCGTCGTTGCCGTCGTATTCACATTCTCCACACCAGGATCATCGGTGATTCCGAACCGGAATGGTATCGAGGCTTTGTCGGCCAACCCCGGGAAGGATAACGATCGGCCGGTCCCGATCTTACCGGAGACCGGTTTGATCGCATCGGTAATATATCTGATACCTTTCAAAACCAGGCCAAAGCCGTCGAATATGGATGAAGTTGAATCTTCTTTATCACCGATTCCCCGGCTCTGCCCGGAACGGTTGGAACCTATCAGCGATTGATGCTTGAAACTGAGGCTAACATTGGCGGTCACCTTGGAATTTACGCTATGGATAAAGGTTGAATCCCGGCCGTTGCGGTAGGTGTCACCATATGATGCCGAATAATCGAATTTGTGTGTCAGGAATTTGAAAAGGTCCGGGGTATAATTGGCCCGGAAAGACTGTTTGTAGCTCTGTTCGACACCCAGTTTGAATTTCTTGGGATTGAATGAGAATTTGACCGTATTGGGATCCCGCATATCGCGAGCGGTGTTGAAATTATACGACCCGGACAACCCATCGATAATTTTGAAATTCATGTTCATGCTGCCACGAAAATCCTTCTTGCTGGTCGACGGGTTGGCGCTATTCTGGTTGATCGATTGCGAAAATGAGCCGGCAAATGAACCCGAGAAATCAAGCCGCGTGGGATACAGGTAAAATCTTGTCTTGGGGAGCCCGAAAGGAATCTTGAGCATACCCAGCCATGTCAGAGGTGTAATCGACGGCGGCTTTTTCATGCTAAGATTAAAGCTTGCCTTGGCGTCATACCGCTCCCGCATAAACATCGGTTGCGTCGCCGAATGACCTTGGGTAATGTTATAGCTGAAACTGGACCCCAGCCGGTTCAGCAGAAAGGTAAAAAGTGGATTTTTAGTTTTTTTGTTAAATTTCTCGGATATTCGAAATCCCTTGGTTATTGTTACAGCGGTTTCCACACCCTTCAGTTCTTCCGGCACCACGATATCAGTACCGGACCGAAGAAGCGGTTCTTGAACGCTCTGCGACCAGTTTATACTGACCGGCAATTGCACTTCCAATGCGCGCGGGAAAAACTTATCGAGCTTCACCGAACCACTGAAAGAATAATTCTTCCTCGTCTGCCCCGACCCGAGGTTATTGGACGCTCCGCCTTTGGTCGCCGATGACACGCCTCGATAATAAGCATCCTGCGTCGAATAACTGAAACTGTAGTTTCCCAGATCGGACATGTTGCCGCTGACCGAGAATCGTCCCGCTATGCCGACGTCGTCACGAACATCGGTCAGGCGCAACTCGTCAACCCATATCTCCCCTTTCACCGTTTTAGCGGTATCGAGGTTTACCACCCCCATCGAGAAATACTGAATCCGTGTCAGGGTCGGGTCCGATCCTGACGGTTTTATTTTAACGAGGTACTTACTTGCCGAGTCATAACGCACCAGCGATGAATCGAGTCCGTCTCGGCGATCGTTGATCAGTTTTGCCTTAAGACCGGTGATCTCGGCGAAATCGATGATAATATGATTATCAGCATGCCATTCCGGCTTGACCAGCGTCCGATATTCGTAATAAGAGTCTTTATCATACCCCATGCGGAAAAAGAAAAGCACGGAATCTTCATCTTTGATTTTGCCGTAGACATACGCATGCAGTTGTCCATAACCCATGAAATTCATCGACCGGAAAAACTTTCGTACCGCCAGACCGGTATCTGAGGCAAGCACAATTCCGGAATCGGGTGAATAGACATCAATTCCCGCATTGAGCCCATCGAAAATCATATTCAGCGACTGCTCGGCCTCGACCACATCCCGGGTTTGATCATAGAAACCCTCAACTCCCGGCGGCGGATAATAATTTTCATTGACCTCGTTGTTGACTACCGCCACATCAAAACTGACGGGACCGCTGCGTAGCGAATCGGCGACGACAAAGGAATCGGCCCAGGTGGTCGAGAGCATTTCTATCGCGGCGATATCGACTATGATCGAATCATCAGGAAAGTCTTCATACAAAGAATCGAACCAGATGCGCGCATACCAGATATTGCTCCACGACGGATCGCCGACTACGGTATCTATAGCCAGATAATCTCTTAACGGAATTCGAATCGTGCGCCAATCGGTTGAAGTATCCCGGGTACCCTCAACATAGAAACCCTCGTAGAAATCGGTCGTATCGGAGAGATCGATCCGGTAGGAATAATAGCTGTTGACCGTTTCCAGACCATCCAGGTCAGGGTCCTCGGTATCGGGGTATTGCCCGCCGTCGGGATCGACCGCATTGCCCTCCGTCCCGTTTATTTTCCAAATATCGAAATTGTAAGGTCCGCTGTATACATAATTGTCACCTGCCGGATCTTGCGGGGTCGTAATCGTCGTATCATACCCGAATTCCTTCTCATCGGGTAATAAATCAAGTCCCACATCCTCGTTATCGTCGAGGATACGGTAACCGTCAATATCTTCGTTGTTGACCATGCCGTTACCGTCGATATCCTCGGTTATTCTACCGAGATCGATATGCATGATACCGGCATTACCCCTGAGACGCATTTCCAAAAGCTGGGCGTTTTGAATCTGGCTCACCGCCCCGGACGGCATATTGCGCATAAACCCGGCCCAGGACTCGGCCTGGTCGATTTCGACGGTCGATGAATCGATTATATTATTGATGGTGTCCTGTATAAATTTGTGATTGACCGGCTTAAATACGACTTTGAGAATATTCGTATTGCCACTCTCACCGGTACCGACGCCCCGATTGGGCCATATTTCCTCGATGGGGGTCGGATCGAACGGATTGAACCAGGCGACATGACCTTTTTCCGACAATGAGTCAATTATCACTGTCGGCTTAGAGGCATGTCTCCAGTTGGTTCTCAGGATACCCAGCGAATAACTGTCTTTGGACCCTTCAAAATCATCAATGTACACCTGGCCGTCGACATTAGGATTAGGTCGCGACTGAGCCACCTCCGCTCCCAGTTGCACATACGATTTAGCCGATGCCCGAATAAAAGGTATGGCATTGACCAGCGTCGTAAAAATCGGATTTTCCCGGCGGTAATTGAAATCGACATCCCATACGAGAATATTCGATGTTTCTTCACCTACCTTCGGCTTGCGACTGGTCGACTTGTCCGATTTATACAGAAGCGTCGTCCCGATCCTGAAATCGCGATGAGGCTCATACTTTATTCGCGATCCCAGAAGTGTCTTTCTTTCCAGCGAGAAAAAGGGCGCCTTTTCGAACATAATACTCAAATTGGAATTGACATCGAGAGTATCGCTGAGAAGGGTCAACCGGCCGAAATCATAATCAATTTCGTAATGGGTTCCCTTAACCAACCGCTGCGACCCGGCCGTAATCACTTCCGATCCTTCGATGATATTGGACGCATTGAGATTGATCATCGACGAACCTCGCTCCTCCGTGGTTATGGCGAGATAATACTTGGAAGAAAATTGCGTCGTCGTCGAGGTATTGTTATAAATTTCGGGAACCGAATCGACCAGGTAAATGGAATCTCCCCCATTGGGATCGGTAACGTAAGAAAAACGGGAATCAAAAGGATGCCGATTGGGAAAGAATAGATATCCGAGATTGGCATCTATCAAATCCAATCTTTTACGGTCGATTTCATTGTCGGCTGGTGGATCGCCGTCATTATCCCCCAAATCCAGGCCGAAGATGCGAAGATAGTCGATACCTTGCGGTTCCTGGTGGGGAAGGTCGTCGGGATTGAGTGTCTGATTGTTGATCGGTGAGCCTTTATAAATCTTTATATCGAGCTGACTGACATCAATATTGGATCCGCCAAGGTTATAAACGTTTTTCCATTCATATTCCCAGACATGATGGTTTACGGAGGTATATTCCTTCGGTTTGATAAGTTTCAGTTTCAACGGCTCGGCCGAAATATCGCCAATGGTATCAATCGTGCCGTCGCTGCGCTTGACCTCCATATAAACGCCGATAACATCGTTATATCCCACCAGCGACCTTAGAAACAGAACGTAATATTGATCTTCCTGAATATAATAGTCGACTTCATCGAGCTTTTCAAAGAAACCCGATGTGCGGTATTCGCTGTTCGGATCATCGGAGACGGTATCGGTCGGATCGATATAACAGATGGCATTGGTGCGAGAGAAACGAATGGGATCGGTGGTCAGGTCATCGAGATAGACGATGGCATTGACGATTTTGTCGCCCGGCAGGAAGTCATACTTTTCGGGTTCGGAAAGGGAATCGGAGCGCGATCGATACAACGGCCGGCGTCCCAGATCGTAAATGGTCCGTTTCTTATAATCGACATCCCGGATAACCTTGGTCGCCATGGCCGAGGAGCCGGAACTGATTTCTATCGTCTCGGTCGAACCCTTTTCCTGGGAGGCTATGGCGGTGATTTCGAGGTCGGCCAGTCGCGCTGTCGCCTTGATACCGAACAACCCCTGAACCCGTGTCGAATAAGCCAGGAACTGCGTCGGCGGCAAATTTAAAGTTGTATTACCGGCCTCCACGGTCTGCAAAATATCATCCTCGTCCCCCTTGTAGCGAAGGATAAGACGGTTTGCCAGAGGGATATCGTTGCGGGAATCCTGATTGACCTTGACGCTAATTTTTGATCCGATCGTCCCTTCAATATCGAAACGGTAAATCTGCTCCATCTGGAGCACCGGGAATTTGGATTGCTTATTAAACGCCGTTTCCTGACCGTCGGTCCAACTCGAACGCCCGGTAAATGAGATTTTACGATGGCCGTTGACCTTCAGCCCGGCCCCGCCTTCGCCGAAAATCGATTCAAAGGCCCGCGACCGAATCGGGATCGTGAAGTTGATCAATCCTCCGGCTTTGTCTTTTTGGGCTTTAACCAGCGATCGCCGGCCTACGTCGGTGGAGGTATTGGCGATACTCAATTCGATCCGCCGATCGACAAATTTATCGAGATCGGTGGTGACCGGAATCATCATCTCTTCGCCCTTGATCCGGCGCGTATAGGTCAGGGAATAATCCGGATAATCGAATTCAAATGAATATGGAGTGCCGCGACCGATTTTTGCCAGCGGGATATAAACGGTTGGCGTTATGGAACTGATGAATTTCGGTTCAAATGCGGGAAAAGGAGAAAAGACATTGGACGTGTATGTCCACCCGGGATTATACTGAGGCGGTGAGGCATACACCTGCCACGGCAAACACACCACAACGGTGAGTGCCAGTGAGAGTAAAATTAAAAATGTTGAGCGCCTGACGGCCATAAACCACCACACAAGGCGTTAAGTTTACTTCTTAAAAATGGGCTATAAGACCTCCTCCTGTTAAAATTCCCCGAGGCACCTTATCTCCTCGGTCAACTCTATGCCAAATTTCTTCTTAACTTTCTCTTTCAATATATCGGCCAATTGCCTGATATCTTTCGAGGTCGCCTGCCCGGTATTGATAATAATATTGGCATGTTCCCCGAAAACCGCGGCCCCGCCGACTCTCATATCCTTGGCTCCAACCTCATCCAGAAGCTTTCCCGCCGCCAACTTGCCGTTCGGCTGACTACTGTCCTCAATGTTTTTGAAAAAACAGCCAGCGGAGCATGGTGTCGTCGGGTGTTTATGAGTACGCAACTGGCGGATTTCCTCGGTCCTCTTTCTGATCGCCTCCCGGTCTCCCGATACCATCTGCAAACAGGCGTATACTATCGTTTCGTCAGTTTCCTTCAAAATCGAGTGCCGATAGGAAAATTGAAAATACCGATTCTGCTCTATCCGGATGTTTCCATCAGGATCTACCAGCTCCGCATACTTCAGGACCGCTCCGATCTGGCTTCCGAAAGCGCCGGCATTACCGTAAATCGCACCGCCAACCGTTCCCCAGATTCCGGCTGCAAATTCTAATCCTGTCAAAGATCGTGTGGTGGAAAAATCAACCGTCTCGTCCAGAGACTCTCCGGCTCCGGCAAACAGGTCGGTATCTTTTACCTCCAACCGCCTTATAGAGTTCCGTATTATAAGACCGCGATACCCGGCATCGCTTACCAGCAGGTTGCTCCCGCCGCCGATGATAAAAAAAGGAAGCTCCATCCGTCGCGCCAGAATGACAACTCGAGACAATTGATCGGCGTCGGTAACATCTATAAAAAGGTCTGCTTCCCCACCGGTTCGAAATGTAGTATAGGCAGACAAACGCTCGTTTTTCTTTACCGGTCCGTCATACTGCTCAATAAAACTACGGTATTGCGTTTCCGGAACCTTCATCATTTCCACTACTAATAATAGGTCTTAGAACATCAAAAAGCAAGCTCTTTAAACTCCAGGGGCGTATTATAAATTATTGCCGGACAAAACCTTATTAATCGCCCGGAGTTTCCGGTGAGGCGTTTTCATCCTCTCCGCCGGAGGCTTCATCGGTGGCCGGTTTTTCCTCGGGTTCACTCGACGCACCGGTTTCCTTTTCCTTGTCCTGATTCAACTCATCGATATAATTCATCTGGAGAGTATAGACGGTATTATCGAGAATCTTCTTTTCATCCCCCAGCAAATTCCCTTTGGTTTTTTCCTGAAGCATATTCAGTAAATCAATCGAGACCCGGGCTTCATCCAGATTTCGCTCGATTTTCCCGGTTATCGGCGACATCGTTTTGCCTAGTTGATACCATGCCGCTGATTGCAGCGACAAGACCAATTGTAGAAAGAGAGGATTTACTTGTTCTTTATCATCCGGCATTTCAAATCTCCCGCTCGGTTTTTAATCCATTCTGAATGTGCCCCTGCCGTATCAGGCCACATCGATTAAATCAGCCTGCAAGTTAGAAAAAACGGCGGTATGATTCAACAAAAATCGCGTCTTTTCCGCATCCCGGGTATGTTCCTTGTACAATTTCTCCGCCCATTCGCGGGCCCTGATCAGAATTTCCTGATCGGTAACCGGATTGGCAATCCTGAACTCCGGCAGGCCATGCTGACGGATACCGAAGAATTCACCCGGCCCGCGCAACTCCAGATCGGCCTCGGCAATTTTAAAACCATCGGTGGTCGAGGCGAAATATTCCATCCGCCGGCGCCCGATATCAGATACCGGATGATACGCTATCGCTACCGCCAAACCTCTGCGGCTTCCGCGTCCGACTCGCCCCCTCATCTGATGCAACTGCGACAGGCCGAACCGTTCGGCATGCTGAATAATCAATATCCCCGCATTCGGAATATCGATTCCGACTTCAATGACCGTCGTCGCCACCAGAACATCGAGTTTGCGGTCATGAAATTGTTCAATCGTGGCATCCCGTTTGTCGGCTTTGATCCGGCCATGCACCAGGCCAATTTTCCGATGGGGCATGATTTTTTCTGTCAGTTCCTTATATCCCTCTTCGGCTGCCTTGAGATCCAGTTTCTCCGATTTCTCCACCAGAGGAAAGATGACAAAAGCCTGATTTCCCTTTTCGATCTCGCCGTCTATATACTTATAAATATCTCCCAGCACCGATGAAAATCGCCAGACGGTTTTTACCGGCTGACGCCCGGGCGGCATATCGGGGATAGTGGAAACATCGAGATCACCGTACAAGGTCAGCGCCAGAGTGCGCGGTATCGGCGTGGCGGTCATCACCAGCCGGTCGGGCTGATCTCCCTTCTCGGCCAGTTTGCTGCGCTGCATAACTCCGAAGCGATGTTGCTCGTCGATCACGACCAACCGCAAATCGGAAAACTCGACCGTCTTGCTGATAATCGCATGCGTCCCGAAAATAATATTTATCTCACCTGAGGCGAGAGCGGCGATGGTCTCTCTTTTGCCCTTGGCCTTAATCGAACCGATTAAGAGACCGGATGATATTCCGGCTTTGGCCAGCGGTTCTTTCCAGTTCTTGTAATGCTGCTCGGCCAGGATTTCAGTCGGCACCATAATCGCCGCCTGTCCTCCGTTTTCGACCGCCAGAATTGCCGCCAGAATCGCCACCACCGTTTTGCCCGATCCGACATCACCCTGAAGCAGGCGGTTCATTGGCCGCTTCGAAACCATATCGTCGATGATATGATCGAGACTTTTCTTCTGGCCCGGCGTCAGTTTGAAAGGCAGTTGATCGAGGATAGTGGTAAACATCTTCCCCGGCTGCTTGCAGGCATGCAATTTTTCCTTCTGTTTGAACTTATGTTTGCGCGACTGCAGGAGAAACTGAAGATGAAGCAACTCGTCGAAAGCCAGGCGGTGGCGGGCCGCCTCGGCCGCTTCGGTTTCCGACGGATAATGCATTTCATAAATCGCTTCGGACAAACCGGTTAGTTTCTCGGCCTCGATAATCTCCGGCGGCAAATATTCTTCGACATTCCCCCCCACGGCATCCAGAGCGGTCTTGATAAGTTTACGAATACTGCGCGAAGTGAGGCCGACTTTGTTAAGTTCGGCTGTTAGCGGATAGACCGGTACAATCCGGCCGGTATGAATCTGCTCGTCGGCATCGCCGCCGATAAATTCAAATTCGGGATGAAGCATCTGGTAGCCCTGAAAATAGGTTACCGTCCCCGTGACCGCCAGTTCATCCCCTTTCTTGAACTGTTTCTCAAAATACCTGTACCCCGCAAACCACATAAGCGACAGATGCCCGGTGTCGTCACCGAGGATGACTTCCAGCCGCGTCTTCCCTCCGCGCAATAGTCCCTTGCCGAGGACTTTTCCCACCACGGTTTTATAATCATTCTCGCGGAGCGATGATATTTCATCGACCTCGGAGCGGTCGATATATTTTCTCGGAAAATAAAACAGCAGTTTCCCCACGGTATCGATACCGTGAGCCGCCAGCACCTCGCCCCGTTTGGGGCCAACCCCTTTAAGGTATTGGATATCGGTTGTAAAATCTAAATGTGCCACGGAAATAAGCTACGGATGCGGAAGTTTTAAGTCAATCATTTTAGTTTATGTGATTGGCGTAAGTCCCACCAAACGCCTGAGACTTCTGAGGGGTGCGCCGGCACTCGAATACTGGTGCACGAGGACGTACACCAGCCACAAAAACACCAGCCACATAATTATTATCTTGAAGTAGATGATCTGGTCATCCTGGCGAAGCAGAGAAGGGGCTTTTGCCCCGCGACAGCCTAAAACCGGCTCCGCCGCCCGCCTTTGATGGCTTTGATGATGAGAATTTGAATTTCATTCTGAAATCTGTGGTCGTATGCGCGACAGCCTAAAACCGGCTCCGCCGGCCTGCCTGAATAAAGCGGAAGGGGTGGGAATCGAACCCACCGCCGACGGCATAACCGCCGGCCCACGGTTTTGAAGACCGCAAGGGCCACCAGACCCTATCCGCTTCCGATCTATTTATAATGAATTTAGTCCTCGATTGCAAGGAGGAGTTATGGCCGCAGGGTCATTCGCCTATGGCGAATCCATACGGAAAGGACCCTGCGGAACAGGAAACAGGCAAAAGCCTGACTCAGGCCCTGCCTGGAGATTTGATTAAATCGAACGAGGCGATTGGGCGGTGGGGTCGTCCAACAGGATCGGCTCGGAGATATAGAAACCTTCGGCAAATTGGCAATTGACTTCAATACCATATAAGCGTTGATATGTTTCCAGCAGCTCGAAGATATCGATCCCCGGTTTGTAAATCTGATTGGCGAATTTACTGCCGTTGAATTGCGACCGATAGGCGGAAATAGATTCCTTCTTGCGTTCCCAATAGTCGGAGATATCGACAAAGAACGACTGTTCCACCTTCATGAACGATGAGGCATATATGATCTTATGCGGACGATGAGGTTCACCCTCAAGTTTGGCCTTGACCAGGCCGGCTAAAAAACAGGCATCGTATCCGAGGATCGAAGCGATCCGATGATCGGGATGCCGCTGTCCGTATTTATATGGCAGAATAACCGTTTGCGGTTTGTACTTTCGTATCACCGCGGCGATTTTGGCTATGTTAACATGCTTGCACTCCATAGCGGAATCGGGCAAATGCAGGTTTTCTCTGGCCGACAGGCCCATAATTTCCGCCGCCCGGTCGGCATCTTTCAGCCTTTCCGCTGGCGTTCCCAGTGTCCCCATTTCCCCTTCGGTAAGATCCAGGACCCCGGTCTTTTTGCCCATTTCGGCCATTTTGATCATCGTCCCGCCGCAGGTGATTTCGACATCATCGGGGTGCGCGGCTATCGCCAGAATATCAAGCTTCACTTTTTTCCTCCATCACCCGGCAGTAATATTGTTCGTAATGGTCGACCACTTTTTCGGCATTGAACTTCTCATGAGCATTTTCGGTCGCACGTTTCTTGAATTCATTGAGGTTGAAATCATCGGACAGGAGTGCGATGGCGGCATCAGCCATGGCTTGCGTATCGGCCACAGGATAAAGATAACCGTCAACTCCATGACTGACCACCTCGACCAATCCCGTCCCCGACGACCCGATAACCGGTACGCCACATCCGAGCGCCTCGAGTGCCGCCAGTCCGAACGATTCCTCCTCGGAGGGACACAGAAACAGATCAACCAGGGGCAATACATCCTCGACTTTCGCCTTACTGCCAAGAAAGGTCACCTTATCCGCCAGGCCGTTTTTCTTGACGATCCGCCGAACCAGCATCGTATCGGGACCTTCACCGATCAAAAGCAGGCGTGCCGGGAGTTTTTTGTGAACCCGTTCAAAAATTTGGATGACATCCATCGCACGTTTGACCGGCCGAAAATTGGAAATATGGCACAATAATTTTTCATGCGGTTCGGCGAACTCTTCCCGCCCACAGCAGGTCGTACAGGGATTGAATCGTTCGGTATCGATGAAATTCGGAATCACCTCGATATGCTTCTCAATTTTGAATTCGCGAATGGTTTCATCGGCGAGGTATTTCGACACGGCGGTGATACCATCGGACGATTTTATCGAAAACCTGGTAATGTCATAAAAAGATTTGTCGGCGCCCACGAGAGTTATGTCGGTTCCGTGCAGAGTGGTAATAATGCGGGGCGCGCAGCAATGAGCCGTCATTTGTCGAGCCAGAAAGGCCGCCGTGGCATGCGGGATGGCATAATGGACATGCAGAATATCCAGGTGATATTCACATGAAATCTCGGCCATCTTGGCCGCCAGGGTCAATGTATACGGCGGATATTTGAATAGCTGGTACGACACCGTATCGACCTCATGAAAGAACAGATTGGGTCGAAACGTCTGCAGCCGAAAAGGAAGGTCATACGCTATGAAATGGACGTTATGCCCCCGCTCGGCAAGTTTGATCCCCAGCTCAGTGGCGACGATGCCGGAACCGCCCGCCACCGGATAACAGGTAATGCCAATCTTTAACTTATCCATATTACTCCGATAACATCAAAAGCCGGTGTCCGGTTTCATCAAAAGTGATATTTTCGTAAATATAATCTATGATTGGCCGGCCATACCGGGAAATCAGATAGGCCGGAGCGATGGAACGCTCGGCCATACTGCGATCAGGAAACAAATTATTCCGGGCTCGATGAATTTTATCCCGATCGGTTCGGTTTTTTCGTTTATGAGCGGCAAACATTTTTTTGCCCAGCTCTTTTAACTGGAAATCGAGTTTTTCCCCGGCGCGATCTATCATATCGTTTCTCGCCCGGTCAGGTTCGGTAAACATTCCCTTGAGTTTTCGCAGATCATCGTTTGTCCGCACCGACAGATCGGCCAGATAATTGTCGGCATCGACCGGATATGATTCCTTGAGGATTTGACTGATGATTGATTCCGGATCGACAGCCAAATCTTCGAAATTGATATTATACTTATCCAGAAGCCGCTCATACCTTTTTTCGATTACGGTAAGGGAGGCGCGATGTATCATTTGAGGCCGGGGCAGGTCAAACAGGTCAAACAGCCGCCCGATCTGAGCATAATAGGCGACCTCGGCCGGGCCTCCCACCACAGCAATTGTGGGAAAGAAATATGACTGTATCAATGGCCGTGTCAGGGCATCCGATGAGAAATCGAGCGGCGAGGATTTGATTGCCTGAATCAGTTCGTCACCGCTAAAACTGCTCTCCCCCGCCCGAAATTGTTCACCATCTTTGTGCAATGCGATACGCTCGGGAGCATGATAGAACATATGGGCCGAGGATGAGGGTTTTTGAACCTGTACATGATAATGGGCGTCAATTAGTTCCGACTCGGTCGCAGAAAGCGCTTTTTTGAGATCAGAATGCCGTGAAACGATATCCTGCATTAACGGAGCCGTGCATGCCTTAAACTGTTCGTCGTAGGGGTTAAAGCAGACAATCCCGAGATGGCCGACGAGGGATAGCATATATTCAGCAAAGCAATCGACGATTTTTTTGCCCGGACGATATATTCGCTCGATCGGTTTCAGGACATCCGACCGGTAATCATTATCCGGCAGAAGTGACTCAAGACGACGGACTTCTCGCTCGATGGACTGGTCATAAGACAGTGATCCAATGGGCGGATATCTTTTATCAGGATCATGGTCGATGGTCAACCGGGACAATTCACCCGATTGGTCGAAAGTATCGACCGATGATATTTCTTTATAGTCATGATCGTCGGCGGCAATCCAGAAAATCGGTACGACCGGGAGCGATAGATTTTTCTCCCATTGATGCGCGATTTTAATCGCGGCCAGAGCTTTCAGGATGACAAGATACGGCCCTCCGAAAAGGCAGGCCTGCTGTCCGGCCACGACCGCAACGGCATTTTCTGAATTCAGTTTATTAATTGATTCCAGAACCGGCTCAGGTGCATTCCATGATTTGTTTTGTCGGGTCAGGATTTCAACCGCGGCTTCACGCCGGCTGTATCGCTTGCCAATCGATATGACACTCTTCGCAATGCTATCCTGTCCAAAAAATGCGGCTGTTTTTTCGGGGTGATATATAAAATTGCGGAAGAGCCTCGAATAGCCGAGCCGTTCTGAATATTCTACGATCTCTTGAGGCACAACATCCTCCGGAAAACCAGTATCGGCACCCGATCAGGTAATGAGTTATCCATTGACAATATATACGGTGTTAGATCACTTAAACGATAAACTCCGGGGGACGGTTTCAAATCCATTTCTTTTTTTTTAAGAAAAACAAAAGCGCAATCGTAACCAGAATGACGATTCCCCAGAAGAAAACATAGCCGTATTTCCAGGTAATTTCCGGCATATACTTGAAATTCATGCCATATAAACCGACCAGAAAGGTCGGAGGCATCAGGATAGCGGTGAAGATAGTCAGAATTTTTATGATCTCGTTGGTTCTCGTGGAAACGCTGGAGTAATAAACTTCCAGAGCCGATATCAGGGTATCACGATGGGCGTCAGCGGTTTCATTGATACGCAATAGGTGATCGTAAATATCGCTTAGGTAAACCGCCGATCTTTCCGAGACCAGGTCATATTTGTCACGGGTGAGATGGGCCAGCACCTCCTGCTGCGGCACAGCAATCCGCTTCAGATGATGAATATCGCGCCGCAGGGTAAAGACGCTTTTGACCGTCTCCTCATCCGGTTCCTCGAAAACATCATCCTCAACGGCATCGACCTCAAATTCGAGAATATCCAGAGCGGTGTTATAATTATCGACGATACCGTCCAGCACGGCATGCGACAGAAAATCGGCTCCCCGCGAAAAAAGGCGATCATCCTTGCGAGCCTTGGCATAAAGATTGTCGAATACCGGGTGATCATCGAAATGAACGGTTACAACCGCGTTTTTGGCCAGGAAAAGGTCGACCTCGCTGACTTTAAGCCCTTTCTCTTTGCCCATATAATCCACAAGCTGGAAAACAAGAAAAAGATAATTGCCGTAATCATCGAGTTTGGAACGGGGAACTTCGGAAATTACGTCTTCGATGGCCAGTGGGTGAAATTTGAAATCATGGGTCAGAACAAATGATTCCTTATCGGATGGGGCACACATATCGACCCACATTATCAGATCCGGTCGGGCCAGATATTTATCAAAATCGATAATCCCCTCATGAACCTCGGTCCCCTCCTGTGGAGTCCAAATAAACGTTCTAATCATCGATTGTCTCCCTCAATGGGGACTTCACCTTCGACCACCATTTTCTCCACCTCAGCGATCAATTCCTCGTCTTCACTGATTTCAGACAGAGAAAAATGCTCCTTGAACAGGAAAAACGCTGAAAAGGCTATCATCGGCAACATATCCACGATGTAGAGAATTACCGAAAAAAGAACCGCCTCGGTCTTGGGGACATTGAACAGGTTCAGCCCCGCTACCACGGCCAGTTGGAAAGAACCGACATTTCCCGGCGTTATCGGTACCATCAACGCCAGATAATTTATAAGAATCACGACTACCGCCGCCCAAATGGGGAGATCGAAATTAAAAAGATAAAAGAGGAAATAAACCGAGACAATATGCGATGCCCAGGACAAGAAGGTCAGAATCGAAATTCTAAAGAGCTTATCGGTCGATTTCATCACCGATATACCCTCATTGAACGTTCTCAGAAACTTCCTCAGAACAAGGAACATTTTGGGCGAACGGCGGCGCAGCTTGTTGTACCCGATCCGCTCCAGCCGAGCCTGAAAGTTGAGGCTGAGGTAAAACAGAACCATAACGAAGAGGGTCGCGGCCCCGATAATATAGCTGATAAATCGGTATTCCTGGGGGAAGACAAAGACGCTCGAACTGGCCAGCATCAATAATATCAACCCGGCGCCGTCAAGAACCACCTCCAGAAAAATAGTCGAGAAAGCGTAGGTCTTGGAGAAATTACCTTTTTTGGAAAACAGGATCACTCGTCCCGCCTGCCCGGTCAGAGCCGGCAGCAAGACAGCGATTAACTGAGACGTAGCATAGAGCGATATAGTCGGCCATAATAGCACTTTTTTGACCTTGCTCACGATTGTTTTCCACCGCATCGCCTTGAAAACAACCAGCAGAGTCGTGCTGATGAATATCGGGACCAGGTACCACAACCTCAGACGTTTGGCGACCTCTAAGGTTCGCGGAAGATTCAGATCGTAGAACAGGAAAGCCAATATCCCGATGGCGATAAGACCGCCCCAGAGCTGTTTTTTCTTAAATATGGAAGCCATAACGTCTCAAAAAAAAATTACCGGCCTTAGCCGGAGTTTTTTACACCTCAAAAGTAGATAAAATTTTTACTCGTGTCAATCAAAAATGGAGAGTATTACCCTGCCTTAAAATCTCAAATTTCAGCCGCAACCGCCTTCGGGATCCAGCCCTTGAGACGATTTTCGAAATTTACCCAGTAATATCCGGCCTCTTCCCGCTCAATTACAAACATTAAGCCGGCATGAGCGGTGAATTTGGTGTTGAAATCCTCTCCGGGGCCGTTTTTAACATCGGCCTGCTGCACCAGGACCACACCCCGGCGAGTCAACACATCACGATCCAGTTTGGCACCCGTAAACACCACCGCCACAACGAATAAGAGAAGAATGGCGGCGAATACCGGGGTCGGGACATGATAACGATTATAGATGAAACGAACGAGGATTATAACCATCGTCAAGAGGTACAGAACCACGGCAATCCAGGTAATGCCGTTAAGAGTAAATGAGTCAAAAAAACTATTGATATAATCGAGGAGGATGGTCTCTTCGGAAATCTCGATTTTATCGATTGCGAATTGCCGGGCAAAAGCGAGGTTGGCCTGGATATCATCGTCTCCGGGGTCGAGCCTGACCGCCCTGATATAGTTCACTATTGCCAGGCCCAACTGCCCTTCCCGGAAATAAGCGTTCCCCAAATTGTAATACAATTCGGCCGATTCATACTCCGCCGATACAATCTTTTCGTACTCCTGAATGGCCCCGGCATAATCGCCTTCAGTATAAAGTTTGTTACCCTGTTCGAAATTGTGGTCAAGGCTCCCTGCCAGGGTCGATGAAACGCAGATGAGACAGGCAAGAATTGTCAACCATGGGGCAAAACGCTGTATCATAGCGCCTCCTCAAGGTTGACGATGAGCGACCGCGCCTGTTCGAAGAGCTCTTTTTTTCCGGCCGAGGCTCCCGATCCTCCGGCGAAACGACCAAAACCGAGAGTATTTAAAATTCCGATCGTTTCTTCAAGGAGGCTGTCAGAAATATTTTCCCCCCTGAGGAGTACGCTAACCTTTTCGGAGGTCAGTCCATGAGCCGAGACATTGAATTTATCGGCGATAAACTGATAGACCGCTGTCGATAGCTCTGTATAAAATGCATTTTCATCATCACTGCTCAAGTATTTCCCGGCCTGTTTCAGCCGCTTTTTGGCCTCGCCCGTGGCCCGTCGCTGGCGCGCGTAACCAATATCATTGGTTAGACGGCGCTTTCTGCGGTTATCAAACAGGCTGCCGAAAACAACGAGCAGAGGCAACACCAGGACCATCAAAAATAGCGGTGAGGTTAAAAGAATTCTGCCCCGGCGAGTCAGGTTGCCGTTTTCCACCCTGATAAATCTGATATCGGTCTCGTTCAAATTGATAATCTGACCGGACACCATATTATAGGGAATATCGGCTCCGGCGACCTCGTCACCCTGGTTGACAATCAACTCGATTTTGGGTGTCGCCACGCTGCGGTACTTCCCCTGGGCAGGGTCGAAATAATTGAGCTTTATCGGCGCAATCGTCTGATACCCCGGTAGCCGCGGAATCAACAGATATTCGTAGGTCTTGGTTCCACCCAGTTTATCATCCAGATTGGAGACTTTGAAATCGGATGAGGCCTTCTCCACCCGGAATCCATCCATTGACGGCAACGACGGCTCCGGAATCGATTTGGCATTCCCCTTTCCGGAGATTTTCACCTTCAGGGTGATCGCTTCATTGACCTCGACATCGGTCTTATCCACTTCGGCAAAGATCTTATAACTGCCGACCCCTCCAGAGAAATCATCGGTCTTGCCATCCAGCGGCAGAGGCTTGACATTAACAGTCACCGACTTGGATTGCAATTCGATCCGCTTGCCCTGCTCAAAAATGCCATCAAAAAGGGAAAACGGATCACGACTCCGGCGCTGGCTGCGATCCGGTACGGTAACCGATACCCGGGCCGGATTGATCGTCAATTCTCCCGGTTTGGTCGGAAATAAGGCGGTCCGGAGCTCATTGACCATATACCTGCGGCCGTTCAGAATTTGATAATATTGCTTCTGCGGTGGAATGTCATTGGTCCAGAACCCCGGCATCTGCGGCGGATGATAATCCATGCTCGAAAGAATTTTGACAGCATGATAGAATCTTATATAAAGCGTTACCTGCTCATCGACGTAAGCCGTTTTTTTATCGACTTCGGCAACAAGAAAAATATCTTTGGCATCTCCTTTGTCGTCGGCAACCTGGCTTTCATCGATTCCGGCGGCATCGGCTGCCGATTTTACAATCGTGATCGCAAGTTCATTGGACTCGTATCGCTTGCCGTTGACCAGCATGGTCGCCGACCTGATCGGGAAAGTGCCTACTTTTTTCGGCGACAGGAGATAGTTATAAGTCACCGAACTGTTCATGGCGCCATTGATGATTTGCAGGCTGGTCGAGCTTCCGGAGGAAAATACCTGAAATTGGGGCAACGGCGGCAACTTCGGTTCCGGCAATTGTTGCTGCCCCCCGCCTGTTATCGTCACTGTCAGATTCGCAGTTTCGTTCAGTCCGATTTTGTTCCGATTGAGTGACAAAGAAATCTCTATTTCATCCTGTTGGCCGGCCACAGGGGAAGCTGCGAGACCGACCCAGATAACCGTCAGACATAATGCCGCCCAATATGTAAGGGTCGATTTTACCAATCATTCCCCCGGTAGCTGCCCTTAACTTTGAATCGTTTCTGCTTTTTCTGGTTATCCTCTTCGGTATCTTTTAGAGCATTCAGAATCCGCAAGGCATCTTCTTTGCTCATCTCTTCCGGATTTTGCTCAGCCTGTTGTTGTTGCTGCTCTTCCTGCTCCTCATCTTTGCCGCCCTGTTGTTCCTGTTGCTGTTCCTGCTGCTGATCCTGCTGATCCTGTTCTTGCTGGTCTTTCTCCTGCTGCTCTTCCTTCTGCTGTTCCTCTTGTTGATCCTGTTCCTGCTGATCCTGTTCCTGCTGGTCCTGCTGTTGCTGCTGATCCTGAGGCTGCTTTTCCATTTGCTCTTTGAGACGATTCCGCGCCAGTTCCAGATTATATTTGGTATCCAGATCGTCGGGATTGAGCTCCAGAGATTTTTGGTACCATTCGATCGCCTGCTTGTAATCTTCCTGTTTGAAAAAGCCGTTGCCACCATTATAATAAGCATCGGCCTGGAGCATCATATTATCGGAATTGAGCACCTTCTCCAGTTTTTCTACCGCGGTCTCATATTTTCCGGTCTCGATCAAAGTGTTGGCTTCGTTATAATAGATTTCAGGGGTTTCCGGACGAGCCATCTCGGCCTGCCGATAAAAATCCAGAGCCTCTTCGAAATTCCCCAAATCGAAAGCAGCATTGCCGGACTCATTGAGCGACACATGGTTTTCGCCCACAGCAACAGCCGCCATGAAAACGATCATGACCATTGACAACATAATCCGCATCATGCTTCCTGATTTCCTTTTCTGCTTCGGGTGCGTTCCGGCAAAAAAACCTCCCAGATCACAAAAATCATTGCCAGAGCCAGAGGCCATTGGAAACGATCATCATAGTGCAAAAGCAGCTTACCTTCAAGCTCCTTTTTTTCCATCTTGGAAATATCTTCGTATATCTTATCCAGTTCCAACTCCGAGGGTGTCGCCCGATAATACTTCCCCCCAGTAGTTAACGCGATTTTTTGCAGGGTGGTTTCATCCAATTTGGAGACAATGGCATTACCCTGCGGATCTTTTTTAAACCCAACTCTCTCACCCCGCTGATTATAAATCGGTATCGGTTCTCCGCCCAAATTACCTATCCCGACAGTATAAATTTTCACCCCTTCTTTACGTGCCGCTTCCGAGGCTCCGATCGGGTCGGTATCATGATCTTCCCCATCGGTCAGAAGGATAACCACTTTGTGTTTGCGCTCTTCGCGGTTGAATCCCGAGGTGGCGGTCAAAATAGCCTCCCCGATAGCGGTACCCGGCACCGGAATAATTTCAGGATCGATGATGTCGAGAAACATTCGCGCGGCGGAATAATCCAGAGTCAGGGGGCATTGAATAAATGCCTCGCCGGCAAAACTGACCAGTCCCACCCGGTCACCCTGAAGACGTTCCGCATCTATTAAAGATCGGATCTCCTGCTTGGCTTTGGTCAAACGCGATATCGGTCCGGGTTGAACATCGAGCGCTTCCATCGAGCGAGAAACATCGATGGCAACTATGATGTCAATCCCTTCCCGCTTCATCATTTCCATACTGGTGCCGAGTTGTGGTTTGGCTATCGCCAGTGACAGGAACAGAACGGCCGCCAGCAGCAGCGCCGCTTTGCCGGCCTGCCGCGAATAGGAAATACCGGAAGTGGCCCGCATAATCAGCGGGATATCGCCAAAACGGGCCAGCAACTGCTTCTTACGGCTGATCGACCACCAGAAAAAGAGGCCCAGGATCGGCACCAGCAGAATTGCCAGCAAATATAACGGTTCAAAAAATCGCATCGCCTAAAAAAGCCTCTTTAAGGTATCTTCCTGAAATAGGTTTGACTCAATATCAACTCCAGCAAAAGCAGGGCAAAAGCTGCCATTAAAAACCGAAAAAACAGTTCCTCATATTGTATATACTCATGAACCTCTATTTTTGTTTTTTCCAACTGGTCGATTTCGCCATAAATCTGCTCCAGCTCTTCCCCCGACCGCGCCCGGAAATATCTACCGCCGGTAATGTCGGCGATTTCCTTCAATGACTCTTCGTCGATCTCATTCGGGGTATAAACATACCTTTTGCCAAAAATCGGATCGTAAACCGGCCGCATGACATTCCCCGGCTTGCCGGCCCCGATCGTATATATCTTGACATCCATCGTCTTGGCGATATTGGCGGCGGTAATCGGATCGATCTCCCAGACATTGTTGACGCCGTCGGTCAGCAGGATGATGATTTTCGACTTGGCGTCCGAATCGCGCAGGCGGTTGATCGAATTGGCCAACGCCAGACCGATGGCGGTGCCATCGTCGATGATTCCGAAATCGACCTGATCGAGGAAACTGCGCAAAGCCCCATAATCGAGAGTCAACGGACACTGGGTGAATGACGAGGCGGCAAACACCACCAGGCCGATCCGATCATTGGTGCGACGATTGATAAATTTGGCTATTTCTTCCTTGGCAACGAACAGCCGATTGTTCGGGGTGAAATCCTCAGCCGTCATCGATCCCGAGACATCAAGAGCCATGATGATATCAATCCCATCCGCCTCAATATCACGCTGCTCATTGCCTGACTGCGGTCGGGCCAGAGCGACAAACATCAACGCTACGGCCAGAATACGCACAAAAAAGATAATCGAGCGGAATCTCTGTCTTAAAGTCCCGGGACCGGATCGAACCAGAGAAATATCAGAATATCGGACCGACGCGGTTTGCTGCGGCATCCGGCGGAGATAGTGCCAAATAAGGGCAACGATACAGAGACCGCCGATTACGAGGATAAGCCATCCCGGAATGTGAATCGAAATCAGATCCCAGCCTTCGAATTTGAGGATATTCATGATTCATCCTCCTGTTCTTTCGAGGACAGCATTTCCCGTAGTTCCGGCGGAGCGAACCTGAGTTCGGAATCATCGCCATCCGATTCGCCGACACCTACCGCCGCAACCACCGGTTCAAGTATGGTTTCGACCGGAGGAGTCACAATCATATCTTTGCTTCGTGAAACCAGTTCATAGGCCGTATTCCAGTCGGCATCAGGCCGATCGGTCGGTGGTTTGTATTTGGCAAATTTAACCAGATCGGCATGTTCCATGAAAGCGATTGTGTCCCGATGGATTTCTTCATCCACCGCAATATTGGTTAACACTACACCGACTTCAGTCGTTGTCATATCGATGGAATCGAATTCGAACTTTCGGCCCAGATACCTCTTGATAATCTCCGACAACTCGAAATAAAACCGCTTGACTTCCCCCTTGCCGGGCCAATCTTCATTTTTTAATACCGCCAGATCGGCAAAGGCAATTTCCCACGAGGGTCTCGGATCGACATACGGAGTTTCTTCAACCGATTGCTTCCGTCTCAGGAAATAATAAGCCAGGACCGCACCCAGTATCAATCCGGCTATTCCGATAATTATCCATGTCGTCCAGGATCGCCCGGCCAGAGAAACCTGGCCTTTGAGCGGCCGCGGTTCCAGCGAATCGACGGCGACTCCCTCCGCCAGCACTGACTTGATGAATATCTTTATAGGATCGGCGCTGATATACTTGATCGTCGCATCGGGGAGCATATACTCTATCGGTAGCGGCGGTATGACATAATCCCCGGTGGTGAAAGTCCGTAATTGAAACTGTAACGATTGCCGGCGTTTTCCGTCCTCAAGAGTTTCCTCCGCACCGAAATCATAATCTTTGACTTCGAAACCGCCGAGGTTCGCCCCCGCCGGAGGTGGTGTCAACTGCAGGGTCGAATCATAAGTGATGACAATCTTGTACTCTATCAAGTCACCGATATATGCCGTCTGCTTATCCACCGAAGCGGTCACATCAATCAACTCGGCCGCCCGGCAGGCATAACTGCAGATAACTGCGAGAAGAACGGCAATAGCTATGCGAACGACGTATTTCAAGATTTCCTCCGGTAA
>DAOUTW010000076.1 GCA_030668485.1 Candidatus Zixiibacteriota bacterium
GAGCCAACATTGACGCCCCCGCCTTCTGCGTGATCTGCCGGTCTAAGGCCTGATGAACAACCTGCAACCGTCTCAACTCCCTCATAGTCATCCTGATAATGTCCTCTCCGACCATAATCCTCCCCAATTCTTTGAGGATTATTATAGCCTCTCAACAGGACATTTCTACTTTGCTCTTTTAGGACATTATCACTTTGCGGGAACAACAAATTAACGCTTGACCGAGGTACTTTTTTCATGAACGGGCTGGCATAAAGCCTCAATCGCCTCATGAATCTGTACGAAACGAAACGGCTTCCAGATTATTTGGCAGATCCCGTATTGAGCAATTTTCTCCTCGGCATCTTTCCCCTGCCAGCTCGAAATTGCAAGTACGGGCATCCTCGCTTGATATCTTTTGGAGGCTTTGGCCAGGTCCCAGCCGCTCATTCCCGGCAGACCAAGATCGGTGATCAGTAGATCGTATTGATTATTTTGAAGCAGTACAAGACCGCTCTCGCCATCTTCGGCCACATCGACGTCGTAATTGTTGGACTTCAACAGATCTTCCAATATCCGTCGGATATCTTTGTTATCGTCGACCACGAGGATGCGTGTTCTAGGATGCTGACTTTTTTTCATCTGTGCTCTTTTTAAGATCGTTTATCTGTCATCCTGTCAGGAGGTCCATTTCATAACCTATAGCCCCAATAAACCGTTCCAGACAGCCAATACTGTAGCGGAAGGATGACAACTGACCCTTCCGCCGCCTTATTTCTTCATTGAAACCGATACTTCTCTATTTTCATTTAACCGATTACCTGCTCCGATCCAACTTCCTCGACCATCGATTCGGTATCGGTATAATTCTCTTCCGTCATCGATTTTATGCGGTCGGCCGATTTCAAAATCAAATTATAATAACGGGAGGAGAAATCATCTCCAGTGCCTTTGAGACGAAGCAATTCCACCGCACCGATTATCGATGTCAGTGGGCTCTTCATCCGGGTACGCAATTCGGGAGTGACATCGCTATAAGACAGCGCTATCCGGTTAACTTCATCCCGGCTGCGATCAGCGACCACTTCAAGCTGTTTCATCCTGAGCGCCAGCGAACATTTCGCGGCCATATCCTTGGCAAAGATAAGATCGGTCGCTCCGAATGCGCGCCTATTCCAATTGCGCGACTCGCCGATCGAAATTATCCCTCCGACCTCATCGTTCAGCATAATCGGAACCAGCATGGCCGATTTAATATTGGGCACCAGAGCCGAAGTCGATTCCTGAGGAGGCATCCGTGATTCCGGATCTTCCTGGTTGATCAACATTAGTTTTTGTGCATCAAGCGTCATCCGATGCCACGGCAACAATGACAGCGGGATAGGTTCGTTCTCTCGCAATTCATGACCCGTTTCGCGTATCGTGGAACAAGCCTGACTCACCATTTGATTATTGTTCTTGTCCAATATAGAAATTCTTGCGACCGTGCATTTCATCCGCTTGGCGAGCATTTCACAGGCATCGTTGAAGAACGATTGCGTTGCAGCCCCATCAAGCATCTGGCGCTGTATCAACTGCAAGCGAAGCATATTTTCTTCTTTGACCTCAAGGCTGCGGTTGAGCTGCTCGCGTTGCATCACACCGGCTATCAAATCGGTCATGCCCTCAATACGATTCATATGATATCGAGTAAAATGCCCCGATTGGCTTTGCCCCAGAGTCAGGACTCCTACCACTTTTTTGCCTGACCTGACCGGACACATCAGCCTCGACCGCATCCCGCACGACAGGAACAATCCATCTTTTTCCCCGCTTCTGTCATTGGCCCTGATCTCGGTTTCAATTATCGGTCGGCCGATCTCAAAAACGGTAAAGACATCGGTTCCTCTGGTTTGACGACTGATCCCTTTCTCCAGAAGCAACCTGCCGCTGGAGCCGATCGTATAGCGAACCATGTTTTCACCGGAATTATCAAGGCTGGCAACTGACAGATATTCGGCCTCGACCAGATCCCTGACAGTCTGAAAAAATCCGGGAATCATTTCCTGTACATTCGAGGACTGATTGCATACTTCGCCCAGATTCGTCAATGCCGTCTGCTGCTCGTGATGGTAATCATGTTTCACCTTTATCACATGATTATGGGTATGCTTTCCCGTCAATGAACCGGCGACCGTCATAAAATCGAGGAAATCATCGTCGATTTCAAACCTATCTCCGGTCCAGCAGAAATATGCGCCGTAAACACGATTTTCAAATACTATCGGTACCACCAGATTCGGTTTTTCCGATCCGCTCCACTCCGGCAGCATCTCTTTCGTTGTCACGGTTGAGCGTGGCCGGTTCAGCATCGCTTTCAATTCAGATTGAGTAATATCAATTCGGTCCGTTTGACCTCCCTGCCCCGGTTCAAAACCGGCGCTTCCGGCAAGGAACAACATATCTCGACGCGATGAGTACTTATACGCCGAACAGCGTTCAATCCCCAGGTAGGATGAAAGACAGTTCAATATCAAACCATAAGTCTCATTCAGGTCTTTACCACGATCAAGGGCATCGGTGATCATCTTGAGGCAAAAATATCGCTTGTTAACCTTGCGGCGATCTTCACGCCCCCGGACCAGTGATGGCAGCCAGGCGCCGATTCCGGACAGAATAAAAATCAGTCCGCCGACGATACCAGTGGCCTCAACCAGCTTCCTGCCGGCAGTATCGCCCAGGTAGGCGATGCCCGAAAACAATCCCTGATGTCCAGCAAGCTGAACCAAGGAAAAACCTGTAAAGAAGAATAGCCCGATTACGATTCTATGGTAGGCGGCCCGGTCTTTATGAAACACCGTTTTTCTGAAACCTGCCAAAATCGTCAGTATGATAACGAATATCGAGCAAAACAACAGATCATAATACAATTGCGGCATTTTCTCCTCCGCATCCTATTTAAGTCTTTGTATCCATTGATATTATCGGCAATTCTGAGAAAATTTTGAGTACTAAGGAGTATTCTCTAGCAAATATGGGGCAGCGCCAATATTCTAATCATCATCGGAAAATGATATTTTTTGCCGAACCGCCCCTATCTCACTGTCTCCCCGGAGCTTACAATACCGGGGGAATCTTGGCATCGCCTTTGCAATTAGACAGCCCAAAGAACTGGCAGATTAAAAACCCATTAGAACATGGGGGAGGTTACATGAGATCGAGTAGAATTATATGGTTGATCGTGCTGATTCCGATTTTTCTGGGACTGCTAATACCGGGATGCTCGGATAAAACTTTCACCTCTACAACCACAGCAATACCGCAGGATGCTAATCCAACTGTCTTTATACCTTTGGAACAAGGCCTCCGGGTAAGCTATGTTGTGTTGGAACCGGAATCTCAACATTTCGACATAGAGGTTACTGATCCGGTCAATATAGCTGGCAATCCCGGATTCACTATTCGCAAGACTGATCGCAATACCGATGAAATCCAGCTTTCTTATCGCTATCAAAAAGACAATGCCATCTTTGAGTCCGGTTCGACCAGTTCTCCCGGCGAACGGATACTCGAATCTCCATTTTTAGTCGGCAATAGCTGGGATCGTTTTGACCTTACCACAACGACTAATACCATCATTGATGATTTCGTCGACGAGGAATTCGAGGTTAATGATGGCGACGAAGTCGACCCCGGCGATTCTCACAAAATCAAACCGGGTGATGACTATACTACCATGTCGATCGTGGGTGTTGAATCGGTCGAAAGCCTCTCCGGCAATAGCTTCGGCAACTGTCTGAAAGTCGAATGGCAGACCGGAGAATCAACTTACAATTATTTCTGGTACGCCGCCGGCATCGGGCTGGTGAAATTTGAGCAAAACTATAACTCCCTGGCCGCTTCAAGCGACCATACCATCGGCGTTATCACCGACTACCAAACGGTAAAATATTAACCTAGCCGGTCGCTATATCACCGGGGTCGGGCGGCTGCAGTGCCACTCGACCCCTTTTTTATTTCAGAATACCTGCCTGTTTACTAATACCATAAACAGAAACAACCGGCTATCCGAAGACATACCGGCAATTACTTCCACTCGTAAATATCCGACTTGGGAATAATATTTCAGACGATCTTTTTGTAATTCTTGAAATGAAGCTTGGCCACCTGCTGCAAAATCTCCGTCCCTCTGTTTTTCACTATCGCTCGCCCCGCCTCGTCGACTTTGGCCGATGCTCCCCGGGGAAAGGTCACGGCAAACCGCTCCGACATCATATCCATCCGCCGCAAAAACTCAGCCCGGGCGAGGATCGAGGCGGCCGCCACCGCCATATGAGCCTCTCCCCGGACCATCTGAATCAATTCGATTTTCCGGCCTTCTTCCTGAAGATTATCAATAATGAATCTATCCGCGCCGAATTTATCGGAAATCGCCGCCCCGGCCGATTCACGACTCAGGATATTTTCTATCACCCGGGCATGCCCCCAGCCGAGAAGTTTATTCAGGTTTTTAATCTTGCCGTATAACTGATTATACTTTTCGGGATTAATCACTAGCAGCTCATGCACACACTGGCTCTTGATCTGTACCGCAAGCTTCAATATTTTTCCGTCCGAGATCGTTTTCGAATCCCGGACACCGATTGCCTGAAGAGCCGTCGCTTGTTCTTCGCTGAGTAAAACGCCGCCGACAACCAGAGGGCCGAAAAAATCACCCTTGCCCGATTCGTCTACGCCGATAATAGGCCAGCTCGGTTGCCCCACTAGTTGGCTCGCTCGATATATTCACCGGTACGGGTATCGATTTTGACCCGGTCGCCCTCTTTGACAAACAGGGGCACTTTGATCTCCAGCCCGGTTTGTACTTTGGCCGTCTTTTGAATATTGGTTACCGAATCGCCTTTTATAGCCGGCTCCGCTTCCACAACCGTCAAAACCACCGAGGCCGGCATATCCAGCGAGATCGCCCGCCCTTCAAAGAAAAGAATGCTGTATTCCTGATTCTCCATCAGGTAGAATCTGGAATCCCCGAGGGCGTCAGCCGTAAGCGCCGTTTGATCATAGGATGTCGAATCCATAAAATTATACCCGTCGGCATCATTGTACAGATATTGCATCTTTCTGTTTTCAAGATCAGGCTCGCGGAAAGATTCACTGGAAAGATAAGTTTTTTCGAAAACCGATCCGGTGATCAGGTGTTTAAGTTTCGCTTTCGTATGTGGTCTACCGCGCCCCATTTTAGCGTGGGAAAAATCAACTACAATGTACGGTTCGCCATCGACCAAAACCCTGAGGCCCTTGCGTAAATCAGAAGCAGAAATCATCATTCCTCCGCAGGATGCTTAACTTGAAAATTTTTGCTAATATAATAAAAAACAGCCGCGCCGCTACTCTTTTTTAAGGCCGGCCAACTCAGGTATCTCAGGCCGGGATTGCTATTCCACCAGTTTCGGCAAAATAACACTGCATCTGGTGCCGCGAGGTAGGTTGGAATCGAAAGAAATCGATCCCCGATGCAGATTTATAATTTTGCGAGCCAGAGCCAGCCCCAGGCCGGTTCCTGACGGTTTCGACGACACAAAGGGCGTAAATAGCTTTTCCTTGATACTCTCAGGAATTCCCGGACCATTATCGGCGATTATAATATTCACCCTTGTTTCATCGTACTCAACCCTGACTTCCACCAGGCTATCATCCCCGGCGGCCTCCACGGCGTTGGCAATTATGTTCCCCAGCGCCTCCTTGAGAAGCAGCAAATCGCCGATTATTCGGATATTGCCGTCGGGTTTTTCAAGATTTATAGCTGCCCCGCTCCCCATCTCGCCTGATTCGAACTTCCCGGTACAATCATCAATTAATTCACCGAAGTCTATTACTTCTTCCAGTAAACTCAGTGGTTTGGCAAAATTCAGAAAGCGGCTGACCATACTCTCCGATGCAGCCGCCTCGCTGCGAATCGACCCTGCCATTTCACCGATATCCGAATCATGTCCTGTTTTTTTCTGCAATAACTGACTGAACCCGGAGATAGCTGCCAGAGAGTTGCGCAATTGATGGGCCAGGCCGCCGGTCATCTCGCCCAGCGCCGCCATTCGCCGGTTGGTCTCAAGTTCGTTCTGCATTTTTTTCAGCCCGGTCAAATCGGTAATCAGAAGCGTTACCCCCACGACCCGCTCATTATCATCCAGAATAATGGAACTCTCAACCCCCAGCCATAAATCGGCCTGACCGGCTCTTCGCAATTGGATCTCTTTACGCCCCGAGATATCACCCCGTTCCAATCCGGCCGCAATCAAAAGCCCCAATTCCATTTCCTGAGGAAATGCCACCAGGTAATGTTTCCCCAGCACCATCTCCTCATCATAACCCATTATCTCCAGCGCTGCCCGATTATATCCAATCACTTTCCCGCTCAAATCGACATTGATTACCCCGGAACCGATCGATTTCAGGATATAGCGATTAAGCCGCTCCAACCTGTCAGCCCGCGTCGATGATTCATGATAAAGACGCCCCAGCTCCGCTTCGTTTCGTCTCAATTCATCGACAACGGTCTGATATGATTGAATCACTTCGTCAACTTCGTCGCCGTCCTTGGACACCACCAGCCGCCCGGCTGATTGACCCGCTTCCCTCATTTTCCGGAACGGCTTCAATATCTGGCGAGGCAGCTTTATCACGACCGGAATAATTAATAGCATCACGGCAATCGCCAGATATAATGTCGTTCTGGCTGCTCGCCCGATCATGGCCATAACGGTCGAATCGCTCCGGGCATATATAAGCAAAACCTGGTCCGTTGATGTTTTGATCATGGTTAGGCCATACCGGGTGCCGGGGCTACTACCCGAACTATACAAATGGTCGCCGGCCTGCAGCCGTTCAAAATCTCTCGCAGTCAGTTCCGGAATTTCGGCCTCTGTGATAATTGGCGTATCCTGCGATGCTGCCCCCAACTCAAGGTTAGCAATCGGCAAAGTCCCGACCCTGGATATCCCGAATCTTTGGCCGATAACCTCCGCCTCTTCCCCATCAATTTCCTGCAGGCGATTATCAATCAGATATTCACGCACCTGCCCCAGACCGGAAGCCAGGCGGCCATCGGCCTCGTCAACCAACTGATTCTTGACATGGTGAAGAATATAAGCGGTGCTGATATTTAAAAATAGAAGCAGGGCAACGATAAAAACCAATCCCAGCCGCACTTCCGTCTCATATTTCCCGTTCCAGTTTAGCATATACTATTAAATCGGCAGTTTATCGGAATTGTTTGAGAGTTGTCTCGGTAAAAATTGGTTGTCATATCAGTAATCATTATTTATTATATTGATATATGGGGAAATCCAGAAAATCATCCGGCAAGAACAGGATAAGCAAGTCCAGCAAAACCAGGGCTGCCGATCCCCGAAAACGAAGTCTGATAATTTTTGTCGCCTCTTTCTTGGGAATTCTGCTGATCGGAGCGATCCTCTATCCCTATTTCTCCATCTCGATGGCCGAGGAGTTGCGCGGTTTTATGGCCATCACCGCCTCCATTTGCGGCGGCATACTCGATATCTTTTATGGTGAGGTCAACGTTTCCGACCGTTATCTGAACCTCATGGGATTCTCTGTGGAAATTATCGAGGAATGTACCGGGATATTTGAAATGCTGATTTTCCTCGCCGCCCTGTTGTCATATCCTGCGACCTGGAAATCCAAGGGGATCGGATTTCTGCTTGGTATCCCGGCTCTGTATTTGTTCAATGTAACTCGAATAGTCTTCCTGACCGTGATCGGCGTCTACCATCGCGACCTTTTCGATTTCATGCATCTATATTTTTGGCAGGCAACGCTGATTTTGATGATTACCACGGTCTGGGTCCTCTGGATACTTATGGTGGTCAGCCGTGAGAAAAAACCTTCTACTCTTCTTTCTTAGCCTGGCGGCTATTTCGGTTGTTCTGACCTGGTTCTGGTTTCATGACCTCCAGGTACGATATGCGATGCTTTTCGGTCCCGCCGCCAAATTCGTTTTCCGCCAGCTCGGTATCCATAAGTCCGGATTAAAACTGGTTATTGAGCACTTCACCAATATCATCCCCTTTATCGCCCTGTGCATCTCCCTTCCGGGCGTAAATTTGAAAAAACGTATAGTTCGGTCCGGGCTCGGCCTGATTATCCTGGCTTTTATTCATTTCGTCATGATTATCGCTGTCTCCGCCATCTACTCGTCTCATTCGATGTCGCCGACCGCCTATAAATATATTTTCCCCATCCTCACCGTCAACGATGCTCTGCCTCTGGTAATATGGTTTCTGTTCTTTTCCGATGAAATAATCAGTTTGTTTAAGAGGAAAATAAAAGCAGTCCCAAAAGATAATTAACTGGTCAGGAATGTCCCGATATAAAACCGCAGAATACTATCGCCATAAATAATTACGATTAAGGCCGCCATTGCCAAAAACGGACCGAAAGGTATTACCCGCTGATCGCGAATCTTGCTGGAAAATGACATCCAGACAATCGATACGATCATACCGATCACCGCTCCGCCCAGAAATATCAACAACACCTTCTGCCAGCCGACGAAGGCGCCCATCATCGCCGCCATCTTGATATCCCCGCCCCCCATAGCCTCTTTCTTGAACAACCATTCTCCCAGGTAAGCGACGCCCAGCAGAGATCCCCCGCCGACAATAAATCCGATAAGCGAATTTACGATTCCCGGAGGGTTGATAAACAGCGAAACCGCCAATCCGATAACAATCCCCGGCAAAGTTATTTTATCCGGAATTATTTGGAATTCGAGATCGATAAAGAAAATCACGATCAGCGCAGAGGCCAGGAAACAATGCACCGGAAGCGTCGGCGCCAAACCGTCATGATATAGGAAAAACAGGTAAAGGACGGCGTTGAGAAATTCCACCAGAGGATAACGAAACGATATCCGGGCTTTGCAACTGCGGCATTTCCCCCCTAATACCAGATAGGAAACGAGAGGTAAATTATAATAGAACGGAATCTTATCCCCGCATTGAGGACAGGCCGAACGATCCCAAATCGTTTTTTTATCGCGAGGTAAGCGATAAATCAAGACATTCAGAAAAGAGCCGATCGCCAGGCCCAATAATCCTATAAATATATATATCACGAGATGAGGCTGCATAATTATAATATCGGCCGAAAGACCTCAGCCTTTGACCGTTTCCGAAAGATAAATTATGATTGATGGCAGTACCACCCCGGCCGTCTCTGTCCGTAATACCCGCGGTCCGAGGCTGACACCGATAATTCCGCCGCTTTTGGCCGCTTCCAGCTCGGCCGCCGAAAATCCCGACTCCGGCCCCACTAATATCGTCAATTGACGCTTACTCCCGATACCGGCCACGGTGACTATATCGTCGTACCGGTCACCGGGATGAAATAGAATTGTCTCTGAGGTATGGCAGTCTTTAATAAATTCATCAAAGGAAACCGGATTCGAAATTGATGGTATTCGTGACCGTCCCGATTGCTTGACCGCCGCCTCACAAACCCGGCGCCAGCGATTCATCTTTCTTGTAATTGCCCCTTTATCGCCCAGCTTGATTTTGCCTTTTTCAGTCAAAAGCGGGATAAAACCCCCAACCCCGGCCTCGGTCGCTTTCTCTATGACACTATCGAATTTCGATGCCGTGGATAGCCCGATCGCAAGTGTCAGATCCAGTCGCGGTTCGCCGCTGTTTTTTACCGTTTTAATAATCCGGGCGGTAACCGATTTCGATGCCGATGATATTATCTCGCAGATATGGGCCGTACCCTGTCCGTCTATCATTCGGATCAAATTACCTTGAGCGAGGCGAAGAACCGAGGTGATATGATGCGCCTCCGGTCCACCCAGAATGATTGTATCATCCGACAGATCATCCGGCTGATAAATAAAAGTCGGGATCATTTTTTGTCTATCCGGTAAGTGACCCATTTATTGTCATGGCGAATTTCAAATGAATTAAGACCGGCCGCCTTCAGCGCCGTTTCGATATCTTCCCGGTCCTGATCCAGCAAACCGGAAAGTATAATCACTCCGCCGAGATTGAGCCGCTCGTTGAGGTCGCCTATGATCGGTACGATAACCGCCTTGATAATATTAACGACAATTATATCAAACCGCAAATCGCCGGGTACGTCGTCCAACGATCCCAGGTAAGCGCGGCACTTCGCTTCAACTTCGTTGATAGCAAAATTCTCGGTACTGTTTTCGATGGCCAGCGGATCGATATCATATCCGACCACATTCGCAGCTCCCCTTTTAGCGGCATAAATACTAAGCACGCCCGAACCGCAGCCCAGATCAAGCACCGTTTTGCTCGATAGATCAACTTTTTCAAGCATCGCCAGGCTGCCTCGGGTCGTCTCATGACAACCTGTACCAAAGGCCATTTTCGGCTCGATCAATACTTCCAACCGGCCCGAATAAGTTTCCGTATCCCAGGGTGGCTTTACCACTATCGAATTACCGATCAATACGGGCACTACCGATTTCTTATACGCCTCGATCCAGTCGAGGTCTTTGATCCGCTTTCGTCGCAGATTGATGCTTTCGTAATTGGAGTTTATTTCCGCCAGGTAACGGCTCAATCCGGCTACCCGGCTGTCAACATCAACCTGGTCGGCGACATAAAACCTTATCGTTGTCCGGGAATCTTCATCCTCATCTTCGAGAAGCAAACTGCCGCAGATATTTTCGATGATATAATCAGACACCGGTTCCACATCCGGCGAGGAAATTGTCAACGATATTTCGTGGTAGTAACCGAACTCGTTTTGAGCCATCACCACTCCTAAACTCCCAGCGTCTCCCGCAGTTTTTCCAGGAATGATTTGGACGATTTCGGAGGTACGAACGAATTCGATTGTCCCAGTTGCCGCAACAGCTTTTTATCCGCCTCCGATAATTTCTTGGGTGTCCAGACCTGGATCTGCACCAATTGATCACCGCGTCCCCGACGCCTCAGATACGGGATCCCCTTGCCTTTGAGGCGGAAGGCCTTTCCGGTCTGAGTCCCTGATGGAATATCGAGGGTATTGTTTCCACCCAAAACCGGGATTTCGATTGTCCCCCCGATGGCGGCGGTAACAAATGATATCGGCACCAGGCATACGATATGATTCTCCTGCCGTGAGAATACATCATGATCCTTCTCATCGATGACAACGATCAAATCACCCGGTGGTCCCCCCTGACGCCCTATATCCCCTTTGCCCTCGATCGGGATATAATTTCCGGCCGCAACTCCTGCCGGAATATTAACACTGACAGTCGTCTGAGTACGAACCCGCCCTTCGCCATGGCACTTCGGACAGGGAGTACTGATAACCTGACCGCTTCCGCTGCATATATTGCAGGTAGTGACATTGACCATCTGCCCGAACAGCGATCGCGTCACTCGCCGTACCTGCCCGGCGCCCTTGCATTGCGGGCATACTTTCTTTTCGCTGCCGGCGGCAGTTCCGTGACCGGAACACTCGGAACAGGTATCAAGACGTTTAACCCTCAGTTTTTTGGAAACCCCATCGGCAATTTCCTCAAGAGTCAGAGCGATTCGCACCTGAAGATCGCGTCCGCGATTATTTACTCGCCCGGCCCGTCGCCCGCCGGCGAACATATCCTCAAAGCCGAATCCACCGCCGAAATCGCGCATGAAAGCGCGAAGGGCATCCGAAAGATCAAATCCCTCAAATCCGAATCCCCCTCCGGGGAATCCCGCCCCCTGCCCCATTCCGGCATGGCCGAACTGATCATACTGCTGCCTTTTGGCCGAATCCTTGAGGACTTCATAAGCTTCGGTTGCTTCCTTAAAGCTCGCCTCCGCCTCGGCATTACCCGGATTTCTATCGGGATGATATTTAAGTGCCAACTGGCGATAGGCCTTTTTTATCTCATCTTCGGCAGCCGAACGTCCGACACCCAAAACTTCGTAGTAGTCACGTTTATCCATTAATATCCGTTTCCGTTTTATTTCTTCTCGTCATCATCGACTACTTCAAAGTCGGCATCGACCGCACCGTCTCCGGAATCTCCCGACGATTCGCCGGCTGCGTCCGCTCCCGCCTCCCCGGATTGTTCGGGATCGGGACCGGCAGCCCCTTCCGCTCCCGGAGGAGGACTGGCCTGCTTGTACATCTCGGCCGCCAATTGATGTGAAGCCTGCATTAATTCTTCCACCGCATCATTGATCGTTTTGGCTTCCTCGGCGGTCATCACCGATTTCACTTTTTCAATCGCTTCTTCGATTTTCTTCTTTTCTTCCTCGCCGACCTTTTCGCCAAATTCCTTAAGCGACTTCTCCGTCGTATAAACCGCCTGATCGGCTTTGTTGCGAGCTTCGATCAATTCCCGCTTAACGCCGTCCTCGGCCTCATGAACCTTGGCGTCATCCACCATCCGTTCGACCTCCTCCTTCGACAAACCGGAGGATGATTCGATCTTAATCTTCTGCTCTTTCCCGGTCCCCATATCCTTGGCCGAAACATGCACGATACCGTTGACATCGATATCGAAAGTAACTTCGATCTGAGGCATGCCGCGCGGTGCCGGCGGAATCCCCACCAGGTCAAAACGGCCCAGGGTCCGATTATGCACCGCCATCTCGCGCTCACCCTGCAACACATGAATCGATACCGCCGGTTGATTATCGGACGCGGTCGAAAATATCTGGGACTTCTTCGTCGGGATAGTCGTATTCCGTTCGATCTGGCCAGTCATTACACCGCCGAGGGTTTCAATCCCCAGCGAAAGAGGCGTGACATCGACCAGAACCACATCCTTCTTCAGATCGCCGGCCATTATGCCGCCCTGAATGGCGGCCCCGACAGCGACCACCTCGTCCGGATTAACACTCCGGTTCGGATCTTTGCCAAATAACTCCTTGACCGTCTCCTGAACTTTTGGAACCCGGGTCATACCGCCGACCATGATAATTTCATCGATATCTGACGGAGCCAGCTTGGCATCATCCAGGGCCTGACGGCAGGGAGTTACCGTCCGCTGGAACAGATTATCGCAAATTGCCTCCAGTTTGGCACGCGTGAGAGTCAAATCGAGATGACGCGGACCGGACTGATCGGCCGTGATAAACGGCAGGTTGATATTCGTCTGCATGGTCGAGGATAATTCTATCTTGGCTTTCTCCGCCGCTTCTTTCAAGCGTTGCAATGCCATTCTATCCTGTCGCAAATCGATCCCGTTGTCTTTTTTAAACTCCTCCGCCAGCCAGTCGATTATCCGCTGGTCGAAATCGTCCCCGCCCAGATGAGTATCGCCATTGGTGGAACGGACCTCAAAGACTCCCTCGCCCAATTCCAGAATCGAAATATCGAAAGTTCCGCCGCCAAGGTCAAAGACCGCTATCTTCTGATTATTCTCTTTATCCAGCCCATAAGCCAGCGCCGCCGCCGTCGGTTCGTTGATAATCCGCAACACTTCCAATCCGGCGATTTTCCCCGCATCCTTGGTTGCCTGCCGCTGACTGTCGTTGAAATAGGCCGGAACAGTGACCACTGCCTGAGTCACGGTATCGCCCAGATAGGTTTCCGCCGTCTGCCTCAATGTCTGCAGGATCATCGCCGAAATTTCCGGCGGAGCCTTCTTCATATCCTCTACCGCAACCCGGACTTCCCCATTATCGTCGCTGATCACTTTATAAGGAACAATCTTTTCCTCCGAATCCACCTCGCCGTGCCGCCGTCCCATAAACCGCTTTATGGAAAATATCGTATTTTCGGAATTGGTGATTGCCTGACGTTTGGCGGGAGCTCCCACCAACCATTCTCCGTTTTTGGTGTACGCCACAATCGAAGGCATCGTCCGACCACCCTCGGCATTCGGGATAACGACCGGATCGCCGCCTTCCATCACCGCGACGCAGGAATTGGTCGTCCCCAGATCTATTCCGATAACTTTGCCCATTATCCGCTCTCCTCATTTATTCTCGATAAATTACTATTCTTTTTTGCTCTCCGGCGCACCCTTGCTCACACCTACCCGGGCATGTCGCAAAACTTTGTCGTCGATTTTGTAACCTTTCTGAATTTCAAGGCAGACGATCCCTTCATCATATTCATCCGACTCCGACTGCATCATCGCCTCATGATAATTGGGATCGAACGGCTGGCCAATCGCCTCGATTACCGTCACCTGTTCCTTCTTGAGAATATCCGCCAGTTGATTATATATCAGATCAACCCCTTTGCGATAGGCGTCTCCACCGTTTTCATCCCCGTCATGACTGCGGGCCCGCTCGAAATTATCGACAATCTCAACCAATGAGCGCAGCAGGCGTTCATTCGCTCTACGGACCACTTCCCCGAATTCACGCGCAGTCCGTTTCTTATAATTATCGAACTCCGCCGCCAACCGCAGGAAACGGTCCGATTCCACCTCAACTTCGTCCTTCGCTTCCTGCTCGGAAACGTCATCCGGCGTATTTGCTTCCCCCGAATCGGAACCTTCCGTAATATTAATTTCCTTATCGCCGTCGTCGTCAGCCGTTATGGCGGGATCATCCTGTTTATTTTCTACTCCCTCACGACCTTCATTCTCATCGCGAGAGTAATCATCGTTCTTCTGAAACATCCCTTGCTCCGATTATCGTTGGTCTATTTACCTTTCATCACCTTGCTCAACTGACGTGCGGCATACTTGACCAGCGACATCAACTTTCCGTACGGCATCCTGGTCGGCCCGATTATACCGATCGTCCCCGTGGTATTCCCGGCGCTATAGGACGCCGAGACGACTGAACAAGACTGGATTTCTTTGGCCCTGTTTTCGGCTCCGATAGTGATAATAATTCCGCTATTCTTATTGCTTTTATCCTGCAAAAGCTGGATCAGCCCCGATTCTTGATGAAGCATCTTCATCAGGTCCTTCAAATTTTCGCGGTCGGCAAATTCAGGCTGAAAAATAATCTTCTCCGTGCCGCCGATATGCATCCGACTGGAACCGAGATTATTCCATATATCCGAATCATCATCGATGAAGAGGCGCAGTAATTTGGGGCTGCCGCCCGAATCCACCAGCCTCTCCTGGATCGTTTTGCGTATATGCCCGAGGGTTAACCCTGACAGCTTCTCATTCAAGACCTGACCCATCTGTTCCAATTCGAGGCGGCTTATTGCCGCATCAACCTCCAACAAAATCGTCCGCGCCAATCCGGATCGAAAGGCCAGCACCACCAGTAACTTTCCCTCCGACATCTGGATCAATTCAATTCGACATAATACCGAATCGTCAAGTTGCGGCGTAATACTGATCCCCAGATGATCTGACAAATCGGCCAATACCCTTGAGGTCTGCTCCAGGATCGTATCCACCCCGCCGGCCCCCACCCTGAGACCATCCTTAATGGCCGCCTTCTCAGCATCTGTCAACGGTTCCTGACGTAAAAGATAGTCGACGAAAATGCGGTATCCGGCATCGGTCGGGATTCGCCCTGCGGAAGTATGCGGTTGCTGAACCAGACCCATCTCCTCCAGATCCTGCATTGTGTTACGAATCGTGGCCGGAGAAATACCCAGACGGAATTTATTGGCGATCGCCCGCGAACCGACCGGGTCCGCCGATCGGACATAATGCGAAATCAGGCAGCCAAGTATTTTCTTCTCACGCTCTGTTAACGCCTCAAAGGCCATCTTAATACCCAATCGTTCAATAGGATAGGCGCAATTATTGGCACTCTTCTCCTACGAGTGATAAAAAAACGGCAAAAATAGCCGTTTGTCAACCATTATTTAACAGATGTGAAGGAGATCAAGTTCCCCGAGTATAGCCGCGGTACCCGTTTTTAGGGTTTGACATCCTTCTGAGGAGGCGGTTTCGGAGTAGTTTTCTTCTTGGGCTGCTTTGAAGAGCTTTTCTCAGCCCTGTCGTCGATACCGTTATTATTGCGGTCGACAAAATTGTCGTAATTCTTCTTGGTCCCCTTTTTGTCTTGAGACTTGTCGGGGGTCTTCTTTTCTACCTGTACCTTTTTTTCTGGCGCCGGCTTGTCGTCTTTCTTGGACTTGTCTATACCCGCCGCCGGACCGCTCCAGATAAACATCAGGCAGATGATAATAAATATAGGTCTCAGTAATCTCATAGCTTCACCCGTAATATAAGTCCGCATTACCCTTTGGCAAATAAAAAACTTTCAACTAACGTCTCGAACCGCCGCTTTTCGACGAGGAACGGCTCGAAGATTTACTCGAGGACGATCGACCGGATGAGGACCGGCCGACCGAAGACGACTTGCTGCTTCCGGACGACTTGGAAATATTGCCGCCCTTCTTCGTGGAGGATGAACTTTTGGACCCGGAAGATTTTCCCGATGATCCGGATTTTGGTGTACTCTTAACCGACGACTTACTCGAACCGGTCGATTTTCTCGACGAACCCGACGAGCGATCAATGCTCTTCGGGGATGATCCTTTGGATGATCCGGTGCTCCTTTTAATCGAACTCTTGGATTGCCTGTCCGAACTGCCGCGCTTGGAATCACCGGTTGATTTCCGCGAATCGCTTCCACTCTTGCGGTAATCCGAACCGGATTTTTTCGATCCGTCCGTACTCCTTTTGCCCGATTTCTTGGAATCGTTAGTGTTCGGGCGCTTACGATTCCAGGAATCCTCAATCCGCTTGGTCTTTTCCTTGGTACCCTTCTTGGTCGTATAGCGGCCATCCCTGGTGTCGGTTTTCGATTTCCCCGTCCTGTACTTGGAATCTTTGTACTTAGTCCTGTCGTCTCTATCGGAGGTCCTCACCTTGGTGACCTTCTTATCGGAAAGAAGATAGCTGGAACGACTGTATTTCTTTGTCTGCGTCCGAACATCCTTAAACCGGCTGACTTTTGAACGACTGGTCACCACCCGCGTTCGATCAAGGCGGATCGTCTGGTCATGGACGAAATGAACATGCTCTTCCCAGCAATACCCATACCGGTCATAAATGGTCACCCAGCGCCATCCGATCATCACCCGAGGTATCCACAGAGGTGCGATACCGAAATAGATACCGTCAATATAAATTTCGGCCCCGAATGGATAGTCGAAATAGACCATCGAGTAATTCGGATAATCATACCACTGATGCGGTACATAAACCGGCTTATAGTAGTAATGCGGGGTCTTCACATATACCGTGGTGCGATCAAGTGCCCGATAACGGCTTTCCCAGCGACTGGTGAAATAACGTCCGTTGATATGATCGAGGAAATCCTCGTCATTATCGTTATAATCGGCTCGCAGAGACGTGCCGTCATACCAGTCCGGAATATTCATTTCCTCGACCGATGCCACCGCCTGGATATACTCGAGTCCTTCCGGGCCGGTGACGATCAATTCATACTCGTCGTAATCTGCTGGAATGGCATAAACCTCTCCGCCGTAAACAAAGCCGTTATCCCACGGACCGGCCGGATAAAGAAGGTTAATCTGGCCGCGCGTGTCGAGGCTGTATATGGCGACAAAACAATCCCGATTGGCGTGGAAGTAAATGGTGATACTCTCACCTTCATAATAAACACCGTCATCGTTATCGACCCAGACGTCGATATCCAGACCGCTATTCTGTACGGCGCCGGGACGGTATTCTTTTTCCTCGGCCTGCGCTCCGATCACCGGAAGAGCGATCAGGGCTATCATCATGGCAAGTATTATCTTCTTCATTTTGGTTCCTGCCTTTCCAGGAATTCTACATCATTCCCCGTCTAATATTTCCAAACGGTTTCATCTATGATCCATCCCGCGGATACCGCAGGTAATTCGGATTTTTATTCACGAGTGGTTTCAATTCACGGTTACCCTCATCGATCTGATAAGCCCAGTCGAAAAGAATGTAATCAGAACCGATAGAAGTAACACGAACTTTGGCGTAGTGATTGTCGTAAGTCCGGAAAACGTAGGTGTGAGCAAGGATCACTTCGCACCATCCGTTTTGCGACCAGCCATGGGCCGGTGAATAACTGACATCATCAAGATTGGCAGTATGACCCATATCCTGAATCAGAATGGCAATGTCGGTGACATTAAAATAAAAGGCATCATCGCCGGCATTATACTCCAGGTAGAAATCACATGCGATACTGCGATAATCGACAACGCGATCGGATGAAAAATCCCAGCCGGCGGAACCGGGCGCGGTGGCGGAATCATTCAATTGTACGTCATACCCTTCGGGACGAGGTGTGTCAAAAACTTCCTCATATGACAGATCGGACAGGTTGCCGTCATAATCGACTGACGACACGGCATAGTAGTAAGTCCAGCCATTATTAACGCTATCATCAACAAAATAGGTCTCGTCGGTCGTACCGATTTCCCAGTATCCAGTATCGGGATGATAGTCGGAACGATAAACGACATAAGTATCGAAATCCCCGACGACATCATCAATTGGCAACCAGTAAATATGGACTTCTTCATCGGCCGTCACCGAAGTTACTCCCTGTGGTACCGGCGGCGGATTATCCTCGTCTACGTAAACATAGACGACTTTTTCGTCTTGATCGCAACTGACAAGTGCCAAAGCGGCGAGGACCAGAAGAACTGTCAAAAACGTCTTTTTCATAATTGCCTCCATTCAACTTCACAATAAGACATTGCAAAGGGTATGCCAAAACATTTTTACGACATCTAATCCATTTATCGTCAATTAGTTATCTAATTTTACACTGTAATTGCACCTTACTGAACCAAGCTCCAACGCACACTTTTTGTGCGTCAATCGACAGGGGGTGCACTATATTCGGATATATCGTCTTAGCCGCCTCCACTTGACATTTTATACCCCTCCTTGACGGCAATCTTAAAAATACCAAAAACCCCTTGATTTGGGTATCACTTCTTATATATAATAGAGGTTTCAGCAGAAGGAATTGTAATGAAAATATTGGTTATAGGCTCGGGCGGACGCGAGCATGCCCTCGTTTGGAAGCTCAAATCGTCGCCTTTGATAAAAAAGATATACGTTGCCCCCGGCAATGCCGGAATTTCCCTGATGGCAACCTGCGTGGATATCAAGGTAAACGATCTGGAAGGATTGTCAGATTTTGCCACCGAGAAAAATATAGACCTGACCGTTGTCGGCCCGGAAGTACCGCTAACTCTTGGAATCGTTGATTTGTTCGAACAAAAGGGATTGCGGATATTCGGCCCCACCAAGAAAGCGGCAGAGATCGAGGGTTCCAAAGCTTTTGCCAAAGAATTCATGCGCAAATACCATATCCCGACGGCAAGTTTCAAAATCCTCGAAGATAAGGAAGAGGCTCTCGCTTTTGCCCGAACGGCAGCCTACCCGGTCTTTATCAAGGCCTCCGGTCTGGCCGCCGGTAAAGGAGCGGTCAAGGCAAACGACCCGGAAGAGGGCTGCCGCATAGTCGAAGAAATCATGGGCGAAAAGATTTTTGGCGCCGCCGGAAGTCGGATCGTTATCGAAGAATGTCTGATCGGACAGGAATTGACCGTCATGGCTTTCACCGACGGAAAAACGATTATACCGATGCTTTCTTCCCAGGATCATAAACAGATCTACGACGGTGATCGCGGACCGAACACCGGAGGCATGGGTGCCTATTGCCCCACCAGAATCGTCGACGAGCAGATGACACAGACCATCGTGGAACAAATCCTGGAACCGACTGTTTTGGGGTTGGAAAAGGAAGGACGCAAGTACAAAGGAATTCTGTACGCTGGATTGATGATTACACGTTTCGGACCCAAAGTAATCGAGTTTAATTGTCGTTTCGGAGACCCCGAAACTCAGGCTGTGCTCCCTCTTCTGCATTCCGACCTGGCCGATATTTTCATCGCCATCGTCGATGGCAATCTCAATATCATTGAACCGGTCTGGAAAGACGGAGCCGCTGCCTGCGTCATCATGGCCGCCAAAGGATACCCGCAAAAAGCTGAAACCGGCCAGAAAATAGAAGGTATTCGCACTTATCGCGAAAACCACGCCTATATCTTCCATGCCGGAACCAGAAAGGAAAATGATGACTGGGTAACGTCAGGAGGACGGGTTCTGGGAGTTACCGCCGTCAACAAAGATCTCAGGACGGCCCTGAAAGCCGTTTATGACACCGTTGAAAAAATCCATTTCGAAGGCGCTCAATACCGCCGCGATATCGCTTATCAGGCCCTTAAATAGGTATGGATATGAAAAAAGAAATTCTGATTATAATAGGTTCCACCTCAGACCAGGCCATCGCCGATGCCGCCGCCGACATGCTCGATAAACTCGGGATCGGCCATGAACTAAAAGTCTCCTCCGCCCATCGCCATCCCGATCAGACCGTAAAATTGGCTCGCGAGGCCGCCGACAACGGCGTCAAAGTCATCATCTGTATGGCTGGCATGGCCGCCCATCTTCCCGGCGTGGTCGCTGCCAATACCAACCTGCCGGTTATCGGCGTTCCCGTCGCAGCCACTTTGGGCGGGATGGATGCGGTACTGTCGATGACCCAAATGCCCCCCGGGATCCCGGTCGCGACGGTCGCCATCGGGAAAGCGGGAGCCAAAAACAGCGCCATTCTGGCCGCCCGTATTCTCGGTCTGTCCGACCCCGAAATCGCCGCCAGACATAAGGAATACCGAGAATCTCTTTGATATTTTAGGGGATATTTTCGTCTCAAATAGCATATAAGTAATGAATGCCAAAACTTTGGGAGAACGTAGTCATGATTAGCAACTCTCGTATGAAGTATGTTTTATGGATTACCGTCTTCGGTCTTTGCCTGGTATTTTTCTCATTCGGATCTGCCCTGGCTCAGGACGCTGAATCAAACGCCGCGACAAGCTATAATATGGGTATTGAAGCGGAGCAAAAGGGTGATACCGCCGACGCCGTCACCTATTACAAGGCGGCTATCGCCTCCGACGAGAAGATGGCCGATGCCCACTTCAACCTCGGATCGATTTACTTCGCTCAAAAAACCTATATCGAGGCCGCCAAGAGTTTCAAGAAGGTGACCGAGCTGGACCCGTCCAGCGCCGAAGGTTTCGCCAATTATGGCAAAGTCC
>DAOUTW010000062.1 GCA_030668485.1 Candidatus Zixiibacteriota bacterium
ACAGGTTTGGGAGAAGTAAAAGACGGGGAAGGGGTATATGGTTTACGGCGCGCCTTCCAGATGGCGGGCGCTCGCACAGTAATTAGCGCCTTATGGCGGGTATCGGATCAGGCGACATCTGAGTTACTCGGCAAATTATACGATGAACAGGGGCCATCGATGCCCGATCGCTTCAGAAATATGCAACTTGATAAACTTAGGAAACTAAGAGATCAAAACATGGTCGATCATCCGATCAGTTGGGCCGGATTTATCGCTTTGGGTGACTGGAGGTAACAGATCTCATTGCGGTCTCCAAAAATAATATTGTCGAAGGCAGCCATAATTATTGGAAATTAGTCCTATGGCCTCTCAAAATGATTATATCTGAAAAGCTTTATATAAAAGGTTCCGAAAAGTCTTGGAGGGGGGATTTATCTGCAGTATTCCTCATAATTGGGAAATCGTAAAGATAATATAATAGACATACTTACCAATACACAACTTACTTATTAATAAATACTTACTGTTATATTATTGCCGGAATCGACCGAATAACTATTTGACGGATTCGCCTTATGGAAAGCATAACATTAAGTCCGAAAGCAAAATATGAATAATTATGCCTTGATAGAGAAATTTCTAAATGTCTCTAAAACTGAGAAAAATCTGACTGATCGAACCTTAAAAGCCTATCGTTCCGATTTGGCAGAATTTGCTAAGTATTTTACTGGTCAGCCAATATTAAATCTTTGCCTGGATGATTTGCGCACATATCTCAACTATCTGGAAAATAGGGTTTTAAGGGATACTACTATACGACGAAAATTGGCTACAATTAAGGTGTTCTATTCCTTTCTGGAAAATGAAGACTTGGTTCAAGTTTCTCCTACCCGCAAGCTGCAGAAAAAATATAGAATCAGAAAGAGGCTGCCCAGAGTGATGGCAGAAAGTGAAATCAAGTGTTTACTCTCTGCCGCCCACCGTGTCTTTAAGAATGAAAATGAAAATGGAAATAAGGGGTTTGCAAAATTCAAATGCTTGCGTGATTTGATAATTTTGGAAATACTTTTTTCTACAGGAATACGTATCGATGAATTGACCAAGCTTACCCTTGATGATATAGACCTGCAGCGAGGGTCTTTAATTATATCCGGGAAAGGCAGAAAGGAGAGACTGTTATTTATTTCCTGCGCCGAGGTTCTGTCTTTGATCAGGGACTATCTGGAGTACAGAGAGAGTCTTTCGCCAGACACCAATTCTTTGTTGCTTAACAGATTTCATCGGCCATTGAGTGTTCATTCAATAGGAAATATTTTCAAGCAGTATTGTGCCTTGGCTGGAATAGTCCGGCATTATACCCCTCATTGCCTACGCCACACCATGGCCACAATGCTTATTGAGAATGGCGCGGACGTTCGATCTGTCCAGGAAATCCTTGGCCATAGCCGGATAAGTACAACCGAGATATATCTTTCGGTTTCCTCTCAGAGAAAACAGGAAGTCCTCAGCAAGTTCAACCAGCGGAATCACTTCAGCCTCAATCATTAATCTTTCTTCTTTCCCCTCTATCTCCAGATAACTGGGAATTATCTTGAATCCAATAAAGGAGCTCACAAACCAGTTTCTGGTCAACAGTCGCTTCACAATACTCGCTATGGGAGTCGTTCTGTCGTTGATCGACTTCGGAATGCTTTATTGGGCAGCTGCCAAGGATGGGGTGCTTCATATTGACCGTGGCGTCGGATTGTTGCAAAACTATGGACTGTTCTCAACTGTACTTGGAAATGCTCTCTTTCCCTACCTCGCCAAAACATATTACGACGCGGTCGGTTCGATCAAGAAAAGCATAGCATTAACAGACCCATCACATCTAGAGGCACCACTGTCGGAACTCTCGAACATGGTAAAGATGGAAGGCAAGTATAAGTTCCTCCTATACTTGTTAATCGTCGTCGGCGCTATTTATTGGGCCTCCAACGTAGGCTTTCATGTCATCGGAAATCCGGAGATTCGTTGGGGACATGAGGTCTTCGACTCATTTGATCACAAATATACCTTCCTCGCCAGCCGGGCACACAACATCTATACGTGGTTGATCATGTTGCCATTGTTGGGGCATGTGATGATATACACATCAATACAGTTTCGGAAAATCATGGGAGTAGCCATCAAACAGAGACTGCTTCATTACGATCTGCTCAATCCGGATCAAAAAGGAGGATTCCTGTTTGTTGAGAACGCACATCTTGTGTTTAATGCTGTTGTTGCTATCGTGTACATCCAAACCACTATGTTCATTGAAACCTTCAACCTGGTCCACACAAATTATGTCATCGCCTACATCGTTGCTACCATCCTGCTGATCGGAGTCAATCGAATCTTCTTGGGGCATATCTACTCAGCCATCAAAGTACTGAGGCTTGAATCTCTAAATACGATCAAGGAGAATGTTATCTTCAAGAATGATGGACTCGGCTTCGAAATACTGAAGTATTACTATGGGCGGAAGATAAACGGATTCTCGGTCCTTAATTTCGCCGTCAAAGCAGGCGCGATCGCTCTCTCAGGGGCCCCGAAGCTATGGTCCATTCTCTCCAAGGCGTTTACCGGAGCTTGAGGAAGTGAACGATGCTAGCCACTCCAAATACTAGCGCGGCAGATGCCGAGATTTGAGTGTACGGATAAATTGTGACAGAAAGACCGCTGAGTTGAACATACATCTGGGATAGCCCAAGGATTATCGTGCCGTACATGAAATACCCATGCAAGTTTGTGAAGGGCCGAATGCGCTCGATCATAGGTAGTTTCTCAATGTATAGAATCCGAAAAATGTAGTGTGCGACCTCACGGACCAACAGAGCCCAGCTGAGCAAAGGATTCAGGAAGCCTTGAGTGCTGAAAGCAACAATTATCGCAATGTAGAAGGCTTTATCGCCAAGGCTATCCCATTGGCGGCCGTGCACCGAGGCCACATTCCACCGTCTTGCCAAGTAGCCATCGAGGATATCGGTCGTAAACGCGATCACACATAGTGCACATGAAATGTAAAGGAGAGCAGGACGCCTCTGAAAGCAGAGGACAAACATCAGAGCGAGCCCGATCCGGGATAGAGATAGTGAATTTACTACGCCTCTCGCAGTGAACATAATTCCCAGTTATCTGTAGTTGATATCCTCTTTAGACTATTTTGAGGACAAGGCCTCAAATGCCTTTGTAACTTCCTTAAAATAGCTGTAATCGTGGTCATAGTCAATAATTAATTCGATGGGGTAGAGTAGGCTATCTTGTGCAGAATTGAGAAAGGTGTTAAAAAAATAGGCTTGACCGCGATAAAAGCGAGGTTAAGCCCGGTGGTACACCTTTGGTTTACGAAAAAGATCTACAGTATCGTTGGAGTGTAATAAGGGATTATTTTGGGATGAGTTGGAGGGATGGTCTCGTTTGAGCGCGAAGTATTTGCTACAGGAAGCTCTCAAGGCAGAGTTGACGACCCAGGTGAGGGTGGGCAGCTATGAGCGGCGAAGAGGCGACGTGATTTCGTAACGACATTCACTCTCGTGATGTAGTTTGGAAACTGGGAGTGTTGACAGCTGTGCCAATCCTGTGCCAACCTTTGACTAAAACACCAGCAACCAGCCAAAACCAGACAAAAACAAATAAAAATACCTAAATGACTCCGGATTAATGTCTTGGGGCATAATTGACAGCCCGTCAATAGCTTACAAAAATAGGCGTCGAAGAATCCCAGCCTCTCCGCTTGCAAAAGCAAGTCTTTGGCTGTCGCGGGGCTGTCGCCCCTTTTTGGGCTGTCGCCAGCTTGACCTAAATTCCTACTCCATGAATCAAAGTTCTATATATATCCCAGCTTCCCCACCATGAATCCATCATGTTTGTGGCTGTCGCGGGACTGTCGCCCCTTTTGGGCTGTCGCCCCTTTTGGGGTGTCGCCAGCTTGACCTAAGCATTTACCCCCAAAATCAGAGTTCTATACTTGTCCCAGCTTCCCAGCCACCAGCGAAACTTGTTTGTGGCTGTCGCCAGCTTGACCTAAGCTTCCACCTTAAAAGAATGGTTTCATAACATATAACGGTGGCGGAGGCGACACTCTCGCAATTGTATTGATTTGGCGTAACATTATCCGTTTTGAAAATGCAGGCAATATCATTATTGGTATCGACAGCTATTTACATTTTGGCTTTCTTGACATATAATCGGGGCATGCGAAGCTGGCGAGTGATTTTCGACGGGAAGAACTCGGCTGCCTTTAATATGGCTGCTGATGCATATCTGCTGGATGCGGCTGAAAAAGGGGAGACCGAACCGGTCATAAGGCTATACGGCTGGGACCGTCCCTCAATCACCATAGGTTATCATCAGACAATTGAGCGGGCCGTTGATTGTCATCATTTGGTGGATACCCCGGTGGTTCGTCGGCTAACCGGTGGACGGGCGTTATTGCATGATGATGGGGAACTGACCTATGCCATGGCCGGAAACTATGTTGATAACCCCGGTCTTGGCAAGAGTTTGCATGAGAGCTACAATCTCATATCGCAGGCGGTCGTCCGGTTCTACAATGCGATCGGTTGGGAGGCGACAATATCGCATCGTGACCAACCGATTTCATTATCTGGATCGGTCGCAACTCAGAAAGGATGTTTCGCTTCGGTTTCTCATTACGAGATAATGGTGAGAGGTCAAAAAGTAGCGGCCGGCTCGCAGCGCCGGACCAAGACCTCGTTTATGCAGCATGGAGCTTTAAAAATCGCTTCCCCGAGTCACCACGGGGCAATTGTCGAAACCTCGCAAAGCATTGAATTAGATAACATTAGGCCCGTTTCTGTGGAGCGAGACGGGATGGAAGTAATGTTAATGAAAGAATTTGAATATATCTATAAGGTTAGTTTTCTTCCCCGGCCTTTTTCGGATCTGGAGATGGCGGCAATTATGGGCCTCGGAGACCGTTTTGAAAATCTCAATTGCGGCCAGATTAAATTAAACAGAGGGTAACCGATGTAAGTCTTTAAGATGTACAGATGGAACGGAAAACCGCAAAAAATCTCTTGACTCCGGGGACGGTATTGTAGTATTTTCCGTATCTGTCAAACACACAATTTTGTGTAGGTGGTACAAAGGGTTGTGCGGGTGGCAACCTTTTTAGAGGATGCGATATTGGAAAGGTTAGGTTGCAAGGTTTGTTGAGCGATAATAATTTTTGGAAAAGAACTATCCCTCACGCAAACAACGAACATAGAAAAATCATCCCAGTGAGGAGGGTTTGGTCATGTTGAGCCGTGATCCCAAGCCGGTAATGACGGCGCTTATACTTACGGTCGCACTGTTTCTTTTGGCCGGTTCGGTTTTCGCCGCATCGGTAGGTCGAATTAAGGGAATAGTATCCGATTCGAAAACTGGTGAACCGCTATCCGGTGTTTCGGTACAGATAGAGGGAACCACCAGTGGCGCGAAAACCAATATTGATGGAGATTTCATGATTCTGTCGGTGCTCCCCGGCACCTACCGCTTGATTTTCTCTTCGATTGGTTATGAGTCTTACAGATTGACCGATGTACAGGTCAATACCGACCAGACGACTGAGCGCAACATGCAGATGAAGCAGTCGGTTCTCAATACCGGAAAGGTGACGGAGGTTAGGGGTGTCAAGAAGGGTATCGATTTTCTTGCCACAGGTACCCAGACCATTAAAACCCAGAAAGAAATTATCTCCGCTCCGGTATCAACTATAGACGATCTCCTCGCGCGTGAAACCGGTATTACCAGGGACGCCGAGGGTGAACTTCATATCCGAGGCGGACGTGCCGGTGAGACTACTTATCTGGTTGACGGCGTCAACTTCTCCGATCCGTTAGGCGGAAGGGCGCCGGTTGATGCCGGTATCAATATTTCGTCTTCGGCGGTTCTGGAGTTGCAGGTAATTAAAGACGGTTTCGATCCGGAGTACGGTGAAGCTCTTTCCGGTGTGGTAAAGATCACTTCGCCGACGGGCTCAGCGTCAAAGACTCGAACCAGGGTTTTTTATTCCTCGGATGATTTCGGAAGTGAAAACCTCAACAAGTATTCGGAAAACTACGATAAACTGGAATTCAGCATCAGCGGTCCTGATCCGGTTTTGACCAATCGGATTCTTCCGGCCTTGGGTATCAATTATTTTGAGGATAAAGAGTTTACTTTCTATATCTTCAGCCAGGCTCTGAAAACGGACACCCGTCTGCCATACTGGCGTTATAACACGCCGGAAACGCAGAAGGAATATGCCGGCTTCAACCTTTTTGGTATTAACATACCCGATCGCCAGAACAACCTTTACAACCTTGATATGACCATCGCCTTTAGCCCGACCGGCAATATGAATGCCAAGGCTCTTTATAAAGGTAGTTGGTCGGATGTGACTCAATTCCAATGGGCGCATCGTTATACACCGGCGACGGCCCCGGTTTATCATTACAGCACCAACACATTTTCTTTGCAGCTCAAGCAGGTTATATCCAAATCGACCGACTATGAAATCAACCTTTCTTACTGGGGTTCGCGTTATCTGCAGAAACCGGGCGATCCGAATCATCCCGGTGAGGAACTCGAGCCCGATGAAATCCTGTTCAGCGATCAGTATGAAACTTACGATGATCTCAACAACAACAACCAGTTTGACCGTTATGAACCTTTCCTGAACCTGTTCCCCGACTCAATTCAGCACGGTGATATCTATATTCCTTACCGTAACGCGGCCGATGTCGACACCGCGATCGACGACCAGATCGGCGGCGCCTGGTATCCGAATTTCGACCTCAACGGTAACGGCATTATGGATGATTATGAAGGTGAGCCGTTTGTCGACATTAACGGCAACGGCATTTGGGATATGGGTGATCGCCTGACCAAAGATATCAATGGAAATGGTCTTTACGATGAAGAGTACCGCGATGTCACGACACCGACTTTTACCTCGGCAGAGGAACCCTATATAGACGGCGATGCCTCGTTGGGAGAGCCGTTTGTCGATATCAACCGCAACGGCGTTTATGATCCCGGTGTCGACCGTTTTGTGACGGCTCTGGATCCGGCTTACAATATGGACCTAAACCGTAACAATAAATACGATGGTCCCAATGATATCTGGTCGCGGGATATTCCTTTCGTCGATAACAACGGTAACGGCATGTATGATCCGCCGAACAACCGTTATGATCCGGGCGAACCGTATGTCGATGTTAACAAAAACGGCGTTCATGATCTCGGTGGTGACAACGATACTGCTTTCCTGCTCTATGGTTTCCTGCAAAGCGGGGAATCGAATGAGTGGGTTGAAGAGCAAGTTGATAAATATACCGCCAAGGGTAACTTCAAGAAGGCCATTGGCCGCGCTCATGAGATCAAGGCCGGTTTTGAATTCCGCGTGGAAGATGTTTCGGTTTCTAATATATCCGGTTTGCAGCGGCGCAACGATGATTCCACTGCCGCTGAAAATGCTTACCCGTACCGGGGCCGGGTAAGGGATTTTTATCAAAGAAATCCGAAAATCCTGGTGCTTTATTTCCGCGACAAGATCGAGTACGGATCTCTGGTTGCTTCTCTCGGTTTGCGTTCCGACCTGTTTTTCCAGTCAGGGCTGAAAGGTACCTCTACGATTCAGGACGTAACCGGTCATAAGATTCAGAAAATCAGAAATAAATTATCGCCGCGTGTTTCGATCAACTACCCGATTTCTGAGCGAGCGATGATTCGGTTCAACTACGGGCATTTCTACGAACTGGCCGACTATACTAGAATGTATCGAAACGCCAACCCCTTTGCCCGCGGTGATGTTCCTCTTATCGGCAACCCCAACCTGGATTATACGCGAACCGTCAACTATACATTCGGTGTCAACTATGCTTTTACCGATGAGTATTCGCTGAAGATTTCAGGTTTTTATAAAGACTATTTCGATATGATCGCCACGACGTCATTTGATGAGGGCGGTATTACATTGTTCTCCTACTATGACAACACCGACTATGCTCGTGTTCGCGGCTTTGAAATGGAACTGGCGCGTGAGGCGTCGCGGTTTGTGAACGGAACGCTCAGTTATGAGTATTCTTTCGCCTACGGTAAATCATCATCAGATGCCGAAAACTACGAGGCCTTGGTAGCACAGAACGCTATCGCCATTGACGAGAATCCGCTGGGTTGGGATATTCGCCACCGCGTTTCGATGTGGTTGCAATTGTATTTCACCGACCGGGATCATCCCAAGTTGTTCGGCCTTTCCATTCCGAATGATTGGGATATGTCCATTTACTGGCGATTCCAGACAGGCTTCCCATACACTCCCGGCAATTCGTTTCCGGGTATGGAGCTAGACGTAGGTGAGCAGCCCCAGCCCAATTCCATGCGGCTGCCTTCAACGGCCTTTACCGATGTGAAATTCCATAAGCGGTTCAGAATATCCGGCATGGAGTATACTTTCCAGATATGGGTCAACAACCTGTTTGATAATAGGAACGTTCTTCGGGTTTATGGTGACACCGGCCGATATGACACGAACAATAATCAGAGTCAGGTTATCGGAGGCGGAACCGAGCGACAGGCTAATCCGGGTTATCTCGGACGTGGCCGTCAAATCATTGTTGGATTAGGTTTGCAGTTCTAAGGTATGACTAAACAGGTCTCTTGCCGTTTTTGATAGAATGAATGGGAGAATGCAGATGTCTTGCACAAGAAAATTTTCGGCAGGTAAATGGGCGCTTTATCTGGCCCTTGCGATTGTCCTGATCGTTCAGCTTCCGGCTGATGTTTACGGACAGGCCAAGGTTGGTACAGCCGGCGCCAAGTTTCTCGATATAGGAATATCGGCCCGGGCTATGGGAATGGCAGAAGCGTACTCGGCGATTGCCAATGACGTCTCGGCCATCTATTATAACCCCGCCGGGTTGACACAGATGTTTTCGCGAGAAGCTATGTTTACCCATATAGATTACCCGGCTGAAATCAATTACGAGTTTGCCGCTATTGCATTTCCGGTTGAGGCGCTTGCAGGAGTTGTCGGATTCGGTTTTTACAATCTCAACACCGGTGATATTCCCCTAACCACGTACGGTAATCCTCAGGGAACCGGAGAATTTTTCGCCGCCAGTGATTATGCCTTTTCGGTCAGTTACGCCCGCAGTTTGACCGAGCATTTTTCTCTGGGGGGAACGTTTAAGATCATCGGTGAATATTACGATGATGAATCTGCTCGTGGTTGGGCAGCCGATGTCGGTACCTTATATGATACCGGATATCGGGGATTCAAGATCGCCATCAGTATTGTCAACTTTGGTCCCGATTTGAAGATGGTGCAGCAGTCATATCCATTACCGATTAACTTCAAATTCGGCAGCTCTTTCAATTTTATTGAAAGCCCGGATCATATGGCGGTTTTCTCACTTGAGGGAGCGCACCCCTCCGATAATTTGGAGCAGTACAATGCTGGAATGGAGTACTGGTATCTGGATAAATTCTCGGTCCGGGTCGGCAACCGATTCAATTATGATTCTGACGGGTTTACCGCCGGGGCCGGTATGAAATGGCCTTTGGGCGAAGCCAGTGAGATAAGAATAGACTATGGGTATCAGGATTTCGGATTCCTGCGTGAAATTCACCGATTCTCGTTGGCTTTGGCGTTCTAAGGAGTGAGCCATGTTAATAACTACTGGAGGAAAACATATGTCGGCGGCACGGACATTTTACATAACAATCTCCCTTCTGGCAATGCTGGTGGCGACATTTTATATCGGTTGTGCGCCGGATAGGACCGGAACGGCGGTTCCCAATGCGATCCCGGAGGTCGATATTGTCAATACCCCCCCGGATAGCGCCCAATTTTCGAGGAATCCCGATTTAAGTTGGTACGGTACGGATATCGACGGCTATATTGTGTTTTTCCGTTACGCCGTCGTAGTTGATTCGATGCTTCTTATCAATGGTCTCAAGGTCACTCCGGAGGAGTTTGTCGATCAGGCGACAGATGTTCAGTTCGGATGGGATACTCTGGACGTAGACCTGGATCACCCTCAGGCAACGGCAACTATAAGATTGTATGCCAATGAAGATTTTCCGATCGATTCCTTCGTGACTCAGTATTTCTTCATTCAGGCGCAGGATGACCGAGGGGCGTTATCGGAAACGCAATGGCGGATGTATTCACGCAACAACCACTTCCCGAATACTCATTTCATCGCTATAAATGAGTATATTAACGCTATCGATGCCAATTCTCCGGCTCCAGGAATTTTTATGAACTGGGGCGGTGCCGATTCGACCGACTGGGGCCGTGCCGAGCCGCCTTTGGAATACGAATGGCGTCTTTATGGTCCTTTCAATGAAGAGGATATAATTAACGTCAATCTGGTTAAAGAAAACTGTATTTACGATCCGACGCTCGACTCGTTCGTCAACTGTATTGATATACCGGTTCTGGATCTTGAAAATCTGCCGCCCGCGGTTGGCGATATGGCACAGCCTTTGGTTCATTCCACGGGTCCCAATTATGCCAACGACCCTTCTGATATCTGGGTAACGGAAACACAGACTACGGTTTATGATGTATTTGAGAGTCTTAACCTGCAAAAAACCAGCAAGTTCAAATTCGTATTCTGGGTTCGCGCCCGGGATGACGGATTTGTTCCCGATCCGACCCCCTCATTCGCGCAATTTTTCGTTTATGAGGCGAAATTCGAAAATTCGGTCATGGTCATAGATGCGACCGGGTACGATACTCGAAACGGTCGCTGGGGGCCGTCCAACATAAACATTCCCAAGGCATATTTCTATAATGCGATAAGAGCGACCGGATACACCGATTTCGATACCGTCTTTTACTGGGATTCCTTCCCGCCGAAGCCGAAGGATTACTTTTATTCGGCAAAGAAAGCTTCCATTTCGGATACTACTACCTTACCAGGCCCCGATTCGACCAAGCCGGAGCTTATTGATGTTTTGGCCCACCGGGTCATGATTTATTATAATGATGATTCCGAGAGCGGCCCCAAGGAGGGCCAATTCGGATTGATGTATCTTGTCTATAAAGGTCTTGATATGGGTGGTTCGGCGTGGATGCTTTCACGTAATGTGGGTAATGTCAGCATGAATGAACCGCGCTTAACCGAATTGGAAATGGAGCTTACCTTTATGCTTCGATTCGGCATTTCAATGGTTGTTGCCGAGGGATGGCTACATGGAGTATTCTTAGAGATTCAGGGTACTCCGGTATTCAATGAGGAATTTATAGGAGCTTATTCCAATATCGAAGGTTTCCCGCATTTAATGGTTGATTATGGACTGGGCAGCCGGTTGGACACCCTTTATCCAAGGATATTCCTTGATCCCGATCATGTGATGGAAGGCATGAATGAAATCGGTGTCGGTACCCGAACCGCTTATGCTACTCCGGCCTACCTGTATCTATCGAAGGATGGAGATAATTCATTCTTCCATGGCAAGGTAAACGGTGTCATTCAGCAACTCGGAGATATGCGGACGTCCTGTTTCATGTTCACGCCGATTTGCCTGGATCCGGAACCGATGCAGGATGTTTTTGACGTGATGCTTCCGTGGTTGAGCGAAAAATTCGAGCAATCCCCCAGTGTTTCCATGAAGAGCATTCCCGGCTATGAGTCCGGTTTTAGCAGTCTCGAAGAACGCCGTGCTCGCCTAAAACAGTTCCTCGAATATGCCACGAATTACGCCACTCCGGAAGAGCTGAAAGTTTGGGGTATGGGAGCCCCTCAGCCATTTGTGGTCACACCGACCGATGTGGTGATTACCAGTGATGAGGTGATTAAATAAGCAGAACTCGATCCGGTTCTTGCCGGATATGAATAAAGTATATCGGAAAACAAGGGAGAGCAGAAATTCTGCTCTCCTTTTTTTGTGGCTTGGAAAACCTCTAGGGATCCGGCCAGCGCGACAGGTATTGGGCCGCAACAGAATCGGCAAGTTTGATTTTACCCAGGGATCGATAACCTGAAATCAGATTGATATAAGCTTCTTTGAACTCCGGATCAAGCTCAATCGCCAGACGAGAAAAACGAACCGAGGTTTCGAATTCAGCCGATAACCCATAAAGATAACCGAGCTGATAATAGGCCAGCTTCCGGTATTTCTCATCCTCGTCACTGTCGCTATTGTATGCGAAATCGAAGGCGACCGAAGGCTTGCGGCGCGACAAGATATCAATAATACGCAAATGACTATTTATAGCCTCATGAAGGCGCCGGCGGTCGGACAAGTATAACGCCTCTTCAAAAATATATGATGGTTTATCCTGATTGGCCGGCCTGATTTCCTGTCGCAAAGATTCAATGTCATCGAGAATCCCGGGACTTGATTCGCCTCTGGCCGATCGTAGAAAGTTCACCGCCGCCTCAGTGTAGTATGGCTTCATTTTGAGAGCCTGGCGGCAGTAATGACGGGCTGAATCGTTTTCGTGTCGCAATAAAAAAACGACCCCCAGATTATTGGCAGCTTCAGCCGATTGGCTGTTGTAGAACAATTCCTTTCTGAACCCATCCTCGGCCCGGTCAATCACACCCAGTTTAAGGTAGGCGATACCAAGATTAAGATGGCAGTTCTCATAGTCGGGCTGGCGTTGAGCAAGTGAATCAAAGCGGGCGATTGCCGTCTGGTAATCGCCGCCCCGCAACGATTGATTTCCTCTTAGAAACAGGGATTGTTCAGGGTTGGTCAGAGATATTGGAAAAAGCACAGAGGTGGCCATAATATAGATGATAACGGCCATTGCGATGCCGAAAAAGAGACGGTAATTTATGCGCCGGGCGATTATAACCTTCCAGAGTGCGGCAAGTCCCCATGCTGCCGTGATGGCCGTTAATGGTATAATCGGCAGACGAAATCTGGAGCTGATGAAAAACATGGAGACGGCAGTGCCATACAAAAGAATAAGCCCATAAAGGGTGAAAAGATATTTTCGATTGTCACGCACCAAGAATACAGGCAGGACGGCAAGGGATAATATGAGGGAGAATCTTACCGGGAAGTAGGCCAACAGCCTATTGCCGAAAACGACCTCATCGAGCGGGCGGTTATTGGAGATTTCATGTCCTGAAAACAGATAATAGAATTTTCTAAGGAATAACTTGGTTGCCGCTGCCGGGTCTTCAAAGATATAACTCAGACCTTTTTTATACCAAAAAAGCGATTGTTCGCCATATCGCAAGTTGCGTCCGCTTTCCCTGTAAGCCAGGTAGTCGGTGTCTTCCAGGTTCCAGTCTTTTCCGGCCTCCGGAAGCGTCGATGACAGCCCGTCCGCTTCGGGATTGTTGCCGATATAGAAGTTGATCCCGCCTTGGTAAGAGATAAGGATAAACTGATTCGAGGAAACGTAATTAATAACCGTCACCGGAGCTATCAGCAGTGCAGCGACGATCATGAATTTGGCGGTGTTCCGGATCCCGGCTTTCTTATCGGATGGGGTGCGTTGTCGGCGCATGTAGTTGACGACCACGACCGGCAGGAAGATAAGTATAGCAGGTCGGGTGAGGGCTCCGAGGGCAAAAAACAGCCCCGCCTTGACGGGTTGCTCCCGTCCGTGATCTTCCCCGATGAAGTAATAGAGAGATATGAGGGCGAAGAGAGTAAAAAGGGAGTCGAGCAGTAATTCACCGTCATAGTAGGTGGTAACCGGGTAGAGCAGTAGTATTAGAATTGTCATTATGGCAACCGGTTTCCCGGCGATTCTGAAGGCAATACGGTAGGCATAGAAAAGGGTCAGGCAACCGGCGAAAACCTGGATCAGGCGGACAAAGACAAGGCTGCCGCCGGAGATCTTCAATAGTAGCGCCAGGATGAAGGGGTAAAGGGGGGCCCTAAAATAAGGGGTGTTGGCCAGTAATTCCCCTGATGATATCAAGGAAGCCCATTTATAATGATACAGCGCATCAATCGAAAGATGTCCGACCGATGTCGACTCATCTAAACCAAAGAACAGATACCCCAGCTTGACAAACAGGGCAATTCCAAGAAGTATCCATAGGGTGATATCAATCTGCTTCTTCATTAACCGGAATATAGCGTATATGAAAATCGATTATCAAGTTTTTATCAAACCGGTTATGCAAGTTGTCGCGCATATGAAAATCGATGCAACCTGTCGCAGAGTTTTGTCGATCACTGTGCATTAATTTATCAACCGATGTAATATGTTGAGTAGCAATATCTTATGCATTCAAGGAGCCCTTTGTGGAGGGGGGGAGGTGGTCTGATTTTGCAGTAATAATGCCGTTTGGGCGGCGGCATGTCGATTGCTTAAATAACTCCCGGAACTACTTTCTGAGGAGGAAAGATGAAAAATTCGGCTGCCCGCCAGATTCTTATCACCCTCACGGTATTGCTTACCTGTGTTTTGCCCGCCATGTCCGTGGTGGTGGTTCCGGAATCTGTCAAAGAAGCCCTTGACCGAGGTACGGCTTCCTCCTCTGTTGAACTCCTTATTACCTTCGAAAATGATATCGATCTGGGCGCTATCAAAATGGACCGGCTTCGCCGGAAACTGGATCGTGCCGATAATTATCGCGACGTTATGGAGCGGTTGAGTCGGAACCGGAATGAACTTAAAGCAAGTATTCTTCCGCATCTGGAGTCGATGAAGGCGGAAGGTAAAATCGAATCATATAAATTTTTTACTGTTTCCAAAACGGTATTGGTCCTGACCCGTATCGATAATGTTGATAATCTCCTGAGCCTTCCGGGTGTCAGCCTGGTCAATACCAATGATGCGGTTTCTCTTATAAATCCGGTTGAGGAAGAGGATGCTCCGGTTTTTTCCAAAGCGACGCTGGCCAATTCGGCCCTGGATGCGATTAATATCCGCAGTCTCTGGGACCGGGGCTTGAATGGCAATGGCGGCCTGATCTGTTCTTTTGATACCGGTATCGACGGCGACCACCCGGCTTTGGGCGCCAAGTGGCGCGGCAATAACGGCGGCTCGGCGGCGGAATCATGGTTTGCCCCTCACGGCGGCACTTTCCCGGATGACAATATCGGTCATGGCTCGCATGTCATGGGCGTTATGGTCGGTTCGACCGAATTAGATACCATCGGTGTCGCTCCCGGAGCCCAGTGGATTTCCGCCGCGGTGATCGATCAGGGTGTAAGCTTCTCGACGACAATCGCCGATATCCTCAGCGCTTTCGATTGGGCGCTCAATCCGGACGGCGATATCAATACCACCGACGACCTTCCCGATGTCATCTGCAACAGTTGGGGCGTTCCCCGCGGTATTTACGGCGACTGCGACAATACCTTCTGGTCGGCGATCGATAATGTCGAAGCGGCCGGTATCGTGGCCATATTTGCCGCCGGTAATGAAGGCCCGACGCCGGGATCGATGCGCAATCCCGCCGATCGAGCCAGCACGCCGTTCAATTCTTTCTCGGTCGGTGCTGTCGATCCGCTGAGCATGGTCGTGGCTGATTTTTCCAGCCGAGGTCCGGCCAGTTGTGATGGCGTTTCGATCAAGCCGGAACTGGTGGCTCCCGGAGTTGGAATTTACTCCTCGTATAAAGATGGCAGCTATAAGATAATGTCGGGGACGTCGATGGCGGCGCCGTTTGTGGCCGGTCTGGTGACACTGATGAGACAGTTCAACCCCGAAGCGACCGTCGATGAAATCAAGAGTGCGTTGATTCAAGCCACCATAGACCTCGGCCCGACCGGAGAAGATAATGCTTACGGTTATGGCATGATCGATGCTTCCAAAATTTTGAACTATCTGCCGACCCCGGAAATGCCGAGCATAACCGTCTATAATCATCATATCAATTCGGGTGATGACGGTTTCGCCGATCCCGGAGAAATGGCCGAGCTGACTTTTACTCTCAACGAGCCGACTGCCAGTGTCGATTCGGTCGATGTCCAGGTCTTTTGCAATTCGGATTGGGTTCAGCCTTCTTCAGAGATGATCCGGTACCGATTTGCTGAGGGCGCCGCTTATGCCATCAGCCTGGAACCTTTTCATCTGGAGGTTTCACCCGACGCCATTTCGAGCGGATGGGTGGAATTGATGATTAAGTTGCGATATTTAAACGGCCTGGTCGAAGATAGTGTTGTTTATATGATGGAAATAGGGCACACCCTTCCGGGCCGGATGATAGAAGTGGAGGCCGGAGAGCTTGGTCTGACCGCTTCCGATTTCGGGCAATTCGGGTTTGGCCCCGGTTCGATTTATCAGGCCGGCGGCGGCGGCCTGACCTTTGCGGGCAGCGATAATCTACTTTTTGAAGCTGGTTTGATTGTCGGCCGCAATGAGCAGATGGTTTCCGACGCCATCAGAGATTCCGACGGTGAGTTTAAGGAAAGCGATTTCGCCCCTTCTGATAAAAGCGATCAGTTCGCAGCCAATTTTGATGAAGATTTAACGGCTTCTTATGTCGATGATAATGCCACCCTGCCGCTCCCGATTCAGGTAGATCAGGCCATTTACCATACGGGCCAGAATTATGCCATCGTCCAATTTACCGTCGTCAACCCGACCCCTTCTCCCGTAGATCATTTGGCCCTCGGTCTGTTCTGCGATCTTGATCTCAGCGGTGCTGATGATCGGGTCGGATTCGACAGCATGATTGACATGCTTTACCAGTACAATGAAGTTCTGGGGCTATATGTGGGCCTGGTGGGGGTCAGCAGCAATGAATTTGCTTATTCCGCCGTTCAAAACGGCGTCGATTCGAAACAGGGATTTAACACGGCCGAGAAATATGCCATGATCAACCGGTCCGGTCTCATGTTCGATGGCACCGAGGCCGGGGACTGGTATACGGTGGTCTCTCGCACCGCCGGTCAAATTGGAGCTTTCGGTAAGTTTAAGATGGCTATCGTGATGGCTGCCGGAGAATCTCTGGAGCAGTTGCGGATTGCGGCGCAGGCGGGGATCAATGAATATGATATCTCACTCGATGTCGATGACGATATGTGGGCCGCTCTGCCGACGACTATGGAATTATCGCAGAATTACCCAAATCCCTTCAATCCTGAAACGACAATCCGTTTTGCCCTCACTTCTGCACAGCAAGCGACCCTGACCGTCTATAATGTAACCGGCCAGAAAGTCCGCACTCTGGTTCAAGGTACGATTCAGGCAGGTCAACAGAGCGTTGTCTGGGACGGCCGAGACGATTCCGGCAACGCGGTTGCCTCCGGAATATATTTCTACCGATTGTCGACCGATGAGGAAACTCAGAGTAGGAAAATGGTGTTCTTGAAATAGGAATGATTTTGTATTATATTAAATGATGTCCGATCAAAAATGGAAATGACACGCAACGGAAGGTGAAAGCGATGAGCGCCATGCTGAAGAAAATTATGCTAACAGGAATGCTCCTCCTCCTGCTGGGGATAACGGCCTCGACCGCCGGAGCGGTGGCGTTATCCGATCAGGTTGTAGAGCAAATGAAAGAAGACGGGACTCTTGATGCCTATATCGAGCGGGTACGGCAGCTTCGGGCGGAGGGAATGGACCAGCCCGGAGAAAAACTTATCGGCAACAGCCTTGCTCTGGGCGAAAATGAGGTTTTAACTCAAAAAGTTTTGGTCATACTCGTAGATTTCCTGGATAAGCCTTATACGGCCGGATATGCGGCCGCCACCGCGCAGGATTTCGACTCGGTTCTTTTTTCCGACTCGCTTAATCCGACCGGTTCGATGAAGAACTTTTATTACGAAAATTCATACGGCAATTATATAATCGAGGGAGATGTCGTCGGCTGGTATCCGGTTCCGTTCAGTTATGAAGAATTCGGCCAGTACGGCTCTTTGGGAGTGAGTTTTCTGGTCAGTTCTGCGGTCGACGCTGCCGATAATGACGTCGATTTCAACCAGTATGATAATGACGGCGACGGTTATGTCGAGGGAGTGATTATCGTTCATGCCGGAACTGGGCGCGAAGAGTCGAGAGATTCGACCGAAATCCATTCCCATATGTCGCAAATCCCGCCACTGGCCGTTGATGATGTCATTGTCCTGCGTTATACCATTCAGCCGGAAGAATCGGCTGGGAATATGGAGATGTCGTCGATAGGCGTTTTCTGCCATGAATGGGGACACATTCTCGGTTTGCCGGATTTGTATGACATCGATTATTCCAGTACCGGCCTGGGTAAATGGTCATTGATGGCATCAGGCAATTATAACGGCGGGTCTCGGGTACCTGCGCATTTCGATGCCTGGTGCAAGAAAATTCTCGGCTGGGTGCAGCCGGTGCATGTCATGTCGAACATAATTGCCGCCGAAATACCGGCGGTTGAAAACGAACCGGTCGTATACGAATTGAGCAAGGGCGGGAATTATACATCCCAATACTGGCTGATTGAAAATCGATGCAATATCGGCTTCGATGCCGAGTTACCCGGATGCGGTCTGATGATATATCATATTGACGAGGATCAAGGGGGTAACTATAATGAATGGCGTCCGCTGGTAATGGTCGAACAGGCGGACGGAAACTTCGCTCTCCAGAGTACCGGGTCGTCCGGCGACGACGGCGATACCTGGCCCAATGGCGACGAAGCTCGCAATTTCCATGACAAGACGATGCCGAATTCAAGATTATATTCAGGTTCCTCTTCTCAGGTAGCGGTATGGAATATCTCCGATGAGGGGCTGGTTATGACGGCCGATCTGGAAATTGAATTTTCCCGCCCGTGGGTTGAATTGGGCAATATACTCCTTCGCGATACTCCCCATGGCGATGGCGACGGGGTGCCTGAGGCTGGCGAAATAATACAACTCATTCTCACCCTGGTTAATGATTGGGCCGAGGCGGCCGATATTTCGGTTTCAATGACCTCCGATGATCCGACTCTGACCATTGTCGAGGGGATTGCAAGCTTTCCTAATCTGGGAATGGGGCAGACTGTAAGCAATATCGATACTCCCTTTGAATTTCAGATTCCCGATCCGTATGAGTCGCGGATAGATTCGTTCTATTTTGAGGTGACCGCCAACGGCGAAACCTATGGGGTTTCTCTTGGTTCCGAAGCCAATGTCGGCCGACCGCAGTTATTGATTGTCGATGATGACGACGGCGATCCCGATCAGTTGCAGGAATATCTTGCCTGGCCGTTATATGCCAAACGAACACCGTCCGATCTCTGGCAGAAAAATCTGTCCGGGTCGCCTACCGCTTCCGATCTGAAAAAGTATCATGCTGTGATGTGGCTGACCGGGGGAGTCCGGTCTTATATTTTGAGTTCCGATGATATCGACGCCATGGAAGGTTATCTTGCGAACGGTGGAAACCTGTTTCTAACCGGTCAGGGGCTGGCCGAACAGTTAACGGTACAGCACTCCGGATTTCTTCATAATTATCTCAAGGCTGAGTATGTGAATACCAATTACGCCTTTATTCCGGTTCTGGCGGCTACTGACGGCCCGGTTTCGGTTGACATGAAAAGTATTGTGATTACCGGATCATCCGGGGCCAGCAATCAGACAGTCTATAATCATATTTTGCCGATCAATGGCGGTGTCGCCGAATGGCAGTATATCGGAGCCAGCGACTATGGTGCCGTTTCGTATACCGGCAACTATAAATCAGTATTTTTTGCCTTTGGCTTTGAGGCTATAGAAAGCGACGAGTCTCGTTTTGAAACTCAGGCGACGGTTCTGGCCCGAATCATCGACTTTTTCGGTGATATCCCGACCGATGTCGGCGATCCGGATAATATGGCTATCAATCTGCCGGCCTACTTCTCGCTCGATCAGAATTACCCCAACCCGTTTAATCCGGTGACGAATATCTCCTACGTGATCACCGGCGCCGGACCGCGTGTCGATCGTACCAGGCTGGAGATTTTAAATATTATCGGCCAGAATGTCAGGGTTCTGGTCGACCGGGAAGAGGTCCCGGGGCAATATTCGGTCGTCTGGGACGGCCTCGACAAGCAGGGGCATGAAGTCGCTTCGGGGCTCTATTTCTATCGTCTGACCCGCGGCGATCAGAACCAGACCAGAAAAATGTTACTTCTCAAATAGGGTAGTTCCGCCCTAATATCTAACCCGCCCAAAAAAAGGGCGGGTTTTTTTATGCGGTCGCAGACAGAACACCACGGCTTTAGCCGTGGATGAATGAGCCCATCCTGCTTATTCGCTGCGAGCCAAGCGGTGTAGCGAATGGCAGGTCAGACCACAGGTCTGTAAAGGTAAGGACCCCGGGTTTACCCGGGGGAATCTATAATTTCCCATTTGTTATCTGTCACAATCGTATCCTTGCACTCCGGGCCAAGTCGTGTTATATTTCCTCTCTTTTATTGAGGACAGGATGTTCAATCGTAATCGATTTTTAATCGGTCAATATCGTCCCGGTAATTCTCTTCTGCACCGCCTGGATGCCAGGACCAAAATACTTATGGTGCTGCTGGTGATGCTCTCGGCGCTGCTCAACACCAGTCTGTCATTTTACCTGGTCCTGATAGCGATTTTATTGATATTGTTGATCGCCTGCCGGTTGGAATGGCGTCTGATTCTTGGTAATCTCAGGCCGGTGGCCTGGTTTATAGCCTTCACAGCTTTTTTTCATCTCCTGTTTTCCGGACACAACGATCCCGATATTGTTTTTAGCTGGTGGTTTATTTCGATCAGCAAGACTGCGATGATGATGGCGAGTGTTTACAGCGCCCGTATTCTCATTTTTGTTCTTTCGACATTTGTACTGTCACTGACAACCAACCCATTGTCGCTATCCGAGGCAATTATTTTTCTTCTTCGTCCACTGCTCTGGCTTAGAATCCCAATTTATGATCTGGGTATGATTCTGTTTATTGCGCTTCGCTTTATCCCGGTGTTGGCCAATGAGTTGGATACAATTCGAAAGGCTCAATTTATTCGTGGGGTCGATCTCTCCGGTTCAATTCGGACCCGGATCAAGCGCTCGGTGGCTCTGATTTTACCGGTTTTCTTTTCAGCCCTGCGCCGGGCCGACGACCTGTCGGTGGCCATTGAAACTCGCGGTTATCGCAGCGGTCAGCCGCGTAGTTCGTTGTACCCGTTGCGGTTCGAGATGATTGATTTGGTTCTGCTCGCTTTGACAACAATCTCTCTGGGATCATATCTGGTTTGGAGTCGATGGTGGTATAGCAGCAAAGAAATATCAGGCTGACGATTGAATATGACGGCGGCGCCTTCGCCGGCTGGCAATTCCAGCCGAATCAAAAAACAGTTCAGGGAGAACTGGAAAAAGCTCTGAAAAAGCTGACTTCCCGCAAAGTTACTCTGTATGGCGCCGGCCGGACCGATGCCGGTGTTCATGCCCTGGGGCAAATCGCGAATTTCAAAATCGCTCATCGCCTGCCGCTTGAAAAATACCGCGATGGCTTGAATTTTTACCTTCCGGATAGCATTCGGGTTTTGCGATCGGAGGAGGTCCCGCTGGAATTTCACTCCCGGTACGATGCCATTTATCGGAAGTATCGTTATGTTATCGGGTTAGGTCAATCGGTTCGGGGCCGGGAACGCCGGTGGGAAATTACCTTTCGTCCCGATATACAGTTGCTAAATGATGCCGCAGAACATATCTTGGGAGAGCATGATTTTGCCGCCTGCTGCGTGGTTTCCTCATTGAAGGAAAACAACCGGTGCCTGATTTATAGCTCGCATTGGCGGCAGCAGGATTCGGAACTGTATTATGAAATCATGGCTGATCGTTTTCTTCACAGCATGATCAGGTCGCTGGTCGGCCTTATGGTGGAGACGGCACGAGGCGGCATAACAATGAAGCGGTTCAAGGAGATTTTACGCAGCGGTGACCACGCCGCCATAAGGAAAGTCGCCCCGGCCCGCGGGCTTTATCTGACTGCCATAGGATATTGAAAATAGGAGAGGTACATGAAGTTTTTTATCGATACCGCCAACCTGGACGAGATTAAACAGGCGGCTGACATGGGGATTTTGGACGGCGTGACCACCAATCCGTCACTTTTATCCAAGGAAAAAGGCAAGGGATCATATCTGGAAATTCTGGCTGAAATCTGCAAAGTTGTCCCTGGTTCCGTATCGGCCGAAGTTGTCGCTGTCGATGCCGAGGGTATGATTCGCGAAGGGAAGGAGCTGGCAAAAATCGCCGATAATATCACGATAAAGATCCCGTCGATACTGGAAGGGTTGAAGGCGATCAAAGCGCTCTCCAGCGAGGGGATTCAAACCAATGCTACTTTGATATTCAGCCCCATGCAGGCTCTGATGGTTGCCAAAGCCGGCGCCACCTATTGCTCGCCCTTTGTCGGGCGCCTCGATGATATCTCACACAACGGTATGCACCTGATCGAGAAGATTGTTGCCATATATGAAAACTACAATTTTGAAACCGAGGTGCTGGTGGCATCGGTTCGCAGCACCCAGCATGTCATCACGTCAGCCCTGATGGGCGCCCATGTCTGCACTATTCCATTCAAAGTTCTGGCGCAATTGATCAAACATCCTCTGACCGACAGCGGGCTGGAGAAGTTCCTGGCGGACTGGAAAAAAGTGGATAAGTGATAATATGGTCAAACGATATACTCTCCCGGAAATGGGAGCGATCTGGTCGGAAGAGAATAAGTTCCGAAGCTGGCTGAAGGTTGAAGTCGCGGCGAGCCGGGCTCTGGCCGATCTCGGTATGATTCCGAAAAAGGCCTTTCGTGTCATCGAGAAGAAGGCCGATTTTAATGTCAAAAGAATTGACAAAATCGAAGCCAAAGTCGATCACGATGTCATCGCCTTCCTGACCTCGGTGGCCGAATTTGTCGGCCCCGAAGCCAAATATATCCATTACGGGATGACCTCTTCCGATGTCCTCGATACCGCTATGGCTTTGCGGTTGAAGGAATCTTCGGAGTTGATAGATAAGAAGCTGGTAAAGGCCTTATCGGCTATTCGAGCGCTGGCACGCAGGCATAAAATGACGCCGACCATTGGCCGGACTCACGGTGTTTTTGCCGAACCGACCAGCCTCGGGCTCAAATTTGCAATATGGTATACCGAGCTGCAACGGGGGCGCGAACGATTCAAAGCGGCGGTCAAAGAGATCTCGGTAGGTAAGGTCTCGGGGGCGGTTGGAAACTTCGCCAATCTCGATCCGATTGTCGAAAGCAAAGTCTGTCGCGAATTGAAGCTCAAACCGGCTCCGGTTTCCACGCAAATCATTCAGCGTGACCGGTATGCGGCGTTTATGACATCCCTGGCTTTGATCGCTTCATCGCTGGAGAAATTCGCGACCGAAATCCGGAACCTGCAGCGGAGCGAAATCGGCGAGATGCAGGAAGGGTTCGCCAAGGGACAAAAAGGTTCTTCGGCCATGCCGCACAAGAAAAATCCGATAACCGCCGAACGGGTGGCGGGATTGGCCCGCATCATGCGTGGCAATGCTTTGGCAGCGATGGAAAACGTCGCCTTGTGGCATGAGCGCGATATTACCCATAGTTCGGTAGAACGGGTGATCATTCCCGATAGCTGCATTCTGATCGACTATACCCTGCATAAATTTATCGGCGTTTTGTTGCATCTCGTCGTAAATAAAAAGCGGATGCGAGAGAATATCTACATGACCGGCGGTTTGGTTTTCTCGCAGCGGCTGCTGCTGAAACTGACGGAACCGGTCGGCAGCCGTGAAAAGGCGTACCAAATCGTTCAGGAGAACGCCATGAAGGCGCATTCCGGCGAGGAAAAATTCATGGATCTGGTAAAGGAAGATAAGCGTATCACGGCGCTGCTTCCCGACGATGAAATCGACGACTGCTTTACATTGGATTATTATCTGCGTAACGTGTCAAAAGTATTCAAGCGGGTTTTTTAAATGAGAATAGCCAGAGAAGGATATCCATTTATAATCGGAGCGCTGGTGCCGGGAGTGCTGTTAACTGCGTTGTATCCGGTTCACGGTCTAAGTCCGGTTCTAATTGCCGGCATTGTGCTTCTGGCTTTCGGAATGGCATGTATGGCTTTCTTCCGCAATCCCGACCGGAAAATTCCATCGAACGACAGGGTCCTGTTGTCGCCTGCTGATGGCAAAGTGTTGCAGGTTGTCGAGGTTGACGATGAGTATGTCGGTGCCGGGTTCCGCATTGATATTTTCCTGTCGGTGCTGGATGTCCATGTTAATCGTATCCCGACGGCCGGACGAATCGATTTTGTCAAATACCGGGCCGGTAAATTCTTTTCGGCTTTCAAAGACAAAGCGTCTGAGGATAATGAACGGACCGATATCGGGATCAGCGGCTCCGGGGGGAAATTCAAGGTGGCGCAGATCGCCGGTTCCATAGCTCGTCGGATAGTATGTCATATACGGGAATCGGATGAGGTGGTCGCCGGGCAGTTGTACGGCATGATCCGTTTCGGGTCGCGCACCGAATTGACTTTCTCAAAGAAATATAGACCCTGTGTGAAGCCGGGCCAGAGAGTTAAGGGCGGCGAAACCATAGTGGGAGAACTAACGGCCAATGCCTAATTATCGCCCCATATTTCCTAATATTTTCACTACCGGCAACCTGATATGCGGTTTTTTGTCGATAATTTCGGCTGCGGAGGGAGATCCAACTCAGGCGGCCTGGTTTATTATTCTGGCCGGATTTCTGGATGCCCTTGACGGCAAAGTCGCCCGTTTATCAGGGGCGACATCGGCCTTTGGCAAAGAACTGGATTCGCTTTCCGATATGATCTCGTTCGGGATCGCCCCGGCTTTTTTGATTTACACTTTCAAACTCAGCGCTCTCGGAAAATGGGGTTGGATTATCGGGATCGTCTATATCTCGGCGGCGGCCTTTCGTCTGGCTCGATATAACCTGCTGGCTCAAACGGAAGAAAAGAGTAATTTCATGGGTTTGCCGGTTCCGCCGGCGGGCCTTACTCTCGCAGCATTCGTGATTTTTTGTCATCATCTATGGGGGGGGATCAGGTATGAAGAGTACCTGATTTCAATGATGATTATTTTTTCGGGATTAATGGTTTCTCAGGTGGAGTATGATACCATTCCCGACCATTTTAATTCTCGCCAGAACCGTATAAAATTACTATATTTGGTTGTTCTGGCACTGGCAGCCCTGATCAGGCCGCGCCTGCTGATGTTTCCGGTTTTCCTGCTATATGTGGCGATCGGTTTGGTTAAAGAAGCGGTGCGCATAGTCAAAATGACGGCCACGACAAGCCAAACCAAAGTTCGAGAACGCCGGGAGAAGAAGCAAAACGGAAAGGATACCATAATAGATGAGTAAATCCAAAGCGATTGTCTATATCCACCTCAAGGATGGCGTTCTGGACCCGCAGGGGAAAAGCATTGCCCAGGCTATGGGCAATATGGGGTACAATGAATTCAGCTCGGTCCGCAGCGGGCGGTATTTCGAGCTCGAATGTGACTCACGGCCGGATCTGGATAAGCGAATCGATGAGGTTTGCCGCAAGTTGCTGTCTAACCCTGTGATCGAAACCTATCGCGTGGAAATGGTCTCATGAAATTCGGTATCGTAACATTCCCCGGATCGAATTGCGATTATGACGCCTACGCCGCTGTCAAGCATACTGTCAAGCAGGATGCTGTCTTCTTGTGGCACAAGTCGGAGTCTTTGGATGGCTGTGACGTTGTTCTCCTGCCGGGCGGCTTTTCTTATGGTGATTATCTCCGATCCGGCGCCATTGCACGATTTTCGCCGATTATGAAATCGGTTATTGAATTCGCCCGAGCGGGCGGCATTGTCATCGGAATCTGTAACGGCTTTCAGGTTTTAGTGGAATCCGGCCTGTTGCCAGGGGCCTTGATGCGGAATTCACATCTGCGTTTTTCGTGCAAGCATGTTTATCTTAAGGCTGAAAAGTACGATACGCCGTTTACCGGAGCTTGCCCTCCGGGACAGACATTGAAAATACCGATTGCTCATGGCGACGGAAATTATTATAACTTCCAGTCGGATATTGAGGATTTGCGCCAAAATGGCCAGATAGTTTTCACGTATGCCACCGCCGATGGCGAGGTTACTCCCGGCGCCAATCCAAATGGTTCCCTTATGAACATTGCCGGAATTTCCAACAAGGATGGCAATGTTCTCGGGATGATGCCTCATCCGGAGCGAGCAATGGAAAAAATTCTTGGATCCGATGATGGAATCCATATTTTTAACTCTTTGGTGGCTCATTTTGATAAGAAACGGGCTTTGGCCGGGTAACGAGGGCTTAAGACCGGCAAGGAGACGGAGTTGAAAAAGCGTGAAGTAGTGTTTATTGTTACGGCATTGATACTGGGTGCCGTAATCGGCGGCATTGTCGGCGATATAATCGGTACTTTTCTACCACCCGGAGCCGCCAAAACGCTTTTTTCGAAATCGATTCAGATCGGAATTGATACTACCCGGCTTGATTTTTATGCAATTTCTTTTACCTTCGGGCTGATGGTAAAAATAAACTTTTTGTCGGTTCTTACCGTTATATTGGTTATAGTCTATTTTCGTTGGTGGTATCTGTAAGAACGAAGAAACTGAGGTGAGATTATGTTTAGCGGAATTGGCCTTCAGGAGTTATTAATAATCTTCCTGGTAGTGCTGGTACTTTTTGGAGCCAAAAGGATTCCCGATATAGCCACGGGGCTGGGTCGCGGAATACGTGATTTTAAAAAGGCTGTGAAAGATACGCAGAGCGAAATCAATAAGGATGCGTCCGAAAAAGATAAATTGGAAGATAAAAGCGATGATTGATTTTACCGAGAATGATGCTGCTCGGGTGGTGTCGGTTCTGGGGGCGGAAAAACATTTATTGCAGGACGACCATTACCGTATTCGCCTGGAAAATCGAGAAGAGCGCCGTCTGTTGACCCTTGAGATATATCCCAAAATACTACTGGGAGATAAAGAAGGGATGCTGGTCGTCGCCTATACCGCCAGCGCCCATTTACAGTTGCATAATTGCTCCGGGTATGTCTGTTCCGAGGAACTGGGC
>DAOUTW010000048.1 GCA_030668485.1 Candidatus Zixiibacteriota bacterium
ACCAACTCCCCCTTCCAATAACCATCCCTGGAGGAGATCGCCCTTGAAGACGGTGATAAGAAAACGGATGTACAATGAAATAACAAAATAGGACATTTCTATTTTGCTAAGAATAGGACATTTCTATTTTGCCTTGACACGCTTTCGGAAACCTGTTGCCTTTTTGTGTGTTTATAGTATATTTGAGGGTTATAGGAGAGCCTCTGGAGGCTCTTCTTTGATAATGCAACCGGATGTTGTGAGGTCGAATGTCATGATGGTGACATTGTGTAAAGGAAAAATTCATCGAGCCACAATCACCGAGGCCAACCTTGATTACGAAGGCTCGATTACCATAGATAAAGAACTGATGATTGCCGCCGGCCTTTTCCCCTATGAAAAAGTCCAGGTGGTCAATATAAATACCGGCGCCCGGCTGGAAACCTATGTTATCGAGGGCACTCCGAAAAGCGGCATTATCTGCCTCAACGGCGCCGCCGCTCGTCTGGGAGCCAAAGGGGATAAAATCATAATCATCGCCTACGGCCACTATAGTCTGGAAGAGGCCAAAGCTCACAAACCGGCCATGGTCCGGGTAGATGACCGCAACCAAATCGTAAGTTAAAAACTATGAACAACTTAGCTGCAGTAATTATGGCCGCTGGCAAAGGCAAAAGGATGAAATCCGACCTGCCCAAGGTACTCCATGAAACACTTGGGCGACCGATGATAAAACTCGTACTCGACACCCTTATCTCATTGAATATCAGCAAGATAGTCGTCGTCGTCGGGCATCAAGCCGAGATGGTCAAGGATTCTCTCAAGGATTACGAAGGGAAAGTCGAATTTGCCCTTCAGGCTGAACAAAAAGGGACCGGCCATGCGGTACAAATGGCCGAGGACGCCCTGGCCGGTTTTGAAGGTGAAATCCTCGTTCTATCCGGCGATGTTCCTTTCCTTTCAGCCGAAACGATCACCAACCTGATCAAGGTCCACCGGACCGAAAAAGCCGCCGCTACGGTGCTTTCATCAATGCCGCCCAATCCCGAAAATTACGGCCGAGTCGTCCGCAAGCCGGATACCGACCTGGTCGATTATATCGTCGAGCATAAAGATGCCAGTGAGAAAGAGAGAAAAATCGGTGAAATCAATACCGGAACCTTCTGTTTCGACAGCCGCTATCTCTTCGATTCTTTGAACCAAATAAAAGACAACAATGCCCAGGGTGAATATTACCTCACCGATATCATGGCAATCCTCCGCCAGCGCGGCCTCAAGGCGGCGATCCATATGACCGATAATTCAGATGAGGCATTGGGCGTTAACGATATCGATCAAAAGGCGGAACTGGAAGCAAAATTCGCAGAAAAATTCGGCTCAAAATAGGACAAAACGCCCGTTTGAAACGTATAAATAATGAAAAGCCTGAGATTTAATGGGCTTAAAAGAATCAAATTTAGTTGACAACGCATTCTGTTTAGGATTTATTTTTTTATACCCGATGGGTGGGAGTACTTGAGATGAAGACGTTGAGACATATCGCAACCGCATTGCTACTGGTTATCCTTTCCGTGCCCGCGATGGCTCAGATGGTTGACGAGGCAGAGATCAAAGAGGTTACGGCCAAATATGATTTGGGTCTGACCAAACAGCCGTCAATGGCGTTTTTCGATTTGTCCCGTTTTAATCTCTCCCATTCCTATTCGATAGGATACTTTTCGGGAAACCAGTTTTCAGGATCGCGGGCGATGTATAACGGTACCATCCGGTATCAGATCGCCAATCCGCTGACACTGACTTTGAATGTAGGAGTCCTGCATAATCCGGGCGCCATTTTCGGGGATGAAAGGCTGAGTGAAAACTCGAAGTTTCTGCCCTCCGGTTGGCTCGATTGGAGACCGTCGAAAAATTTTAGAATGTCGATCGGCTTTGAAACCGTCCCGGCATATAATAGCGGGGGATATTATTATAACCCGGGGAGGTCGTTGTATCGACCCTTTAGATAGCGGTTCCGGGTAACCTCGGTTCCCCTGTCTTCCCTCCCCAACCCAAAAAACCTAATGGCCAAAAAAAAATCAAGAAGACCAAAAGGCTCATCAGCCTATAGAATTAAGCGTGCCCGGGATAAAAAACCGTTGCGTTTTCTCGAATTAAGTATTTTATTCCTGTTTATAGTAGTTGTCGGGTTTGTTGCCTCCTTTACCGTCCAAATAACCCAGGGCTATTCCAGCGAGAAGGAACCGACCGAGTACTTCATAAACTTGCAGGTTCTCAACGGCTGCGGTGAAAAAGGAATCGCTAATCGCCTGGCCAACGACATTGAAATGGCGGTCGAGAAACCGCTTGCGATCAGAGTGATCGACACCGACAATTTTGACAACTTCGGAGTAGAAGAGACTTTTATTATCTCCCGCAAAAGCGATCTGGCAGCCGCCAATCTGCTGGCCGATCAACTCGGTCTGGAAGCGGCCGTCACCTACCGGGAGATTGAAGATAATTATCGTGATATAGGAGCCACCCTCGTTCTCGGAAATGATTACCGAATCGTATTCCCTGCCAAGGGCGGACAAACGACGAGATAGATCACAATTAAGCTGAGGAGCTACGAAGACTCTTTGAAGACAACACCTCTTGCCCTGGCCCGGGCAGCCGGCAAACTGGCGCTTTCCAAAAAAGGCTTTGACGTTAAGATACTTAAGCTGAAGAAAATCTCTTCGGTATGCGACTACTTTGTCATCTGCTCCGGATCGGTCGACGTTCATGTGAAAGCGATCGCCGATGCTGTCGATGATGGCCTGCGAAAAAAAGGTATCTATCCTTCCCACCGGGAAGGCATGGAAGGGGCTACATGGGTTTTGGTGGATTATTTCGACGTGGTAGTCCACATTTTTGACGAGGAGGCACGTCAGTTTTACGCTCTGGAAAAACTCTGGGGAGACGCTCCTGTTGAGTCGATGGATGACGATTAACAGACGTTCGCTCCGGTGCGGCGTCCCAAGCCAATTGCAAATAATATAACACCATATAAACAGGATAGATTTATGGAAATTACGGAACTCAAAACCAAGACGATTGCGGAACTTCTGAAAATCGCGGAAGAACTGGATATTCCCGGCGTTTCCGGACTTCGGAAATCGGAATTGATTTTCAAGGTACTGGAATCTCAAACGACTCAAAACGGCCTCATTTTCGCCGAGGGTGTGCTGGAAATTCTGGATGAAGGCTACGGTTTTTTACGCTCGTCCGATTACAATTATCAACCCGGACCAGACGACATCTATGTCTCTCCATCTCAGATCAAGAGGTTCGATCTGCGTACCGGCGACACCATTTCGGGACAAGTGCGTCCTCCCAAGGAATCGGAACGATACTTCGCCCTTCTGAAGATCGAAGCGATCAACACCGAGTCACCGGAAGTCTCCAAGCACAAAACGCTTTTTGACAACCTTACCCCGCTCTACCCCGAAGTACCGTTTCTTCTCGAAGTTGAGCCGGAAGAACTTACCACGCGTATCATCGACCTGATGTGCCCTATCGGCAAAGGTCAGCGCGGCCTTATCACCTCGCCCCCAAAGGCGGGAAAAACGATCATCCTTCAGAAAATCGCCAACTCGATCACGACTAATCATCCCGAAGTAAAGTTGATTGTCCTGCTCATTGACGAACGCCCTGAAGAGGTGACCGATATGAAAAGGAATGTTGACGGTGAAGTCGTTTCGTCGACTTTCGACGAACCGGCCGATCGGCATGTGCAGGTGGCCAACATGGTCCTGGAGAAAGCCAAGCGGCTGGTCGAACATAAGCAGCATGTCGTTGTTCTCCTCGACTCCATCACCCGACTGGCGCGCGCCCATAATGCGGTAGTACCGCATTCCGGTAAGATCCTCTCCGGTGGTGTCGATTCCAACGCTCTGCACAAACCGAAACGATTCTTCGGCGCCGCACGTAATATCGAGGAAGGCGGATCGTTAACGATTATCGCCACCGCTCTGATTGAAACCGGCAGCCGGATGGACGAGGTTATCTTCGAGGAATTCAAAGGCACCGGCAACATGGAGTTGGTTCTTGATCGTCGGATATCCGACCGGAGAATCTTCCCGGCAATGGATATCAATCGTTCCTCGACTCGTAAGGAAGAACTGCTGCAGCCTCCCGAGATTCTCAACAAGATCTGGATAATGCGCAAATTCCTGGCGGAGATGAATCCGATCGAGGGTATGGAATTTTTGATCGACCGTGTCAGGAAAACCAAGAGCAACAAGAAATTCCTCGAGTCCATGAAAAACTAGCAAAAGCTAGATTTTGGCTGTCGCCAGGATGGCCTGATATTCTCAGTATATGTGGGCGCGGTGGCAGGGGCCACTTTTCGGCTGTCGCGAAGATGACCTGAATTCCATACCAAAATATAAACACCCGTAGGTCGGGAGCCCTGTGCTCCCGACAGGCAGGGGCTTGTTGCGTTGGCGTTGGCCATCTTGAGGCTGTTCCGCCCGAGGCGGACAGGCGCCGAGATGACCTGATATCATAGCAACGTGGGCGCGGAGACCGCGCCCCATTGAGTCGTTAGTTTGATAATGTAGGGGTCGGGTTTCCCGATCCTGGGTATATTGATCATCATTTGATTTAATTCTCTCCATTCATTTACCCTCCATAAGGTTACTGGGATTTGGCTTTGGATTCTCAATATCGTGCGAGTAGTAGGTCGGGTTCCAATTTGCCTTGTGCGAATTGAAACCCGACTTTAATTATCCACAAATCCCAAAGATGTCGGGTTTGTTCCGCCGCAGGCGGACCGAACCCGACCTACATTCTTTTTTACACACTACTCTTGACATTACCTCTATTCCCGCATACATTTGCCCGTCTCTGGAAAGATCAACAAGGGAGTATCGAATCCTTATCGGCAATATTGGGCCATCAGTCAGTTCGCACAACATGGGATGTCTATGGAAAGGAGAGTATAGAGGACATAAAGGAGAATTACAAAAAGACAATTAAGAAAATGTACGGGAACAAATAACTGTCAATCCCCAATTGTATGAAAACCTAAAATCATCGAAGGAGGAAAAAGCATGAAATCAGCGCTCATGAGGCTGTTTGTTACCCTGATACTTACAGGTTTAATTCTTAGTATGGTTGGATGTTCGGGTGAAGATAATTCGACTAATCCGAACGACCCCAACGATCCAAATGACCCACCAAATACGGTGGAGTTATTATCTGTTGATTTTGAATCAACATTATCTGGCTGGAATGGAGTACCTCAGCAAATTGATTCAAGCGATAGTTGGGATTGGGATAGAAGATTTAATTCCAGTCCCACTACGCAGTATCATGTTACTGGTACTTCTACTGTTTATGACGAGGGGTCTGTTGGTATTACATCAAGTGACTCAACTGGTGGGAATAAATTCCTGTTATTTGAACTTAAGAATGGCATATTCTCCACAATAAACGCCGAGGGCTATTATTATGATGTTACAAGTCTGCGCTATTATAGGTTCGAAGATATAACAGTATTCCCAATACGTAAGTATTCCTTGATTGATTATGACGAATATGACTCGGCAAGTGTATCTTTTATGGTTAAACCAATTGAATGTTTGACAGGTAAGTTTGGCTCTTCAATTGGTTTTAGGATAATTGTTGAAGGTGCCCACGGGATTATTGAAGATATGCTTCTGGATTCTACGTTTATGACAACCTATTTAGGTAGTTGGACTGAGATTGTGGTAGATATATCTCCATACACTGGCTGGGAGAGCGATATTGGAATCAGTTTTGAAATTACCCCTGTCCATCCTGACTACTGGTGGCAATTTAGACGTGGTAGTGATTATTTGGACGATATTCATAATCCGGGTGATTCATCAGTCTGTGCTATAGCAATTGATGACCTGAATATAAAGGTATTTCCTGCTCCTGAATAAGTAAGAGTATTCGAAATTACTCAGGCTTTGAAATAGTTATTATTCTGACATCGCGTGTGATTCATATGTAATCACACTTGACAGATTTACGCTTTTGTGCTAGAGTTTGCGGTTTTACACGGGTGGCCTGCGTCTTTAGACCCGGGTGCCACCCCCAAACTTGTTTGGGGGTGCTTTTGTTCAAACTGGCCCCTGACTTGTACCCCACCAGAATGGTGGGCGAAGCGGTTTTTGTCTGAGAAGTTGGAATTATCAGCCGAGATAGTCCTTTAGGGAACCAAAAATAAAAATCTTCCTTGCTCTTTGGCTGGGGTTTTGTACATTCCACCCACGATGAGTGATCCTTATTTTACAACTGAATCGATTCAGAAAAAGGCGGCGGCCTTTCTGGATCAACTGGGCAGCTATGCCCGCGATTTCAAGGCCACATTCACGCCTGAAAATTCGGCGCTAATTGTGATTGATATGCAGAAGTACTTCCTCAACCCGTCCTCGCATGCCTTTATCCCCAGCGCACCCGCGATCATCCCCGGTATTCAGAAATTGATCGAAGAATCTCGCCGCCTGAACCGGCCGGTAATATTCACACGGCATCTTAACACTCCGCAAAACGTGGCCAGCCTCGGCCGCTGGTGGGCCGATTTTATCAAAGAAGACGACCCGCTCAGTGAAGTAATAGACGAGTTTGATTCCTCAAAAGGAACCATTCTAAAAAAAAGTCAGTACGACGCCTTTTACAATACCGACCTGGAACAGAAACTTCGTGATCAGAATATAAAACAGATTGTTATCTGCGGAGTGATGACTCATCTCTGTTGTGAGACTACCGCCCGCTCGGCCTTTGTTCGCGATTTCGATGTCTTTTTCACCATCGACGGCACAGCCACTTACGACGAGGTACTTCATTTTTCAACCCTTCTTAACCTGTCGCATGGCTTTGCCTGCCCGGTTATCGTGCAGGATATGGTAGATTTAATTAAGGACCGAGATGAAGGTTGAGGATGTCATTATCATCGGGGCCGGACCGGCCGGGATTGCAGCGGCGATCCAACTTAGGCGTCAGGGCGTTGATCCGCTCGTCTTTGAGAAAGGAATGATCGGCGGCCTGTTGCACAATGCCAACCTGGTCGAAAATTATCCCGGCTTCCCCGATGGCATCTCCGGCAATGATCTCGCGGCCCTGTTCGCAAAACAATTATCGAAGTATAATATCCGAATAATCCCGGAATCGGTACAGCGGCTCGACTATGAAAACGCTCTATTCACAATAACAACCAATGACAGCACTTATACCGCCTCTATAGTGGTGATCGCGACCGGAACAAAGCCGCGAGAGTATACCGACATCGAAATTCCGGAAGATGCCCGGCAATTTATCCATAATGAAATCTATCCGATTCTGACGGCAAAAGAAAAGAGGATTGCCATAGTCGGCGCCGGTGATGCCGCCTTCGACTATGCCCTGAACCTGGGCAAAGCAAACGAGGTCATGATCTGGAATCGCGGAGAGGCCGTACGATGTTTGCAACTCCTCCAAGAGAGGGCCAGCCGGGCAAACTCGATAACCTGCCGGACGAATATTACTATTTCTGAAATTACCAAAAACTCCGGCGGCGGGCTACGTATCCATTGCATGGCCCCGGAAGGGCCTGAAACGTTTGAAGTCGATTTTCTGGTTTATGCCATTGGCCGGGACCCTCAGTTGGATTTTCTGTCGAGTGGAATGAAAAATGCTCTGCCGAAATTATCGAAGGCCGGGAGTTGTTATCTGCTCGGCGATGTCAAGAGTGGCCGGTATCGGCAGACCGCGATAGCAGTGGGTGATGCCATCCATGCGGCGATGAAGATAAATGACAAATTGGAAGAGGTTACAGCATGAAAGTCTCGGCATACACCGGGCACGACGACATGGCGATAGTATATATAGCCGAGGCCGACGCCGGCCGCATGGTGGAATTTTCGGAAGCTTTACAACCGCCTCTCCCCCGTGATAAAAAATGGGTGATCATGCTCTCAACCCTTTACGGCTGCCCGGTCAGGTGTCCCATGTGCGATGCCGGCGGCAGTTATCGGGGCAAGCTTTCACTTGACGATTTAATGTTCCAGATCGATTTCCTGGTCGATAAACGATTCCCCGGTCGGCGCATCCCGGTCGACAAGTTTAAGGTCCAATTTGCGCGAATGGGTGAACCGTCCCTAAACAGCAATGTCCTCGATGTTCTCGAACAACTGCCAACGCGATACGATGCTCCGGGGCTGCTACCATGTGTTTCGACGGTAGCGCCGGCCGGTTCGGATAAGTTTTTCGACCGACTGCTTGAGATCAAGAAAAAGCTGTATACCGACAATTTCCAGTTGCAGTTTTCCATACATACCACCGATACGGATATCCGCAAGAAGTTGATTCCGATGTTGAAATGGAATTTCACTCATATTGCTGAGTACGGTCAGCGATTCTATGACCGGGGCGGACGCAAGATAACGCTCAACTGCGCCATGATCGACGGCGTGCCGGTCGATGCCGATATTATGCGAACCTATTTCGATCCGGATGTTTTCCTGATCAAGACAACCCCTCTCAATCCGACTTTTCGCGCCATCGAAAACGGCCTGTCATCGTATATCGATCCTCATCAGGCAAATTGCGATTATGAAATCATACAGAAGCTTCGTGATAAAGGATACGAGGTGATTGTCAGTATCGGCGAGGTCGATGAGAATTCGATCGGTAGTAATTGCGGACAGTATGTGCTCAATTATATGCGCGGAAAGGCAGACCTTGTCGACGGCTACGATTATCCCTTGCAGGATTATTCGTAAACCTCTTTCCCGTTTTGGAACTTCGGAGAATAGACCATGATTAGAATAATCATCTTCTGGATTGTGACAATTGTCATCATCGGTATGGCGGTGGCCCTGAGCGCCACGGAACTGCCGTTGATCATCAAGGCGATTCCCTGGGTTCTGGCGCTCATCATGACCTTTTCGACGGTCCAGTACCAGCGCACATCAAAAGCGATATACGAGAAAACAGCCTTTTGGATTTTAGCGATTTTGATTACCGCCTCCACGGCGGTCTATCAACGCCTGACCGGACCGACGCACCCGGTGGACGGATCGGCTGAAATTGCCAGCTATACCGTCTCCTATTCGCTACCGCGCACTCATGGAGGTGAGGGCGGACCGGATATTGTCGTTTTAATCGACGATCCGTCGGTGCATGGCAAGATTCATTATAAGCGTTACAAAGCGGACGAACCTTTTATCATTACGGATATGACTTTATCAGGAGATAGCTTGATCTGTACTTTGCCGCATCAACCTCCTGCCGGGAAGCTGGAATACTATGTTGAGGTCATCCATGAGGATGAATCGGTGTTTATTCCCGGACCGGAAACGATCGTCATTCGTTTCAAGGGTAAAGTCCCGCTGGGCGCACTTATTCCACATGTTTTCCTGATGTTCTTCGGCATGCTCTGGTCGAACCGAACCGGATTGGAAACGGCTTCGACCACTTGCGCGACTAAATCGTTGACGTTGTGGACGACGATTATACTTTTCGCCGGTGGTATGATTATGGGGCCGGTGGTTCAGAAATATGCGTTTGGCGCTTTCTGGACTGGTGTGCCGTGGGGATGGGATTTGACCGATAACAAGACATTGATTTTTGTCGTGATCTGGATCGCCGCCCTTTGGCGGCATCGGTCGAGCCGTTCGGCGCGCTATTTTGTCCTGGCGGCGGCGATTATCACTTTTGTCATGTACATGATCCCGCACAGCATGATGGGCTCGGAACTGGACTACACTACGGGTGAAGTGAAGACCGGTTAACAGGCAAAGCCTGTCTTTGGCTGTCGCGTGGATGACCCTACAAATAAGTTATTATTGGGTTAGTGAGGTGTTCTTCCTTTTTGATCCCTCTCCGGTCTATTGCCGGTGATGCCCCAGACTAATTGATCGAATGGATCGGGGTCGAGTTGTCGAAAATCGACCCTGTGAAATATATTCATGAAAGTCGGGACATCAGGCTCATCCGAGCATTTGGGAAGCAATACCAGCCCCATTCGTATCTTACGTTTGGCAAATTCCGGCAGTAATGCTTTTATCTCAATATCTTCCCAGGGCCCGATTCCTGTCGAGCCAACGAAAACTGCAGCCGATTTTATATTAAGAATAACTTCTTGGAGTTCATCCTGCCATGATATAAACGGTGGCGCATCCCACACATCCAACCAGGGGCGAATTCCGACTTCTTTGAGGCGATTTGCTATAGCGACCACTTCTGCTTTGTCGTCAGAATTATAGCACAGGAAGACATCGTACTCACCAATATCTTCTTTGGCTTTGATGGTTGTCTCGCTGACTGCCTGGTCTTTCTTCTCTTCCACTCCCTCATCAAGCTCGCGAACTCTTTTTAACAATTCCGGATCACCGAATTTTTCTTCGAGAAGATCGATCAATTTTATTTTCTCATCGCAGAATTGGCATGATATCTTTTTCTTACCCTTTTCCAACCTGACCTGAACGGCGCGTTTGTTTTCAATTTCCTCGCCGCATTCGGGACAACGATAAATCCGTTCGCGCACGAAAGTGCCGGAGACGGCCCGCTTCTGTAAATGCTCGTGGATGAAGCGCAGGAACAAGACCTTGTTTTCCATAGTGGTTTTATCACCGAAGAAAACAGATATTTCCCCCTGACCTTCCTTTGGTCTGGTGAGTTCAATCCCGCAAAGACCGCCGGTTGTCCCGCAGAACCAGGCGGCATCCTTCCATAGATCGTCTTTTTCAAATACTTCGCAATAATACAACCGCACCACCAGGGTGGCATAAATATCCTCGACCGCCCCTTCAAAACGATAGGCGACATCACGTTTGGGCGGCTCGGGCGCCTTTGGGCGTTCACGATTATACTTGGATGGAAAAACCAGATATTCACCCTGCCTGAGGGCAACCTCTTTTTCAAGGAATAATTCGACTACGGCATGAAGTAGCGACCGTTCCGTTTCATGATCGGCGATCCGCTTCATGTCCTCAAAATCGATTGTAGCCTCTAGAACATCGCGTTCCCTGATGCTGCCCAAACCATCCTCTTGCTTGCGCGCGGCGAGGACAATGATTGAGGCATAACTATTGAGAAGTTCCGGTTTCAACAGGACAAAATCGCCGAACGACAGCGGCCAGATCAGCCCCTGCTTTTGTGCGTGACCGATTACCGTATCGAATTCACTGTCCTCGAACTTATCATCCGGATGTTTGGCGCGGAAACTCTCTCGAAGATCGGAACGACGTGTTAATATATCCTTGCCTTTACGCCGTTTTAGCAGATAATCCCGTATATCCTTCCAGAGCTTTGGCGATGATGTAATCGAAAGTTTATCCCAGGGTATCATTTGCATTAGGGCCTCTCGCAAATCTTCCACACCCTGCCCAGTTGTCGCGCTGGTTGCAATAAACTTCTGAAAATCGTGTTCCCTGATGTACAATTCAATATCGCGATCAGTCGCCGTCGGATGTCCCCGGTCGACACGTCCTGCCACAAGGAGTTTTGGATATTCATCTCCGGTTGTTTTCAGAAGCGCTTTTTCCCAATGACCGACACCACCGAACGGATTTTCCGGATGGGTCGGATCAAACATGACAATTCCGAGTGACGTTTCATCAAGGAAAAGCTGATGGACAACCTGATAATCGGTCTGCCCTGCAAGATCCCACAGGAATATCTCCCGTGTTATTTCACTGTTTTTGTCTTTTGTCACCTTTTCAGTATGAAAATGCTGGACTTTCATACCATGCGTCGACTTTTGCGGCTTGAATGGTTCATCCATGAGCGCCCTGACCAAACAGGTTTTACCGGTGCTCGTCTCCCCCACCAAGACTACTTTGGCATTTGTATATTGGGCCGATACTTTTTCAGGCAGCGCGCCGGAAATAACATCAAAATCGAGTTCAAGCACAATCGCTTGACTGGAATCAATATCAAAAACCAGATGTTTAGCATCACTAGTTATGGCTATCGAAACGATCGTATCTTCGGATACTCTAATAGTAAGTATTTCCCGGCCGTTTTCAATATCCCAGACCTTCACCGTATTATCACGTGACCCGCTCAGCGCATAACGACCATCGGGCGTCACCGCCAAAGCAAATATAGCACCACTATGACCCGACAGCGTCCGGACCTCGAAACCAATTTCAATATCCCAGACCTTCACTGTATTATCCTCTGATCCGCTCAGCGCATAACGACCATCGGGCGTCACCGCCAACGCTCGTACAGCACCATTGTGCCCCGACAGCGTCCGAACCTCGACTCCACTTTCAATATCCCAGAATCTCACCGTCTTATCATTTGATCCGCTCAGCGCATAACGACCATCCGGCGTCACCGCCAACGCATATATACCACCACTATGCCCCTCCAGTGTCCGAACCCCGACACCACTTTCAATATCCCAGATCTTCACCGTCCTATCAGTTGCCCCGCCCAGCGCATAACGACTATCGGGCGTAACCGCCAACGCATATATACTACCACTATGCCCCGCCAGCGTCCGGACCTCGACACCACTTTCAATATCCCACACCTTCACCGTATGATCATCCGACCCGCTCAGCACAAAACGACTATCGGGCGTTACCGCCAACGCTCTTACACTATTACTATGCCCCGACAGCGTCCGTACCTCGACACCACTCTCAATATCCCAGACCTTCACCGTTTTATCTTTTGACCCGCTCAGCGCATAACGACCATCGGGCGTCACCGCCACCGACACTACATATGATTGATGTCCTTTAAGGAAATGTTTTATCTTTACACCGGGGGGACGTGTTGTTTTGGTTTTTTTGGATGCCATATGATATGTCCTTTGTGCCTGGTACAAACGGTCGGGCAGGCGGGCGCGTCTGCCGCGAACGATAACAATATAAGAAATACATTAAAGCCGATATAAAAATGCATGAATTGGGGGTTATTGTCAAGTCGTTATTATCAATTGGAGTATCTTCTTAGCAACAACATGAATTGTTGTCTTCGCCGCAGTCGCAGGTGGGGTCGCCGCCGTTGATCATGCTGTTGATGACCGCTTCGGCACAGCCGACACCCTTTTGTACCGTAATCGCTCCCGGCTCGCAGTTCACAGCACAGGCGCTGCATTCCATGCAGGCATCCTTGTCGGCAATCACCGCCCGTTTGTGCTCATAAGCGAAAACCTCATGAGGGCATACAAACAGGCACATCTTGCAGCCGTTGCATTTTTTGGCATCCAGTTCCAATGTTGCAACATTCGGTAAATATCTCAGCGACAGCATATCATCAACCTTTCACAAACAATCCCGTAATCCACAAACCCAGTCCCAGTGCGGCGGTGGTGATCTGAAGCGGCACTGCGATTCGCATCTCTTTTTTGACTCCCGACAATGATGTATAAGTCGAGGCCCCTGTGAAGTTCATTCCGAGATAGCTGGACACGGCCGGAATAATCAACAGCCATGATGCCGCCATCACCCATCCGGTAACTATGTCGGGGTCCCTCAGGTAGGCCGATGCCGGCGTAATCAGGATCAGCAGACCGGCCCAGGCGCCTTTGGCCGAAAATGATCGACCGGGAAGCCAGGGAAGCAAAATCGGAGTAAAAACCGCACCATGTATCCATGCCACTCCCACCAGAAAGACACTCATGATACCATACGATAACACCCGCGAAAAACTATAACCATCAGGACCCATCCCGGACAGAAAGAATAAACAAATGGCGACCGGTATGGCAAATTTGGCATACCTGACAATCTCAATCGGTGTCAGGGCTATCCGTTCTTTCATGGGGAATTTGACACGCCGCATATCCGGCGTCGCCTTCATTTTGGCATCCATAAAAGCAGGGATATCCTCGGCCCGCACCGGCCCGAAGATAACTTTGTACCCGCTCATCTGCTTGACCTGATGAGCGCAAACTCCGGTTGCGGAAAGCTGCGGCAATATCAATTGATTATGCGAAACGATTTCTTTGAGGCGAACGGCATGTATTCGACGAACCAATTCATTGGTGCCAAAAGTTCCCTTACCCGCAGCGCACCAGACATTGACGGCTTTGGTATCGAGGACCAATATCCAGCCGTCCCGCCCGGACAGGCTGCTGCGCAGGCTGTCAAAACTCATCTTATAATTGGCGGTAACAAATACCGGCGATTCGGGTTTCGGCGATCCGACGGCATACAGTCCGGGATTGACCGCATATCGCATCCGCCCAATCCCCCAACGCACTTTCCCGGTACTCCATTTATCCTTGAATTTAAGTTCGGTGGCAACTTGGGGGATTTCACCGACTGGCGTTTTCACACTACCGCTTACCCAGTCAGTTTCGGAGGCCGATTGTGCCGGGAGGGTATCAAGCGACTGCGGTCCGCAGCAACAGTCATCTTTCTTTCCGGGACTCGGTAATTCCATTTTTAATTTACCTTTAAGCGGTGACCAGCAGATAAAATCCGACGATTATCAGAACAGCTCCGGCAATGTATCGAATCACGGTCGATGCGGTTTCGGACTTCAGAAAGGAGGCTTTACCCAACGACAGCCCAACCAAAAGCAAGGTCATCGGTAAACTATAGCCGATGGCGAAGAATGCCAGAATAACCATTCCCCATAAGGTCTGCCCCTTTATAATGGTGATGCCAAGAACCGTCGCCAGGGCGGGGTTGCAACCGACAGTACAGGCCGAAGCTCCGCCGCCGACGGCAATTCCAAAAATCACCGCTCCCAAAAGGGTCTGCGGGGCCGCTCGTTTGACTCGCGAATTGAATTGGGGCAATTTGAACGGCGCCAGACCAAATGACATCAGCCCGAAAAAGACAGCCGCCAAACCGGCCACAATTTTCCAGTAATTCCCCATTACATTCGCGGTAACCTGACTGACGAATCCGGCGACCGCGCCAAGGACAGCCAGAGCCAGGATTGTTCCCGCCATGAATGACAGGCCGGTGACGATTATCGTACCGCGACCGGTTTCGTTTCGAGATCCTGAAAATCCTGTAATCGCTCCGACCACCGCCGCATTGCAGCAGGAACTGATTGAGGCCGCCAGTCCCAGCAAAATGGCGGCAGGCAGGACGATTAAGCCATAATCCGAACTTTCAAAAACCTGATTCACCCATTCCAGCATAAAGAACCTCTAATTCCCGCAATCTTTGGGATCGCACCCGGTTCCGCAATCGGCTGCCGAGCATCCGCTGAGAAAAGTCTTCAAAAGATTGTTTTCGGTGATATTGCCGGCAATCAGAACGAAGCCGCCCTCTTTGTTCATGGCCAGAACCGCCGGTAGATTGGATACTCCGAACAGATCAACAGCATTGGCAAAGAGAGAATCGCCGGGAGCAACCGAGGTGGTTGTCACGGTGACGCCTTTTTTGCGAATCAGCGCCGCCGCACTCTCAGTCAGCGACTCTACCTCGGCATTTTTATCGAGAGCCGCTCCCGCACCTTTGAGTGTCAGAAATCCGAATTGATCACCGTCCAAAATTTTGCCGGTATAATCCTGTTGCTGAAGGGTAAGAGCATCGAATATGGGAATGCCGATGACTAAGTCCGCGCCGCCGGTCTCGGTTTGATGATCGAAAAGTGAATAAGCTCCAACTGCTACCGCCGCCAACATGACAACGATAAAAACCATCGTTTTAATCGTCCGATGAGACTTTCCGGAACCTGAAGAACCGGATGGGCAACAATCATCCGAATTGCAGTCGCAATCGCTTCCATTCCCCATAATCGGGAATTGTTCATTCTCTCGATTTTTATCGGTATTATCTTCCATTTGTCTGGTCCTTTAATTCAATCGAAGTTGCATGGTCCAGGGTAGCCGGTGATATTCCAATCCCCCATCCGGCCAGAAATCCTGATAATTTACGAAGCGCATCGACATCGACCCGGCATTCGATCCGCTGTCCCGACCTCTCCATCCTGAGTAATCCGGCCGTATGCAATTCCTTGATATGATGCGAAATCGTCGAGGCGGCCAGGCCGAGGTCCTTCCCCAACTCTCCGACACATGCCGACATCCCATCTTTGACCGGACATGAGGTCCCGGGGGAACAGCAGGTGATCAGCTTGATAAAAATCCTCAGACGATGAGGGTTGGACAGGGCCTTAAAACAGGCGGCAAGATTTTCAACTTCTTTATTTCGATTATTCGACATATATCGAAGTATACCGTTTGCTTCGGTTTTGTCAAGAGATATTATAAAATATACAGTCATCGGCCTGTTTTGTTGTCGAGATCACAGGCACAGCGTGTCCGATGGTATGAATTCTTCTTGGCTCAGGCGCCAAAAAAACCATACATTACCGTCATGGGTAATTGGGAACAGCCGCCGAAACTTCGCGATGACCTGGTCGTCTCCGAACAGGAAACCGACGGGCAGAAATTTCTCATTCTCAAAGACCCGATCACCTATCGCTATTTCCGCATGCGCGAACCGGAATATTTCCTCATCCGCCTGTTCGACGGCCAAACCGATTGCGAAACTATAGCGCAAAGATTCCGCGATAAGTTCAATCTCAATATCTCGGCCGAGGCGGTCGACAAGTTTGCCGATAAAATCGACGAACTGTTTTTCTTCGAGGGTGGCAAGGCCGAATACGAAATATCATCGGGTCGGTATCTGAGCCGTACTCGGAAGTCCCTGTTTTCCCGGATGCTGTTCGTCAAGCTCAGCGCCTTCAACCCGGACAAACTCCTGAATTTCCTCATGCCGCTTACCCGGTTCCTGTTTCGCCCCTGGGCGATTATTCTGATGATGCTCTTTATCTTCGCCGGTTTTTTCACCTATTCGGCCAATTTTCATCACTTCAAATTCGACCCGACCGAATTATACAGCGTCACCTCGATTATTATCATCATCGCCTCGCTGGCAGTAATCATTATCCTGCATGAATTCGCCCATGCCCTGACCTGCAAATTTCACGGCGGGCAGGTGCGGGAGATGGGGTTTCTGCTATTGTATTTTCAATTATGCTTTTTTACCAACTTATCCGACTCATGGATGTTCAAACGCAAATCGCAGCGGTTAGCGGTAATCTGGGCCGGTATATTCTTCCAGATGGTGCTGTTCGCCATTGCCGTGTTCGGATGGCGCGTGACGGTTATCGGCACCGGGATAAACCATCTTTTCTGGCTGACAGCCAATGTCGGTTTCCTGATGTTGCTTTTCAACTTCAACCCGCTGATTAAACTCGACGGATATTATTTCCTGTCGGAATGGGTCAATATCCCGAACCTGCGAAGTAAGTCATTCGCCTTCATGAGGCATAGTATTAAACGGATGATCGGAGTCGAATCCCGCATCGACGCCCCTCCCCGCGAGAAGCGAGTCTACTCCTGGTATATGATTCTGGCCGGCATCTATAGCATGCTGCTGATCGCCGTGATCGCCTACCTTGTATATCGCTTCCTGGTTGACAACCTCAGCGGCTTCGGTTTTATATTGTTTTTGATTTTACTGGCGGTTATTTTTAAAGGGCCGATTGGGCAGGGTTTTAAATTTGTCGCCAGTCGTGAGGTGATACGGGCTTTGGCTTTTAAAAAGCGCAATACCATAATCGGGGGAGTGATAATCATCGCGGTGGTGATTGTCTTTTTTATTATCCCGATTCCCCGCCAGGTCGGCGGCGATATTATTGTCCGGCCGTTGGCCGAATATACTATCACCCTTTTCTCCGGGCAGGGAATGCTGGAGTTGAAACTGCGTGAGGGTGGTCTGGATCGACATTTCAAAACCGAACATATTCAGCTTTCGACTGGAGAACTCTCTGTCTTGAGTTTAACACCATTGGTGGCTGAGGGCGACCAGATCACCAAGGGTGATACCCTGGCAGCGATTATGTCCAACCAGGTATCCTCCGCTCTCACCTCGGCCCGAGCTGAGTTGGAGCGTCTGCGCGGCGAGGTGGCACTGGCCAATTCTCCTCCAAAACCGGAGGAGATCGCCTCGGGTCAGGCAACCGTCAATGCCGCCGGAGCCAATGTCGAACAACTCCGGATTGAGTATACCCGGAATATTTCCCTCCATGAACGAAACATCATTCCGGTGTCGGAACTGGAGCAGTCATTGTCGCTGTTAAATATCGGCCAGTCGGAACTTGAAGAAGCCGAGGCCAGATTACGACTTTTGAAATCGCCGCCCAAAAAGGAAGAAGTCGATATCCTCCAGTCCCAGATCGCAGCGCAGGAGGCCAGCATCTCATATCTGATGGCGCAGGAGGCGGCGCAGGTAATCACATCGCCGATAAACGGGATTGTAACCGCGCTCTACCGTGACAATCTGCTGTTTAAAATCTCCAAAATGTCGCAAATCGAGATTGCTATTCCGATCACCGATAATTATCTGGAGTTTGTTGAGATTGATGCCGGGGTGCGGTTGAAAGTCCGCACTTATCCGAGCCGTACCTTCGAGGGAAAGGTGACAAAGATCGCAAGTTCAGCCGATAATGCGGCGGAGTACGAGGATGACCGAGCTCGGTTTTCGATTTATGCGGTGCTTGATAACCATGACACCCTGTTGCGCGATGGCATGAGCGGATATGCCAAGATATCATGCGGCAGCTCCTCACTGTTCGGAATAATCGTAGAAAGAGTCAAATCTTTTATTCGAGTAGAATTCTGGTCCTGGTGGTAAACCACAACATGTTGTGTGAATGGCTTGTCGCACTACAACAAGCGGTAATGTTGGTTGAAATAGTTTAAAAAAGTATCCGAAATGACTTGACATATTCCGGTTATAAACTATGTTTATTGTGATTGGACTGGGACTCACACGGATGTGACTTGTAGGTTTAATGGGCTGAAAAGGCATTATCCTTACGGTAGCCTGTTCTAAAAATTTGGATATTGAAAAATAACCTAACTGCAAGGTGTAGTTGGGGACCTTCTGGACTGTTACTAAGGAGGTGAGCACGTGAAGGATTATGAACTCCTAATCGAGGTGCTTGAAGAGAAGGTTGCCCCTATTGGCATAAGCCAGGGGGGTCTCTTCTGGGACGGCGGTCCTGGTGGTTTATAGCCACCTAGTCGTTCTATGAAGAAATTCATTGTCAGGGGCTGCCTACGAGGGCAGCCCCTTTCATTTTGCTCAAAATCGTCTGCAGCGACTTGATTCGCCCCAGCAGATCGACAATCCTGCGGTTATTGTAAAATCTATTCAGGCGGTCACGATCCTTGATGTGACCGGCAATTTTCTTTAAACAATCTGTGGCATTTCGGGCCGATTTGAAGGCCGCCTCAAAATCTTTGGCGTTGAACTCCAGTTCGGAAAGAAAAGCCTGAGCCTGCCATTGCTCCGGAAGGAGATTCGACTTTCCGGCCAGCGTTGCCGCATCCTTGGCACACGTCCGGGCCTCGCCGTGATCATCAATCAGATTATGGTACCGGGCCAGAGCCAAATTGTAGCGGGCCTGGTCGATATCCTCCGGCTGCTCACTAAAAAACAGGTTAGCCTGTTCAATATATTTGCGGGATTTATCTGTCATACCCAGATCATTCTGTAGTTCCAAAAGCTCCAGATAAAGAAGGGCCTTATCCCGGTCGGTATCGAGATTATCGACCAGGCCTTCAGCGGTTTTGCGATAGCTTTCGTCTCCGGTATGCGAAAGCTGTGTTAGAGCCAGATGGAACTGAGCGTTTTTATCACCCATCTCTCCGGCGATTCTGGTTCCTTCTGAGACCGAATGCGCCATCGCTTCATTTTCGCGTAATTGCCGGTAGAGGCGTGCCAGTCCCAAATGGCACAAAAGAATCAGAGCTTTGTTGTCTATCCTGGTGGCCAGATCGAGAGCGGTTTTCAATTTGACTTCCGCATCATCATAGTAACCCATCCGGCGCAGCAATTGTCCGGTTAGTCTATTGACCGTGCATTTGTGAGAGGTTTCGCCTATTTTGTCGGCCAGAGTTGTTCCCTCTTTGAGATATTTGAGGGCGTCCTGCAACTGACCAGCCAGGATTTTAGCTTCGGCCAGGTTTTCGATATTAAGCAATTCCTCGGCCCGGGCACCTACTTCCCGGTTCAGTTGAAGGGAATGGGCGAAGGAATCGGCTGCCTTGACGGCATCCCCCATTAAAAAGTGGGCCGCTCCGAGATTATTCCACGACTGGGCGATGGAGGCCTTTTCGCCGAGGCTTTCGCGGAGATCGAGAGACTTGCTGTAATACGAAATACACTGACTGTAGTCGCCTTTCATAAGATAGATCGAACCGATATTGTTCAGTGAGGTGGCGATTTCTTTCTGAGACTGGTGTTTTTCCTGAATCGCAAGCGCCTTTTTGTAATTTTCCAAGGCGCGGTCAAGGTCTCCGGCGATCCAATACATGTTGCCCAGATTATTCAGAGTATGAGAGAGGGCCAGCGAATCATCCATGGTAGTATAGATGGCCAAAGCTTTTTCAAGAACCTTAATTCCTGATTGATAATCGTTTTTGACCTTGTAATAATCTCCCATTTCTTTATAGGTCTGCGCCAGGAGGACCGCATCTTCATCACCGGACAACATCTCGATCAGTCGATTGTATGAAATCTCAGCCTCCGCCAGTCGGCCGAGGTCTTTTTCCAGGCGCGCCCTTGTGAGGAGTTTTCCCGCCTGAAGAGCTCGATCATCCAGCTTGCGGGCCGCCTCGGCCGCCAGTTCGAGGAGTTGAAAGGTCAGATCGTTGTCAGACTTTCGGATCGACTCATCAATGCCCTGGTCCAGATATTTAACCGCCTCCCGGTCTTGCCCGGCATAAAGCAGCAATCGCCCCATCAATGTTGCGGGGATTTCAGATTTGTTGAGATACCGGATCAGTTGAGACGAAATCGCCTTCCTTGATGACGACCGCATTACCCGATTGAGCGAATATAGCAAAGCGGGGTGGCATTGGCGGGGTATCTGCCCCCATTCCTCAAGGAGATTGGCAGCATCGGATTCAAACAAACCGGCGATTTTTTCGGCATAGCTGGAATCGTCGAGAACCGCCAGCGCCAGGGCAAGTTTCTTGACTGCCGGCGAAGAACCGCATAAAGATCTGAGAGCGAAACGATTTTGCCGGAGGGTCCATTCGATAATTTCATCGGTTTCGTTTTTCCAACCCCAACGACCGTTGACCCGGGCGAAATTACCCCGGTCAAAATTCTCTTCCAGCAAGATCCGGAGATGGGCCGGATCTAATCCGGTTGCCTGCCGGATTAATTTAATCTGCTCCGGTGAAAAACTATCCTTTCCGAAAAGGCGTTCCAAAACAGCGTCATCGATCTTTTTCAGACCATAAAGCAGATGCCGGGGCCTGATTGCGATTCTGTACCGATAAGACGAGCCGATTTGAGATAGCATTTCCAAAAGAGCAAACGCTGACGGCGGTCTTTTTGCGGGGTCGATGGCCAGTAAGGAGATTATGAGATCGGCTGTTTCTTTGGAGAACGATTTACCGGGACCACATAATTTTGGACGCTCTCCTTCGGTAACCTGGGCATTGATTTCCAGCGGATCGTTGGTTGACGATCTGAACGGAAGTTGACCGCAGGCGAGTTCGTAAGCCATAACTCCCAGTGAAAAAAGGTCCGACACCGGCGAGATTTTTTTCTTCAATACCATTTCCGGAGACATATATCCGACCGTCCCGGTTACGGTGTCACCCTTTTCTCCGGAATAATTGGCCGCCAGCGAGAAATCGGCCAGCTTGAGATGAAATAGCAGGTCCAGTGGGAAATCATCTTTTTCGAAGTCTACGGGACAGAATATGTTGGACGGTTTAAGATCGTTATACACGAATCCGGCGAGATGAAGCAGATGAAGAGAGGCGGCTGTAGATGATAGAATCGCTAAAAGTTTTTTTTCGCAGACCCTGCCCGGAAAAATTTCCAGGGTCGGCCCTGGGCAATATTCCATGCTGAGAAAAGGGGTATTGTCGGCTCCGATTTCCGAACGATACACCCGGACGATGCCGGGAAAGCGGACGCGATCGGCTATTTCGATTTCTCGTTTGGCCAAGGCGCCGGCCGATTGGTCGAAGAATCGCTTCAGGACAATCGGATGAGCGCTCCCCCTGCGTCGGGCCAGATAAATATCGGCCGTTCCCCCACGACCGATTTTTTTTATGACATCATAGTCATCAGAAAAACGATGCTGTGTTTTGCCATCCATCTATTACTTTTGTTCGCTGTTTTGCGGCAGCAAAAGGGTAAAAGTGGTGCCCTGATCAATCGTCGATTCAACCTTAACTTCACCGCCATGGTTAATTATGACTTTTCGCGAGTTGGACAAACCCAGCCCGTGACCATCGGCTTTGGTGGTGAAATGAGATTGGAAAATCTTTTCCTTTACCTCCGGCGACATCCCATGACCATTATCACTCACTCTGATTTCCAGTAGTTGCAGCTCTTTGTCGAAGCGGCAGGTAATCCCGATATGGGGCTTATCTTTCCCCTGCATGGCGTCAACGGCGTTATTCAGCAGATTCAATAGCACCTGCTGAATCTGGCCGACGTCAATATTAACTTCCGGCATGTCGGTTTCGAACGACTGGTCGATGGTGACACCCTTAAACTTCCTCTGTGTTTTTATCGAAAAGAGCAGGTTTTCCACCAAATGCTTGATATCATACTTGACCATCTCCGTTTCCATCTTGGAGAAATCCATCAACCCGTCGGTGAATCGTTTTATCTTGCTGACGTTTTCGATCACCCGCCGGCTGTTTTCCCTGGCCTTTTCCATCTTATTACGCTTGAGGTTGATATCCATCAACTCGGCATTATTGGAAATGATGGTCAGATAATTATTGAGTTCGTGGCCGATCGAGGCTGCCATTTCACCCTTGGCTACCAGTTTTTCCGAAAGGATGACATATTTTTCCAGAATCACCTTCTCGGTAATATCCTCAATCACCATAATCACACCGGTTTTCTGTCCCGGCAAGCTGTTGGTAGCCGATATTTTTATCGAAAGCACTTTTTCATCGTATCCGGTATTGTGGAAATAACGATCTTCGTGGAAATCCTCGCTGGTGGTCAGTACCGTTTCTATCATTTTCCGCCAGGAGGAATTTTCTCCATTGGGCAGAAGATTGAAAAACTTGCTCGTCTTTTCATCATCCTCATACAGATTCAGATCTTTCTTGTTAATCTGAAAAATTTCCGTACTGGCCTCGTTGACCGTAATCATGTTATAATCGGAATCAATAACGATCAGGCCGACCGGCGACTGGGCGATAATATCTTCATTGTACTGCTTGAGCCGGCTGAGCTTACTGTACAACTGAGCGTTATGAATCGCAATCGCCGCCTGCTGCGCGAAAAGTTCGAAAAGATACAGGTCGGATTTCAAAAACAGTTTGGCTTGCGAGGAATTATCCAGATAGATAACTCCGATAACATTTTGCTTTATCTTCAGCGGCACACACATGATCGAACGCAGATGCAACTCGACCACCGATTGCTGACTCGAATATCTTTCATCTTCCTGCGCGTCGGAGGCATAGACCGGTTTGCCGCTATCCGCAACCTTATCGGCGATGGAATTCGAAATTTTAAAATATTCGTCCGAGGTATCCTCTTTGCGAATATTATGGGCCGATTTGAACTGCAGTTTTCCACAACTGTCAAGCAGCATAATAAATCCACGTTCTGCCGCAAGCAGTTCGACCGCCTTTTGCATAACCACCTGGAGTATTTCTTCCAGCACGAATGAAGAATTGATTGCTACCGAGATCTCCAGAACAGCCTTCAAATCGTCAAGTCTTATGATACTACTGTCCGCTTCCTCGGTAATCCGCGGATTATCACTGACGACGTCGTCGAGAGCCTTCTCCATTTCGGCCAGGACGTTATCGACTTCAATACGATCAGTCGACATGCCGGTTTCGGTGTCTGTTGATTCATTCATAAACGAAGACGTCCCTTCTGTTTTTCATCTCAAATTCGGGCATATTATCTCCACCTCATATGCATCTAACTATACAATTTATCGGCAGTTAGGTCGGAAAGCTTAGGCCCCGATTATAGCGTGGCCAGCTCGTCGATCATGAAGGGAGGAGAAATTATCCGGTATGAGGTTTTCCCGAAACCGATAACATCTAAAAAGAAGGAAAAGAGAGACTCAAAAAACTCCTCTTCGTCCCCCCGATCCGGTTCCCGGTTATCGGCGGAAGACGCGGGGTATTCGTCCAAGATATTGGAAGAATGAGACTTAGATACAATCTTGAGACTCAACCGAAGATCCGAATCTTCGGTGAGATGAGATTGCGGCACAATTTTTAATACAATTGAGTCGGCGAGAAAATCTGATAATTCAAGTTGATTTTGGAATACGTAATCGGAAACGGTGAAATTGACCAGCCTGAGACGATAAGTATCTTCGGTGAGAGGGTGGGAAATAACCACCGCCGCCCGGGTCGAAGCCAGAGTTTTTGAAAAAAGCAGGCGGCGCGGTTTTTCCACTTTGAGGTCGATAACCATTGAGAGGTCGAGACCGGACAGCAAATCTTCCATTTTCGGCTGATTCAGGATCGGTGTGAAATCAAGCCAGACGGCCAGAGTATCGCCGGCCAGAAAGATATCATAGTCAAATTCGACGTCCCTGCTTTCAGCGCAGACCGGTCCCGGGATCCAGAGAAAACAAAGGCTGAGCAGCGCCGTCAAAAAGAGGCGCCTGATTGTAACGCATCTTTTAATCATTCATGTCGCTTCTCAGAAGGCGGACGAAAACCTGGCATAGACAATCGGGTCTTTACTACCGAGATCAAGTCGCTTCGATAAAAACAGCTTGATGCTGCGATCGAAATCGACTCCGATACCGATAGAACTGTACCAGCTATTGTCGCCGGTCAGATGGCCGTCGATGATCCTACCGCCATCATAATGAACGAACGGGGAAATTTCCGAATGAGGGATTCGGAAACGATACTCGCCGCTGATCAGTACATACTCGGTCCCTATAAATTCCTTGTGTCGATACCCGTGGACGGTCCCCAGCCCTCCGAGATAAAACAACCGGCTCAATGGAATATCGCTGCCTATAACACGCCCATAGGACCCGGCCAGGTTGAACGACACATATCGTCCCAGAGGCTGGAACCGTTTCAGCCGTGCTTCAAACCGCTCGAAATCGAAATCACCTTTCCAGCACTGCGGGGAGTATTCGTAGCGGGCATAACCGTGCCAACCCTCGTTGGGATGCTTTTCCTCATCACGGCTGTCGAATGAATAATCCAAAACCAGACTGGTGATCTGCTTTTCATCGAAGTGAGCTTTCCTGGCCGTGAGAGTGTCATACGGGACCGATGAAAAATTCCCCCGAAATTCTTTGTTACCAAACAGTGACCACAGACGGGCATGAGCATCCATCCAGCGCTGCTGTTCGGACAGATAGCCGATTTCAAAACGGTTATAGTCGAGGAAATGGACCCGGGCGAAACCGTAACCGCCCTCTGCTTCATAATAATCTTTCCAGTCTTCGTTGACCAGAAGCGCAAAAATCGAGTTTTCCGGCTCGCTGATAATCTTATCATCGTCGGACTTTAGAAGCCGGAAAAGTTCTCCTCCCACCTGTACCGGGACCGGCCCGCGAAGAACTGTCTGGGTTAGTGAGAGTTTGTAGCGCCAGCGAGTGGAGGCAAAACCATAACCGGCCGTGGCGGTAAATGAAGGGATGATCGAGTCGGTATGATTATAATCAACCCCTCCCATAAGGAGCAAGCCGTCGACACGATTATAATAAAGAGTTCCGGCGAGATCGACGTTACTCCGATAATCCTTCCAGCGCCGGGCCCGGTGCCTCCGGGTCGAGGTTTTTCCCTCGGACGACTTGATGATACCAAAAACCGATGACTTGTCGTCCAGATCGACCTGGCCATTGACAGCAATCACATCACCCCGGACGACCGCTCCCCCGGCGATATGGATATCACCGAGTATGGCTACGACGTCTTCGTTCACCTCACCGTAAACGTCGATATTACCCAAAAAGGAAACCACCGATCCGCGGATGAATTCATCCTCTTCCACTATCGCATCGCCCAGAAAAGCCACCCGGTCCCCTTTTTTTCGTTTGTACCGGGAGGCATCCTTTTTCTCATCAGACGATATGAAGGTCAAAATCGTCTCGGATGGGTCGGCGCCCGAGGTTATATCGATTCTCTTGATATCATCGGCCGGGATCATAAAATCGGGAAAATTCATGCCTTCATCCGACAATTCAATATCGTCACCGCATACTACCCGCCCACTGCGCTGACTTATCTCATCGGCGGTAAAGCTGTACACGTCTTCCCGGCTGTCGATGAAAAGGGAAAATGTCCAACCCTCCGGAGTGACCATCAATTCCACCAAAACCTTCTCTTCGGATGGTTGAGTATACTTTTTGTATTGTTCTTCAGCCGCGACAGGCTCGGCACACAAGGCCAGCATTGCCAGAAGAACAGCCAAATATCCTATAAATCTCATCGCAATCCTCCTTCGTTTCCAGGAAGACAATCAAATCCCGTGCCGGAATAGTAATCATTTGATCTGTATAATGTTACAAAAAAACGCCGTGGCCGGCCGAGTCTTTTTGACACGCCCGGCGGCAAATGACAGGGTAAAATTTACATGATACCGAGCTGCCGGAGCTTACGGGACAGGTTGCCCCGGTCCATGTTCAGTTCCCGGGCCATGGCAGCGATATTGCCTTCATATTTCTGATAGAGATGTGAAAGAAACCCCGATTCGAATTGCCTGACCGTCGCGGTCAATTTGTTCTCACCCGATACCGGGGTGACGGATGCGGTCAGATCTTGACGATTATATATACTTTCTACATCGGTCGCCGTTATCTGCCCCGGTTCGCATTTGAAGGTCAACTGCTGGATGATATTTCCCAAATGCCGGATATTTCCCGGCCAATCGAAGGTTGCCATCAGGCCTATGGCATCGGAATTGAACCGGTATGCCTCGCCGGCATCGATCCGGCTCAGGAAATGATCGACCAACAACGGGATATCATCGACGCGCTGACGCAAAGGCGGGACCTCGATGGCGATAACATTCAAACGATAAAATAAGTCTTCTCGGAACTGCGATTTTTCTACCATCTTTCCGAGATCGCGATTGGTCGCCGCCAGGAGACGGCAATCGACGCTAATCGTGGTATCGGAACCGACCTTTTCGAATTGCCCGCTTTCGATCACACGCAATAGTTTGCTCTGAAGCGACGAGGGCAGGTCTCCGATTTCATCCAGAAATATCGTCCCGCCGTCGGCACTTTCAAAACGACCGACCCTGTCCTTCTGCGCGCCGGTGAATGCCCCTTTGACATAACCGAACAGTTCCGATTCAAAGAGGTGCTCCGGGATGGCGGGGCAATTGACGGTCACCATCGGCTCGCTTTTTCTCGGCGAAAGATAATGGAGATGATGCGCCACCAGTTCCTTGCCGGTACCGTTTTCGCCGGTGATCAGGATCGTAGCCTCGGAGGCGGCTGCTTTTTCAATCATACCCCACAAGTCGGTGACCGCTTTGGACTGGCCGATGATTTGATATTTATCGAGAATCCGGCCGACCAGTTTTTGCTCCGACCGAAGCGACTGCGCGAGGCGCAACGCCTGCCTGACTGTCAGCAGGACTCGTTCGGGATTGAGCGGTTTTTCGATATAATCATATGCACCCAGTTTGATCGCCGACACGGCGGTGGCGATATCGCCCCGCCCGGAAATAATGATGACCGGGATGTTTTTCAGGGTCGCACGGTTGTCATCCAAAAAGGTGATGCCATCCTTGCCCGGCATCTGAATATCGAGCAAAATCAGATCAACCACTCGGTCTCGAATGACCTCTTCCCCTTTTTCGGCGGATTCGACGGCCATTGTCTGATGTCCGTCGTCGGCCAGCAATCCGGCCAGCGAGGAACGAATATATTTCTCATCATCGATTATCAGTATCATTTATCATATATCCTTCCGGATCTCCATCCTATCTGGATCGCTTCCGTGGAATTTCAAAACGGGCAACGGTCATGCGGCCCTCTTTTTCCAATGTTAGATTGCCATCATGGTCGATGATAATTTTCTCCGAGACTGCCAATCCCAAACCGGTTCCGCCCTCGCGGGTCGAAAAGTATGGCATCTTCGCCGCACTGAGGTCGGCTTCACTGATATCATTGCCTTCATTGGCGATCTGAAACCACACCGTCTGATCAGTGGCGCCGGCCGAGATTATGATCCGCTCGCCCTCGGCGGTGAATTCCATGGCATTCTTGATCAGATTGACCATGACCTGATGCAGATGATCGGGATCGCCCTCGATCTCCAACGGCTGATCGGGTATCTGCCGCTCGAATGAATAATCGTCGAGCTGAGCGGCATGAAGATTGATTAATTCGTTAATCGTTCGCATGAAGTCGAATGGTTTTATTTTCGGTTCCGGCAGTTTGGCCAGGCTGGAATAATCGTTTGCCAGTCGTTCAAGCCGTTCGACCTGGGCCGAAATCGCCTCAATCGAGTCGGCGAAACGATCGAGATGTCCCGATTCCTCGAGGGCTTTCTTGATCCGGTACAGCGACAGCGATATCGGTGTCAGCGGATTTTTCAGTTCATGTGCCATGCGGCGGGCGAATCCCTGCCAGGCGGCAACTCTTTCGGCGGCAACCAGCCGTTTCCGGCTTTCCTCAAGATCGACCAACATGCGGTTAAAAGTTTCTGTCAGCCGCGATATTTCTTCCGTCCCGGAAACCGAAATCGATTGCGGTGTATCTCCCTGTGCCACGGCGGCGGTCATAACCGTCAGGCTTTCAAGAGGGTTCGTCACCGAGGCCGAAAGGCGGCGTGACAGAAAATATGCAATGACAATAATCAGCACAAGAACCGTCGCGCCGGAAACTACCAGGAAAAGAATAAAACCCGGCATTAGGTTCTGAAAGCGACGGCTTTCTTTGAGGGTGGCCGAAGCGGCTTGAAAACCGTTGAGGTATTCCCTTTCGAAAATGTATCCGCAGGCGATGGTACTGTCACCCCGTTCGAGGCAGGCGCCGACCATCAGGTATCCGTCGATTACCCGGTGTACCATTCCCGGTTCATACGACCCGGCTTTGAATACAGAATCAACCTGTGGTGGTAAAACGAGAACACTGAGCGATGTCGCAATCTGACCCTTGCGGGAGACCACCCACCAATCGACCAGGGAATCGCTTTGTGTCAGGATTTCAAAATCGATGGTCTGCAAATACTGTCGAGCCGTTTCCTGAAGGCGGGTCTCAATCAACCGCATGGAATTGATAGTGCGATCGGGTGAGGATACCGACAGCCAGACGCTGGTCTGGTCGATAACCTCCGACATGAAATAGACGGCGGCGGCAGTGATTATTATCGAGGGGATCAGGGCGAAGAGGACCAGCCGGCGGAATATCCTGGTTCGCAGTCTCATCGCGGCCTACGTTTCGAGAAATCTTTTGCGGTAAAGGGCCAGAGCATCGCGATGCGCCTGGAATGCGATATTGGACGGCAGATTATCGAAACTGAAATACCTCGCATCGGAGGCATCGTCGCCGGCGATAAGTTCACCGCCGGTAACATCCGCATGATAGAGAATCAGGACGGCATGAGTTCTCGGATCATCCATTCCCATGAAGACATCGAACATCGAAGTGATACTGATCTCCAGACCGGTTTCCTCCTTCAGTTCTCTGACGGCGGTTTGCTGCGGATGTTCGTTCCATTCGGTGAATCCGGCCGGAATGCACCAGTCGCCTTTACCGGGAGAGATCGACCTTTCAACCATCAGAATTTTATTATCCCGGATGATAATCGCACCGGCGGCGGGAGCCGGGTTTTGATAATAGATAAAACCGCAGGCGGGGCAATGTGGCCGGATTGATTCGTCCATCTCGCCGATCTCCAGCTTCGCCCGGCATCGCGGACACCATTGATATCCGTTATAGTCGTTAAAGGATTTGAATTCTTTGCCGCTTATCAGATACTTCAGATCGTCGTCATTCATGTCACTTCACTTGATTCATTTTCATAATAACGATAGTGGTATCGTCCTCAGGAGCCTGGGCCACGCTGAACTCTTCCACCTGTTTCAATATCCCTTCCTTTATACTCTCGGGAGATTCATGGCGATGCGTTTTTATATACTCAAGAATACGATCTTCGCCGAACTCTTCTTCTTTCCCATCCTGCGCCTCCGACAATCCATCGGTATAAAAGAAAAGAATATCCTCCGGCTGCAACCGGACCTTTTTCGCTTCATAGGAGGTCCCCTCGAAAGCGCCGACAATGGTGCCACCGGCGGAGAGTAATTCATGCTTGCCGTCGGAACGGACCAGCATCGGGAAATTATGTCCCGCATTGGAAAATTCGAACTCGCATTTGTCGGGATGATATTCGCCATAGAAAAGGGTCGCATACTTTCCGGACGACGACGAGAGATTGGTCACGATATTGTTAACGTTGGTGACGGTATCGGATACCATTCTATGATTAGAAACTTCGGTACGCAAGGCGGCCTGAATCTGAGCGGCCATCAGGGCGGCCGGCATTCCCTTGCCCGACACATCGGCGATCACCATGGCAAATCCGCCGTTTTTATCGATATCGACAAAATCGTAGAAGTCTCCCCCAACCGTGCGGGACGGCTGGCTGTGAGCGATGACAGAATAGCAATCGTTGCAAGGCGGGTTCTCAGGGAGCAGATCCACCTGAATCTGGCGGGCGAGATTCATTTCCTCCTCAAGGCGCTGCTTGATCAGCGATTCGCGGTAAAGGCGCACGTTGGACAACGCCACGACCATCTGATTCGCCAGCGTCGACAGAAGGGTTATATCCTCATAACTGAATTTGAAACCGGTCGTTTTATCGGTAATCGCCATAAAGCCGAGGAGATGTTCCCGATCGTTGAGGGGAACAACCAACTGCACGCCACTGGTTTGCAAAACTGTAGCCAGGGCCGATCCCCGGCGCCAGGTTTCAATCCGGTCGTAAAAGGTGGGGGTCTTCAATTGCCCTATGGCCCCCAGCATCGGATCGGTGTTGGCCAGTTTTTGCCCTTCGGCGCTGCTTGCGGTAAAATAGAGATAGGCCTGCTGAGCATCATCATAGATCGAAAAACCGACCCCTTTAAGCTGCATATTCCCTTTAAGCGAATCCTCAACCACCTTGAACAACTGCTCCCGGTCGAGGATATTGATAATTTTCGATGATAACCGGTTCATAATGTTGCGGTAATCAGCCTTGTCGCGGATAAACATCCTCTTGATGATATTGTCGATCTGGTTGTTGATCGGCTGAAACAAAATCAGGGCTACGACAATAAAACCGATATTGACAATCGGCATCTGCTGTCCCAAAAACGATTCCAGAACATCGGAAAGCTGAGTAATGGCAACGATATATGCGCCGACCAGCAGGGCCGACGAGGCGGTATAAACCAGCGATTGCCGGACGATAAGGCGGATATCGAGAAACTGGTAGCGAATAATCGCCCAGGCAATGGAACCGGCACCGACCGCCAGTGATAACGCGATCAATAAATCGGATAAAGTATCGGAGATTTCGAGAGCGAACAGATTCGGCAGAATCGAGGTCAGAATATAGATACCCAGCGAAATATGGATACCCATGATGATCACCCGCACCTGTTTCCGCAGCCGCGGCGCCTCGACATGCTTCATCCCTCGGAACAGATAAGTCACCGCCAGAATCACGTAACCGAGGTTTACCAGGGCGAAGAATTTCTTATGCGAAGTCAGGATCAGCCCGATCGGTATCATCAGCCAGGTGAGCACCGAGGCGATCGGTTCGAGAATACTGTTTATGAGCCCACTCTGACCCGGTTCGATCGTCAGGAGGTCTAAAATCCGGTCAGTGTCGGAGAAGAACAAGACCAGCAGGATATGAAAAACGTGGGGGACAAAAACGAGCAGCCGCCAGCGGAATTTCTTGCCCACCATGCGGTCATACGGAAATATCCATGAAAAATAGAGAAAAGCCGGGAAGAACAATTCCCAGATATAGAAAAGGTTATAGATGTAAGACTCTTTAAGCGGTGAAGCTGCCTGATAGGGAGAAATAACCGTCCCCAAAGCGGCAAAAATCGGTCCCAGCCCGGCAAGGAAAAGCATACCGGAGGTAACTCGATTGAGCCGAATGCGGGCCGAGTCCCGGATGATCAAGACTGCCAGAAAGATCAGCCCGGCCCCCAAGGCAAAATAAATCACCGCAAATATGAGTTGTTGAGTACTCATATTTCGCTTTCTTTGTTCGCCTTACAGGTTTTTTACAATTTCTACGCAGGTGCCGCCCGAGGGTGTCTTGGAAACATTCACCTCGTTGACGAAATTTTTGACGATGAAAATGCCTCTGCCGACTTCTCGCATAAGATTATCATCGTCAATAGGATTGTCCACCTGCTTAAGGTCAAAGCCTTTTCCCTGATCACAGACGACAATTCTCAGCTCCGACGAGGTAACCGAAAATCGAATATCGACTTCCTTGGACTCATCGGAACCGTTTCCATGGATGATGGCATTGTTAACCAGTTCGGATACTGAAATGGCGATATCGGTTCTGATCGAATCGTCCACTCCGGCACTCGAAAATTTCTCCTCAAAATACTGGTCCACTTCGGCCAGATAATCGGTCGAGGAGGGAATGACAATACCATCCGGAAAGATTTTTGGCTTGTTCATAAGGGCACTCAAAAAAAAGGCAGGCCACAATCCAACCTGCCTAATGCTTGCCTGGTTTCGTTAATTAAAATGACGTGATTGCGTCATCAACCGTATCAAACGACTTGAAGATCGTCACCAGTTTGGTAATAGTTAAGAGCGACTGGATTTTGTCGGTCACGTTGGCCAGTTTTAATTCACCGCCCGATTTCCGAAGAGTTGTCAGCCCGGAAATTAGAAGGCCCAGGCCGGTCGAGTTCATCCAATCGACTTTGCCGAGATCGATCACAACGTTTTTCTTACCTTGATCGATCAAATCATGCAAAAGATCGTGCAGCTCGGTCGATTCCGGGCCGCCCATGATCTTGCCTTTCGGCTCGATAACCATCACGCCGCTTTCTTCACGATGACTTAATTTCATCGATATTCTCCCACTAAGGCGCCAATAATAGCTTGCTCAATCATACCGGAAAAAAGACTCCGCCGCCGGTCTGCGACAGCAAAGTCCAAATCCGATCAAGACTTATAATTACCAGTTTAAGAGACAGAATGTCAAGATATTTCTGCATCAATGTCAAGGCAAAATAGAAATGTCCTATTCTTAGCAAAATAGAAATGTCCTATTTTGTTATTTCATTGTACATCCGTTTTCTTATCACCGTCTTCAAGGGCGATCTCCTCCAGGGATGGTTATTGGAAGGGGGAGTTGGTC
>DAOUTW010000051.1 GCA_030668485.1 Candidatus Zixiibacteriota bacterium
GCCGGCATAGACGGTAAAAGTCTCGGAATCACCAATCCGCGCCAGCCATTTGGGCAACGGATGCGGCAAGGCCGCAGTTTCACCATCATAGCCGCCGATAATATTGATTTCCACCTGATCGAGCATATAAAGGTGGCTGTGGTAATCGGTGGCGCTGGTTTCATGGTTTTCGTCGCCATTATCATCATATACCAGACGCCCGAACCCGCTATAGGTAAACAGCGGACCGGAGATTCCGAGATAGTTGAATTCTTCGCCAAAACTCACGTGCGGCTGAATCAGCACCCTGGTATATTGACCATCGAATGAGTACCCGCACGAAAGGCTATCTCTATTGACCAGAAATTCGGGAATGATTTCCCCTTCGAAAACAAGAAAGATTGCATACATAGAATCAGAATGGGCTACGCCAACCGTTTTGGACACCAGGTCCTGGGTGAAAACCACGGGCTCCGATGAACTCGACGATTTTCCGAGATATGGCACTGCGTCGCCGCAGATGACACGATGCAGATAGAACAGATCATCCAATTTCAGATAAATACCGTCGGCGTCAACGTCGCTGGCCGAAACACTGGCCGAGACGTGATTACCGAAGGCCTGAAATCCGCAGATAAAATAACTGGTAAACATCACCCAATCTGCTATTTCATAAGCAACGCGGTTGGCATTGATGTCACCGCGATCATAAATAAAAACGTCACATACAATATCTACACCACCACTGTAGAAGTTGGCAAGGCGTGCCGGGTTGTCAGTAGTGTCGGCCAGGCATTCATCAGGTGCCCCAAGATAGGTGGGAAACCCAGCTTGGGGATCGGCAATATTCTCCATTCCCTCACTATGACGCCGGTCATAAATGCCGTCCGAAACGGCCAATATGTCGCCGAACTCGCCGGTGGCAATTGCATTATCACCACAGTCCTGCCAGTAAAATTGTACATCGGCAAAGGTGCATTTATGAGTTGTGTCATCTGTAATCCGTCCTTCAATGCTGAATAAGGGTAAACCGTCAGGGAGCTTTAGCGCCAGAGGAGCATGAGGACCGTCATTGATATTGGCTACACCTACGATTCGGATCAGGCCACTGGGATCGGACAAACCGGTTGTATCCACACGGTAGCTGAAGTACTCCCATTCATACTCGCCGGGAGAATCAAACACTACGCCGGGGACGACGCCATTTATGGATATAGCGTTGACATCAAAACCAATTAGAAAGTCAAAACCATGGATTTGCTCGGTGCCGGTCACTTTAATTACTGGAATAGAGACGTCACTTCCCAATGGCAAACCAGGATCATCCTCAAGGGTTTCTATCTCGATCAGAAACGGCGTTCCTTCCGAAGTGGTTATGCCGGTCCAGGTTAGGCCGTCCCAGCGGGCAATTCGATTGGCCGGTTTTCCTTCCACGGACTCAAATCCGCCTCCGGCTATCAGGTCGCCGCCGTATTCCGTCATAGTCATCACCCAGGGCGAAAAATATGCTTCGAGGTCCATTCCACCTCCGAGAGCGCTCCAATAGCTCCCGTTCCAACTGGCAATTAAACTGGCGTCAACCGAACCGGCCGATGTAAAATTGCCACCCACAATAAGATCATCATCATAAATTTGGAAGCTCCAGATTTGTCCATTGGATCCGGTCATATATTCTTCGACACCACCACCCAGTGAATGCCATGATGATCCGTTCCATGCTGCAATGTTGTTTACTGTATCCCCACTCACGGTTATAAAAATCCCGCCAGCAATAAGTTCATCATTGTAGGCGATAAGATCATAAATTCGCCCACCAATGGAATCGGTGAAACTGAACCATGTATTTCCATCCCATGCGGCCAATCCGCCGTTAATTCTGGCAGTAGTGACGAGGACGCCGTCATATACTATCATTGCGTCCGCCGAGAAACCATCCTGTAAACTCATAGAATACCACGCGGTTCCGTCCCAGCGGGCGAAACTCTCGGAGGCCACACTGCCTGCGGAATCGAAGTATCCCGAAACGATCAGGTCTCCATCGTAAATGCAAAGGCTATTCACCCACGATTCGTGATAGAATCCAGAACCCAACGGCGACCATGAAGTCCCGTCCCAGGCGGCGATTTTTATGGCCTGATTTCCGCCGGCGATTTCAAATACTCCTCCGGCGATCAATTGCCCCTCATAAACGATTAAAGCGTAAACCTGATTATTCAGTCCACCGCCCACGTCATGCCATTCACTCCCATCCCAGCGGGCAATACGCATGGTCGCCTTACCATCGGCGCTGGTGAATGATCCACCTGCGTATAGGTCGCCATTATAGACAGCAGTGGCATAAACGTAGCCGAGGCATAGTCCGGTAAGGCATGGCGCATCAGGATCATCGGGGTTTCGATTCAGGATTTCATCAGCGCCCCCGGACTCGTCCGGTCGGGTGGCAATGTCATCATACATTTCGGCTGCGCTGATGAGTGGTGTTATTATCAATGCGGCAGCCATCAGAAATAGCCTGAGGTGGTTAAAATGAAAACTCATAATCCCTCCTTCTAAAGTAATTCGGCGGTATGTAAGCTATTCCTTAGAGTATGGCTATAGCACTTTCCCTGACTTATTATAAGTCTGTAAACGAAATATGTATTCAACGACTTTTAGCGGTATTTGCAGTAATTGTAATATAGAGTTGATGACCCGTTTTGTCAAGGCCTTTTCCGGTGATGCTTTTGGCTCCATGACGACCCCTTTCTCAGTCATTCAACCTATCAAAAGTATCTCTTAATTCCTGCCCTGATTCTGTCCGTAAGGCTTTGACGGATCACAGTGTGATGTTACGTACCTCGTGAGACAGTTCTCAATATTATTATAACATATTTTTTGTCATCGAATACACTAATGCACTGGTTACCAACCGCATTAGAATAGCTCGATATTGTGAATCAATGGGCAATCCTTGTTATTCCAACCAAGTAGAGACAAGCCACATACTCAATGCGAGCATGGTTCCGATAATAGGAGACAATTATTACCGCTTGTACACATATAGTCCATTTTTTGCTTGACAAAATAGCTGTTTGACTGTAATTTTCGATAAAATCAATATTAACGATAGCAGCGGCGAGAGATACGGTATTATCTGCATGCCGGAAAACGATCAACATAGTTTTAAAAAAGAGTTCTTTACCACCGGTGAGGTGGCGGAGTATTTTTCAGTAACGGCTGACGCTGTCCGTAAGTGGTTGCGATCAGGGAAATTAAGTACTGAGATGACTCCCGGTGGCCATCACCGCATTCCCCGCATATCCCTATTGACATTTATTAGATCCCGACAGGAAAAACAAGAGGCCCCTCCGAAGAAAAAGCTTTTTCAATATTGCTGGGAATTTCACGGGAGTTCTGAAGGTTTGCAGGATGGCTGCCGTCAGTGTGTTGTTTATCGGTCTCGGACCGGGAGATGCTTTGAATTGGCCAAACTTCCTGCCGAAACCGGGCATGCCAAACTCTATTGTACCAATACCTGCGAAGAGTGTGAATATTATGAAATGATTAGGGGGATGGACCCCAAACTGCTGATTGTTACCAACCGACCCGAGTCAAAGAAAGAACTGGAAAGCCAGGTCGAAGGTTGTGATTTTACGGTACGGTTTACTGCGACTCCATATAGTTGCTCCAGAGTGATTGAGTCATATTACCCTGATTTTATTATCGTGGATTGTTCACACGGTCCCGAATGCAGTCGCGACTTTATTAAGGATATCAGCGAAGACTTTCGCATACCCCTAACTCGTATTATCCTGGCCGGCAATCCGGAGCTGTTTCCCAAAGAGTGCGATAAAATGGTTTTTGCCTTCATCGTAGCCCCTTTTACCATGAAGGACCTGGCCGATTTGACCGAGGGGCGATAGGCGAGGGTACGACTGCCGGACTTTGCCGGCCATCCCATCTGTGATGTGAATATCATCGTCGGCTTGAAAAAATGTCAACTAATGGCTATTGCATTAAATATGGAGAAAAATGACCCAAGATACTATCACAATCGGGTATTCAAGTTTACAATGTGTAGTCATATGCACGATTCGTGTTCTTTACATTATTTGTATATAAAATAGCATATGTTATAAATGTATGGGATTTACAAAGCAGAGAGTTTTGCAACTTTTTAATGATGTTGGGAGAGTCCAAAGTGAAAAGTCCGCGATTTTATCTTGTTCTTTTTTCAGTCCTTTGGCTGTTGCTTACCATGGCGCCGGCCAATGCTACGGTTCACCATATCTGGATTGATAATTTTTCATTTTCACCGGAAGGGACGGTTGTCAATCCGGGTGATACAGTCAGGTGGCATCTTGTTCAGGGGATTCATACAACGACTGCTGATCCGTCATCACCACAATTCTGGGATTCGGGGATTATGTCGACCATTGGTGGCAAGTTTAGCATAATTGTAAATGATTCTCTTGGAGACTATCCGTATCATTGTGATTTGCATCCGGTGGCGATGTTGGATACCCTGCGGGTCTTTTCGCGGCCGGTGTTTTATGGTTTGGCTGTTTTCAATGAACATGCCAGTTCTACCATCATTGATCTTGGCGGTGGTTCAAAAAAAATGACTGCCACCAAATCTCCTCCCGAGTGGGGAGATATTTGGGGTTTTGACAGCCATCTGGGTGAGGCCGAAGGAGCCTCGGTCACCGTGATGGATTGGGATCCCGGCCTTTTTGCTCCCGAAGAATACCTCGATGCCGGATTGCTTGATCCCCTGGAACTCAAATCGGGTCCCGGTCCGTTTATCCGCATGACAATTAAACCGGGCAACCTGACCGAATTTTCAGTAAATATGGCGGATTTGGGGGCAACCGGATATGATGCGGTTTACTACAATGGCGAGATGGTAGTGGGATCTGCGTCCGGATTGATGGAAGTCATAGGATATACCACGGGAGCCCTGGGGCCTGTAAAACTTGCTCCATTGTATCCCATGAGCGGTATGCCGAAGGGTGTGATTTGGTTTGATAATGCCATTAATGTTACCATTCCCGGCGGGCCGACAGTCATGGCCGATCGCATCATATCTATGCCATATGATTTCGTATACGACCCGGCAACCAATTATGTGACCCATATACAAATACGAGCCAGCGCCGGAATTAGTGAATTCAGTATTTCCGGCGAAGAACTAATAATGTGGGATTTACGGCATCAGGCTAGAGGACAAGTTACTATTGGTGGAGGAACTGGCTCAGGTATCGGTTCGCTGGTTGTTTCCAACATCGGCTCCAGTGGGTTAGACGGTATAATGGTTCCCCTCAATAGCATCAATGGAGTTTCGGAGGATATAATAGCTTATAGCGCTCATTGGCATCCACCCGAACCGGGGCAGCCTGCTCCAACCGGAGCAGCGCTTAGTATTTTAATGGATGGGGAATATCAACTGCAGGCAATAAAGGCGGGATCCGCCTGGGAGATTACGCCAGATTTCAACAGCCTCGGATCGCAGACCCATACCGTCAATCTCTATCTGGATGAAGTATTGAACGCTACCGCCTCCGGTGTTTCCGGCCTGGCAGCCGTGGCTTCGGAGGCCCCGACCGGTTTTTATGGAACTAATTATGATCAAGTCTTTATGAAAGCCGCGGAAACGATTGCATTCAGTATGAACTGGGAAAGTCTGATTTCGATAACAATAGCAGGTCAAAAAGCCCCCGTTACCGCTAACCGTATTGAGATAATAGCTGAAAACCCGACAATGCCGGTGAATCCATTTAGCATGGCAAAACTCTCAGCCAAAGATATCGATGAGATCACCTTCACCGAAATGTCGGTATCAAGCGGCGGATGCTGCGATACACCCGGCGACGCCAACGATGACGGGTCGGCAAATGTCGGTGATGCCGTTTACCTGATAAGTTATATCTTCAAGGGTGGCCCGGCCCCGATCTGTCTGGATGAAGGGGACGCTAACGGCGACTGTGGCGTTAATGTCGGCGATGCCGTGTATATGATCAGCTATGTCTTCAAAGGTGGCCCGCCGCCGGTTTGTGGATGCGCAACGAATTAGACCATGAGCAAACATCTTAGGATTAAGGAGAAAGTATGAACAAGCGTTTAACTTCTGCCGCAGCGGTTTTGGCTGCGTTGGTTCTGATCGCTCCATATGCATTTGCATTGGCCCCCAATTTGATCAACATCCAGGGTGTCTTGACTGATGATGTTGGAACCCCGTTGGCCAATGGGAGTTACTCGGTGGTTTTCAGTATCTGGAGCGAAGAGGTTGATGGTGAAGCTTTATGGATCGAAGCTCATGATCCGGTCGAAACCGATGGATCGGGCGTTTTTTCAGTGGTATTGGGATTATCCACCACCATTAATCCGACAGTATTTGAGGATATCACGACGTGGTTGCAGATGAAGGTCGGAACCGATGACCCGATGTCTCCCCGGAGCCAGCTTACAGCAGTCCCTTACGCTATTCGATCGGGGGGGAATTGGTCAACAGAAGGCAATATTGAAACAACCAACAGTCATTTTCTCGGGACGACCAACCGCCAGGCACTGAATATCAAAGTCAATGATCAGCGTGTTTTGCGCCTGATACCTGCTCCGGATGATGGCAACCCTTATGATGATGCTCCTAATATAATAGGAGGCCATTACAATAATAGCGTATCAAGTGATATTGATGGTGCGACAATCAGCGGCGGCGGGCTTTTAACTCTGAATGGCGATCTTCATAATGAAATCACCAAGAATCAGGGAACTATTGGCGGTGGGGCTGATAACAAAGTCCACGGATTTGCCGGAGTTGTTAGTGGCGGTTTCTCCAATTCTGCCAGCGGTGATTACAGCACGGTCGCCGGCGGTAAGGACTGTCTCGCCTCGGGAGATTATTCATTTGCGGCCGGATACATGGCCACTGCGGGTCACAACGGGTCTTTTGTCTGGGGTGACAATACCGAAGCGACAGTGGCTTCGACAGAGGCAAATCAGTTTAAAATCAGAGCCTCAGGTGGTGTCGAAGTCGGTGGTGGCGTCGATGGGAACCTGAAAGTAATGGATGCCGCCCGTATCGGAGAAATTCAACTGAACGGCGCCAATCATGTCATCCGAATGGAAAATTCCTCGGGCGAACTGACCATAAAGCATGACGCGGAAGCGAGCACGATTAAACTCTTTCCGGCCGGATCTTCGAGTGAGACAATCAGACTCAATGCCGTTTCGGGCGCAGTGACGGCCGAAATGCTCAAACTTACCGGCGGTAGCGATGTCGCCGAACCATTTGAAATGACGGGCGATGTCCAATTAGATAAGGGAATGGTCGTTATTATCGACGAGAATAATCCGGGACGAACAACAATTAGTAAAACCGCCTATGATTCGCGCGTTGCCGGCATTATCTCCGGAGCGGGAAATGTCAACCCGGGATTGACTTTGAGCCAAGCGGGAATTCTGGACCGCGGGCAAAATGTCGCCCTGACCGGACGAGTTTATTGTCTGGCATCGGCTGCCAATGGTGCCATTAAACCGGGCGATATGCTGACAACATCAAATGTCCCCGGCCATGCCATGAAAGCAACCGACCGCAACCGTGCTTTTGGTGCTGTTATTGGCAAGGCAATGACTTCTCTTAATTCGGGCGAGGGACTGGTTCTCGTGCTCGTCGGACTGCAGTAGGGGGATGACATGATAACACATTTTGGAAGTTACATCCGGGCCGGTTCCACATGGCGGAAATTGATCATATTCTTTATCTGCCTGTGTTTGCTGCCGGCAGCAGCATTTGCCACAAAAATGGAAATGTCTGAAGTGCAATCGGCGGTTGAAACCTGGGTAAGGCAAGTGACCGCCGATGCCAGAGAAGATGCGGTTATTAGCAGTATTGAATCGTATCAACTTGATGGGCAGGAAGTCGCCTTTGTAGTTCAGCTTGATGGCGGCGGATTTTGTCTGTGCGGAGCCGACGATATCGTCCTTCCGGTCTACTTTTACAGCCCGCACGGCACTTATGACGCCGATAATCCAGATATTCAGTATCTCCTCTGGGAAATATCTGAACGAACCAAATATTATACTCAGGGGTTGGCCGATAAAAATCCAGAGCTTGAACCTTATCGGGAAGAGCTTTTGAGCAGGTCCCAATATTGGCAGGATTTGATCGATGGCAAAATCCCGGCGACTGTGGGAGTTAATAAAGATGCTGACGCGGCTCCGACTCAGATGACGCTTGATGATTTGTCGTGCACTTGGGGCCAGGGTTCGCCGTATAACGATGCTTGCCCCAATCTGACCCCCTCGGTTGATGAGCGTTGCCTGGTGGGATGCGTTGGTACGGCCATGGCCCAAATTATGTATTACTGGAAATGGCCCAATTCCGGTCAGGGAACTGGTTCCACGACTTATAATTACAAGTGGACATCATCCTGGCAACCCGCCTCTTTGGCGACCAATCCGAATATCCCAGGCACCTCGACCTGGACCAATCGACTGAAATGGACGTCGACTAGCGGCGGACTCTTGCAGATGAATGGCTACTGGGACGAAACTATTCTCAATCAGGCTGCGGCCATTAGCACCAATCCGGCTTATACCACCGCTCTGGCACTCCTCTGGCTTTCTCTTAGCCCAGGATCAACGACACTAAATGAAACCTTCGGTACGGCTGATTATGATTGGAGCATTATGGCGGATGTTCATACCGACCCGCCCGGCTCCGGAGCGGCTGAAGCGGCAGAGATATCCTACCATGCCGGCGTTTCGGTCGGGATGGATTATGGAGTAAATACCTCAGGTGCCTTCCGCGACAGCATAGCTCCAGCTTTTAGTGATCATTTCAGATACGACACCGATGCCGTTCTATTGACCAGGAATTCAAATACCATGATCTCCGAAATTCAATGGCTCCGACCGGTCGCCTTGGGAGGGAACTCCACAGCCGGAGGCGGCCACCAGTGGGTGATTTATGGATATAATTCAACTAGCAGCCAGTTCAAGATGAATATGGGTTGGAGTAGTACCAGTGATGGCTGGTATACTGTTAGCAATATACCATCAGGCTTTAACCTCACACAGGATAATACGATTCATATTGCTCCGGAAGGCAACGTGAGGTTCGTGGGCAATACCGTTTCCGGAAATGGATCACCCGGTGATCCCTGCACAGACATAGAGGATGCTCTTGTGGTGGTTCCTGATGGAGGGACGTTAATCTTCAAGGCCGGTACCACCAACACCTTTTCATCGTCTTCGCTGACAATCAGCGGAATAAACCTGACCCTCAAGGGTGAAGATGTCATAATTCAAAGGTCATACTGATGAATGGAGAATCTATGCTAAAATTCAATCTCATAACTGCGGTAATGGTTGTGATTGCTGTACTGGGATTTTTCTCCGGATCACTAGCCGCAGATCCCCAGACCGGGGAGCAGGTTCAGAATATAACAATTTCGGCTGGTGGAGCAGGGGGTAACTCCGCCAATTATGGTGCCTCCCTGACTCTGGGACAAATCACGACCGGCAAATGCGGGTCGGCTAATTTTGGTATGAATCAGGGATTCTGGTCCGGCATGTCGGGCGGCGGCGGTTGTTGCGATGCGCCCGGCGATGCCAACGACGACGGGACGGCCAATGTCGGTGATGCCGTCTACCTCATCAGTTATGTCTTCAAGAGCGGTCCCGCCCCGCCGTGTATGGAAAAAGGTGATGCCAATTGCGACAGCAGTGTCAATGTCGGCGATGCCGTTTATCTGATAAGTTATGTTTTCAAGAGCGGGCCCGATCCGTGTTGTCCGTGAGGGAGACATGGATTCGAAATCTACTAAGTATCGGAATATCGTGCGAATAGGCCGAAAATGACTGCGAAACATGATTTGGTGAATTTTGTAACTTATTGAGAATCAATTGATTATAAATAAGCTGGCCATAGTGGACTATCTTAGAACTTTTGGAAGGGAGGCGGCATAAACAATATCACTAATGTAAACTAGTTGAAATCCAGTAAGTCTCTATCAGACAACGCATTCTGTCGACTATGGGTCGGGGGTTCGATTCCCCCCCCCTCCATTTATAACTTGTTGCAATACAAATAATTATACGGTTCATGGGTTCGGTGCTTACACCCCCACTCAATTTCAATTATGATTGTATCAATAGGATGCTTTTTATCATGAAAAATATTTGGTTGTTTGTTTTCTCGAATACAAGTTATATTTTGGTATGATATTCAAAGGTCTTATTAAGGAGGTTAGATAGTTATTAACCAACTGTTGAGAATTGCTGCATACATGGCCATCTTAGCACCAATCGCCGCATCGATCTGGTATGTGCCATTTCGTCTATCCCGCTTAATGAAACTGGAACAGGCCTGGCGACTCTATGTTGCGGTAGCGGTGACTGTACTGCTGAGTTTCACTGGAATGGCCGCATTCGCTACCTTTTCAAAGCCAGTACTCGACACACTGGCTACAGCGGCAGGTTTAATTTTTTATGTTCACATTATGCTTACAATATTGCTTCTTGTACTAGATGCCTTTCGGCTGCTGATCCACATTCCTGATAAAATGGGGGCATGGTTAGCCGTGGGGGTTGCTATATTACTTACGATCATCGGTGGTTGGCAGGCAAGCACTCTAAATGTAGAAATTGTCGAGATTCCTATTGTTGGGCTCCAAGAAGACGTAACCATTATACATATTTCGGACACGCACATCGGTATGTATCGCGGTAGATCATGCTTGGACCGAATTGTGCGTGAGACCAACCGACTTAACCCGGATCTCGTTCTTATCACCGGCGACCTCGTCGACGGCAACAGTGCGTTGGAGCCGGGTGTGCTATCGCCATTGAGTGAACTAAATGCGCCTACCTATTTCACCACTGGTAACCATGAAGGCTACATTGATACTGAGCGGGCGCTTGAGATCATCACAAGCCATGGAATCTGCATCCTGCACAACGAGGTTGTCGAAATCCATGGGCTTCAACTTGTCGGACTCGATTACATGAAGGCTGACGAAAATGCTATCCCCACACGCGAGGCGAACCGATTCACCATCAAAGAGGAATTACCCAAGATTCCGTTACTTGAAGAAAAACCAGTGATCTTAATGCACCATAGCCCGGTCGGGTTGGAGTACGTTACCGCAAAAGGAGTTGATCTAATGCTTTCTGGACATACTCATGCCGGGCAAGCTTTCCCTGCTACCCTGTTTACGCCATTTGTGTTTCCACTCAACAAAGGCCTATATAAAAAAGACAATACTTATTTCTTTGTTTCTCAGGGGGCGGGTACTTTTGGTCCCAGAATACGGCTGGGCTCTTCAAATGAGATTAACTTGATGCGACTCAAAGCGCAAGATTGATTGTTAAGAATGTCATCAGGATGAGACGATGCTCCGCCCACTCTACATACGCTTTCAAAACCGGTCACAATTTGCTGACAATAGTGTGTATTCCCCTTTATTTTTTTGTGCCATATTTGTGCCATATTGAGGTCAAAACAAATAAAAACATACACAACCAAATAAAACCAAATAAAAACTGGAATTTCTTGGGGATCAAGAAGATGCGTCGTAACGGGCAGTGACTCTATGGGTTACGGAAACAGCTTATTTCGATTTCCCCCACCTCCACCAGTAACAACTGGTTTTCCGCTGTCGCCAGTATGACCATAATAAGTGCATCGTAAGTCAACGAAGAATTTAAAGCGGGGGCAGGCGTGAACATCCGCAGGCCACTAAATCTGCCTTTGTAAGCCTATATCCCCCAATAACACCGGATACCGTGATACCGTTTTGGACACAATTTGACCACAGAATGTCGATAGTGATATAAGGCATAATTTGATCGTTCGCAAATCGAGGATTTCATGCTGGGGATCAAACCAGCGGGCCGATCGGCATACCCAAAAACTCAGCAATCGTGTTCCATGCCCTTTTACAAATACTGAAGGTCACAACCATCACATTGGGATGACTGCGCCATTCTTTATCAAGATCACCCCAATCACGAGGCGATAGCAATACGGTGGTCAATTGATCTTGGATCGTGGATCTTCTCCCCAATACGTCGGCTAGTGCATTCTCTATGTTGTCAACCGTCACTGTCGAAAGAGGCAAATCACTCATCAGTTTTTGAGCATCCTGTGCTATGTCTTGTGCCATTTGCTGTTCAGTTTCGAGAAAGATGATTGGCCCTTCTACATTGTCTATTCGTTGTCTCAAAAGCGGAGAAACTTCAATAGGTATGGCAACTATCTCACATTCAATCTGAGGTTCAAGTGATAGTAACTCGGTATGGTGAAAGTGAGTGGTGATTGCCAACTTGATATGCGATGGCCAATCCGATTGCTCGGCAACTACCTCGTCAACAGTCATCGGTAGAAGAGAAATTCCAAGCCGATCTCTGATCTCTCGCGCGTGACTCTCGGCCTGTAATCGAGTACATTCGATAAAAGCGCAGGATGGGTGTTCATGATCGACAATCTCAGCCAGCCTGGTAATGTATCGCAGGACTGGCAGAGTAGCCAGACCAGTCGTTTTCGTTATGCCATCAGCAACATCTTCATACAGTGATTTTAATAAGGCGCGATGACGTGATATCCAGGCATTTGCGCCCTGCCTTCTAACGGTAAAGCCAGACTTTGTTTTGGACTGCACCAGCTTGTGAGAAACCAACATCTGATACGCCTCTTGAACGGTAGTTCGGCTGGCCCCAAACAGGTTTTCGGCCTTTCGTATGGAAGGTAGCCGCATTCCCTCTGGCCACTTGCCGGTGGCGATGAGATATAGTATATGGCGATAGAGGCTGTCCGCTGCGTTAACCCGTTGAAGATCAGGTATGATCTTCTGTATTTTTTCCATCACTATCTTTCTGCAATTCTAATCCAAGAATATTGACAATCATAATTTTCTGTCCTATATTATAGGACAAATGTTATCGAAAAGCAAGAAATGTATTGGCTTAAGGTTGAAGAACACGAAACAAACAGAAGAATCTGGCGTATTAATTAGGACAGATGTTTGAATAGAATAGATGGAGGTTTCTTGTGAAATATAGATCTAGAATCGCAATCGTTCTGGTTGTTGTGATTTTTCTAATGACCACCGCAAGAACCTTGGCGGGCATTCCTAGAACTGGTTCTTGTGAAGAATTGAAGAATGCTGATGAGCTATGGTGGGCAGGACAGTTTCATGAAACTCACGAGTTATATGTGGAAGTCGCAGGTAGCGAGAATCACACACTTCTGGATCGAGTTGGGGCTATGCAGCGCCTAGCACTTCAAGCGCGGCTCAAATATGAAAATGCCGATTCAGCGCTTTCATTGCTAAACCGCGCCGTGCAATTGGGGGAGGCCAGTGCGTTTTCCTTTGCTATGATGAGCAGGTTCGTATTGGAGGAAGGTCTTACCGATTCCGCCATGATCCTGGCCAAGTACTCCCTGGCTGAAAGCCAGAAACTATCTGACAGCCTACAGGCTGTTCTTGCTCTTGGTTGGGCGGTTCTTGAGTTTGGGGAAGAAGCATACCTGACCGGTAATTCCATAGATACAATGATCCTCAGAGATGCCGCGCAGAAGCTCAACGCGGCGGGCCAACTCGTACCCTCTGAAATCGACTTCTGGGATTGCCTGCTGGGGGTTTCTTTGCTCCTTCGCGATGGTCCACTGGCGATGCACGCTTGGAAGCAGTATCTTGAAATGGGGCCAGAGGATTCTCTGTTCAATCTGGCAGGAGGATCGATATACGACTTACCAGAATTGCTTTCTTCCTGGAATGGTAATGACCTGGACGACAAGTCGCGCAGAGTCCTTTTAAAGGCCCTTTCCGCATCTCGAATGTTCGATTATGTTATATTAGTCGCTACTTCTCCGGGATTATCAGACGGGGCCGAGTTGGCTCGCGATCCGGAGATCGCCGACATATTGGACTACACGGAACTCGTAACACAAGCCCGATCGCTTATCAATCACATTTACAGGAAGCGGCTCATGGGAGATTCCACGATAGCCGCTGATATCCAGGAATTCCTAGGGTTGGCGTATAACTACTGGCAGTCACTCGATTATCCGGGGGAGCGACCCGAGTTCAGTACCGATGAGATCGGCGCGCAGCTATCCCGGAGGTGGGGGGCCATATTCTGCTCCGTAGATTTTTCTCCTGAAAGTTTCGATATGACGTGGGGACATGAAGTTCGAACTGAAATTCGGGAACTCGATCAGTATGAGCATCGGATTGATATCAAGTTTATAGATCTCGACCAGATGGTATCAACTGGTATGATGGCGTGGATAACTGATGGTGATGTTCAGATCGGAGGCTGGACACCGACCCCTGAAGCAGTCTATAGGATAAGGCCAGCCTGGAATAGATCAGGCACTCGTACCTGGGAATCGCTGACTTCTCCGGAAAAGCGGAAGCAAATTCAGGATCGTATCTCCAGTTTACGCATGACCGATGACTCTCTGGCCAATGCTGATCCATACTCCAATCTTCCGGGCGCTGATCTTAGATTGCAGTATGCCACTCAGCAGAGATTGCATGATTCAATGCTTTCAATTGGATACACCGGGAAAGTGCTGCGCCGAGCATTCATCGATGAGTACCAGCGTCTGAAATTTGAATCGTCTATAGTCGCTCACGAGGGACGACATGCGATCGACATGGCCTTTTATGGAGAAGAGTTCGAAACATGGGATGCCGCAAGGGTAGAAATGAGCGGTAAATTATCAGAAATTCTTTTCTCACCGGATCCCTGGTTCACGGTTGGTAATTCGTCTGCTGTTTTTTATGCCGGTGACACTACTTCAGGGCATGGGGCCGCCAGCCGTCTGATGCGAAAGCAGCTTGTTGATTGGATGGATGAACATTCGGATAAGATTGATGGCTTTGACCATTCAAGGGCAACCCTACCACAGCTGGACCTTCTTACTACCGAGCAGTTGTTGGCAGCATTGAGGGAGTTGGATCCATTGGCCAAAGCCGGGCAATAGTTTGTATGTATAAACGGAGATATGCTCTTACAAATTTAACAGCCACCTATGTAATCTCGTTATCATAAGGTAACAAAAACGGTCACAATTTGGTCACAATAGGATGTAAGTCCTTGTGCCACAACGCGAGTATGGGGTTCGATTCCCCCCACCTCTCTTAATTTTTGTACTATTCCCTTATATGCCTACTTGATAACAATTTAGGGGCTTGGCTGCCTGATATTTCCTCTCTTGTTAATCTATAGATATATTGTATCTTAGTGATATGAGAGTAATCCACCCAAAGGGTGGGCCTCCTGGAGGGAATAACACTCTCAACACAGCAGATGTCACTTACCTCATCGCTCGTATCTTTGCGGGAGGCCCTCTCATGTGTGTGGGACGATGGGGACATGAATGGAGTTTGAGGAGATGAAAACAGTATTTTCACATACAGCCTTTCTGTTTCTGCTTGCAACCACTATTGTGTGCCCCTCTGCCCGCAGCCAACCTGCAGACAGCAGCAAAGTATGGTACGGACCCAGCATGGGAAGCGCCGACATGCTGCAGTTATTCACCAACCCAACGCAGTGGGATTCCGCTAGATCAAGAATTGATGTGTTTCAATTTCTCACTCACCATGTTAATACATGGCCCTGTATGGGCGGCCTGTGCAACTCTAACACCCTTACCAATTTTGCTCAGGTTCAGGCGTTCACCAAATTGGATGAGTGGGGAATTGAAATTTGCATTGAGGGAGCGGGCATCTTACCGCAAACGCCATTTGGAACGCCTGTGGATTGTAGTTTGGAGAGGCAAATCGCTGCGCAAAATGCTTTCAACTGGACAGTGGATGCAATTATCAATGTGCAAGCTAATGGGGGAACAGTTCGCTATGTAGCCATAGATGAACCAATCAGAAGATGGTATTCCCCCATCTATCCTCCTTTAGATGGCCCCGAATGTAAAACTGAAGATTTAGCTGAAATTGCCGCCATGGTTGCGGACTTTATCACCCTGATGAATAACGCCGCTCCCTCCATCATTGTTGGCCAAATTATTCTCTATCCCGAGATAGATGTTGAAGGAATTAAAACATATGTGGCAGAGTTAGAAAACCTGGGCATTAATCTTCCATTCATACATCTGGATGTGCATGGACTCAGAATTATCGACTATGCGGGACCAATCTATGGTAGAGTAACCCTCGCCCAGCTAAAGGCAGATCTGCTGGAACTGGAAACTTTTCTTCATGCGCATAACATATCCTTTGCCCCCATCTTGATTGATCTTTCGTTCACGACCCAACTCTTCCAGTTTGGTCAGTACACTGATGAAGTCTATTACGAGGGCGCGATTGATTGGATTAACGAGGTCAATTCAGCAATCGGTCAGCCAGATCATCTTATCTTTGAGAGCTGGGCAAGGCCGCAGTATTCAGACACCGATCTTGTAAGTGTGATAACCCCTATTAACCTTCCAGAAAATGACACCTCTATTTTCAGCCATACACGCTTAATCAATGAAGGGTTGGCAATTTTCAATCCTCCACCTGGTTGTTGCTCTGATTTGGGAGGTGATGCGAATGATGATGGCGAAGCCAACGTCGGTGATGCCGTGTACCTGATCTCCTATGTCTTCAAGGGCGGCCCGGCTCCGCCATGCCTGGACGAGGGCGATGCCAATTTTGACTGCAACGTGAACGTTGGCGACGCGGTGTATATGATCAGCTATGTCTTCAAAGGCGGCCCGCCACCTGCATGCGGTTGTGTGGAATGAGGGGTAGGGACAATACCGTGATATAGGGATAATCGACTCAGCCTAATTGGCGATGTGTTCAGAAGTGGCCCGGAACCGTGTTTTCCGTGAGGGAGACAGGGATTCGAAACATACTAAGCATATGATTAGCAGGCGATTAGGCCGAAAACGACAGCGAAATAAGACTTGGGGCGATTTGTAACTTATTGAAAATCAATTAGTTAAAATAAGCTGGCCATAGTGGACTATCTTAGAACTGCCGCGTAGATATTGGCAAAAAATCCGCCCTAAATTTGGGCCGGTTGTTTTGAAAACACGCTTAATACTGAGGAAACTCGCATAGGTTGTTTTAGTTCAATTTTCTGGAAATAAAGAATCCTTGACAATTAACGATCTCAAGAGTAAAATACCTGCATATATAAATACAAGTCGTTTTCTTCGAACGTCTTATTTGAAATTAGACTCGTCTTGCGTGGGGCATACTTGGACGGTCTCATTAAAACTGTCAGCTTGACAGATCCATTTAACACGGCGCATTGTTTATCCTGGATGAGCCTGATTCTGATGATCTTCTGGCTTGGGACATCAGCCAGCGCTATCGAGAGGATGACAGTAGACGCCTCACAGGACACCAGTTATCTTTCGCACCGTTTCGCGGAAATTCCAGCGGGGGCCACTGCCTCAGCGAAAACAAAGAATCAATATCACCCGGTTCGTATTTATTCCGAAAGTCCAGATATAAATGGAATAAGGTGGCTGATGACGGCAAGAAATTCTCCTCCGGGAAGAGACCTCCCCGCAATATTCGGTCGTCGAGATTTTCCGGATTTTGAAAAGAAGTTGGATGATGCCGTTCATCTGACAGTCAATGATTACATTCTCTATGATGATCTCGCTTCTGGATTAAAAGCCTTGGTCGGTGCAGGGTATAAGAATGATACCGCCTGCGTGTTCAAATTTTATCCCGAAGCGGACTCACTGCCTTTGACCGATCGGTTTATTGCAGCCGGCACGGATGCAACTGGTGACGGCCAATGGGAACCCTCGATTTATAGCGTCTTATCCGATGATTACGATTTGGATGGACAAGTGGAAGTGTTTTTTTACATGACGTCGCATCATGATGCAGGCCCCAGGCGGCTGTACTGCGTGGAAGTCGAAAGCCTTACTCTTGAGTGGGAGATAGATGTCGCAACCCAGATACCAACCCATAATCAATTTTTTTTCAATTCAGATAGCCTAAGGGCGACTGTAGCTTTTGTGTCTATTCCGCATTTTCAGGGACACTCAGATGCGAATTTCGATGAAAATTTCGGGTATTTTTCAATAATTAATAACCGAGGTGAACTGGTCGTCAACAAAATTGGTACCATAGGGTCGGGAGCCATTCACTTAGTGCCCGGAGAAGCAGGTGAGTGTTATTATATTAGTCACCAGATACCGCTTACGGAGCCGGATAGTATACTCAGTCTTTCGAAATCGCAGTTGGAAGTGATGATCGATAATAAGTGGCGCATATCGAAGGTCGATCCAAATGGTAAAATCTTGAAAGTAAAAGAAATCGATCAAAAACCAATCTCTCTATGGCTGCAAACGTTTGGGCCCGACTCAAGAATGCATCTGTATGTTCGTCATCCCTTTGGCGCCATGTCGGTATATGACTTGGATCTTTCTCTTAAAGGCATGTCACCGCCGTCCCGGATAGGATCATACCTTGGGTCTCTAAATATGCCAGGTTACGAGAATGCGTGGGTATGTACTGATGGAATTTACTCGTCTGATCTCATAAAACTGATTCACTTTCCGCGGGAGGTGCATTACTTCGAATCATTGGTGGTGGATAGTAATAACTCCGTGACAACTCTGGTTATTGGCTGGACTAATGGTTGGGCTGTGGGACACCTTGAGAAGAGAAGTTCCCTGGATTTGCTTGCGGTATTTTATGTCAAGAACAAAGTTTATGGCCTTATGATACTTTCGAGTCTGTTGGCTGGGTTGGTGATTATGAATTTTTATAGGCGACGGGCAAAACATGATTATCAGACAATTACCCGACAGAAGGTGGAACTGGAAACGACTCACATGGCTCTAAAGAAGGCGCAGCAACAAATTGTGGCTCAGGAGAAATTCAGACAGGCAAGAGATATCGCTGGAGGCTTCGCCCACGAAATTAGAAATGCTCTCTTCCCTGCCCGAAGCGCCCTCAATAAGCTGACTTCAATCAACAAAACACCTCATCTTGATCCCGAACAAGTTAAGAGCCTCTCCAAATTCACAGATGAGGCTATTGTCCGGGCCATAGATCTTACGAAAAAAGTATCTTGGTACAGCAATCTGGAATCTGCCAGGGCAATTGAGATAGTTGATGTGGATAAGGCCCTGAAGGAAGGGTTGAATGCAAACCAAATGAGAATTGCCGAGAACAAAATTGCAATTGAGCGATCCGGCGAGTCCGATCATATCGTCGCAGGGAACCACGATCACCTGGTAATGGTTTTCAATAACCTGCTCATAAACGCTTTGGATGCATTGACAGGAGTGGATAAACCGCTTATTATAATAGAACAGAATGCCGATGATGGATTTCTCGCCGTCAGATTCACCGATAATGGTCCTGGCATTCCTCCGGAGGACGTCAGCAGAGTGTTTGAGATGTTTTTTTCTACTAAGTCCGATACCGGTACGGGACTCGGACTGCCCATGGTTAAAAAGATTGTTGAAATGTATGGCGGTTCTGTAGAAGTAAAAAACAATCATGATAAGGGTACTTCATTTGAGTTGCACCTAAAGCTGATTTCTTCCGATTAACTAGTTTTATATTACTCCATAATTTCGTTTGACACAGGCGGATTATGATAAAAGAGAATGAATACATAGTTCTTATTGTCGACGATGACAGGCACGTATTGGAAGGTCTTCTTCTTCTGCTGGAAGACAGTTTTAAAACAATTAGTGCATCGTCGGGTCAACAAGCCATTGATCTGGTAAAGGGCGACGCTACTATCGGAGTCGTGGTGATGGACATTAAAATGCCGGGTATGAACGGTTTGGAGGCGGCTCGTGTTATAAGAAGCTTAGAACCGGATATCCCTGTGATATTCCACACCGGCTATCCGGGAGAGTATTCGGAAGAGGAAATAGACGCTACAGAAAATCCGTTCGAATATGTCCAAAAGGGGGAGTCGGTTTGTCGGCTGACTCGGGCAGTCAAAAACGCGATGGCTTCATTTTTGGCAAAAAAAGAGACAGTGCGCCTGTCTGAGTATGCTGAGCAGTCGTTTGGCCTGGCAGGAAAGTCAAACCTAATGCAGGCAATCTACCGTACGATCAATAAAGTGGCACCTTCCGATACTAAGGTTATGGTCCTGGGGGAGACGGGCACAGGTAAAGAACTTATAGCACGAGCGATACATGGACACAGTAATCGCTGTGAACAACGTCTTGCGATATTTAACTGCAATCATAAATCACCAGATCTTGTGGAATCGGAACTGTTCGGTCATGTTAAGGGAGCATTCACTGGTGCAGTTACAGATCATGTCGGCCTGTTCGAATATGCCAATGGTGGCACCGTGTTTCTGGACGAGATAGGTGATCTCGATATTACTACACAAGCAAAGGTTCTCCGCGTTCTCGAGTCCGGTGAATATCAGACGATCGGCAAGTCACCTCAACTGAAGAAAACTAATGTACGTGTTATATGCGCCACCCATCACGAACTTGAGCAATTGGTTCGGGAAGGCAAATTCCGCGAAGATCTGTATTATCGGTTGAAGGGTATCACCATTGTGATTCCTTCACTTCGTGAGCGGAAGGAGGACATTCCGCTGCTTGTCACGAAGTTTGCTGACCGTTTCACTATTGAACAGGATCGTTCACCCGTCTATTTCGACCAATCCGCAATTCGCGCCCTGCTTGATTATGAATGGCCGGGAAACGTGCGGCAGTTGTTGGATACGGTTGAATCGCTGATTGTACTGACCGACTCGGAAATCATCATCGGCAGAGACGTTGAGAACTACTTGGGCTCGAAAGCAGCTCTTAATGATGAATCCTGGAAAAGCCTAGCCGCACGAATCGACGAATTCCGTAAAACCTGCATTATCGAGGCTCTCAGTGAGACTGATGGCAATCAGCGTGCGGCAGCACGTCTTTTGCAGGTAGATCCCGGTAACCTCAGCAGGTGGATCAAGGCATTTAAAATCGATTCTTGTAAATAACACAACAATCACACAGCTCCGCATTGCTTTATAAACAACACCTTCCGGCATGACACTTCGCCGCCAACCTCTAATCTATTGTATTGTATCCAGTTATTACGTGCGCTGAATTGTTCGAGTTTTGGCATAAGTGTTGCATAAGGACTATCAGCATGCTACAAACAATGCCATAATAGAAGAAGCTCAAGGCAAAGATGATGTAAACAGAAAGGAAAGAAAAATGCGCAATGACAAAAGTTCTATTTGGGGGTTAATCATTGCAACACTGATCGTTTGTATGATAGGAAGCACGGCCATCGCAGATGATTTGTCTTCAAATTCAAACATGCTTATCACTAAGGGGGCTCCCAGCAGTTCCGTCCGAAATTGGGATATTTACATGACCTCTCCATATGGTTCCACCGAGGTTCTTTTATTTGACGATTCCTGGGAGACAAGGGAGGTGAAATGGTCTCCTGATATGTCAAAAATAGTGTTTATCACATATACATCTGAACCTCCTGCAGCCTATGAACTCTTTGTGATGGATGCCGATGGTGGATCGGTCGAAAGGTTGACTTTCTATGGCGATAGTTGGGGGCCGGCCAGCCCACGGTGGCGGGATAATTCAACAATTTGGTGGGTTAGGACAGGAACCGGAGATCTGTATCGAACCACCTTGGATGGTTTACCGGACAGCGTTATTTATGAAGCTCCCCCCGGAACTTCGCTGGGGCAGATCGATGTCAATGACTCGTTGGTTGTTTACAGTCGTCAGTCCACCAGTTCGGCGAGTACCTTCGATCTGTATCTTAACAATCTTTCCTTCACAAATGAGAGGAGAATTACAAACAATTCGAGATCAGATGTCGGGCCGGGCTTCTCACCCGATGGGCAGTATGTAGTTTATCGGGGATCCAGTGCCGCGAACGGATACAGTGCTCCGCAGAATATTTTCAAAGTAAATATCGGATCATTAGTTGAGTCTCAGCTTACCTATGCATCGGGTGGTGTGACATATGGCGTCCCGGTCTGGGCACCCGATGGAACTAAGATCGCATGCTATGGTTATGCTGGCTACCAACACGAAATCTATACGATGAATCCTGATGGAACTGAGTTGATGAACTATACTAACACGCCAGATCTTAGCGAGGTTTTATGGGATTGGCAATTAACCCCAATGCTATTTGTGAATCTTGATATCAAGCCCGGATCATGTCCTAATCCCCTCAATGTAAAATCACCCGGCGAGGACTGGCTTTGGGTTGGTGATGAAGATGAAGAGCAAGACGCCGACGCCACCTCAACCGTGATGTCAAAACCAAAGCAGAATCGTCATAAAAAGGCGGTACTGCCGGCCGCAATCCTCGGATCAACTGATGTTGATGTCATGGAAATTGACCTCAATACAGTCATGCTGAATGGTGTTCCGGTTCTGCGTTGGGCCTATGAAGATGTTGCTACGCCGATGAGTGATGATTCCGAAGAGTGTGAATGTAATTCCGATGGTCCGGATGGGTACACCGATCTGACGCTTAAATTCCTCAGGGATGAAATTATCGCATCATTGGGTGAGGTTTACGATGGGCAGGTCATCTCTTTGACTTTCAGCGGTCAATTAATCGACGGCACACCGTTTGAAGGTTCTGACTGTATTCTTATCATTGCCAATGAGGCCAATATGGTGGATGGAAATATCGATGGGCCAGTCGTTGATGTCAACAACTATCCTAATCCGTTCAACCCGACAACGACTCTCAGCTTTGCTTTGGAAACGGCCTCACATGTCAGGCTTGATGTGTTCAATATCACAGGGCAACTGGTGACTACTCTGGTGAATAAGTATTATGAAACAGGGCGTCATTCAGTGATGTGGGATGCCAAAGACAATGATGGTCGTCAGGTTTCGAGTGGCATCTACTTCTATCGTGTTGAAGCCGACGGTTTCTCTCAGAGCAAAAAAATGGTTCTCCTCAAATAGGGGGGAAACAATTGAGGAGGCCTGAGTCAACCCAGGGTTGATTAGGCAAAAAGCCCGGCGGGGTTCGTGCTCTCCCTGCCGGGTGTTTTTATATTATGAATTAACAAATATTAAGTTCCTCTGGTCAAGGCAAACAGGGATTCGAAATCTCTAAACAATTGTTAGTCATGCGCTCGGAATAAAATATCACGTGAGACATAATTTGACGGCATGAGTAAGTAATTGATATGTAATGCCTTACAAGATTAGCTGGCCATAGTGGACTATCTTAGAACCGCCGCCTGATAAAACTGACAGGGCCTACGAGACGATTTCCGCAACTGTGTGATCGCCAACTCACCTGCGTCAATCCCGGTAGAAGATGATATTATTGGGTAATTCTGGAGAAAAATAGCTCTTTTTTAGTCATTTTCGCCATGATGTGGACGTTTAATATCTTCGCTTGTTTTCTCGGTATCGGCCACAGGAAAATGCTTCAAGGGAACAACCTTGAGCGGGCATTCTTCTTCGTCGGATTTGCGATGAGCATGCCCCCATATGTTTTCAATTGCCCGCCCGGCATTGCGATGGATATTCTCCTCCCCGATTTTTGCCAGAAGACCGGTCCGTCGCATGGCATCAATCACGACATCATTGAGGCCACTCATGGAAACACCCAGACCTTGTTCGCGAAGACGGCCAACCAGGCCTGCCAGTGTCTCCTCACCCGAGGCATCCAATTCATTGATTCCATTGCCGACAATCAGGACATGTCGAAGTTCCGGCATTGCGCGAACCGTCTCCAAAACCTGGTCTTCAAGATAGCTGACATTGGCAAAAAAGATTGATCCCGAATAACGGATCACTGCAATATGCCGGCATTGATCGAGATCAAAACGGAGGCGATTACGATAAGTCCCGTCCGGATGAAGCGACAACATTGAAATTGCCGGTTTCATATTGCGGACAAGATATACCAGTAACGACAAGGCGACGCCGATAATGATTCCCCGGTCGAGATGAGGAGCAAACGCCAGCGTAAACACAAAACTGATAATGCCGATAATGCCGTCAAATTTCTGAACCCGCCAGGCATGGACGAAAGTCTTCACATTCAGCAAGCCTACCACCGCCATCATGATAATGGCGGCCAGTACTCCCTGTGGAAGGTGATATAAGAAGGGAGTGAAGAACATCAGGGTGATAACGACAACCAGACTGCTGAAAACACTCGAAAGCCCGGTCACCGCACCGGCCTGAAGATTTACTGCCGATCTGGAGAACGATCCTGAAACGGCATAACTCTGTCCGAATGAGCCAACAATATTTCCGATGCCCTGACCGATCAGTTCCTGATTGGGATTGAGGCGCTGGCCGGTTTTGGCCGCCATCGCCTTGGCAATGGAAATGGCCTCCATGAAACCCAAAAGAGATATAATCATGGCCATTGGTATCAGGCCTACAGCCGTGGAAATCGTGATAGAAGGAGTCTTCAGGGCCGGCAGGCCACTTGGGATATTACCTACCACCGCCCCGCCTCCCGTCATAGTCAAAGATGCGGTATCCAGGGCGTTGTTTCCGACTTTAAGGCGCCATATATGCCCGGTGGTCTCGCTTCCTGACGGAAGTTCAGACGGGCGATAGAAAAGAAGGCTGCCATCGGGCTGATTTATCGCCTGAAAAAAGAATCCTCTCAGTTCCGTTCGATATTCATGGATTTGTTCCTTGAGACGGTTTATCTCTGAATCGACAATGTGAAGCTTATATCCCGCCTGAATAGCGTCGCGTGATTCCATCCCCTGATCTCCTACAACGGTTTCATAATCATTCCGGAGGAGAACGCGTTCATCGCATTCGCGGATTAATCCATCACAGGCGGCATCAAATTCATTTACCAGACGGTGAAAAGGAGGCGATTGAATCTGATTGACATTCACCTGGCTATTATGCTCAAATCCGGTCAGCCATGAAATCAGGGTTGTTACAACCACCGCCACCAGAACACAGGGGATACGGCGGCTGAGACGCCTCAGTATTATCATTATCGCAAAAGCGAGAACCGCCAGCCCAAGAGTCGGCCAATGAGTATAGGACACAGCCGCCTTCAAGACATTATGGATAGTCTCGTAGTGATGGGCGGCGCTATCGACGTAGACGCCGAAAAGTTTGGACAACTGAGAACTGGCTATTATCAGGGCCGCCGCATTGGTAAAACCGTTGACCACGGGATGAGAGAGAAAATTAACGATCAAGCCGAGTCGCAGGATACCCAGTGCAAGCTGAAAAACGCCTACCAGCAGCGCCAGAATGATAGCATAGGCTATATATGCCTCACTCCCCGACGTCGCCAGCGGCTCGAGTGCCGTTGCGGTCATTAGGGAAACAACTGCTACCGGACCGGTCGCCAACTGCCGGCTGGAGCCAAAAAGGGCGGCAACCATCGGAGGCAAAAAAGCGGCATATAAACCATAGTAGGCGGGAAGGCCGGCCAATTGGGCGTATGCCATCGACTGCGGCACCAATACCAATGCGACTGTCAGACCGGAAATCAGGTCGGCGCGGAGTTTATCCGCGGAATAATCTTTAATCCAACCCAGGAAGGGAAAAATGCGCTCAATCGCTATTACAGCCACTTAAATTCCTCAGAATGACACTTTGGGCCTCATGACGAAGTCATCTCTCAAGCCCGGTGTGTATAGAATGAATTTTGACGATTGCAAAAAAACAACTCCTTGCCCTAAATCGTCCTTAACTGCGAACAATGATCACCTTTGCATTTCATCCGGTGGGATTATCAATTTGGCGATTCGGTGAAGTACTTCGGTCGATCGCGCCATACCCACCACCGCCCCGTCCTTGATGATCGGGACGATGCTGACATCATTAATTGCCATGAAATTGGCTACTTCCAAAAGCGGCTTATCATAAGCGAGGGTAACACGTATCGGCGTCATGATCTCGCTGACCATACGCTCGGCATGAAGATCCAGCTCCTCAATCGAACCCTGAGTTGTCGCGTTCGGTGAACGGAGATCGCGATGGATTCCGGGATCTTCTTCGCCCTTTCTTTCCCTGGACTCCTGCATCGCGTCCGGGCTCAGCCCGCGCAATAGATCCCGCCTTCTGACCATTCCCATAAGACGATATTCCTTGTCAAAGACAAGGACCACCCGTGGCAAAGATTTTCGGCCACCTACTTCAAATTGGGTCTTTTCCATTTCGATGATCGCCTGCCGGAGTGAAAACCAATGAGGAACATGCGGGTATCTATCCAGATGTATCATTATATCTTCGGCATGAATGTTCTCCATAGCTCTACTCCTAAGACTTCGGGTCAAGCCAATGAGCCCTAAAATAGCGTGCCCGAAAGTGGCGAGCAAGCTTTTTTTCATCTAACTAACATTATATACAGCCAACGATAATACACCACCAATTAAGTATTGTATTATTTGCCGAACATTGCGGTTCATCGAAAAAAAATAGTTATTCTCAGCTTGCTTCAGCATGTTTTAGTACTTGCTTATCACGGAGACAGTACATAATATGCATTGACGCCCCACAGGGGTATTTTAGGGAGACAACTGTGGCGATAATTTCAATTTTCAGCGGTTCTTTCTGCGGTGCCGATGAGGTGGTCGAACAGGTAACCAAACAGCTCGGCTACGAATACATCGACGGCAAAGTCTATGAGGAAACGGAAAAACGGTACAATATAAAGAAGGACAGGCTTGAACGATCCCTCTGCGGAGGGGAATCACTTCTTAACAGTCTCACTCACGAGCGAGAGAAAAACATCGCATGCCTTAAAATCGTGCTGGCCGAATTGATTCTGTCCGATGACGTCGTTATCTTTGGTTGTGCCTCCCACCTTTTGCCCCGAACCATTCCGCATATACTGCGGGTCTGCCTTATCGCCAATCTCGATTACCGGATAGAGCAGGCGATGAAACTGCGTTCAACGTCGGAAAAGGAAGCACGTAAAATCATTCATAATGACGATAAGAAAAATTACGACTGCACTGACAGCCTCCTCGATAAAGAAGCTTATGATGAGGAACTATACGACATTCTAATTCCCATGAACGATACATCGTTTGAAAAAGCAGTCGAAATGATTTGCGAATATGCCCGGAGCGAACCGGTCCGAACCACTGAGCGTTCGCTTCAGACGGCCCGCGACTTTGTCCTGGCATCACAGGTCAGCCTGGCCCTGGCTGGGGCCGGCCACGATGTCGAGGTTCATGCCGAAAACAACCGGATCATCTTGCTGATTAACGAATACATGGTCCGCATGAAACACCATCAGGAAAAACTGATCGAAATAGCATCGGCTGTTCCGGGGGTGGAGGAGGTCAGCGCCCGCATCGGTCCAAAGTATGATGCGCCGACAATCAACCCCTGGTCGGATATCGATGGGCCGCCCAAATTCCTCCTCGTCGATGATGAAAAGGAATTTGTTCAGACCCTGTCGGAAAGGCTTCTGAGCCGCGATATGGAATCTGCTGTCGCCTACGATGGCGAGCAAGCGCTTGACATGCTGCAAAAAAACGCTCCCGAAGTCATGGTCCTTGACCTGATGATGCCGGGGATAAACGGTATCGAAGTGTTGCGCCGGGTTAAAAGGGATCACCCCGAGGTGGAAGTTATTATCCTCACCGGGCATGGATCGGAATATGAACGGACGGAGGCCGAGGAATTGGGCGCCTTCGCCTATCTTGAAAAACCCGTTAATATCGATCATCTGGCGAAAGTCATGAAAGCCGCGTATAAAAAGGCCAACGAGAGGAAATCGGGCTGACGACAGGATCAAATTCCAGGTAACGGGAGTAAATAGAGACAGTTATCTACCAGATGAAAAGTCAGGGAAAAAATACTCAGGAAACCGCATTGCCTCCGGAATTGGCGGGAACTCAATTCCCTAAATATCGCAGGCTGCGGCGCAATGTCATCCTCATCACGGCATTGGTCGCCATTACCCCGCTGGTCGTTCTAACAATTATCAACTATCTGCAGGACAGGGAGGCCTACCGGGTTGAAAGTCACTATGGCGTAGCCCAGATACTGTCCAACACCAAGCGTACTCTGGAGTCAGTGGTTGAGGAACGGCGCTCGGCTTTGGCGCTGGTCATCAGTGAGCGGTCGTATCATGAATTGAATAGCGACTCTTCCCTGGCGTTCACTCTCCGTAATCTCAAAAATTCCTTCGGGGGATTCATAGACCTCGGCCTGATCGATTCCAAGGGAAATCAATCGTTTTACACCGGGCCATACGATCTTAAAAACCGAAGTTACGAGGACCAGGAGTGGTTTCATGAGGTTGTTTTGCGCGGATCTCATGTTAGCGATGTATTCATGGGCCACCGCAATTTTCCCCACTTCGTAATCGCCAATAAGCATGAACATGAATTGGGGGATTTCTACATTATCAGGGCCACGCTCGACATGGAATTGCTCAACCAACAAGTATATTCCCTAAGCCTTGATCGCAATACCGATGCGTTTATTATCAATAAAGATTCTATCTTGCAGACGGCTTCGATCTTTTTCGGACCGGCCTTGAGAAAAGCCCCCATTGAAATACCTACCCTTTTCGGCGATCGCGAACTTGTGGAGGAGCACCGGGACTATGGCGACTGGGTTGTCTCAGGTTACTCGCAAATTAAAGGATCGCCTTTTACTCTGGTTGTCATCAAGCGTCTTGAGGGGTATTTTAGTCATTGGCTTTCTCACCGGGCTCAGATTTTGTGGTTTCTGGCACTCAGTACTACGCTAATCTTGCTGGTCATAGCCTATAGTGCCAATCACATGACCAAACGGCTTCGCAAAGCTGATCTGAGGCGCGCCAAGGAATTTCATAATATTGAGTATACCAACAAAATGGCGACTATTGGACGGATGGCGGCCAGCGTGGCTCATGAAATCAATAATCCCATGGCAATCATTAATGAAAAAGCCGGTCTCATACAGGATTTAGTCGGGTTTTCAGAGGAGTTTCCCCAGAAACAAAAAATGCTCGGCCTTGTGGATTCCATTGTCTCTTCTGTCGAGAGATGTAGCAAAGTTACGCACCGTTTGCTCGGATTTGCCAAGCGAATGGAAATACGTCGCGAGTCAATCAATATTCGCGAATTACTCGACGAAGTCGTCGGCTTCCAGCGAACCGAAGCTCGCCATCGGAATGTTGAAATCATTTACAATTTCCCCGATAACTTGCCTAACATCAGTAGTGACCGCGGCCACCTGCAACAGGTGTTTCTGAATCTCGTAAATAACGCCTTCGCAGCCATCGACTCCGAAGGAAAGGTAGAAATTTCCGTCACATCACCGGATCATTCTTCGATCGCCGTCGCCATAAAGGACAATGGAGCAGGTATCCCGCAGGAAGACCTTCAACATATTTTTGAACCGTTCTTTTCCACGAAAAGAGAATTTGGCACTGGGTTGGGGTTGTCAATTACTCGAGATATTGTAGCCCGCCTGGGAGGCAAAATAGATGTCGCCAGCGAGGTCGGCAAAGGAACCTGCTTTACAATCACCCTACCCCATCAAAGCGCATAGATGGAGACGAAAGCATGCCCAAATTTCGAGCACTGCTGATTGACGATGAGGAAGAACTTGTCAGCACATTAGTCGAGCGGCTCGGTTATAGAGACATCGAATCCGACTATGCCCTGAATGGCCAGGAAGCGCTTCACAAGATGACCGAGAATCACTATGATGTGGTGGTGCTCGACTTGAAACTGCCGGGTATGGACGGACTGGAGGTTCTGCGGCGAATCAATCAGGCTTATCCCAATATACCGGTTCTACTCATCACCGGTCATGGATCACCGGCCAGCGAAATAAATAATAAGCCGGACGGCGCCTACGATTATCTTGCAAAACCGATCAATCTCGAAGACCTGATAACCCATATGCAACATGCTATTCAGCATAATTAGATGGTAGGAATGGAAAATAATTCGAAACATCAAGCGAAATCGCCAGGGGATGACGGTCTGGCCTTCATGGGAACCATTACCGCCTCCGTTTCTCATGAACTCAACAATGTCATCGCAATCATGGATCAGACTACAGGGCTTTTGGAAGATAAACTATCCGGTGCCGGGGATGAGGTTCGGATTCCCTCGGAAAAACTTGAGAAAATCGTGACATCCCTGCAAAATCAGGCGGCAAGGGGACTGGCCATCATCAAAAGTCTGAATCGATTTTCTCACAGCGCCGATCATACCAGATGCAGATTCGATGTCGGCGAGACGCTGCAAAATCTGGTCCAGCTAACCACTCGTCTGGCAACCATGAAGGGCGCTTCCCTTGATGCCAACCTGCCGAATACGCCTGTTGAGATTGAAAGCAACCCATTCCGTCTCCAGCAGGCCGTTTTCCAGGCCATTAAAATGGCTCTGGAGAATGCACAAAAAGGCGATGTGATAAACATCGCTTTGGGACAGTCGGACCACCTTGTGAAAGTCACAGTCGATGGTCCAGGGATAATATCAAACACCAAAGATATCGATCCATCCGAGTTACAAACGATAATAAGTCGGATGTCGGGAGAAGTTAATATTGAACATGCTGATCAGCGGCTTTGCATCCACCTCAGTTTTCCTGGATGAGCAGACTAGTTCGTCTTGATGGCACAATTTGATATTGAATTTTTGGATATGCAAAATTAGAAAGGAATTAATATGGCAACAGCGAGCGTTTTAATTGTCGATGACGAGATCGAATTCTCCGCTGCAATCGCGGAAAGGATGATAAATCGCGGCTTGACTGCCGATACCGCCGAAAGTGGTATGCAGGCATTGGAAATGTTAAAGGGAAAATCATACGACGCCATCATCCTGGATATGGCCATGCCGGAAATGGACGGCTTTGAAACCCTCAAGCAAATGCTGGAATTCGATAAAGACCTTCAGATAATATTTTTGACCGGCCAGGCGACGGTTCAGAAAGGCGTTGAGGCCGTCAAATTAGGAGCTGTCGATTTTATGGAAAAGCCGGCCGACATCGCCACTCTCATCGGAAAGATAACCGAAGCGCAACAGAAAAAGGTGCAGCTCTTCGAGGAAAACCTTCAGAACAAGATGTCTGATATCTTGAAAAAGAAGGGATGGTAAACCGGACAGTTATTCCCGGAAGGTTCAGTCATCTGTAAGGCCGATAAGCTCCACACCCTCCATCAGACATGCATTACTTTCATACGTCATACGCTGAATTCTGTCATCAATTAAATCGCATCATGAGTGATGAATTTTGGATTTTGAAACCGAAAAAGATATGCCTGTGGCAACATATCCTCATGTGCGACAGTTACTTATAATAAATAAGCTGGCCATAGTGGACTATCTTAGAACTGCGGCCTAACCCTGAGATTCTGCCTGGAGCGGGAATAATATCGGTTAAGTGGTTAATATACAGTCAGTTCCATGCCTTATGAAGAAAAAGGCTGGCAAAAAGCCCAGCCTTTTCCGTACCCTGATATTATCTTTTGGCCTATTTTAGCAGGATCATTTTCTTGGATTCAAGAAAATCGTCAGTCTTCATCATATATAAATAGATTCCAGATGGTACTTGCGTACCGAAGTCATCTTTTCCTTTCCAAAATACTGAATGAATACCCGCAGAAAATTGTCTATCTACAAGTACCTTGATTCTCGAACCAAGCAAGTTAAATACTTCGATTCTTACATGACTGGTTCGTGGTATAGTGAATTCGATACGAGTCTCAGGATTGAAGGGATTCGGATGGTTTTGATATAGAGCATAGCGATTGGGCAAAATATCAGCCTCGTTATCCGTTACATCGGTTTGAATCTCAATATTCGCTATGATGTCCTTTTTACTAACCATAGTTATTGTCAGTGGGTTATTAAGTGTATCAGTATCCGGGACATCTCCCGACCATTTCTTAAAAATATACCCCTGAAAAGGATTGGCTGTTACTTGCACAGACTGATTACTGGCATACCAGCCTTCTTGAGGCGTTACAGTCCCCCAATCAACATTATTGACCGAGGCGGTCAGCTGATATTCGGTCGTGAAATAGGCCGTGCAGGTGGTGCCCCCAGTGACTGTAATCTGGTGGTTCTGATTGCCACCGTCACTCCAGTGGTCGTAGACAAACTGCGTTCCCGTTGCTCCTGCCTGAGGGGAAGGCGCTCCAATATTGTGAGTCGAACCATCTTCCCAGGTAAATGTCTTGGGCGAGTCATAATTGTTGCCGTCTACTGTAACCTGACGACCGGAGGGGTCAGTGGTTATAGTCACCTGATATGTCTGCTTGACGAAATTAGCGATTGCATTTTTCGGTTCATTCATCGTCACCCAGGTTGGGTTGCTCGTTCCTGAGGCACCGCCGGACCAGTGAGAGAACTTCCAACTCTGGTTCGCATTAGCGGTAACCTGGACGGATTCATTATTCGGATACCAGCCTTCCTGAGGTGTGACAGTCCCCGTGCCGTTCGGATTAACTGAGGTCGTCAATCGATACTCGGTATTATAGTAAGCCGTGTAGGTAGCGTTACCGGTGACTGTGATTTGGTGGTTCTGATTGCCGCCATCACTCCAATTATCGAAAACATACTGCGATCCTGTTTCTCCTGCCTGAGGGGAAGGCGCTCCAAGGTTATGAGTCGAACCATCTTCCCAGGTAAATGTCTTGGGCGAGTCATAGTCGCTGCCGTCCACACTGACCTTTCGACCGGAGGGATCAGTGGTAATAGTCACCTGATATGTCTCTTTAACAAAATTGGCAACTACGTCTTTCGGCCCACTCATCGTCACCCAGGTTGGGTTGCTCGTTCCTGAGGCACCGCCGGACCAGTGAGAGAAC
>DAOUTW010000133.1 GCA_030668485.1 Candidatus Zixiibacteriota bacterium
ACCAACTCCCCCTTCCAATAACCATCCCTGGAGGAGATCGCCCTTGAAGACGGTGATAAGAAAACGGATGTACAATGAAATAACAAAATAGGACATTTCTATTTTGCTAAGAATAGGACATTTCTATTTTGCCTTGACAATCACCGGAAAAAACCTTGACAAAGCGGGCCATTAACTCTATATTACCATTACTGCAAATACCGCTAAATGTTGTTGAATACATATTTCGTTAACAGACTTATCATAAGTCAGGAGTGGTCCTATTTCTGTAGGCTAAGGATTAGTACCCAAAACGCCGTACTATTGTAACAAGGAGGATGTAATGTTTTCTTGTCTCAAATATCTGGTGCCACTTCTGGCAATATTTGTATTTACAATTCTAAATGCCCCTTTAGCAAACGCGGACACTGATTCTTATGAATTCTGCTGGAAGGGCATATGTGAGGGCTATGTCAGGGCCTCAGTCGTATATGGTGGTGACTTGTATGTTGCCGGAGGATTTACAAAAGCCGACGGCAAAGTAGTCAGCCATATCGCCCGCTGGGATGGGAGTGAATGGCATGACGTTGGCGGGGGGATGACTGCACCCATTGATGCCATAGCTGTATATGGCGGTCTTTTGATTGCGGCAGGATATTTTGATAGCGCCGGGACCGTTTCAGCCAATTGTATTGCCGCCTGGGATGGCAGTTCCTGGGAACCTCTCGGCAATGGTATCAGCCGTATTGACGGTGTCGCCCGCGTGCTTAGTCTATCTGAATTCGATGGAGAGTTAATTGCCGCGGGCAGCTTTGATTCTGCGGGGATGGTGCCTGCGTCAAGCATTGCCGCCTGGAACGGAACTTCCTGGAGAGCTCTGGGTTCCGGATTGCCCGGAGGCGTAGAAACCATGTGCGTATACAATGGCCAACTCATCGCCTCGGTCCATCTGGGCGCATATTTGCGGCGATGGAATGGATTTTCATGGGGGCCTTTTGGTGAGCCAATCTATGGATGGATAAAGACGTTGGGAATATACAACAATGAATTAATTGCCGGTGGATTTTTTGAAACCGCAGGTGATGATACAGTCAATCATATTATTGCCTTCGATGGCGCCAACTGGCACCCATTGGGAACCGGAGTGTTGGCTGATCACTCCACAGGAAGCAGTGCTAAAATCATAAGCCTGCTCGAATACAACGGCGATTTAATTGTCGGTGGGAATTTTACATCGGCGGGGGATATTGAAGCCAGCCGGATCGCACGTTGGGACGGGTCCACGTGGCATGCTCTGGGCGGCGGACTGAGTGGTGAGCCGTATTATTCCAATTGGGTAATGACGATGACAGAATATGAGGGGAACCTGGTGGCAGGCGGAGGTTTCACAACCGCTGAAGGAAAGGTCGTCAACCGGGTGGCGATGTGGGATGGTGTCTCGTGGAGTGGCCTGACTGTTGACCATGGTATCCCTTATGCCATTGAATTCGGACATTTCCTTAATATTCCTGATGCCGTTATCGGCGGGTCGGTTTCGATTCCAGTGCTCAAAACCGCAGGGACGGATGACATGCATGGTTTCGACATCCTTATTGGTTATGATGCCGACGCAATGTCAGTTGTCGACGTAGCACCGGGGCCTGTTTTTGACATCCCGGGCGAGTATGAATGGGAGTATTTCGAATATCAGACGGAAGAAACCGGTCTGGAAGATCCCTCAGGCATCCTGCGAGTAGTCGGGGTGGCAAGTGTAAATGATGGGTCTCATGATCCTGTGGAATTAGCAATTGAGGATTACATTTCGCTGTTTACCATCGAGGGTCAGATTACTGATGACACCGCCACCTATCAATGTACCAATGTGCCAATCAGATTTTACTGGCAGGATTGCGGCGATAATGCCATTGCAACAGGAGAGGCGGGCGGGATATTGGCCATCTCGGATCTTGTTTATGATGAGATGCTTGAGGGATATTGGACCAATATCGCTGACCCCTCGAGTACTTTCCCCACTATCTTCGGCGCGCCGGATGAGTGTTTGGTTGAAGGAACAGATGATCCGGTTCGTTACGTCAATTTTGTAAATGGCCGCATCTCGATTGAATGTGATGATGTTATCGATAATCGCGGTGACATCAATCTCAACGGCGTTGCTTATGAAATAGCGGATTGGGTGATGTTTACCAATTATTTTATCTCAGGATTTCAGGCTTTCGGCGGTCACGTCTCGGCCAGCGTGCAGGCCAGTGATATTGATGCCGATGGTATTTATCTGAAATTGGACGATTTGTTCTATCTGCATCGTGTCATGTGCGGTGACGCCCAGCCGTATCCTGTGAAATCGTCGAATTCATTAGAGCCTGTTGTCTTCACCCAGGACCTGGTTTCAAAAACTGTCAGCGTTGACCATCCTGATACAATGGCTGCCGTCTTTCTTGTTTTTGAAGGAGAAATTACACCCACCTATCTGGTCAATGAAGACAGCCTTGCTTGTGGGCACTCATTCGACGGTCAATATACCAGGGTGCTGATTCAACCGATGGCGGGGTGGGATGAAGAGTGTAATTATCTCGGACTCTCCGGTCCCCTGTTTACCTACAGCGGGTTCGGGCGTCTGGTAATTGATGATAATGGCGACGAAAACCATGAAACCAGTGCCGCCGATAATCACAGCCACCTTTATATGCTCGATCAGGTGGAAATCAATATTATCGGCGGCTATGATGGTGAAACTGCGGCCTTGCCGCATCCGTTGCCCAAATGGCTGGCGCGGATTGGTGATTCCGAGACTTTTACCGTCTATGCCGGC
>DAOUTW010000056.1 GCA_030668485.1 Candidatus Zixiibacteriota bacterium
ATGGTGATTCTGATTCACGGCCTGTTTGAGGGAAGCTCATCCCAGATGGCAAAGGCCGCCGCTTTGGTTGAGGCCGGTTTTCAGGTTCTTGTCTACGATCAGCGAGCTTTCGGGAAAAGCGAAGGGAAATACCGTTCCGGGGGATATTACGAAGGAAACGACTTGCAGGAAGTGTTGTACCGCCTGAATCTCGAAGATCGAATTATTCATCCCCTGCTGGTTTGGGGCGAGGAGCAGGGAGGCACTGCCGCCCTGCGAGCCTGGATAGATGACGACGGCCAGATCGATTATGTCATCGCAGAAAACCCGGTCGTGGACGGCCGCGACTGGCAAAAACGGGTCCGGGAACATGATAACCGAACCGCCCCGAATATTATGCTGAGTATTATCTGGTGGTGGATGAAGCAGAAGTCGGGTTATGAAATGTCGCTCGATAATTCAGATATCAGCGATGCCTTCGGAACGGCTATCGTTGACCGTCCCGAAAAATTTCTGATGGTCGCCTGCGGCAGCGGAGACACCCCCGATAATGATTATCTCGCCGAATTAAAGGAAATGGGCGGTGATTGGCTGGTTCTGCCCTGTGACTCAACCTCGACTCTGTTTGATAATAATAAAGACGAAATTCTTCCAGCCCTGACCGGCCTGATCGAATAATTCTGACCGGTCAAATGGTGAGTCTGTCTTGAAACCACGGAAGACCGGTGCAGCCGGAAAATTTAATACCGCCGGAATAGAGTGGCCCTTTTGAGTTGGGACGATATAGAACATTTCCCGAAGCAGTACAAATTTATCATTATCGCCGTCATTGCGGCGGCGGTGGCGCTGTGTCTTTTCTATTTTTATCTTCATCGTGAATTTATCAATGACGATACCTATATCTCGTTGCGCTATGCTTACAACTATATCAACGGTGATGGTTTGGTATGGAACCCCGGCGAATATGCCGAGGGGTACACCAATTTCCTCCATATCATTTTAATCAGCAGTCTGGGGATCTTCGGAATTGACTTGCTGCTCGCAGCAAGAATAGTCAACACTCTGGCTTTCGTCGTCATGAATCTCTTACTTCTTCGATACCTTTTTCGCCGTCGGACCGATCCTCATGATCGTCGGGAGATTTTTCTGCTTTTGTTTCCCCTGATCATGGTTCTCAACATCTCGCCGATGATAAGCTGGATATATGGCGGGCTGGAAGGGCCGCTGTTTGCCATGTTCTGCACTGGTGGGATTTTGTATATGTCCGACTATCTGACCGATAGTCGCCATAATAAATCGCTCATCACCGCCTCGCTCTTTTTTGCCCTGGCCACCATGACCCGCCCCGATGGCGTAATTTTCATGGCGGCGGCGATCATTTTTATGGCCGCACTCCTCTGGCGGAAAAAACAGTTATCTCTCGCGCCGATCCTCGCTCTCACTCTTCCGTTTCTGCTGCTGTACGCGCCGTACTTTATCTGGAGATATTCCTATTATGGCGAATTGCTGCCGCTCACCTATTATGCCAAGGCGACCGGTCTGAGTTTCCTGAAAATGAAATTCGGGTTGCAATACCTGTCTAAATATCTTATCGCACCGCCCTATCTTTTTGCTATTTTGATTTTACTGATACCGTTTGCCGTGTACAAAAAATCATTCGACCGGAGAAGCGGATATATACTCCTCACTATCGCCCTCTATCTGATCTACATAACCCTGATCGGCGGCGATTACATGTATTCATTCCGCTTCCTCCTCCCGCTGATACCGGCCTCGATCCTACTGGCCTTTTTGCTCCTCAAGCCATACCTGAAAAACATTCGCATGCTCTTTGTGCTCCCGGCCTGTGCCGTCATATTCGGCCTGCTGATATTTCAAATGTTCCAGCCCGGAACCGACGTCAGAAAAATGGCCGTCATAGATAAAACGGGGGCGAGGGTCGGGCGTTATATCGCTCGCACCTGGCCCAAAGGCTCCCTGGTGGCGCTCAACACCGCCGGTTCGACTCCTTACTTTGCTCCCGAACACCGTTTTATCGATATGCTGGGTATCAACGATCCCCATATCGCCAAAAGGAAAATCGATTCGTTTCGTCTCAACAACCAGCATGTTCCCGGTCATTCCAAGGGGGACGGCGCCTATGTGCTGTCGCGGGAACCGGATTATATTATTCTCGGCCCGGCCAAAGGCATCAGTATTCGGGTTCCCTGGTTCTTATCCGATTTGGAAATGCAGTCCGACCCTCGCTTCAATCAGCATTATCGCATCCATCGCGACTCAATGCCCGATTTCATCTTCACCTATTATGCACGAATCAAATAGAGGCAGGGGCCGGTTTTTGCATGACGATACTGCAGGAGTTTTAGCTTTCGCGATCTGTTTTATCCTGTACCGCCGATGTACAACCAATACATAATCCCGGCCAGGGCGATCAGAAAACTGACCGTAAACGAAATATACGCCCAGTCAAGCATATTGTATTTATGATCGGCGATTTTTTGAAATGTATCTTTAGCCGCATCGGGCGAGGTTTCAACATATTTGTATTTGCACGATTTGAAAACCTGCAGAGCGAAATACAGGCTGACCAGCCACAGGATAATCGGCAGGGCATAGAATAATGCTGCCCATTTACTATCCTTGGGAATGGTTTTGATTCCCGAAAAGGCCAGCACGGCGGCATAGATGCCCTGCATGGTCGTTATCATGGCGATCAATTGTTTGGCCGCGGCTTCGATCGATTCCAGCGATTTCCCGGCCATCTCTCGCATTTTATCCATCCAGAATATATCTTCCGGGGATAAAACCTCACCTTTTTGAATTTTTTCATCGCTCATATCAATCGATATCCACTTTAATTTTGATCGGCTGGCCGCAGTCGCTGTTTTCGCAGGTCACCACAATATACTTGGGCGAATAAGCTGACCGCGACGCTTTTGCCCGTCTGACAACCGTACCTTGCTTTTCCAGCTCGGCGTCGATATCGACTTCATTGATTTTCTTGCAATGCGGGCACTCAACCCTCCTCTTTCGTCCCATAATCCTCCTTCTCCAATTCAGATATTACTTCTTTGTATAGCATATCATATTTCCTTTTCCCGATCTCTTTCATCAGTTTTGCCATATTACCTTGCACTATTTTCAAATCAGGCGACTTCAGTTGTTCAAAAATGGATGCCGCGATTATGTAGTTCTTCAGCGAATCCTTATATTTTTTTTGTTCCGCGTAGAGTCTTCCAATCTGACCGAGATTACCTGCAATCCCGGATTTGTTGCCCAATTCTTCTTTCATTTTCAGACTCTGATTATACTTTTCGATGGCCTGGTCGAAGTCGCCTTGTTTCTGATGAATCACGCCCAATTGGTGAAGTATTATTGCTGTGGCTGACTTATCATCCAACGCTTTTACAACTTCAAGACTATCATTATATTTTTCTATCGCCTTATCATACGCACCTTGTATGTAATGGATAGCCGCCAACTGTCCCAATGAATAGGCCTTCCCGGATTTGTCGCCCAATTCTTCGGCCACCTTTAGGCTTTGATTGTACTTTTCGATGGCCCGGTCGTAGTCGCCTTGAATCTGGTGAATCACGCCCAATTGGTGAAGTATTACTGCTGTGGCTGACTTATCACCCAACGCTTTTACAACTTCAAGACTATCATTATATTTTTCTATTGCCTTATCATACGCACCTTGTAGGTAATGTACAGCCGCCACCTGCCCCAATGAATAGGCCTTCCCGGATTTGTCGCCCAGTTCCTCTTTTATTTTTAGACTCTGATTGTACTTTTCGATGGCTCGGTCGTAGTCGCTTTGCTCCTGATGAATCATGCCCAATTGGTGGAGAATTCTTGCAATCCCGGATTTGTCACTCAAATCGTCGAATATCTTCTGACTCCTTTTGTATATCTCGATGGCTCTATCGAAATCGCCTTGGTTCTTATGAATATTACCCAATTGGATGAGAGTATTCGCGATCCCGGATTTGTCACCCAACTCTTCGTAAACCTTGAGACACTGATTGTACTTTTCGCTTGCCCCGTCTAAGTCGCATTGAGTGTCAAGTACTTTGCCAAGGTTGAACAACGCATCTGCCTTCACTTTGCCGAAGGCGGTGTCGATTGTCTGCTGATTAAGCGTCCTGACAAACTCTATGTAACCCCAGCGATGAAATAACTCGAACATTTCACCGACCATCTCTCCGGCTTTGTCATATTCTTCGGCTTCGAAAAAGAGATTACGCGATTCAAGATAATCCCATATATCCTTGGATGTTTCGAATAATTCTTCGTAGTATACGGCGGCCTTTATTAATTCCTTTTTCCATTTATCCTTATCGCTGACATCTTTTATGAAGTCCTTTACAAGTGTATGAACCTGATACTGTGCGGCATCTTCATCCAATTTTACAATCAAGCCCCAATGGATAAGTTCTTTTATCTCGGCATTCACATCCGGTGTCTTGCCGTTGTCTTTCATAAGCCATGCCAAACCGTCCACGCCAACCGGTTTTCTGAATACAGCCACAGAGTCCAAAAGCCTTTTGGCCTTTTTACCCAGCTTCTTATAGCTCTTATCCAGCAAAGTAAATTCGACCATCTCCTTTTGCACCTTGGCGAGGTCGGCCAAAACGTCCTGCGCCGATGTCATAGCGGCGTGCCGGCCGAAGATATTGATAGTATAGGGATGCCCGCCGATTTTTTTGTAAATTTCCAGCTTGGTGATAAAATCCTCATTGGCGATGTCGGCGAAGCGATTCATAATCATGACCGCTTCGGGGCGCGACATCTCGGCCATATTGATTTCATCGATAAGATTGGTAATCCGCCCGTCGGTTAGATTGAATGTATAACGGCTGGTAAAGAGAAAGCGGCTGCCATCTTTGGATTGGGTTACCAGTGTTTTGAGAGCCTTTTTTAATCCCGGGTCGGCGATTTCGCGCTTGCCCTCTTTCTCTGACAAGAGTGTCTCAAAGTTATCAAAAATAACCAGAAGTTTGATCTGCGATAGAACTTGTCCCAGAAATTCTATTTTGGCCTCGATCGGCAAATTCTGCTTTATGGCGTCATCAAGTTGCTTGATTCCCAGCCTCTGCAAAAAGAGGTTGAAATGCATCAGCATCGTATCAGGCGCCAGCCCTTCCCGGCAGTCGAAAGTATAGACGCCGTGGAGACGGTCTATCATCATATCGGCAATCCGTGACGCGGTTACCGTCTTACCGATGCCTCCGATACCGTGCAATACGACCACGCGCATACCGCGCTGGAGATAACCATCCTTGATTCGCCGAAGCTCCCGCCGCCGGCCAATATACTGCCGGCCCATTTGTTCTATACCGAGCACGATATTGGGCTTTATTTCTACCCTTCCATCGAGGTCAATTCCCGCTTCTTTGTCATCGGTTTTCTCGACCGTCAGGCAATCGGAATCGAAGGCATAGAGGACCGGGGTGGCGAATTCGACCGATCCCAAACCCCCGTTGATTAGTAGCGCCTTACGGGCTCTGGTCAGGGCCAAGTCAACCGGGGTGTTGTTGCCGATTTCGATATACAATTTTTGGGCCAGCGCCATAGCCGACTTGTCCGTCACCGAATATTGCATTGCCACCACGGCCGGGATGTTTTTTGTCAAAAGCGGTGTCGCCAGATCGCTCAGCGCCCGCCGTCCCGATGTTTTGGCCGTCTGGCACCCGGAAAGAACCACCAAACGAAGCGATTTGTACCCCGCCAGCAAATTGGCGATAGTCTCATTATCAACCGGTCGCGCCTTGCCGGCGTCATCTTCCAGAATCAAATATCCCTTGTCTTCCTTTTCGTTATAAACCCCATGGCCGGTGTAATGGAGGATATGAAACTCCTCCTCATCGAGGCGATCCTGAATATTAGGCAGGGACGCCTCATCGAGAAACTCAATCTCGATCCGGTTGGCGACATGAGCCCGGTCGACAGCCTCCATGATTAGCATCTGTTCCTGCTCGACCTGAAGCCGTTCATGGTCCTTCAAATCAAGTGGACTGGAAATAACCGCCAGCATCCGCAGTTTTTCCTTAATAGCGCCCTTGCCGTCGGACGGCAGGCCATCCAGCGACCGGGTCAACGTAACGCGCTCATACCCCGACAGGAAATTGGAGCCGTCATATATAAACTCCCACGGAAGGCGCAGAAGCTCGCCATCTTCAGGGGAGAAGACTAATCTTAGCCGGATATCCTTCTTTTGCTGAATCAGCGACTTGAAATATCCTGAAATTTCACCTCCGAAAACAGTATTGTACAGATCGCCACCGAAATCTTTGATGATCTGGGATGTTTCATTGATATCCTTACCGAATTTTTCTTCAAGTGTTGTCAGAATATGCGGGTTTACCTGCAGTTCAAACGTATGTTTGGCCCGTTCAGCCCCGCCGCTGTCTTTTATGCAGGCCTCATATTTGTTTTTGCCATCGGTTTTAGTGATATGCAGATTCAGAGTCTGATAATGGTCGCTCATGATGCACCTCGCCTTGAGTGATAGTCACCTATTATGCGCGAGTACAAAATATTGATAACACAAAACGGGGAAAACGTATGAAGTGATACCTCCCGATGCCATAATCCCCCAGCGCATTAGACCGAATAATATAAAGCGCAAAGTCGCAAAAATCAACCGGATTGGTTGATTTAATGATGGCGCTCACTCAATAAACAACATCGCTACCCCGGCGATGGCGATAACAGCCCCCAGGACAGCGCGGTACGATGGCCGCTCTTTGTGTACAATAATAGTCAACGGAATAATCACCACCGGAAAGGTCGACATCAAAGTAGCCGCAATACCGGCCTGAGTATGCTGCACCGCCACCAGCGAAAGCCAGACCCCGATGGTCGGACCGAGGAAAGCCGCACCGGAAAGCGCGGCCAGGCATCGCTTATCAGCCAATGCTTTCACAGTATCAATAATCTCACCGCGAGCCGCGGCGAAAATCCAGATCGCAACAAACGCCGCAATCATCCGAATCAATGTCGCCGACATCGGATTGAAGCTGTCGCCCATCGCTTCTTTGGCCAGCACCAACCCCATAGCCTGTCCGAAGGCACCGCCAACTCCCATAAGGACACCGAAAGCCTTCGACCCCTCGCGGCGGTCGAGATCGGCATTGTCTTTCTTGTCGGTTGTCACCCAGGCGACTCCGGCCAGCGTAACAAAAATTCCGGCAATAGCCATCAGGCTCAACCGTTCGTCGATCATGAAGAATGCAATCAAAGCGGTCATCACCGGGGCCAGCGCCATCATCAATGACCCCTGCCGCGGCCCGAGAATTACCAGACATCGAAAATAAAATGTGTCCCCGATAGCAAGACCGATAATACCTGAAAGAGAAAGATAAATCAGGGCATGACTGTCGCACCCGGTAGGGAAGAGGTTACCATAACGCACAAGCAAAACGATGCTGAGAAAAACAGTGGCAATCGGAATCCGCAGTTTATTGACATTGTAAGATCCGATCCGCCGCCCGGCCATAGCAAAAAGGATCGATCCTCCCGCCCAGCAAAAGGAAGTTCCCATCGCTGCCATTTCACCAAGAAACATTATCATCCGTTCATTTCCCCTTCAGCTTTTCCGCCGCTTCATCCAGCACAGAAATGAGATGTTTGATCTCCTGCCGGTTATTATATAAATGCACCGAAACCCTGATTGATCCCTCACGCAAGCCGGTGACTATTTTCTTCCTTGCCAGAAGCTGATGAACCTTTCCAATATCCCCCCGGTCGGTGGTAAAACTCAACATTGAACTGCGGTGCTTTTTCACCAGCGAACTGGTTATGCGATAGAACGGTTCACTATTCAGATATTCGATCAGGATATCGAGAAGAGCATGATTATGTTTTTGTATATTACCGATGCCCAGTTCGGTGAAAAATTTCAAGGTCCAGTCAAGCGCCATCACCAGCGGCGAGGGATAAGTCCCCAACTCAAATTGCCGCGCCGAATTCTCATACGGCATATCAAAACGCCGCAAATCATGCCAGCGACATTTCCAGTCGACACTGAGCCAGCTCCGCCACGGCGCCAGAAGTCGCTCGCGAATATCCTCCGAGACGTAGAATAACCCGGTACCCTGAGGCGACAACAGCCATTTATGTGCCCCGGCTGAGGCGACAGCAACATTCCATTTTTTGAAATTGATCTTTTCGCATCCGGCCGCCTGTATCACATCCAGCACCAGGTAGATCTTATGTTTCCGGCAAATCTCGGCGATCGTCTCGATATCGATCTTGAAGCCATTGAAATATTGCACATACGAGATCGACAGGACTTTTGTCCTTTTTGTGATCGCCTTCTGCAACTTCTCTATATTGAAAAACCCGCCAACACTTTTGACAAACTTAACTTTCATGCCGCGCCGGCGCAGTTCCAGCCAGGGATAAACATTGGCCGGAAATTCGACATCCGAAAGTAGAACCTCGTCCCCTTTTTTCAACGGCAGCCCGAACGCCGCCAGATTGATTCCGAAAGTGGTGTTGAACCCGAAACCGGCTTCCGACTTTTTACATCCGAAGATTTTGGCGCCATTGCGGCGGATATTTTCCAAAGCGGCGAAAATTTCCGACTGATCGCCGACATCGGCCATTTGTGACTTATGAAAATGCACATCCTGCAACCGATAAGCGGGATCGGCCAATGGGCCGGTCGAGGCGACATTGAAATAAATCGTCTTCCTGGTATGGGGGAATATCCTGCGGACCGCGTTGACATCATACATCGCCCGACTCCTACAAGATGTAAATGTAAGCTATTATGCCGTAAACGATAATGGTCCTGATAAGATGCCCGGCCATCTGAAACAAAACAAACGCCAGCGGCAGCTTGATACGCATCAACACTGAAACTGAAAACGGCACCAGACCGAGGACAAAGATAAAAACCGCCATCCCCACCCCGGCGCGCACCCCGTAAAACGGAATCAGAACATAAAACCAACTGTAAGCCACCGATGGCACCGCCACCAAAAAGGCCAACTGCATAATATACTTCGAAATGAAATATCCGAGACCGGTTTCTTCGAGCAATTCCGCCGGCATATTTTTCAACAGGGAAAGTTTTGTTTCCAGTTTATACCAAACGATTTCAAACAAAAGCAGGGCTAGCCCGGCCCAGAAAAGCGTGGTCAAAAGTAGTTGAAAGCTGATCATTTCAGCCATCCCTCCCGGCGATACCAGTCGATAGTTTCCCTGGCCCCGTTGGTAAAATCGACCGCCGTTTCAAAATCAAGGTGCTCGCGGGCTTTGGAAACATCCAACTCCCAGTCAACCGTCAATTCCCTGACCTTCTCCCGCGAAAACAAAGGCGACCGTCCGATTATTCTAAAAAACGTTTCCGAGATAAAAGCGATAACATTCAGAAGCCTCAGCGGAATCGTGATTCCGATCCCTTTTTTATCCAGCAGCCGACCGATAATATCCATCATTTCGCGAGTCGAATGCGACTCCGCTTCCGCCATAAAATACGCTTCCCCGGCGCTTCGCTCCGACTCCATCGCCATCTTGATTCCCCGCGTCAGGTCGTCAACATAAACCATCTGAACCCGGTTATGTCCGCCGCCCATATACGGCCGGAAACCTTTATTGACAATATCGAAAAGAGTGAAGATAGCTCTATCTCCCGGACCATATACTGCCGGAGGCCGCACCACCGTAATCGGAAAAAGATCATAAAACGGTTTGACCGCTTCCTCACCGGCCAGCTTCGAGCGTCCATATGTGGTCAGTGGTTGAGGCGGATCATTTTCTTTGCGAGGCGTTCCTTTGGCGGGACCGGCCGCCGCCACCGATGATACCAGCACGAATTTCTTCAATTCGAGATTGTTGTTTTTGACCGCATTTAAAAGTGCAAGGGTACCATGCTGATTGACCTTGAAAAAAGTCGCCTCATCTTTGGCCTTGATCAATCCGGCCAGATGAATTACATAATCGACGTCCGAAACTGCCCTCGACAACGATTCCGGTTGGGTAAGATCGCCGATCGTTTTGGAGTAGGGGATATCTTTCAATAGAGTCAGGTCGGAAGTTTCCCGACAAAGAATCCGGACAGTATAACCGGTCGCCGTCAGCAAAGCGCATAAACGGCTGCCAATAAAACCATTGGCGCCGGTAACCAGCACCGTTTTGACCTTGGCATCATGCATTGGGGGAATGTATATCTTCCAACCCGACATTTCAAGTTAATTTCGGCAATCAAAACTTATTCAATAGATGGGATATCAGTAAAATATGGTATATGAAATACCGTTTCCGCCCCATACGAAAAAAACCGAATCTGTAACCGTCTCCTGGTATAAGTAATTCAATGGAAAGGAAGCATCTCCGGCGCAGCCCCAACAACCGAATCGGGGGTTGGATGGAGAAATAGTGCATGTGACATTCCATTTCCAATCCCCTTTCAGGGGGATATTAAATTGACCTTGTGAGATGGTATCATCTGAAGACGCCAAAATATTAAAAGACACTTCAAGCGAACCGACATCCGCTGTCCTAATCCAGGGGCTTGATGTCTTTGATACTGATTTGTCTGCAGTGTAAACCAGGTTGACTATGCTATCTGAAATATAGCCATCATTAAAATAAAGGTTGAGTTCCAATGGCTCATAGAATTTATGGATCCTGTCACCAAAACTGAATTTAACCAGCGCCTCTTCCTTTTTCGTTAATGGATAGACGATCAAAAGCACGATGCAGATAGTTACTATGAACAGAAATATAATACGGAGTTTCCCTGACACCAGACCCTCCATAATTTTGAATTCTGCGAATTTAATTATTAACTATGTTCGGACACCTCGTTTCATCATAGTCAGAATAGCCCTGACTGTCAATAATTTGTCGACATCAATAATTGACGAATTCAAGATAGCAAAATTTCTAATCTTGCCGGAGTTTGACCAGCGCCAAAGCCATAATCGATTTCGGACTTTGAGCCCGGATCAATTCAGCCGCCTCGATCAGGCTGCGACCGGTGGCATATATGTCATCAAGCAGAAGCAGATGCTTATCTCGAACCGCTTCAGGATCGGCCAGTCCATATCGAGGTTCGGTATCGGCCAATCGCTCCTCAAAGCTGCGCTCTCTTTGCGGCTTTCCCGGGCGAATTCGGCGGATGATATCGGTCCGAACCGACCAATCAAAATGAACGGCGACCTTTTTATACAAATACTCAACCGGGCTGAATGGCCGATCGATCACCGAATCGGGAATTGTAAGTACAACATCCGGGATTTGAGGCCATTTATGATTTTCAAGATACTTGATTATAAACGCCGCCAACCGGTCAGCCGCCTCTTTGGAAGGCTCGGATTTCATTCGGCGAATCAGAACCCCAATTTCGGATTCTCGATGAAAATCATCGACAGTGTATGAGGTAAGCGCCACCGCGTGGCCAAAAGGCCCCGGAAGAGGGGTAATTTTGCATTCATTCTCGAAAATGCCCGATTCCTGATCTTTGCTGAGATCAGGGAAGGGAGAGGTCAAACCCTGCTTGTTGATATTATTTTTCATCTTCATTTCTATCCGCAATATGCAATGTATTACGCTCTAGGACAACCAGATTGGAGCCTTAAATAATAATAGACTGGCGTAGTCGATTATTGACGGAACCAAATATCGGTAAAGGTGTTATAACCCTTGCAAGTAAAAGTAGATGAATATGGTAGATTATTCTTGTAAAATCTGAAATGATCTGTATATTGCAAACACTGATTTAATAATGTCACCCACCAGGAGGAATTCGTGAAGAAACAGATTCTGAGTATATTGGCTCTGGCGGCGGTTTCGCTGCTTCTGATAGCATCGCTGGCGATAGCTGATGGTTGCCCGATGTCCGGAAGTACGAAGGCCACAACCACGACCGCCGCGGTAACCGAACAGGTTGAAGGTGATAAGGTTGTCCTTAAGGTTTCTAACATGACCTGTGGCGCCTGTGTCGGTCAGGTAACCAAAGCCCTGACAAGCGTCGAAGGCGTGAAAGATGTTTCCGTCGATCTCAAAGAAGGTAAAGCCGAGATTATCTGCGACGGTTCCAAGGTCAAGAAAGAAACTCTGACTGCCGCCGTAATCAAGGCCGGCTACCCGGCGGAAGAAGCCAAAACGGTCGATGCTACAGTCAAGAAAAGCGCCACTGGTTGCGCCAAGACCTGCGGCACCGCCAAGAAGGGCTGCGATCCGGCTGCCTGCGGTATGAAACCTGCCGTCAAAAAAGATGGAGGCTCCAAGTAGGCCCGAATAATCGATAAGAAACACAAAAGGTGATAATGAAGGCGGAGGATTATTGTATATTTCTCCGCCTTTTTCGTGGCGAAAACGGCCATTACAATGTATATTGGTTCGATTATGAAATCTAAGTTATACCTTATTATACTGGCATGTCTGCTGGTCATGTCAACTTCTGTTCTCGGAGCCAAGTATGCCGGTGAACCGTTTTCTCTCGGTATCGGCGCCAGACCGCTCGGTATGGGCGGAGCCGTTATCGCCGGGCCATACGATGCCACCTCGGGCTACTGGAACCCGGCCGGTCTTTCACTCATGCAGGGACGACAGATCCAGACCATGCATGCCGAAACGTTCGGCTCCCTTCTTAACCATGACTATATCGGATACGCCTCCAACAACGGCAAGCAAACCGGCCTCAACAGCTACGGCCTCTATTTCTACTACCTCGGCGGCGGCGGAATCAAAATTACCGGCTATGATGCCGATCGAGAATGGCCATTTGTCATCCGCGAGGAAAACCATTTCGATATCATGCTCGGAGCCTCTCTGGCAGGGCGTTATCGCGAAAATATTTCATACGGCCTGACCGCCAAAATTCTCTACCGCGATATAGCCGTCGAAACCGCCTATGGTCTCGGTCTCGATGCCGGGATCATCTACCGCGTCGATACCCTGATCACCGCTGCGCTGGTAGTCACTGATATCACTTCCACCTTCCTCGCCTATTCCAATGACAACACTGAATCGATTTACCCGGCACTCAAGCCGGGCGTGTCATACCGTTTCTCGCGCCGTGATGTCAACATCACCGCCTCAGGGCAGGCGATCATCCGCTTCGAAGGCCGTCGTCAGACAGCCGAATTATGGCAGGATGATATCTCGGCCGATTTTCAGGCCGGATTGGAAATCGGTTACAAGGGCGTCGCCTTCGGTCGCGTCGGCTATGACCAGAGCCGTTTCACCGCCGGACTGGGTGCAGCCATCGATAAGTACCTGATCGATCTCGCCTATCTCCATCACGCCGATCTCGATGAAACCTTCCGCATCTCCCTCGGCGTAAATTTCTAATTCCGGTTCAGGACATTCCCTGTCCACTTTTCCCTTGCCCCTCATGATACTCATGCCTTACCTTGGGATATTAAATCAGATTCTTGCTCACGATGACTCCGACCGGGAGGACAGGTGGACTTTTTAGAAGAAATCTTCAAGACCGTCGGCAATTACCTTTGGGCCTGGCCCGAAGATTTCCCCCTCATGATTGTGCTTCTCGTGGGCACCGGGGTGTTCATTACCATTCGGCTGAAATTTATTCAACTCCGGCGGGTCAAGCATGCCCTTGACATTACCCGTGGCAAGTTTGACGACCCCTCGCATGAGGGTGACATCTCTCATTTTCAGGCCCTATCGACCGCCCTTTCGGCAACCATCGGAATTGGAAATATAGCCGGCGTGGCTACCGGAATTCATTACGGCGGACCGGGAGCATTGTTCTGGATGTGGGTGACCGGCATCCTGGGAACCTCCTTGAAATACGCCGAATGCACTTTGGCGATGAAATACCGCAAAATCAACCCCGACGGATCGGCCTCGGGCGGCCCGATGTATTACATCGAAAAAGCGATGGGCTGGAAATGGCTGGCGATAGTCTTTGCCGTTTCCACCGCGATTTGCGCTCTGGCAACCGGCAACTCGATCCAGTCATTCACCCTCGCCGACCAGATGCGTTCTGATTTTGCAATTCCGGTCTGGATCACCGGAGCGGTCATCGCCATTCTTGTCGGCCTGGTGATCATCGGCGGAATCCGCCGGATCGGGCGAGTGACCCAGATATTGACTCCGGTGATGACGGTGATCTACATCATTGGCACCCTGTTTATAATTGTTCTTAATTTTGACAAAATCCCGTCCGCTTTCGCAGCCATCTGGGACGGAGCCTTTACTCCCCCCGGTGCCATCGGCGGTTTTGCCGGATCGACTTTCATGTTCACGCTGATTTGGGGCTTCAAGCGAGGATTATTCTCCAATGAGGCGGGGCAGGGTTCGGCCCCGATCGCTCACGCCGCCGCCAAAACCGACGAACCGGTCAGAGAAGGTACTGTCGCCATGATGGGACCGTATATCGATACCCTGACCGTCTGCACCCTGACCGGGCTATGCATCATCGTAACCGATGCCTGGACGGCGACGGTCAATGGTGCTGCGCTCAACGGCTCACCCATGACGGCCTACGCTTTTGCACAAGGGCTGCCTTTCCTCGGAGGATATGGAGGGTATATCGTCACCGGCGCGGTTCTCCTGTTCGCCTCGTCGACGATTATCGGTTGGTCGTATTACGGTGACCGGGCGATCCAGTACCTGATGGGCGACTGGGTGGTGATGCCGTATCGGTACCTGTATTGTTTTATGATTTTTGTCGGCGCAATAACCAAACTGGAGGTGGTCTGGGCCTTCGGTGATATCGGACTGGCCATGATGGCCATCCCGAATCTAATTGCCCTGATCGTGCTCGCCGGTGTTACCGCAAGAATGACCAATCAGTATTATTCCCGGACCCATATCCCGCTGAGATAATCCGCAAAAAAAATACCCGGGCGATTGACTTCCAATGTCAGTCGCCCGGGCTACTATCCCTGTTGTCGCTGCGAGATCTTACTTTAGATGCTTGCTGACCAGCTTGGTCATCTCAAACATATTGACCTGCTTCTTGCCGCCGAAGACCTTTTTCAGCTTGTCATCGGCATTGATGTTTCTCCGGTTCTTGGCATCCTGCAGGTCGTGCTTCTTGATGTATACCCAAAGTTTCTTGACAACTTCGGTACGCGGCAGCGGCTTGGTACCGACAACGGCGCCAAGTTCAGCCGAAGGAGTCAACGGTTTCATGAAAGCCGGATTCGGTTTGCGTTTGGCTTTGACGACTTTTTTCTTGGGAGCAGCCTTCTTGGGAGCAGCCTTCTTGACCGGTTTCTTCTTGGCTACAACCTTCTTGACTACTTTCTTCTTCGGGGCCGCCTTCTTGACCGGTTTCTTCTTGGCGACTTTCTTGGTCGTCTTCTTCTTGGCAACTGGCATGTGAACTCTCCTTACAATAAGGTAATATGGTTAGTTTCGGATTCTCGTGTCTGCAAAAAAACATCCTCAATTGTTGATTGATAATCCTCTATCGAAAAAATACGAATATTCTAAATTTCAATGCAATAAAAAAATTCAGCTTCAGCATCTATTTTCAGAGGGGAAATGGACTATTTTGAAGCCCTCAAAACGACCCTATTACATAATCGGAAATCGAAGCAGTGTTCCTCACACCCAATAAACCGTATGTGAGATTGGGGAAATGGCCTCCTATATCTCCAGCGACATCCGCATCATTCGATCGGTGAACCCCATCTTGTGCCAGAATGACATCGCAACTTTATTTTTGGTGACTACTCCCAGTTCTATTCGATCAATCCCTTTTTGCCGAAACCAGTCCACCACGGTCGTATACATCATCCGCCCCAAACCATGACGCCGGTATCCCTGCTCAATATGGATATCGTTTATATACCCGTATCGCCTGTGAATCAACGAGGGCGGATGTTTGGCTATTGCGACAAAAGCATAACCGACAATATTACCATCGACCATTACCACAAAAATCTGCTGGTTTGGCGATCCGAAGGTTTTAAGCAGGTGCTTTTTATAGCCGATATGAGCCCGGGGAGGGCGTTTGTAGAAAGGATTGGCGGCGGCATGAAAATCCATAAAATTCTTCCACATGTCCACCACTACCGGAATATGATCTCGGCGCGCCTTGATAATTTTTATTTTCCCCATACGACTTTGCTCTCTAAATATTGGATTATTGGTGTTTCTATAAAGTTGAATAAAACAAGCGCGGTGTCAAGTGAGATGTTTTTGTAATCTGATTTGTTGGGTGGCAGACGCCCTCGCCTGCCCCGGATTTTAGCAGGTAGCCATGTACAGTTGGGTAGGTCTTGATTCGCTATTGCGAATTGTGACCTGACGCCCTCCCGAATGGGTCCGCCACCGGCAGATATCCTGTATCCGTTCCGCTGGATCCTTCCCGAATGGGTCCGCCACCGGCAGATATCCTGTATCCGTTCCGCTGGATCCTTCCCGAATGGGTCCGCCACCGGCGGATGATCCTGCGGGTAATGTCATTGGGTTACAGAGCCAAATACAAATAGAAACCGGCGGCAACCAGGGCAAGTGTCGCCAGAAGCATTACATCCCTGGTCGCGGCCTTTGATTCCTCCTCCGAATAAGAGGGAGCCTCGCCGCTGGTCTTCAGGTATTGCTCGAGCATCTCATAAGTAAATCTGGGATCGATTTTCGGCGGCGGAGTTTTGTACCTTTCGGCTTCGTTTTCGGATGTCTTTTTTATCCAGGTCACGATCAGGAACCCGAAAAACAAGACCTCGAGAAACAGAACCAGAATAACCATAGGGGTGCTCATGCACATAATTTCAACTCTCCTGCCGAAATTTCAGAACAATTAGAATAGATGATATCAATCCCGGTGCCAAAACCTCCTCTGTCTGTATATCGGGAAATTTGAGAGATTAATTCAGCCTTTGCAGAGCGTGCCGAGGAATTGAATGTTTTGATTTGAAAGCCGCAGGGTCACAATTCGCATCGGCGAATCAGGACCCTGCGGAATAGCAAGTCTGAAAAGGTCTGGTGTGGAAGATTGCCTTTTTTGTTTCCATGCCTGTTACGCAGGATCCTTTCCGACAGGGTTCGCCAACGGCGAATGATCCTGCGGCCTCTGTAATTTCGTGTTCCGCAGGGTCCTGCTCGCCCGTGGCGAGTGTGACCCTGCGGCATAAAATACTCTACTCGGCCGCCATAAATGGATACCGATAATCGGTCGGAGGAACCAGGGCCTCCTTGACAGTCCGAGGCGAGGTCCAGCGGATCATATTCAACAATGATCCGGCCTTATCATTAGTTCCCGATGCCCGGCCACCACCAAACGGTTGCTGACCGACAACCGCACCGGTCGGCTTGTCGTTGATGTAGAAATTACCGGCGGCGTTACGCAGGACCTTTGCGGCCAATGCCGTCACCTGACGATCGCGAGCGAAAACAGCCCCGGTCAAAGCGTACGGTGATGTCTTGTCGCACAAGTCGAGCGTCTTCTCGAAATCCTCATCCTGATAAACAAATATGGTCAGGACCGGTCCGAAAATTTCCTCTTCCATTAACTTGAAATGAGGATCGGTAGTGACGACTACCGTCGGCTCGATAAAGAGCCCCTTCGAATCGTCATAATTCCCGCCGGCGATAATCTCGCAGTCCTTCGACTGCTTGGCATAGTCGATATAACTCGCGATATCATTGTAGGCGCTTCGGTCAATAATCGCATTGACGAAGTTGGTGAAATCCTCAGGCGGACCCATCTTCAACTCGCCGACCTGCTTCAGCAGAATCGCTTTGACATCGTCCCACATCGAGGCCGGAATATAGGCCCGCGAGGCGGCAGAACATTTCTGACCCTGATATTCAAAGGCGCCGCGAGTCATCGCCGTCGCAACTTCAACCGCGGAGGCCGAATTATGTGCAAAGATGAAATCCTTACCGCCGGTCTCGCCGACAATTCGGGGATAACTCTTGTAATTGGCGATATTTTCGCCGACCGTCTTCCACATTCCCTGGAATACAGCGGTCGAACCGGTGAAATGAATCCCGGCCAGGTTTTCATTCTTCATAATAATCTCGCCGACATCGGCGCCGCGAGCCGTGACCAGATTAATCACGCCGTCGGGAAGACCGGCTTCCTTCAATATCTTCATAATAAAATGAGCCGTATAAACCACACTTGAGGCCGGTTTCCACAAAACGACATTACCCATCATCGCCGGTGCGGTCGGAAGATTACCCGCGATAGAAACAAAGTTGAACGGCGTTACCGCAAAAACAAAACCCTCCAGCGGGCGGTAGTCGACATAATTCCAGATCGTCGGGGCCGAACCTGGCTGCATCTTGTAGATTTCCTGCATATAATAGGCATTGAAACGGAAGAAATCAGCCAGTTCGCAAACAGCGTCGATTTCCGCCTGAAAAGCATTTTTACTATGTGCCAACATCGTGGCGGCATTGACCAATGCCCGGTATGGCCCGGCCAGTAGATCGGCCGCTTTAAGAAAAATAGCGGCACGCTGTTCAAACGGGAGATTGGTCCAGCCCTCCTTGGCATCCATCGCCGCCTTAACCGCCATTTCGATTTCCTTCTTGCCGCCGCGGTAATAATGTCCCAGGTCAAGGCTCAGGTCATGGGGCGAGGTCATCGGGACGGTTTCGTCGGTTTTTATCTCTTTGCCGCCGATTACCATCGGCACTTCCAGCTTGCGGCTTTTCAGGTCGTTATATGCTGCCATAATCTCTTCGCGTTCCGGCGTGCCGGGAGCGTATGACAGAACCGGCTCGTTTATCGGTTCTGGAATTTTATAGATTCCCATCGTTTATCCTCCAAAATACGTTATTTCGCAATCACACCAATTTCAATTATGGGAGTATATACAGATTTTCAAGGAAGATCAAGAGGGAAGCGTCTCCCTTCGCCGGTTTATATGAAATAAAAAAAGCCATCAAGTAGCCCGTGAGCCCTGTGCTCCCGGGACCATAATAAAAAAAACGCCGGTAGTGTAAACCGGCGCTTTTCTATACCAAAATTCGATTATCGAATTCTACGATACCGCTTAACCATCGCCTTCGGTTGCAGGCTCTGCCGCCGCGTCCAGCTCGACGATCTCAACCACTTCCAATTCGAATGTCAAAGTCTTGCCCGCCAAAGGATGGTTGGCATCGATGGTCACGGAACTGTCACCGATAGCCTGAACCTTAACCGGGAATCCACCCGGGCCGGCCAACTCCATACCCACCTCAAGTTCCATTTCCGGAGGGAATTGACTTTTGTCTACTTCCATAATCCGATCATCGGCCGGGTAGCCGTAAGCTTCATCCGGAGTCAGTATAATCGTCTTCTTTTCACCGACAAGCATACCAACCACTCCCTCGTCAAAGCCGCCGATCATCTGGCCGGCGCCGACCACGAATTGAAGCGGATCTTTCCCGGCGGACGAGTCAAACTCAGTACCATCTTCAAGGGTCCCGGTATAATGCACCTTAACCGTGTCTCCATCTTTTACCTGCGGAGCCGAAGAACAGCCCAGCATGAGAAACAGGGAAACAATAACCAGCACCACGTTCATCGCTAATGTCTTCATCCATAACCTCCTCTTACATCAATCGAGGGACGAAACCCCTATCCCATGTATGTTTTTATTAACGGTTGATAAAAAAATCATCTTCCGATTTCGGGCGTTACTCAAAATAAACCGGCCCACCTAATACACGCTGCGCATGCAATCGACCAGAAATTCGGCATTGAGTTCGATCCGTTCGTCAACAACTTTGACCAGCTCGGCCGAGGCCTGAGGTCTTTGTCCGTGGGCCAGATGAACGACAACACCGTTAGCTTTTACGATTCGCACCGCCGGGACATAATCACCGTCGGGAGCCAGCAGTACCAAGTGAGTGATTCGGCCACTGGTGGCCATCTCAATCATATGCGACGCCAGCATAACATCTATGCCTTTTTGCTGAAAAGTGTAGGAACCGTCATCATTGAGAATACGCTGAGTCCGCCCCAGGTAAACATCGAAACGGGGAAGATGCTCGAGGCGAGTGAAAAAGCCCTGTTTTTTCTTGTACATTTCCATTTCCTGATCAGCCGGCGATTTGCCGATCCACGGCAGGGCATGGTAATAATAGGTTCGCAAAAGATAAATATCGGCTTCCGAAGTGGTAATCACAGTATTTACCAGCTTGTTGACCAGCTTGGAATAATCAACCGCTGGTGAACTGTGCTCCTCGGCCAGCATCCGCTCCAAATAGGCGCCGTCAACTTGAACAATAACACGCATAGTATAATTCTCCTTATCATTTGAGGTTATTATGCGTCAACCCGAAACCGCTCAGGTTATGGATATACCTGTTACGTTGCCTCGAGTCTAAGTTTGAAATCTATTTCATTAAGAATTCGCTTCTGACGCGCCCGAACAGCCTCTTCGCTCAGCTTAAAATCGGGCCCCACCTGCTCAATCATCAAAGAACTGACACAGGAAGCAAAAGTCCCGCAACTGTGCAAAGATTCTCCATTCAGGTAAGCATGCACGAAACCGGCCATATAAGTATCGCCGGCACCGGTCGAATCAAGCAAATCCACCGGATGTGGCGGTATTTCCACGAAATTGTCACCGTCATAAATCACAGATCCGAGTTCAGCCAGGGTCACTATCACAATTTTCGGTCCCCATCCCTTGATGATCCGAGCCGCCTCAAACGGGTCTTGACGGCAGTCAACCCCGGTCAAAACCTTACCTTCCAACTCATTCGGCTTAACAATATCAAATAGTCCGAGGACTTCTTCTATACCTTCAGGCTTCTCATGATAAATCCGGCTGTCCTCGCCAGCTCCCCGCAGTAATCCCTGAGGATCGCAAAAAAAGAGACCGTCGTAGCGACTTCGAATATCACGAATCAGTTCAAAAGAAATCTCCCTGAGAATCGGCCCGATTAAAACCGCTTCGGCTTCATTCAGCAGAGAATCATCGACCTCCGGTATCGATGCCGCTCGCCCCAGCAGATCGAGATGACGGTTTCCGAAATCGTCATAATATATCAACGAAAAACCGCCGCTCTCATCGGATGGGACAATACTGGACGCGATACCGTAGCGATCCATATCGGCCGTAAAACTTTGAGCAAAATCCTCACCGATCGCGCCGCGCAATGTCACCTCACGGTTCAACCTGGATAGTGCCAGGGCGGCATTGGTGGAGCATCCCGACAGAATACGCCCGTCGGTTTTAATCTTTTTGGTCTCGATATAATCGTAAACCGGATTTCCAAGAGCAAGAATCATTCTAATTCTGACGGTCCTTGAGCGCCTTCTTGGCAAAAATTAACCGCTGAACGGAGGTTATGAAAGACGAAACCCCTACAATCGCCAGGGCATAAGTCAGGATATAATATCCGGGATAGTACTTTTCCATCAAGGCGCCGACTATAATTAGGACAAACTTTTCCAGGCGGCCCATCCACCCCACAGCACAGGTCGGCAGATTCCCGATAGATTCGGCCGCCGCCCGCGTGTAAGAAGCGATAACCATTCCAAAGAGGGCGAATATAGCCCATCCGGGATGAACAATACCCGATATTCCAATACCGATAAGAATAAAAAATTCTCCATATCGGTCGGAGACATGATCGAGAACACCCCCGAAAACCGTCCCCATATTTCCCGCCCGTGCGGTAGCTCCGTCGAGCATATCCGTCAATGCGGTCAGGAGCATGAAGACGATGCCCCACACCAGATATCCCTTCCAGAAGAAGCAACCTGCCCCGATGGCACAGAGCAGCGATAGGGCCGTCAGAATATTGGGTGTCAGCCCGACTTTCCGGCAGTATACCCCCAGGTGAGTGGAGGTTTCCTCGTAAAATTTTCTTCGACTATGGTGCAATTCTTATCCAATCAATATTAGTCAGAGAATATACCGATCCTGCAATTTATGGTCAAGCCGAAAATGTTACTCAATAATAGCCGCCAGGCAGGACTGTAACTTGGACAATAAATATCCTCTATCCCAATTTCTTAATCAGTTTCTTAAACGGCTCGATATCGACCAACGCGCGGTCGACAGCGTCTTTCCAGAACTTGACATCGGTCAAGTCAATATCAAGATGCTTCCGAGCCAACTCTTCGGTGGTCATCGAACCGGTATCGGCCAGCAGCGCCTTATACGGATCGGCAAAGGCAGTACCTTCCTTCTTGGCCAGATCATAAAGCCCACCGGCAAACAAATATCCGAAAGTGTATGGAAAGTTATAAAAAGGCACTTCGGTTTCGAAAAAGTGCAGCTTCGAGGCCCAGAACAAAGGATGATAGCCGTCATCGGCCAGAATATCGCCAAAGGCCTCTTTCTGCGCCGAAACCATCAACTCATTCAACTTCTCAATAGCTACCGTACCCTTTTTCCGCTCCTCATAAAAAGCCATATCAAACAGGAAGCGGGCCCGGAGGTTGCAGAACATGACAAACCCTTCCTGGATTTTGTTGTCCAACAAGGCCAGCTTGTCGTTCGGATCGGTAGCAGCCTCCAGTGCGGCGTCAGTGACGAGATGCTCGTTGAAGGTCGATGCCGATTCGGCCAGATTCATAGGATAACTACGCGCGAAATAATCGTGGTCGTGAAGCACCCAACTATGATAGGCATGGCCGATCTCATGAGCCAGGGTCATCGTTTCCTGGTAATTGCCGGAAAAGGTCATGAAAATCCGCGACTCATTTTTCAACGGCAAACCGGTACACCATCCACCCGGAGCTTTTCCAGCGCGATCTTCAGCCTCAATCCAGCGTCGGTCGATAACCATCCGCGCAAAACTGCCGAGATGTGGCGAAAACGAGGTCAACTGCTTGACCACAAAATCGCCGGCGTCCGCATAACTGATCTTCTTCTCAACCGAGCTCACCGGTGCGACCTGATCATACCAGCGGAATTTATCAATTCCCAGCAGATCGGTCTTGGCCTTGATATAGTCGGCCATCTTCTCGCCGCTGGTTGCCACCGCCTCCCACATGGCGTCGATCGTTTCACGCTTCAACCGTCCGTTCAGAAGCGGCTCAAACAAGGCCGAATCCCAGCCGCGATTTTTATATAAGCTCAAACGAAAACCGGCCTGCGAATTGAGGGCCATCGCCGCCAATCCGTCTACAGATTTCCATGTCGATTCCAGTTTTTCAAAAGCCTGCTTGCGAATTTCACGGTCTGGAGAGCTGAACTTGTTGGCCAATTGTCCGATCGATAACATCTCGGACTTACCGTCTTCGACAAACTCGGCCTGCAAATCGCCCGCCATCTTATTGTACATCCGGTTCCAGCCATGATAGCCGTCAACAGCCAGCTCGGCCGCCAGCTTTTCAAGTTCCGGAACCATCCTCAGCCGGGCGTTCTGCCGCAATTCATTCCAGAAAAAGCTGACGCCGGTCAGTTTCTCATGGCCGATCAACTTATTCCATTCGGTATCGTCGACTTTGATTGCCAACTCCTCGATGCCGGTCATCAACGCCTCGATACGGGCATTCATGGCGGCCAATTCAACCTGAATCACCCGTGACTTTTCATCGGTGACATCCTGATCGACCAGGCAGCCGGTGAACCCGAAGGCATGGTCGAGTCGTTCCATGATATGCTGTACCAGCAGGAGAAAGGCTACCCATTTGCCCGCCGCGTCGCCATCCAGATTGCGGGGGATATCTTCCAATGACTTCCCGGCCTTCACGATATCGGTGTCGAGAGCCTTACGAAATTCTGCGAATTCGGGCGAATCGGTACCACCGGGGAAAATCGATTCCAGGTCCCAGGTCAGTTTGTTGTCGTTGCTCATAATCAGGTCTCCTTTAGGCACAACCGCTTGGTACAACTTCCATAAATACAATCAGGAATTGTAACCCCAAATCCCCAAATAGTCAAGGAGTATATCCGCCTGCGGGGTAGCTTTCAAAGGAGGTTTCAACAATCCGCCCTGGATCATCCACGCGACAGCCAAAAAGTGGCCCCTGCCACCCGGCCGGTGAGTGTTAGATGTGAAATGATCACCCCATCAGGGTTAATCGAAGAGGTAGGGAAGACTGCCAGTGTTGTAGGGGCCGCTCGCGAGCGGCCCGGGTAGCTTGCCTGGTTATGTTGATTCCGAATCTTCCGAGGGAGATGCATGTGGGCGGCAGACGTCCCGTCTGCCCCAGCGTTTACAATGGCAATTAATTCAGATCATCCTGGCGATAGCATAAATCAGGCCCTGCTTGGCCGACGTGGCGATCTATGGCATATAACAAACGGCTCTCGGATAATTAGAGGCGGTCCTATAGAATTTAATGAAATTCCCATACTGTGATTATTGCCCCTTCGGACCCGAAAAAGAGTGCGCCACCCAGTCGGGGCTTTCGACTTACAACTGGCCGAATGTCTAGTTTTCTTGTTCTTTTGGCTTCTCTTGTTTAACGGCATGTCGCAGTTTTTCAATAGCTAATCGTCGTTCTTTCTTTTTAATTGGTAAAACGTACATTTCATAGAATATGGATTTGAGCGTTTCATTTATTAATACCAGTGTGGGGCTATCCCATTTATCCCATGATTGTTCATGAATCTTATCGCTAGTCATATCTTGGATGTGGGCCAAAACATCAAAATAGCCCGGATCAATAGATTCGTATTTTTGCTTAAGTGTTTTAATCCGTGTCTGATAATCTGGGCCTTCCACTTTTTCATTGACCAATAACTCGTATATGGCCTTCCTCATACATGCTGAAGCACCAGTAAGGTAATTCATCTTTAGACATCCTTCAGACTCTGTGATTAATTCTCTCAAAGTCCGGGGAATGCGACTATCTACGATAAAAAAGGAGGTGGGCACGGAATAAAATATTTCGTTATCTACCTCATACTTTTCAAAATCGAACCACATCCCGCCCGCGTCTGGTCTAAGCATAGAGAATGACAAATGCATAGATTTCTTCTCGCACGAGGTACATTGTACAAGATAGACATAGCATCGTCTTCTATTGTTCCAATCAAAATAATTAGTAGATGTAAGACTATATCGCACGTTCCTGCGATTACAAAACGGACAATTATAAACAGAAGAATCGATAAAGTATTTTCGATCCAAGAAAGATTGATCATCCATTTTGTATCCCCTTGGTATTGGTTTCCCGTAGCTTGTTATATGCCCTATGTTCAGTTAACCGAGTACAGCTCTGCTTTAGCAATGTGGTAAATATATACATTTTTACTACAATATCAATGGTATTTAATTGGCAAGGCCATAGAATAAGAAATCATTTATGAGACGGGTAGCCGCGATCTCTGATCCTAGATTACAAACCCAAATTTCAGGTCATCCACGCGACAGCATAAAACCGCCTTCTGGCGGTCATCCCCGCGACAGCTAAAAAATGGCCGCTGCCACTCTGCCAGCAAAAATAACAGTAAATCGCTGTAGATCCTGCCCCCTCCCCAATAAGTGAACCTGATCATTCAAGGAGATATTCCGATGCGAGCAACCCAAAAGGAAATCCCACCCAAAGCCAAAGGAAGGAAAAACCATAAACATGAAAAACGAACCCAAAACCCTTGTCATACAACAGCGACAGCCAAAAGGCGGCCCCTGCCGCAAGAAATTTCTTTAAAAATGAGCGACCAAAGCCAAATCCACTGCAATCCCAAGAGCGACAATCCATTATGGGACATAAAATAATGCCCGGTGTATGTAAAATACATACACTTTTCTGCTTGGTGCCCCACCTGAAACGCTTCCTAACGTTTCGGGTGGGATAATCTTGGAAAACCGTTATTGTACAAAACGAACCCAGTTCCCGGTAAGCCAAAGGACAATAATGTCTTACGCTGAAATTTGGAGGTTTAAAAGCTACCTATGGTAGTGAAATCGATTGAATCACCACCATATATTGTGGTTCATGCAATATGGTGACTCACCTACGCGACAGCCCAAAAGCGGTCCCTGCCTACGCGACAGCCAAAAACAGGCTTTTGCCTGTTAAAGCTTATGAATCTTCTTCCTGCCGATCTTGACAAAATTGGTGGCGTTGCGAGTATCGAACACCAGCTTGGAATTGGCCACAATCCACCTGTAATCGTAATCGGTATGATCGGTCAGGATCACCGTCAAATCGGCACTATTCAACAACGCCTTGGTCAATTTGGTCGACTTGAGAGTTCCTTTATGCCACCGGATCGATGGCACATAAGGATCATTATAATGCATCTTCGCCCCAGACCCCTCGATCAGTCTCATGACATCGAGAGCCGGCGATTCGCGCACATCGGTGATATCCCGCTTGTAGGCGATACCGAGGATGACGATTTTGGATCCCTTAATAGATTTTCCGCGCTGGTTGAGCAACCCGGTGATACGCTCCACCACCCATTCCGGCATATGAGAATTGATATCGCCGGCCAGCTCGATGAAACGGGCATAATAATTGAGCGTTTTCAACTTCCACGACAAATAATGAGGATCGATCGGGATACAATGACCGCCCAGTCCGGGACCGGGATAGAATGGCATAAATCCGAACGGTTTGGTCGCCGCCGCGCCGATGATTTCCCAGACATCGAGTCCGAGCCGATGGCACATCACCGCCATCTCATTGACCAGCCCGATATTGACCGAACGGAAAGTGTTTTCCAGAAGCTTCACCATCTCTGCCGCCTGGGTCGAGGATACCGCATAAATATTGGGAATGATCACCTCATAATAAGTCTTGGCAATCTTGGTGCATTGAGGCGTCACGCCGCCGACCACCCGGGGCGTGTTATGCGTTGCATAGAAGGCATTACCGGGATCGACCCGTTCCGGCGAAAAGGCCAGATAAAATCCTTTTCCCGCCTTCAAACCACTTTCTTCCAGCTTGGGCTTGATCACCTCATCGGTGGTGCCGGGATAAGTGGTCGACTCCAACACGATCAGCATCTCCTTGTGGAGATGTTTCCGCACCCCGTCAACCGCCGAAAGAATATAGCTGATGTCGGGGTCTTTGGTTTTCGAAAGCGGCGTCGGGACGCAGATCGAGACACAATCCATTTTCGCCAGCAGTTTCTCATTGTCGGTCGCCTTCAATTTCCCCGATTTGACCAGCGGTTTGAGGCGCCCATCGGAAATGTCATCGATATAAGATTTACCGCGGTTGATCTTATTGACTTTGTCTTTCAGGATATCAAATCCTACCACCTTATAGCCGGCTTCGGCGTACCCCACCGCCAGCGGCAAACCGACATAACCGAGACCGATGATACCGATCGTCGCGCTTTTATCTTTGATTTTATCGATAAGTTTCTTTTTCATCTACCGCTCCCTTACATTAATCTCTGCTTCTCCAGAAATCCAAGGTATCCTTCAAAGTTTTGTCAATGGCGATCTCCGGTTTCCATCCGGTATCTTTCCTCGTACCATAATAACTTCCACGCAAAATCGGAATATCGCTCTTACGAAAAAGCTGTTTATCTCGTGTTACCTTTATCGGCGTATTGGCCGAAGCGATCAGTCTTTTTAGCAAATCGCCGATCCCATAAGCCCGCCCCGAGCATAATTGATATACGTTGCCGACCTTTCCCTTTTGAGCAATCATCCGGTAACCCCGTACGATATCGCGCACATCGGAGATGTCCCTTTTGGCCATCAGATTACCAACCGCTACCGTCTTTCGCCCTCTCGCCCTCTCGGCCGTGACAATTTTACGGCAGAAGGAGGGGATGGCAAAATTCGGATTTTGCCTCGGACCGGTATGATTAAAGGAGCGAACAATGACCAGCGGCAAATTGTAATGTTCAATATAAATACGGGACATGTATTCGGCGGCGGCCTTTGATTGAGCATAGGGCGATACCGGGTTGAACAACCGATCCGGCTTGAGAGGCATATCCTGAGGCTTAACCGGGCCATAGACGTCGGACGAACTGACATAAACCACTTTCTTAATCCAACTCCGCCCTCGCACAGCCTCGAAAACATTATGGCTGCCGATGACATTGATCCGAAAAGTCAGGTCTCCGATCGAAAATGACTGTCCCACCGATGATATCGCCGCCAGATGAAACAGGTATTCGGGCCGGGCTTTGACCAGAGCAGCTTTGCACGCCTCCGGATCGGTAATATCAAAGCGATCGATCTTAATTTTGCGGGAGATAGATCTCAGATTATGGTCCGACTCATCGGGCAACGCCGCGCCCCGGACGCTATATCCGTGCGCCACCAACTCCTCGGCCAGCCATGAGCCGGCGAACCCGCAGATCCCGGTGATGTATGCTTTAATTTTTTTGCCCCTCCAGCCGCTTGAGATCGGCATCGATCATCATTTTGACCAGTCCTTTGAAATCATACTCCGGCACCCATCCGAGTACCGATTTCGCCTTATTGGCATTGCCGACCAGGAAATCGACTTCCGCCGGACGCATAAACCGTGGATCGGTGGTGATATACTTCTCCCAATCCAGATCGGCATGACCAAACGCCTCGATCACGAATTCCTTGACCGAATGGCTCTCACCGGTGGCAATAACAAAATCGCCCGGCTCATCCTGCTGAAGCATCAGCCACATCGCCCGAACATAATCGCCGGCAAAACCCCAGTCGCGTTTGGCATCCAGGTTCCCCAGCGCCAGTTTGTCGGCCAGCCCCAGTTTGATCCGAGCCACACCATCGGTGATCTTGCGAGTGACAAACTCCAACCCCCGCCGCGGCGACTCATGATTGAACAGAATACCGCTGTTGGCATGAATACCGTAGCTCTCACGATAATTAATCGTGATCCAATGCCCGTAAACCTTGGCCACGCCGTATGGCGAACGTGGATAAAACGGCGTCGTCTCTGTCTGAGGCACCTCGAGCACCTTGCCGAACATTTCCGACGAAGAGGCCTGGTAAAAACGAATCTTTTTACTAACCAGCCGGATCGCCTCAAGCATCTTGGTTACGCCCAGGGCATTGAATTCACCCGTCAAAACCGGCTGCGACCACGAGGTCGGCACAAACGACTGCGCCGCCAGGTTGTAAACCTCATCTGGCTTGATCTCTTCAATAATAGTGATGATCGAAAGTTGATCCAGCAAATCGGCCTGGACAAAGTTAATCCTGTCCCGGATATGCTGAATCCGGTCGAAAGGCTCGGTCGAGGCCCGCCGGACCATGCCGTAAACCTCATATCCTTTTTCCAAGAGCAAGTCGGCCAGGTATGACCCGTCCTGTCCGGTTATCCCGGTAATAAGCGCGCGCATAAGCTTTTCCCCTCACACTGAGGTGATTATTTTATGGATCAAATATATAATTATACAACAGCCGGGTCAAATGGTTTATCTCAGCCCCTTTGGTGGCCGGTTATTAAAATTTGACTTTTGAACCACTGAAGCATAGATTGTCGCATCGAACCATTAGCGAGGGAAAAATATCATGCAAGGACTCAGAATTAGCGCAATTGGGGCGTGTTTCATAATCTGTCTGGCAGCGATGCTGGTAATGGTCTCCTGTTCTGAAAAGGAAGAGGTTTTCGTCCAACCGCCGTTTGCGTCCAATGCCGAGCTGGTCGATACCCCCATACAGGTGCCGGAACTGAATATTGAACTCTCGCCACCGGTTGGATGGCATCCGCTCGATAGCGCTCAGCTCGATAATTTCCGCAAGATGCTGGGCGGTACCGACCTTTCCCGTGAATTTTATCCCGTCTATCCGCTGGTAGTGTTTGCCGATTCGGTTACCGGTTGTATGATGTTTATCGCTCAAATCGAGGAATCGGAAACCGGCCTCAAGCAGATCGCGCAGCATTACAAGGATTTCCTCGAACCCCGGGCAAAATCTTCGGCAATAAATGAGGCAAATTATTTGATCGGCGATATCAAAACCTATTACTATATGTTGCATTCGGCAGAGGTGGTCAATTACAAGCTGATCGGAGAGACGGCGCCGGATAAGCGGTATCTGATCGAATATATCATCGGCGGCGTGGTCTATGCCGGGCTGGAACCGGCCGTATCGGCCTCGCTGGCAACAATTAAAAAAATGGCTGCGGTTCCGGTAGAGCCGTAAATCTGCAATCTCCGCCCAATAAATAGCAAGCCTAAGAAAGGTTCCCGGTTTTTAAATCGGGAGCCTTCTTAATTTTGCCCGTTGAAATTTACGTGGTGAGCCCTGACCTTCGGTATGATCGGGGCATATCGGCGCGTTATCTGGCTATGGTGTCGGCTGGGTCAGGCGAGCTTTGACGATGTCTCCCATGGAAACGATTCCGCACAGATGATTGTCTTGATCCATAATCGGAATATGGCGGATTCTTTGGTCGATCATGACCTGAGCGATCTGTTCGATACCGTCTTCGGAGTTGCCCAGGACGAGGCGGGTGGTCATTTGGTCGCCCACTTTCATATCCATCATATCTCCGCGGTAGCGGAAGGCGAGATGAAAGATATCATGTTCGGTAATAATACCAACCGGGTTTTCGGACTCGTCGACAACGATCAGGGAACCGATTTTGTTGTCGATCAGGCTGCGCATGGCGATCTCCATATCTTGTTCGGCGCGGATAGTTATCGGTGGTGGTTTTGATTCAAGCATGTCCTTTACTTGCATAATACACCCCTTATCAATATGAGAATGTTATAGATGATTGCTTTCCCTTAATATCGCCAATTTTGCCTCCAATTTCAATCTTTTTTTCTAAATATTTGCAAGATAATATTTTACGCCGATTCTCCGAATGCGATGGCATAGGGCCGCCCAAGACTATTTTATTGAAGTTAACATCGTATATGGATTTTAATCGAAAATTCATCTGGCGGTATTCCAATCAGTTAACATACGCACGGGTTTTGTGCAAATATCTCTTAATGGTTGAGGTCCATTGCCTTAAGATCGATCTGGCGTTGAAAACTCGTTTTTTTGGTTTTCTTGGGGATTGTCCGGTATTGTGATCGTGTTTTCGGTTCATGGCGATACGGCCTTCTATTTTTAGGTTTCTATTATAGGGTGTTTTCCCGGAATCAACAGCGAAGTTATGTCGTTTTTGCCGCCAAAAGGCGGTTTACGGCTATCGCGGGGATGACCGTATATGGGAGTATGAGATTTGTGCAGTAAGTAATATATCACACTGCTAAAGGGCATGTTGATAAACCCAAATAAACGCTGTCATCGCGGGCATAATAGCCAAATTATGTTGGTTTTTTTGTTTGAACTTATTGGTATTGATAATATTACGTCAAAAGGTATTAAAGGGGTTTAGTGATGGGTCAAAAAGTGGTGTCGTAAATGCGGGGCTCAAGAAGCAA
>DAOUTW010000126.1 GCA_030668485.1 Candidatus Zixiibacteriota bacterium
ACCAACTCCCCCTTCCAATAACCATCCCTGGAGGAGATCGCCCTTGAAGACGGTGATAAGAAAACGGATGTACAATGAAATAACAAAATAGGACATTTCTATTTTGCTAAGAATAGGACATTTCTATTTTGCCTTGACACAACTTCTGAAATTCCTTGACAACTCGGCCATAGATTTATATATTAAGTTCGCATCAGGGAGCGCATCGATTTGAAAAATATAAATATTCTATCATGACGGGACTTTATTAACATCACCGGCATTACGGTCGGCCATGATTGAACAAGTGCAAGTACAGGCATAAGTTCATTCGCCCGTTCGTCGGGAGGGGTGGTACGAGCGATAGAAGGATTCGAGACGCTCAAATTTGGGCGGGTTCCAAAAAGATATTTCGGCATCATTCCCTGGATCAGGTTTAAAATTGACAGCCGTTCTGCTCAATCGGCTACGACATGCCGAAATCATGTTTCATAAATAACGCAACATTAGAGGCTTGGAGTGGAGTGGCTGCCTATCATTGAGTAGTATGCCGCACAAATCTCAATCTTTATTACCATAAGGAGGTGTCTATGTCTGCAAGGATGAATTTATCACCTGCTCTTGTACAGGTGAGTATGCTGCTGTTCCTGGCAGCAGGAATGATTTTGGCCCCATGTAGTAATTCATATGCCCAGGATGATTATGATACCATTGCTGTGACTCAATGGGTCGGAGAAGGCGACCCCATGACCTATGACGAATGGCTGGTTCTGGTGGGGCCGCCGGCTCCGATTGAATCAGCGTTGGTTGACGATTACCTTCCCCCGCCGGGTCGCGATGCCGGCAATTTTTGCATTATTGTCAACACAACTCTATATCCCAGTATCACGGCTTCTCTAGATCAATACATATTGGACCTCACATGGGAAGGATATGAGGTATCGTTATATACTATGTCGGGCGGTACCCCGGAAGAACTCAAAGCCTTCATACAGGCTAGATACGGGGAAGGAACGGCCGGATTTCTTTTGATCGGCGATTTGGCCGTGGCATGGTTTGAATTTGATTATTGGGGACACGAAGAGTTCCCCTGTGATCTTTTCTATATGGATATGGACGGCGTTTGGACGGATTCCGACACCGACGGCAAGTACGACCTGCATACCGGTGATGTTGAGCCGGAAGTGTGGATGGGGCGTTTGAGTGCCTCAACATTAACCTATGGTGGAGCGGATGAGGCCACCTTGCTCCAAAACTACTTTGCCAAAAATCACCTCTACCGCAGGGGCTTAACGGTCCTGGAGGACCGCGGTTTAATGTATGTGGATGATGACTGGTATGGTTCGTCGACGACATGGGCCAATAATATGAGGCTCTCCCATGACAGTGTTGTGCTGGTCAATGATAAATATGAAACCACCAGCGGTGATTATGAAAACCGCTTGACGCAGAATTACGAATTCATCCAGGTATGCGCTCATTCTAACCCCACTCTGCATTCTTTCAAAGTCCCTGATTCCCATGGCGGTTATACCTATTACGACGAGGTTATTTCAATCGACCCGGTCGGGTTGTTCTACAACCTGTTCGCCTGCTCCAATTCAAGGTTCACTTCCACGAACTATATGGGCGGATGGTATATTTTCTGCGACTCTTATGGCCTGGCCTCGATCGGGAGCACAAAAACGGGAGCTATGTTGAGATTCGACTACTTCTATGGCCCCTTCGGCACCGGCGGGACGATTGGCGCAGCGCTTATGGACTGGTTTGTCGAAATAGCCTCCGGCGGGTTCACAAGCAATGAGATAGCCTGGCATTATGGCATGACAGTATGCGGCGATCCCACATTGCTGAAAGATCCGATTATTACTTATTCTGGCACTATATGGGTCGATGGAACCTATGGCGACGATATCACCGGCGATGGTTCCGGCGCCAATCCCTACCAGACCATCAGCCAGGGTATCCTCATGGCAAATACTGGCGACACGGTTCAGGTTCGAACCGGAACCTATGTGGAAAACATCGATTTCGCCGGCAAGGGTATCGTTCTCAATGGATTCTACGGTGCGGAAATGACCATCCTCAAGCCGGCCGTGCCCAATCTATCCACCGTGAAAATGATCAGCGGTGAACCGGCCGGAACGCAGCTCTCAGGCTTCACCGTCCGTGATGGAGGCGACTGCTATCCCTTCCTGATCGACGGCGGCGGCGAGCCCTTGATCACCGATAACATCTTTACGTTTAATCTCCGTAACGTCTTGGGAGATAATAAGGCCGTCATTAAAACGGCCAATTCCGCACCCGTATTTGAAAACAATTTGTTTTACAGAAATTCGGGAATCAGTTGTATCGCAATCTGGTCCGGAACAGCTACGATTAGTAACAATACCTTTGATGATAACTCCCGTGGTTTTTTGACCATATCCTCCCAGGGGGGTATCGCCAAAAACAATAATGTCACAAATTCGTGGCAATATGGTATACATGGGAACTTCACGGAGCTTGACTACAATAACGTCTGGAACAATAACCCCGATTACAACCTCAACAATCCCGGATCTCATGATATTTCGATTGACCCGCTCTACATTGACGTAGCCCGTTTCAGATATCACCTGGAGTACAATTCTCCCTGTATCAATGCCGGTGATCCGAGTATGCTTGATCCTGACAATACCCGCATAGATATTGGAGCTCTTCACGCCGTATATGTCCCATATCAGGCTGCGTCTATCCAGCAGGCCCTGGCGATCGGCATGACCGAACTCCCCCTTGATATTCTCGTATATCCGGGAGACTATACTGAAAACATCGACTTCGGAGGTCGGGCATGCAGACTGATGAGCGTGGGTGGGCCGGAAACAACTACCCTGGGGCCTGATATCCCAGACGAACCCACGATCAAGATGACCAATGGTGAAGATCAGCGGACCTTGCTATCCGGGTTTGAAATCATCGACGGCGGCAATTATTACACGTTTATGATAGACGATGGAGCTTTCCCGCTTATCAGAGACAACGTGTTCAGATACAATATCCGCAATGTCCCGGGGGGAAATTTATCGGTGATTAGAACCGACAACTCGGTGCCATTTTTCTACAAAAACCTCTTTTATGAAAATGGCGGCATCAGCTGTATTGCCATATATACCGGTTCGGGTGAAATTGTCAATAATACCTTCGACGACAACAGCCGGGGCTTTTTGACCCTCACTGGGCAAGGGATTGCCCAAAACAACATCGTCACTAATTCATGGGAATATGGTATCCACGGCACTTTTACTGAGCTCGATTATAACGATGTCTGGAATAACAACCCCAACTATAACCTTAACAATCCGGGGCCGCATGACATCTCGGCTGATCCCCTCTATGAGGATGATTATACCTTCCAGGCAAATTCACCGTGCCTTAATGCCGGTGATCCGGCTGTTCGCTACCTTGATCCCGACGGGACCAGGAACGACATGGGAGCCTATCCTTTTGTGTCATTCTATGTTGAGGTGCCGACCAATTACGCGACTATCCAGGCCGCTATTGATGGCGTCCCCGATGAAGATGCCACCATTAACGTGCTGCCAGGTGTGTACCAGGAAAATATCGATTTTCTGGGCAAGATAATTCGTCTGACTGGCGCCGGAAACACGGAAGCGGGGGATACCACCTTCCTGGAGCCTTACATCGCCGATAATCCGACGGTTTTGATCAATAGCGGCGAAGGGGAAGGGACCGAGTTATCAGGTTTCACCATTCGTGATGGCGGTGATACCTATACCGTAACCGTCGGCAACGAAGCCTCACCGCTCATCGCCGACAATGTCTTCTATGACAATATCCTCTGCGGCCTGCCATACGAAGAGGAAGAGGAGGTATTTGATAAGCGGTCGGTGAACCTGTCTGATGTCGAGTCACAGATACAGGAATCCGAATTGGGTGAGTTGGATGGCGGTTTGCCCGGCCCGCCGCCGCCGCCACCCGGTTGTGGCTACAATAAGGTCATCATCAAATGCATGGCCCCTACCGGTACGCCGGTTATCAAGCGAAACCTGTTCTATCATAATGGCGGCATCAGTTGTGTCGGAGTATGGACCGGCGCCTATGCCGAAATTATCAACAACACCTTTGATGACAATCCTCGCGGCTTTTTGACCATCTCCGTAAACGGTGGAGTGGCCCTCAACAATATTGTCACCAATTCCGACGACTATGGCGTTTACGGCAATTGGACGGTTCTCGACTACAATGACGTATGGAACAACAATCCCAACTATGTGAGCGCTAATCCCGGAGCCGGCAGCATTTCCGTTGATCCGCTTTATGTCAATTCCGGTGTGAGAGATTACTTTTTGCAATCGTGGTCGCCATGTATCAATGCCGGTCATCCTGATCCGCAATACAATGACCCCGACGGCTCTCGCAACGATATGGGGGCTTTCCCCAATATGGCCAAGAGTGGCTTTGACAAGGAGACTTCTGCCGTTCCGGCTACCTACTCACTGTCGCAGAATTACCCGAATCCTTTCAACCCTTCAACGAGGATAAGCTACTCGTTGGCAGCGCCAAGCCATGTTGAAATATCGGTTTATAACATGCTTGGGCAGAGAGTGCGGGTGTTGGTCGACAAGGAAATGGAGGCTGGGTATCACAGCGTTGGATGGCTCGGTAAGGACAGTAATGGTCAATCCGTAGCCAGCGGTATTTATTTCTACCGTATCAGGACGGATGCCTTTGTCGAGTCGAAGAAAATGCTGCTTTTGAAATAAGCATTTTCTTGTCTCGTATTACTTGCTTTTCAAATAGTAATCAAGGGCCGGTCGTGACCGGCCCTTGCCTTTGTGCCTATTTTGTGCCAACCTCTGACTAAACCAGCTGCAAACAAACAAAACCAGACAAAACCAAATAAAAATACCTAAATGACTCCGGATTAATGAGTTGTGACATAACTGACAACATGATAAAGGCTTACGAAAACAGGCGTCGGAGAATCCTACCTCTCCGCCACGGACGTCTCAGTTACCGTTCGGAGTTTGGCAATCCTGTGAACGGATCGGGCGAACTAATCTACTCAACAGGCTCTTGGGCCTGAGGTCAAAAACAGTTTCATCCCGATCCGTTCCAATTTATAATATTCCTTGTGATTAAGATACAA
>DAOUTW010000025.1 GCA_030668485.1 Candidatus Zixiibacteriota bacterium
ACCAACTCCCCCTTCCAATAACCATCCCTGGAGGAGATCGCCCTTGAAGACGGTGATAAGAAAACGGATGTACAATGAAATAACAAAATAGGACATTTCTATTTTGCTAAGAATAGGACATTTCTATTTTGCCTTGACAATATGAACGTTGGTATTGCCAATCTTGTTTTTTCTTAGTATATATGTCAATTCTCAAATCGAATGTCAACGGAATATCATTTTGTCTTATCGGCTCGAATGGAAGAAAGCCATATTGCCTTATTTCTGTTGATTTTCCCAATATAACAATAGGCGATATTGGGTCAGCTTCGTATAATCCGGATGCCAGAAAAAAGTTATCAATTTCAGCTCCAGCTTTAAATTCACGTGCCAGTTTGACTCGCTGATCAACTAGCCATGTAACATTGAGTTTGATATCAGTTATATGGTTCGCTTTCCCACCATCATTTGTGAAACTCAATGTCATAAAGATGCAAGGTTGTAGCTGGTTTGAATCTTTTCTAAATTCTTCATATGCTGCGAATAGACGGATTTGTCGACCAGCGATTACTGTATTACTAGAGTGAAAATTTAAGTCATATAGATTATATGATGATACTAAGATGGCTATAATAATCCCGAATACTTTAACTCTTTCTTTCATTCACAACTCCTTCCACTAATTAATGGATAACTAGATTTTAGTCAAGTATATAATAAATACTGAATCGATAATATAACACCTTCACAGACAAGCAGACAAATAATACCGATATTTGCTGGTTTTATGCTCCCCCTGAACTCACGGGCGCGTGGGCAGGGGTCGGCATATGTCACACTGCTAAAGCAGTGCGGCACCCGGCCACTTTTCGGCTGTCGCGTGGATGGTCTCAACTAATTGCCATAGTAAACGCTGGGGCAGACGGGACGTCTGCCGCCCACAAAATTCTTAGATCGACAGCACCGGGTGTATATTGAGGAAAGCGGGAACCCACCCGCTCGCCCGCAAGAACGGCCGACCGGACTGGGCCACCAGTCTGTGCCGATGTGGATATCGGCCCTGCACAGATTCGATTGATGGCTATGAAATATTCTCTTGGCAATTATTGAGAATAAGATTGATGACCTTTAACGTCATTGACTTGCCGTAATCGCCCAACTCTAATGGTGGGCCGGCGCAGGAGGGGCAACCTTCATCGCAGCCACAGCCGGTGAGATGAGCTTTGCAGGCTTGAAATAAATCGGGGACCATGCCAAATAATTTCCGGGCAAATCCAACCCCGCCGGGGATGTTGTCATAAATGTACAATGTCGGGCCGCCATGAAACGGATCGCGCACCCGCGACAAGGCGCGAACATCGCGCGGATCGCACATCAGCCACAAAGGAGCTATCTTTTGCAGTAGATTAGCCACCCCACGCAAACCCCCACCGAGATTCGATTCGGTCAGGTTGGCGGTGATGGCAAAATCGGGCGGGAAACGATACCAGAAGGCGGTCGTATGCATCTCCTGCTCAGGCAGAGAAACCGGCCCGGAACCGACATTCTCATGCGTATGAAATTTGACCTTCTTGAAAAGCACCACCACTCTTGTCAGCGCGATATCGCCATGCCCGATCACCGGCATAGTATCGACCTCAGGCGCGACGCCATCCTCGGTGGCCGATACCAGTTCCTTCTCCTCATCCGCCTCGAGCATCTTCAAATCGGTTTTGGATTCGGCATCGGTATAATAATCGACTTTGGCATCCTCGACATAGGCGCGGCGGCCTTCCCAGTCGAGTTTCTTGACCTGAAACGTGTCGGCGCCATGCATGTAAATCGCCTCGGGATGCAGCATCTCCGGCGTGGCAAAATAATCGACTTCACCGATTACGCGGTCATTGTCGCTGCGGTTGAGGATAACGAAATTTTCGGGCGAGGCCGACCGTAGGGAGACTTCATTGGCCGGGTAGATATCGGACGACCAATAATACTTATCACCGGTTTTGCGGACGATCCGCTTTTCCTCGAAATATTCCATCATGTCGTCAACCGGTTCCGGCCCGATCTTTTCACCCATCCATACCGGCAATTCAAAAGCGGCGCATTTGATATGCGAAGAACGAATAATCAGATTGTCGGGATCGATAATCCCTTCTTCCGGCGAGCGTTTGAAAAAATACTGCGGATGCGACATCAAAAACTGCGGCAGGGGAGACGACGTCGCGACCATAATTGCTGCCGAAACCCCGGACTTCCGTCCGGCACGTCCGGCCTGCTGCCAGACCGATGCGATCGAACCGGGAAAACCGCACATGATACTGACATCGAGCGACCCGATATCGATTCCCAATTCGAGAGCGTTGGTCGATACGACACCGGTGATTTCGCCGGTGCGGACGCCATGCTCGATGGCTCGCCGTTCATTGGGCAGATAGCCGCCGCGATAACCGGCGATTTTTATCCCCCGGCTTTCTTTATTCTTGAAGCGGTCCTTCAGATATTTCAGGATAATCTCGACCTGCATCCGATAGCGACCGAAGACAATCGTCTGAATCCCCTGGCTGATAAAGCGCGAGGCCAGTCGCTCGGCTTCGTTGATAGACGATTTACGAATACCGAGTTCGCGATTGATCACCGGCGGATTATACAAAACGAAATGTTTTTCACCTGACGGCGCGCCGTTGTTGTCGATTTTGACCACCGGCGCTTCGATCAATTTCGAGGCCAACTCATCGGGATTGGCAATTGTTGCCGAACAGCAGATAAACTGCGGATCGCTTCCGTAGAAATGACAGATCCGCTTCAATCGCCGAAGAAGGTTGGCCAGATGCGATCCGAAAATGCCCCGGTACTGATGGACTTCGTCGATAACGATATATTTCAAATTCTCGAACAGTTTGATCCATTTGGTATGATGCGGCAATATCCCGGCATGAAGCATATCGGGATTGGTGACGACTATATGACCCGCCGAACGAATCGCTCGCCGGGCGTCCTGCGGCGTGTCGCCATCGTAGGTAAAGGTTCCGATGTCGACTTTGGTGTCGGTGATGACACCATGCAGTTCATTGACCTGGTCGGCCGATAGAGCCTTGGTGGGGAAGAGGTACAACGCGCGCGATTCCGGTTCCTTCATGATTTGACTCAATACCGGAATATTATAGCAAAGGGTTTTTCCCGAGGCTGTCGGCGTGACTACGACAACATTTTTTCCCGCCTCGATCGCCTCGATAGCATCATGCTGATGGGAATAGAGATTCGGAATACCGCGGCTGGCCATGACATCGACGATCCGTTTGTCGACATGACCGGGAAAAGGCCGGGTGATCGGCGCGCGCGGTGGAATTGTTTCCCAGTGAACGATAGCGTCGCGAGTTTCCGGATCGGTTTTAAGCGATTCCAAAACCTGGACAAGATTCATGGAATATGCACCTTCTGAAGCGAACGCTGACAGATATCGCACAGCCGAGTGGACTTGTTGTCGATATCGAGCATCTCGCGGGAATCAAAATGAACGCATGACGGATTGGCGCAGCGGGGGATATTATAAAGATGGGCCATTTGGTGTATGACTTCTTTGTATAACCGGGGGTAAATCTTGGTGTCGTCTTCCGGCAAGCCGTAAAATTCCTGGCGAAAATGAAACAGCGAGACTACCGCCGTGCCGGAAAGTGAATCGGCGTATCCGAGAACATAATGGGCATTGGGCAGGTAAATATCCTCTTCGCAAATACCGACCACCGTTTCCCGATCGTTGGCTTTCACCCGTTCCAGTTTGGACAGGATGATCCGGGCATAATACTGGCTGCGGGTCTCGTTGAACGCCTCGACCGGCATTCGCATCCCCTTTAGGATATCGACGCCGCGATTGAAGACTCCACCCAATGAACCAGCCAGGCGGTTGATCGTAATCAGATCGGCTTCACCCAGGGGTACTATGACGATTTTTGCTCTCATAACTCCGCTGTCTTTTAGTCCGCGAAAAAGAATCGGCTGGGCGATCCGGTCGGGGACACTTTCATCTCAATTTTGCCGGCACATTTGGGGCACCAGCCGACAAAGGCGGTGCCGGCTTTGTTCAGGTAAATCCGGGAATAAATATGGCAGCATCGAAAGTAAATCCCTACCGACGGTCGCGGTCCTTTTTGTTTGTCATCCATAGCTCATCTCAAAAAAACAATATACATTGCTGCAAAGTTGAAACCAAGCTTTTTGGCCATCGACGTTTTTAAAAGTGATACTCAGAGCAAGAAAGAGCCCCGGTGAGAAATTACTTTTTTGCGCCGTTTTTCATGTTCTCGATAATCGAAACCGACGATGAGCTGCCGATTCGAGCCGCTCCAGCCATGATCATTGCCATAGCATCGGCCGCGGTGCGGATTCCGCCGGCTGCCTTGATTTTAATCCTGTCGCCGCAGTAATCCTTAAGTTGTTCCACATGCTTGCGGGTGGTGGTGCCGAAAAATCCGGTAGCGGTTTTGATGAAGTCGGCCCCGGAGCGGATCACCGCCTCGGCGGTATCAGGCCATACCTGGGGATTCAACAGCGGCGTTTCGATGATAACTTTCAAAATCGTATCGGATGACAATCGCCGGCGAATATCAATCAATTCTTTGGTCACGAGCGAAAACTGGCCCGATTGCAGCCAACCGAGATTGGCCACCAAATCGATTTCTTCCGCCCCGTCAGCCTCCGCCCGAATAGCTTCGGCAATTTTTATTTCGGTTTGGCTCGTCCCCATTGGAAAGGCGACCACCGAACAGGTCTTGACCTTGCTATCAAGGAGTAATCTCGCCGCCATCTCGACATAAACGGGATTCACGACGGCGCAGCAAAAACCGCCGTCATAAGCTTCGCGACACAACTTCTCAATATCTTCGCCGATGGCATCGGGGCGAAGCAAGGTATGGTCGAGGTATTGATTAAGATTCATGTTTAATCTCACTTATCACAGATTGGCCGGGGAAGGGGTAGTCGATTCCAAAGTTTTCCGCAATCGTCTTGCCGGTATCGGCGAATGATTTCCTTATTCCCAAGTCAATATCAGTCTCCATCCCCGGATAATAAACCAACATTGGCACATATTCGCGGCTGTGATCGGTCGATGGCGTAGTCGGGTCACAGCCGTGGTCGGCGGTAATGACAAGCAGGTCATTAACCCTCAAAAGCGGCAATAATTCACCAAGACGTCGATCAAAGGCTTCCAGGCCAACGGCAAAGCCGCGGTAATCGTTGCGATGTCCCCACAGCATATCGAAATCAACAAGGTTGACCATCACCAGTCCCGCCTTGAATTCACGAGCTGCCTTGATCGTTTCATCCATCGCCGCCATATTTCCCGAAGCCTTGATTGTCTGACTCACTCCCCGTTGGGCCATGATATCATATATTTTGCCGATCGCGAGCACTTCTATATTTTTTTCCACCAGTTTCTCGGTCACAAACGGTCCTGGCGGCGCAATCGAGAAATCCTTACGTCTCGCAGTTCGAATATAAGCACCCGGATCACCCTCGAACGGCCGGGCTATTACCCGTCCGACTCCATGTTCGCCGGTCAAAAGTTCCCGGGCGGTAATACAGATACGATACAATTCGTCCGGAGGAACAATCGATTCATGTGCCGCTATTTGAAAAACAGAATCGGCCGAGGTATATACAATCAATTTTCCTGTTTTCATATGCTCATCACCGAGCCGGGCGATAATCTCGGTTCCCGAAGCCGGCTCATTGCCGATGGTTCCGTAACCGGATCGGCGCTCGAATTCGGAAATAAGATCATCGGGAAAACCGTCCGGGTAGACCGGGAAGGGAGTATCGAGGATAACTCCAAAATGCTCCCAATGTCCCGACGTGGAATCTTTCCCCGCCGAAACCTCATTCATTTTTCCGTGAGCGGCCATGGCCGCACCCTCCGGCGATACCCCGGCTATATCGGCAATTTTCCCCAACCCCAGCTTTTCCAGATGGGGGAGAGTCAGGCCGCCGACAGCCCTGGCGATATTGGGTAAAGTGGCCGATCCGCCATCGCCATAATCGGCGGCATCCGGCAATTCGCCGACGCCGCAGGCGTCAAGGACGATAAAAAAAACCCGCATGAATTGCTTCATACGGGTTAAGCTAATCGGTTTCGCCTGTGATGTAAAGCGAATTAAGTTGAACTGAGGCTGACCAGGTTCTGGCTAATTACCGCCTCGAAATCGTTTTTCCGCTCCACTTGTTTTCCGCCCTTGAAATGGAACCGCTCCGAAACAACCCGGCGACGCTCCTCAATATTAATGGCGAGACCGGCTTCGATAGCGAAATACATAATGCCGTTCATCTCAATCCAGTCAACTCCCGACTGACTCATCGAATCGGAGGGATTGGGGAAAAGCGGTAGCGCCAGACTGGCCTGATACTCGATAATGGCGCATTCATAACCCTGCTTATGGGCGATCCCCTTGACAATATAGACCGCTTTTGCCTCATAGGTCTGGCTGTCGGGAAGGTCGACCATAACGGTTTGTGTCCACTGATAACCGGCCGAAATCTTTTCTTCGGGGAACACCGGCATCCCCTGTTCGGTGAAGCTCCTGACGTAGTCTTCCCATGTCTGGGACGGTTTGCCCAGCATCTTTAATGATCTCATTTTGCTCGTCGTTGAGACCTCGTATTTATAGGCATAATCTTTGGTGACCCGTTTTACCTTGCCGGTATCATCGACCGCTTCGTCCCAACTCCATTCGTTCTCCTCCAGGACGAGGGTATATCCATCGGGTAACACCTTCTGGGCGGTATAGGTGATATCGCCCTCGACTTTGACGTCGAATTCTTCGACCACTTCACCGTTATTATAGGCAGTGCCGACCCGATGCGAATCCAGCTTATACTGGATTATTTTGCCGACCGGGCCGTATTTGGCCTCCAGCTTGAATTCGGTCGGCTGGTTGGAACATGACAGCCCGCTTATTATGAGAAGAGTACAAAAGACAAAAAATAGCGAGGCAGCGAGGGGTGGGGAATGTTTCATTTTCACAAGCTCCTTGTTGGTTCTATAAATCGGCCCGAAGCAGCCGACATTTATATAAAACCAGATAGTTTATTCTTTGACCGCTCCTTCAGGAAGCGGATTTTCCTCCAACTCCGTCTCGGATGTCGGGGCCAGGAGGGTGTTAATTCCTATGGACAGCGGCATCATATATTCATCCGTACCGGCTGCGTCGGTAGTGACATAGCCGCTCTGACCGATATGTTCGGCCCATCGCGTGGCATGGTTTTTATGGCTAAAATCGGATATATAAAAGGCTGTGAACAGCAGCGTGACCGCCGCTGCCAGCTTGATCAGGGTCGTCAACACCTGCCGCCCGGAACTATGCCGGTCTGTAACCGGCTTGGAAGACAACTCCGGTCCCGTCATAGAAGCCGTTCGGGCCATGACGATGTCAGCCAGGCTGTCAAAATAGGCTTTACCCGGATCGGGGCCTTCTATGCCTTGCAGAGCCTGAGTCAACTTTTTCAGCTTTTCCAGGTCCTGGCGGCATTCGTCACAGGTCGCCAGGTGCCGCTCGACACGATTCCTCTGCTCCGGCGATAAATCGCCGTCGAGGTAATCTCCGTGAATATGTGAGGTATGGCGGTACGTCATTTCAGAAACTCCTTACACATCCCCTTTTTTGGGAGAAAACAATTTCTCCAGCTTCTTTTTCATTTTGCTTCGGGCGATATGCAGATTGGATCGTACGGTCGCCTCGGGACAACCCATGATCCGGGCAACTTCTTCTTTCGATAGTCCCTCAATATCGTGAAGAATCAGCGTTGCCTTCTGTCTCGGCGGGAGCTCCTCCGCTGCTTTGGTAATCGCCTCCAACAGTTGCTTGTTTTCCAGAACCTTTTCCGGGCTGGCCACGCGAGATGACAATGTCATCTGGACCGAGCCGGGAAGTTCCGATTCACTCGACATCGCCACAATCCGACCTCTTCGTTTACGCAACATATCAATTGCGTAATTGGTGGCGATCCGGTACACGAAAGAGTCAAAATGTTCAGGCGACTTCAGTTGTCCGATTCGGTTATAGATCCGAACGAATGTTTCCTGCGCCACCTCGTCGGCGTCGATATGATTTAGCAATATCCTGAAGGCCAATCCATAGACCTTCCGTCGAAATGCCTCAACGAGCTTGGTAAAAGCCTGCCTGTCGCCTTTTTGAAACAGCAACACCAGACGGGTTGTCTCTTCCGTCATTTTCGGCTATTTCTCTTTCGTCTAAATATTGACGAACCTGTTTCCGAATTGTGCAACCGAAAATTAATTCGATTGACAATAAATCCTCCATAGGGTATGATTGTTTCGGCAGTTTGTCAATTTATTTTTGTTCAACAGCTTGGACAGGACAGCGATACCTGTGGATACGGCGATTTATCAAAAAAAGTACCGTTTTTTGCTCGTCAGCGCCCTGTCGGCCTTTATCGGAACCCTCGATGCCTCTATTGTCAATGTCAGCCTGCCGACCCTTTCCCGCACCTTTTCCGTACCGATCGATATTGTCGCCTGGGTGGTGCTGGCCTATGCCCTGGCGGTATCCGCGACACTGCTGCTGGTAGGAAGGCTGGCGACCAAAAAGGGATACCGTTTCGTCTATATGACCGGCCTGATCCTGTTCACCTGTGGATCGCTGCTCTGCGCCCTTTCCGATTCCATCTGGCATTTAATCGGTTCCAGGATTGTCCAGGGAGTCGGAGCCTCATTTATGATGGCCTCGGGACCGGCTCTGGTAACCAGGGCTTTTCCTGCCAATGAACGGGGCAAGGCGATCGGGCTTATGGGTACTGTCGTCGGCGTCGGTTTGATGACCGGGCCGCCGCTGGGAGGATTTATTGTCACCACCATCGGTTGGCACTGGATTTTTCTGATTAATATCCCGGTAGGCATATTTGGGATAATTTATGTCAGCCGGTTGCTGAAAATAATCCCACCGGATCATCCCGAAACAAAAATCAACTACATCAACTGGATATTACAGGCGCTCGGCGTCATCTGCCTGCTGCTTTTTCTAAATCGCATTAACAGCCCTGACTGGCCGCAGCAAACCCTTTATTTTATCCTGGCCGCCTCATTAATATGCCTGGTTGCCTTTTTATGGCGAGAGACTCACGCCGAGCACCCTTTGGTTGGCTTTTCGATTTTCCGATACCGGCAATTTAGCATCGCCATTTCAGCCATGTTTTTTTATTTTACCTGCATCGCCTCGTGGCTGGTATTGATTCCCTTTTATCTTGAGAATATCGTCGATCTCCTGCCGAGTCAGGTCGGGCTGGTATTAATGACGATTCCGATCTGCACCGCTCTGGTGGCGCCGATGTCGGGCCGTATTTCCGACGCTATCGGTTATCGTTTCCTGACCACCCTGGGATTGTTTACCGTTTTTGCCGGAACCCTCTGGATCAGTACCCTCGATCAAAATGCTACCCGAATCGACGTGGTTATGCGCCTGATTGTCGTCGGGGTGGGAGCCGGCATGTTCCAGGCGCCGAATTCATCGGCGATGATGTCCGGGGTGCCACGAAATGTACTGGGAATCGCCTCGGGGCTATTGGCCATCAGCCGTAATCTGGCGATAACCGGGGGAGTGGCCGTTTCGACGGCGATATTCGCCTATCGCAGAGGCATCTATGCTCAGTCGATGCCGGTCGAGGACGCCTTTGTCGAGTCCTTTTCATGGGTGGCGATTGCCTTCGCTTTCCTGGTTTTCCTCGGAGCGATTATCTCCTCATTCCGCAAGAACAGACCGCAAATATTGCCGTAAACTTATTGCTTGACAGAACCGAATAGAGGTGTATATTGGAACGTCTAAAACGGTTGTGGGGCCGTAGTTCAGTTGGGAGAACGCATGACTGGCAGTCATGAGGTCAGGGGTTCGAACCCCCTCGGCTCCACCAATAACGAAGTTATTTTGAGGCTGTCGCCAATACGACCGTAAAGTCCACTTGAAGTTGAGTACGTCGATGCGTTGGCTCCACCAATAACGAAGTTATTTTGAGGCTGTCGCCAATACGACCGTAAAGTCCACTTGAAGTTGAGTACGTCGATGCGTTGACTCCACCAATAACGAAGTTATTTTGAAGCTGTCGCGAGCTTGAGTTGACTATCTACCCCGGTAACCAGAATTGGGCCTCCTTATTATGGAAACTGAGTAGTACTGAGTTAGTTGAAACCCCTTCGGTTCAGACACCGTAGATAATATAAAAGACATATTTTAGAAGAACCCTGGTCTTATCTACCCTCCCTGGACTGGGGTTTTTCGTTTGCAAAAATATGTGCAGCGCAGATGTCAGCATCTGCGCCGGATAAAACTCCATGGCAGATGGGTTTATGTTCACATATTTACTGATGCTAAGGCCGGGGCAGACGGGGGCGTCTGCCGCCCACAAGTAAGATTAATTCCCGAATTTACCGATCTTTATTGGGGTTTTCCATTGAAGGAGTCTGCATCCAGAGAGTAATCATCTCTTTCAATTCCTTGGTCGGATTCTGAATCTGGAATCCTCCCTGGTGCTCGGATGTTTTTCCATCCTTGCCGGACCACAGACAGATAGCATTGAACTTTATTTCGTTTTTGCCATATATTGATACCGGCAGATAAATTCTGAACTCATAAACGGTATTGATCGTCATCGGCTGGCCGCCGGCCAGCATGATCCCCTCGGTGGAAATATCGACCAGGCGGCCGACCCGTTCACCTGATTTTATATCGAAAACTCCGATTTCAACACAGAGGCGGATTCTTTGAGTTTTCCTGCGTTCTTGCATCTATGCCTTTCCCAGATGCTGATCTTAAAAAACCTGCCGGTCGTAAATGTCCATACTCAATATTCTACATTTCGGAGTTGCCTGAGATTACTTGACCGCTGGAGAGGGGAGAGTCATTATTGGGATAGTATAATAAAAACGCAGCGGACGATCCATCGCCCGCCGCGCCGGTTTATGAGACTCCGACTCCGGACTCACTCTCAAATATTGCCTCAGGGGCAACACGTCACATCAGATAGAGGCCTAACACGCTTAAGCTTTTCGGTGCCGTCGCACAGCCAGACTGAAAGCCAGCAAACCGGCTCCAAAGAGAAGAACCGAGGCCGGTTCCGGTACTACATGGGTGGTGATGATCGTGGTATAGGCGCTATTGTCACCTCTTTGACCATAATCATCGTCGGGACCATAGCCGTCTGGAAGAGCCGTCGGATTGTTCCACAAATCGATATATGAACCGTCACCCGAAGACATACTCCAATTCTGGATATCTCCGAACATATAAGGATTGATCGCAATTTCCCAGTAACCGGCCGTGGACATGAGGTTATTAAATACACCTCCGTCGGTATTCAATATATATGACCAGCCCGCATGGTAGTTGTAGGCATCGAGGGCGACGATCCCCGGTTCGCCGCGATTTTCAGGCGAGTCGTCGACGAAAGCGACCGAAGATGTCATGTTGCGAAATTGAAAATCCCAACCGACATGATTCCAGTAATTGTTGCCGCCGGCGTCAACATTGTGAAAGAAACCGAATGACAAACCATCTGCGCCCTCATACAAATACATTTTGCTCTTGTACGCTTCCGGAGTTGGCCCGCTAATCGGGTGAGCCGAGGCCGAGTAGTAGCCGTAATTCGCCACGGCGGTTTTACCTCCACTGTAGGACGAAACTGTGCCGAGGTATGTGTCTTTGATGCCGTCAAAATTGGTGTCATGCCAGACATCGAAATACATCGCATTAACACCTGCCCCCAGCAGCAGGGTCAAGACCAGAACGCTGAGGGTGATCCATTTCATTTTTATTTCTCCTTGTTTTAGCCCAATGATGCTATAATATTAAGCAAAATTACTGCCATTTCTACGATAATCGCATAAGCTGTCGTGCCACAATAAATTATATAAATCCTACGATCTTGATACAATAATGCGAAGATTGATCTGTTCGGAATGTGAACAGATTATATCTTTAGGTAAATAACGGATGAAAATATCTTGCTTTCGCACAACAGATTGCGATCCTGTGAATGGTGTCAGTATATTGAACAAATAACAGCGGAACAGTCAGAATAACGAATGGGGGAAATAGATACCCATGATACGGTGTTGCGCCCCTGCCCTTTATTGCATTCTATTGCCCAGCGGCAACTTATCCAATGTGACCCGAACCCTGATCAAAAAATCTTCTGCCGCTTCAAGAAAGCCCCTTCATACAATTGACTATCTTCGGCGATTGTCATATCTTTATCCGATGATTGACAACAGTAGTGTTTTTATCGCTTTTGATACCGAAACGACCGGATTGTCGGCGGCCCAGGGGAAGATAGTCGAAATCGCCGCTTTGAAATTTGATATAACCGGCGCCGTTGTCGGAGAATTTTCCGAATTGGTCAACCCCGGTGAGAAAATACCGGAAGTGGCGATCGGTATTCATCATATCACCGACGAAATGGTGGCCGACATGCCCGATATCTCGCAGGTCCTGCCACGTTTCATCGAATTTTTCTCAGGGGAAAACAATATCCTTCTGGCTCAGAATGCTCTATTCGATATCGGTTTCATCAATCACGAGGCGCAGACCGCCGAAATCAAACTCCCTCGCAATATTGTTCTCGATCAGATCGGGCTGACCCGGAAAGCATTTCCCGATCTGCCGACCTATTCTCTGGAACGGACCTGTCGCCGTTTTAATCTGGTCGAAACCCAGTCGCATCGGGCTATGGCCGACTCCATCCTGGTCATGAAGCTGTTTCATCATTGTCTGAATCAGTTTGAAAACGAACAGGAACGGTTTGCCGTTCTGAATAGTCTGTATCATTTCAGTTTCGGGGGCCCGATGGTGGTCAAAACCGATGAGGCGATGATGGAAACTATCAACCATGCGCTGGAAACGGGAACGCCGTTGGAAATAGTCTATTCCGGGGGATCATTGAAGGGGAAACCGCGGCAGATTATTCCGGCTCTTTTATATAATCGCGATGGACTTGCTTACCTGACAGCCAAATGCCTCAATTCCAATTCCAACAAACAATTCCGCCTGGATCGTATCCAGGAATGCCGCCTGGTCAATGGTCAGAGTGGCTGATCTTATCTTCCGCTTTCATTTGCACCAGCCGCAGGCGGTTGCCGTCGGGATCGGAGAATATCGCCGTCATCCCGCCATTGGGTGTTTCATAAGGCGGCTCGATACAATGCACTTTTCTATCCCTGAAAAATTTGAAAGCAGCATAAATATCATAAACTGAAAATCCGATATCCGGTTCTCCCTGCCGCGGGCGTTCCGGATCATCGCTGCAAATGAGCTCGAGTTCTATCCCTCCGGCGTCGAATCGCGCCTTTTCGCCTGTCTCATATATTTTCCGCAAACCGATTATCTTCCCATAAAACTTCACCGACCGGCCCAGATTGGTAACCGTCAGTGTAATGTCGCATATTTTCTGGATCATGAAAAGCCACCCTTTCAAATTATCCTGATGTATGGCCCAGCGTTGATATAAGTATCTTGAAGACGCCTCTTACGCCCTTTTCCTGTTCGTTCCTATTTAGGTAATGCCGACACAGATGACAATTACATATATATACGACTCATAAAATTAATGCTATATTAAAATAAGAAAATATTGATACCGTGACAAAAATTGTGATCTATCGATTTACGAATTGAGTTTGCATGCCGTGACAGAGTAGAAATAATCAATCCGCGCTCCGGATCATCTCAAGATAAAAAATCTGATCTCGCTCCCATTGGTCATTAATCCGGAAGCCGGCTTCTTCGGCAAGCCCGGCATAATAGGCGAGGTTCTGCCTGCGATCCTTCCATGGCACTCCGTAAGCGGTAGTGATTGTCTCTGATGGTAATGATATCTCAATCGGCATTACAAATATCTCTTTGCCGGGGTCCGATCGGTCGGGGATGGTTACTTCCCAAAGTAGAAGCCTGCCGCTTGGTTTCAAAACCCGGAAACATTCCCGCATCACGTCGGTACGTTTTTCGGAGGAGATATACATAAATGAGAAAAAAGCCGTTATGAGGGCGAATGACTGGTCGACAAAATGCAGGTCGGCGGCATCCATGACCGTTTTCAACGGCCCCGCAGGGGCTTCTACCAGTTCATCCCGGTTATTATCGATGGCAATTACCCGATTACCTCCGATCCGGCCGATAACCCCTTCGCCGCCACCGCCGATATCGAGTAGACAACCGGAACCTTCGAGAGCGGCAAGGTCGATTTTCTGCCGTTCAATTATATAGTATTTTTCATCGGGTAATTTGGAATGCCCCATCAGTGCCGATTCCGTCTAATGTAACACATAGCCGGTCAATTCCTCATGGACGTAAAGGGTAGTATCGTCCTCTTCGCCAATAGTATAGCTTTTGGTCAGGACCCTGCCGATTCCGGGTGCGAAATATATTTGTCTCGACCATGTCACGCCCGCCGAACCGGTAACCGTTTTAAAACCATAGCACAGGAACTGACCCGCCATGACATCAATCGGCTTGGCAATATCGGTGACGATGACAGTACTGGAACCCTCATTGGCCGGATTGATATATGCATCACCCACCGACGCGGGATACCGGTATACAACCGGACCGTATGTACCCAGGAAATAATAGTAATTTATATTCAAACCGTCGTTGCCATTGATATACTCGCCATCATTGGCCGTATACCAGGTGTCTTCGCCGATGATTGTGTCTTGCTCAATCTGAAAAGTGGTGTTGGTGATATCATGACTGCCGCCTCCGACATAAGAAATCGTTATTTTTCGATATGACCAGTTGTTATCGACCGCCAACGGCATCAGGACTGCCGGCTCGGACACCACCGGATTACTCTCATCATCCTCGCCACATCCGCCCAGGACCATTGTCATAACAAGGATAGCCAACATAGCCGACAAAATCCGCCGGGGGTTCGATTTCATATCTCCTCCTGATAAAGCCGCTTCGAACGTCACGATACAATATATCAAATATAAGACGCCGGTGGGGAGAAATTTATCCAACAGGCGCAAGATAGAATTTCTAATGATTAATTACTTCAGGGTCTCAATCGGCCTTCTGGCCCTCAGGTCGTAAAAACTTTTTGAATATCTTCGTTAAACAGCACCCACAGGGAATAGACCCCGATTGCGGTGCCGACCGGGAAAGCGGGGAGAGCCATAAAACTCATGACAATCACCAGCGTTTTCGCCCAGGGTTGGCCGTTTTTCAGGGCAATTCCGCCAATAATATGCGGCAGCCCGAAAATGACAAACATCGACAGCAGGAAAATGCTTAGAAGCCCCGTCGCTAATATAGCCGGGCGTTCATACGTGGCAAGTCCTGCTCCGGTCATCAGCAGAAATAAGAAAACGCCGACAGTCAGCAGGATAGCGCCATGAGCGATATGTAACCAGGCGACGATTGGTAAATGTTTTTCCATCAGATCCTCCTCCGTATCATAGTCACTACTACGAGGAAATCACAGAGGTCGTTTCAAAAATCTTATTGATGGTTGTTCCGCCGGGTCTTGTTCGCCTCTGGCGGATGTGACCCGGCGGCATCGACTGTCAGGTCACACTCCGCTTGAGCGGAGCAAGACCTGACAGAACATGGATTTATATGGATACTAATTGTCTGGGTGCCTCACCGCTTGCGGTGAGAATTTGATGCAGCCAATTCAATCTTGACTACAGGGTGCCACCCTCAAACTTACTTGGGGGGGAATAGCAGAATGATTTTCAGTGTTCTGCAGGGTCCTTTCCGTAAGGATTCGCCAAAGGCGAATGACCCTGCAGTGTTTGGATATACGCCTGCCTAATACCTACTCGTCCTCAACCACAACCGCCGTGCCGTAGCACAACAATTCCGCCGCGCCCTGCATCATCGACGAAGTTGAAAAGCGAATCGTTACCACTGCGTTGGCGCCCAATGCCTCGGCTTCCGCAACCATCCGATCGACCGATTGCTCCCGCGATTCGGCAATCATCTTGGTATATTCGGTAATCTCGCCGCCGATCATACCTCTGAAGGCAGCGAGAATATCTCGCCCCATATGACGGGCCCGGATAGTATTGCCCCTGACCAATCCCAGGACCTTGATAACCCGTTTACCAGATATCTCGTCTGAAGTTACCAGAATCATCTTTGTACCTCCCGATATCTATCACGATTATAGGCGAAGATACGTTCCCGGAGCACCGAAACCAACAAAAATGATCCGCCAATGATCAGGCCGCCCACTCCGGCCTTGGGAATCAGTGCGACGGCGGGATCGAGAAAGAAATCTTTCACCAGATAAAAACCGCCCACAGCCGCCATGATGATGGCTCCGATGGACAAGAAAATCCAACCCAGACCGCGTTCGATGCGGCGGTAGATTCCCTGCCAGTAACTCTCCCAGACTTCCAGTGGTAAATCATTGTATTTCACTTTTCCGGCGACCTCCTTGACCTTATTCAGTCGGGCCAGCTCTTCTCGGCAGTCGGCGCATTCGGCCAGATGAGTCTGGACCGTCTCCAACTGCTGTGCATCCAGTTCCCCATCCTGGTACCCGGCTAAAAGCTCTTTGATTTTGTCACACTTCATAACCAGTTAACCCTCTTCCATTAATTTCGCCAGTCTCTTTCTGGCGTAGTACAAACGGGACATGACCGTCCCTTTGGGGATATCTAAAAGTGTTGCGATTTCATCGTAACTCATCATGCGGAAATGGTTGAGATTGATAATTTCCTTATCGGCGAAATTCAATTTCCGCATGGCGCGGAATAAACTCTCTTTTTCTTCCTTTTCCACGAGGGTGCTTTCCGGCGTGGTACTGTCGGTCAAAAGATATTCGACATCGGCCATATCGACCGACCGGGCGGCATTGACCTGCCGTTTGCGCAGCAGGTTGCGACACAGGTTGGCGACGATGGAATAGAACCAGGGGAAAAACTTCTGGGTCTCGTCGAATGTTTTAGCCGAACTATACACGCGCAAAAAAGCCTCCTGAGAAATATCGTAAGCGTCGTCTGAATTTCCGAGCATACCTAAAGCCAGGAAATACGCCTGCTTTTTGTATTTCTCTACGAGTCCCGCCAGCGCCTTGACCTTACCGCGCTTGAGCTGGGACATGATCAATATGTCGTCATCCCTCATCATCCTAATCAATATACCGGGGTGTGGAGGATTTATTCAATAAAAAATACAGATTTTTACACGTTGGGGGAGAAGGGGTTAGGTATTTTACCCAAGGTTTTATTCATCTCCCGACAGCCTAAAGCCACCTTCTGGTGGTCATCGCGAGGAGGCCCGTAAGCGGACCGAAGTGAACGGCGGGGCCGACGTGGCGATCTATGGCTCTCCTGTATGTATTTTACATACAGCACAGCCTTTTTCCGCAATTCTAATGAAATGTCATGCAGCGACATACAAGAGATTTGGCTTTGGTCGCTCATTTTTAAAGTTTTTTTTTGCGGCAGGGGCCGCTTTTGGGCTGTCGCGGTTGTATGACAATGGTTTAGGGTTCGTTTCTCATAATTAAGGTTTTTCCTTCCTTTGGCTTTCGATGGGGTTTTCTTTTCGGTTACGGGCATGGATAGTATCTCCTTAAATGATTAGGTTCAATAATAGGGGAGTTGCCGGAATCAACAGCGGTTCTATGTCATTTTTGTAGGTGGGATGATTTTATGCCACAATCATGCGAAAGTGGATGAGAGAGAGATAGCAGGTCAAAAAACTAAACCCACCTGGCGCCTGCAAGCGGGCTTGGGTGAAGTACAGAGTTGGCCCTCTGCCACTGGTCCCGACTATTTATCTGAAAAAAGGCCGGTCCGGATAATGCCGGACCGGCCCGAATTCATACCGGAGCCGCGGATCACCTGCTTGGTCAGGCCAGACGACGGCGGCGGCGGATGGTCTTGAATCGCCTTTTGCGCTTGTATAAACTCATTTCCCAAGTTATAATATAAGTACTGGGAAGCCTGTTTTTTGGGAAAAATAAGACAAGTTCAGTAATGTGGTATTGCTCAACTTCCAATGAACTTAATTAAGCTTCTCGCTCATTAATATCATGTTTTGTTGATCGGGGATTGGTAACCTATCCTGCTTTTCATATCTGATAGTCAGATATGTAATCAGGCATTTTCGAAAATATCTGATTCCCTGATATTATGCGATGGGGTGCCCTGGATTGATTAGCAGAATCTGAGACATTATGGTTTTCAGCATCAATTTTTTACACCAGACTCTTTACTGAACGTACGTGTAGACAATTTGCGCATCACTCAGATTGACAGGAGGAAAAAATGAGGAAAACATCATTACTGGTATTCCTGCTAATGGTTTTGCTGAGTGCCTGTTTGTTGGCTCAGTCCCCATTGTGGGGGCCGGTGACCCTGGAGCGAACCACAGGCGCTCCTGATACATATCAGGACACCTTCGCTGCGCCTGATTCAACCTGGGAGTATTCCCTCCAGGTACTGGCGGCGACGGATTCCGGCGAGGCTGTAAGTAGCGCCTGGATTGAAATCAATGGTTCTGCGGTCGTTCGCCCTCAGGATTTCAACCAAAATGTGAATGAAATCGAAGTACCGATATCGCTCGATCATCAAAATCAGGTTGATATGCGTCTTGCAGGCCTGCCCGGATCAAAAATGGAGGTTGCCATTTATGGCCCTTCAGTTTCCCAAAACGTTTCTTCCAATGGAGGTTCTCTCAACCTGCCCGGAATTGCCGAGGTGACTATTCCACCCGGGTCGTTTGACGAGTCGGTGCCGGTAACTTTGTACACTGCCGCCGATAGCCTCACGCGAGACATCTTTGACATTTCGACGATTGTATTTGCCGCGGGTCCGGCCATGCCGTTTGAACTGCGGATCAATACGAATACGGTGAAAGCGGATAGTTCGCTGTGGGTAACTTTGATGTTGCCGGGTGAATTTATTGAGGCCATGGGGAACGGGCGATATGAAGCTCAGGCCTTTGTACAGCTTGAGGAAACCGGCGGTGGGGCGCCATTGGATAATTTCGACGTTTTTGAAAGCACCGTCGACATTGAATTGGGAACAATATCGGTGGAACTGCCGCCGTGGGCATTTACCTCATCGCGGACAGCGAATGATACCTTCGAGGCTATAATCATTATCGGTACTACACAGGCAATATGGGAGGATGAGTTATGATACGCACATTCTCTCTTTTTGCAATAGTGATAGTTTTATTACTGTCACGGCCGGTGATCGGAACCGAAACCAATTGCGAGGGTCTTAATCCGGCCATGCCGCTCAGCCAATTAACAATTATAGATAATGGTGAATTTGGCGATCCCCGCACTGGTGGTAATACTCATAAAGGAACGGATTATAAGGCCGAACCGGGCACGCCGGTATATGCGATAGCCAAAGGAGTAATCCGTGACGCGCAAGTAAATACATATAAATGGGGGCATATTCTTGTACTTCAGCATGCGGTCACGCTTGAGAATGGCACCAAGATCATTTATCACTCGCTCTATGCCCATCTTCAAGAACAGGAAGTAAAAGATATCCGTGAGCAAATTCAGCAATCAGGCCCTATCGCTGTGGAACGCGGGGCCCCTTTGCTCGGCGCCAAGACCGGTACGTCGGGAAATGCGCAGGGTACAAAAGATCCACATCTCCATCTGGAAATAATAAAAAACTGTGTTTTCAAACCGACTTATAGAAAGTGTAACCCCCAAAAAATCAATCCCAAAAACTGTCTTCAGGTGGTACCGGATTTTGATATAACCTATGTGTATCCGGGGCCGGGAGACACCATTCGGGCCGATCGGACTGTTTTTTTGCGACTGATTATTGAACCGGAAAACGCTCAAGTGCCTGACGGTACATTAATCGAAATCTGGTCTGACGGAAACCTCATGAGCCAACAGGAACTGGATCGGACAGGACATGTCACAGTGCGTTCATCCAGATTTCCCAATATCTGGAAAGTGATTAAAAGGGGTATTGGCATACAACTTAAATATGGTAATACTCTGATCGATGATACCAGTTTTGTCTATAATGTGGAATACAATTGGTCGGCGATAAATCGGGGGCCGTGGCAGATTACATATGACTGGACGTACAACTGGAAATCAAAACAATCGCCGTCTCACACGGCATTGGAGCACCATACCGGAACCGGGTACATAGGCAGCCAAAGCTACTATAACGTGGCCCCTTTCAATGAGACATTTGCCAGAACGGCGTGGGTCAACGAATATGACTTCAAATACGATGATATGATCGGTTGCACGTATGTAAGCATTGGCCCCAGTGGTAATTTGGTACATTTCCGATTGTTCCGGCGCTCGTGTTTTGATCCGCCGACAGAAAACGCTTTACGCACCGGGATGAAGGCGGGTTTCATAATGCCTGAAACCGGTCTCCATACATTCGATGATCCAGATGAACGGGATGGGCAATATATGAGTGAATTGGGTTTCCGTCTCGTAGACGGCGACCATCATCCCGAAATCTTTTGCAGCCGGACTGTAGATACGGAAACCTACAGCTCAATCTGGTCTTTGAAATATAGCGTCTATCTCAGGCGGATTCCATTTCCGGAGTGGTATGAAAGCGCAGAAAAAACAGTTGTCCAGACATATCGTGAACCTGAAATAAGTCTTCCTGCCGATATGAAATTGCAACAGAATTCGCCCAATCCGTTTAATCCGGTGACAAATATCTCATTCTCGCTACCAGTTTCGGCCCGTGTAAAACTCGAAATATACAATATTCTGGGAGAGAAGATTGAAACCTTAATCAATGCCGATTATGATGCCGGTGAATATTCAATTTCCTGGAATGCGAGCAAATACCCGTCTGGAATCTATTTATATAGGCTGCATGTCGATGACCAGGAGGAGACCAGGAAGATGATCCTGCTAAAATAATATTTTGCGCGATCACCCGCCGCGGCGGGCTTTTCTGACCGCCAGAAGCCGCGAATAAATAAACTGGCGTCAGGAAGGGGTTCCTGAAACCGCAGCGAATCATTGGCGGGATCACACGGATCCCGCCCTACTGTCCACCAAAACAGGGCAAGATCAATCCCGCCCTATATAACTGAAAAAAGGCCGGTCCGGATAATACCGGACCGGCCCGAATTCATTCCAGAGCCGCGGATCACCTGTTTGATCAGGCCAGACGACGACGGCGGCGCATGACAATAATCAAAGTCGAAAGGATCAGCAGCGAAACCAGAATAATGATACCCCAGCCGGTCAGCGAAGGCACCTTCGTTCCGTACTTGTATGAAACGACATCATAGGCCTGCTCACCGCCCGGTCCTTCCATTTGATAGTATAGAACAATATTCGTTCCCAATTCGATCGGTTCGCTTCCGACCAGAGCGGATATTATCTCTCCGCCATTCAGCGGACCGGTCAAGTCTGGGATGGGAAGCCAAGTGAGCTCTCCGGCCTCCAACATGGTACTATCCAGTTCCTCCAGTTCCCGGTCGGTGACATCGATGGCATACTGAACGTCAATCATGGTAATCGGTCCGACATAGTCTCCCAGACCGTTGCCCGTTTCCGGCGGATACCCCGATCCCGTCCATTGATGCCACTGGTTTTCCAATTGGAATTGGATTTCATTAGTCACCTGATTATAGCTGATATACGGGATGGCTACCGGCCCGGCCAAACCAATAAAGCTGCCGGAGGCATCGGTCCACAAGGCGACATATGGCGGTGCCACCGGAGCATTGGTCGAGAAACAGCAATGGGCCTTCTCACCGGGGGCTACAGTGCCATTATACCAATGGAAAACAGAGTAAACTCTGAAGCCGGTTCTGGTGAAATCGGCAAACGGCTGATTCAGCATAGTGTCGGTGCAGGTGATGTTGCCCAGAAGTATTTTTGTGAGGTCGTAAGCGGTCTGCCCGGTGTTGTTGGTATAGTGCTGATTGACCTGCCAGGCAAAAGCCGAACTGCCGGCGAGGAGAACCAAAACCGTCAGTAGAGCCAGAATCATTTTATTGGCATTCATTACAGATTACCTCTCTTTTGTCAGATGCAACAAGAACTGTCGGCGGGATGCGGTGCCAGTTAATGAATGAACAATAGCCTATAATCAGCCCGACTTGGCCTGTTTGAATCTGATCGTTTTAATTGTATGAGACTTGGTTCGCATCAGATGTATAGCGGAGGGGCCCGGCCTGGAGGAAAAAGATGAGCCTGTATCTCAAAGACTATATGTTTTGGCAAAGGCGCCACTTTTTCGGGGGGGCTTTCGGCATGGGGCGAATTTGATCTCTGCAGGGTCAGCACGTTTTCGAAGAGGATTATGATCAGCCAGTTTATCAGAACCACCAGGAAGGAAACGAAGAGGACTCCGAAGAGGGAACCGATCTTGATAAATAACATGGTATTCTGGCCGGTGACGTCAATGACGCCCTTCATCCCGACGTAACGGGTCATCACAAATTCGAGGGGCAACCAGAGAACAGCCATTAGAACAATATTGAGTTCGATCTGTTTTCCGAGACGGTTCACTATCGCGCTGTAAAATACGAAGAGGATATTGAGGGCCGCAAATTGGTAGAGGGCCGTCGACGTGAATCCCCAGTAAATCATCGGAAATGAGACGATGTAGAAGGATGTGGCCAGCATTGAGCCGAGGGTAATCGATCTTACTAACGGCACCCGTCGCGCCTGCCAGAGAAACGGTATCAGGGCAAAAAACGAGACTAGCCGATACTGGGGATAAAGATGGGCTATTGAAAGCAACAGGCCGGAAGTCCCCGCAAAAAGAAAATCTGTTAAGAATCGATTCTCACGACACACAGAATTCATGAGATTTTCCAGTATCTGTGTTTTTATCCGATAACCGTCTTATTGGCTGGCCGAGTAGTCCGATTGTCTTCTGAGTTCCCCGTCGTGACGCCAATCAAAGAGACGATAAGTTAATAAACGGCCTTAAAATATTAATGTGTCGGTGACAAATTATATCAGAGTAATCATGGTGAACGTCCGCGCTGCAAATCTCGGACACATCGCTAATTCCATTTTATAGGAAAAGGCGTTTTTTGTCAAGCATTATTCTAAAAAACGGACGTCAGGAAGGGGCTCCTGACGCCCATTAAATATTAGGGGCCATCGGCGGGGCATTCACCTGCGGCGGACCGAGTCGAATTCAGGCCCGCCGAACGATTAATGCAAATCTTGACTATGGCTCGATTTGACAGTCGTCCGCATACCAGTTGCAGTTCCAATGTTTATGTCTGCAAACACAGAGATAGAGATCATCTTCGATACATTTAAAAGTGGCAATGCCGTTGGGATAACAATATTCGTCCGCGGTGGCGGTGGAAATCATGAGATCGCAGACGAACGAAAATACAAATACGCAGATGAAAAGAATCATTATCAACTTCTTCATGCCGTTTCACCTCCTTCCATCACTCCCCCCATCGGCTTATATCCGATGGTAAAGGAAATGATCTGAGGGTTTAAAAATATTAATGCCCGTAAATCTTGGGATGTCCGTGAAGCCCGCCTCGATGCCCCGACTAATATACTCAAAATCACTACGAAATCAATTTAAAAACGTCAGGAAGGGGTTCCTGAAACCTCAACGAATCATTGGCGGGATCACACGGATCCCGCCCTACTGTCCACCAAAACAGGGCAAGATCAATCCCGCCCTACGTTTCCGCAATCAATTTCATATTAATACCGGACTAATTTTATCAAATATGTGGCCGATAGATATATAGAGGATAATAAATGACGTATAAACTCAGGACAGAACAAAAACATGATTTCATCCATGCCGAAGTATCCGGTGAAAGGACCCGGAAGAATATTTCGTTGATAGCTCAAGAAATCCTCGAGGCCTGCCGGGAGCATCAGGTCGAAAGAGTTCTGGTCGACGTGCGTCGCCTGAACGGTCGTCTGAGTGTTTTTGATTCTTTGCTTATTATCTCAAGAGAATTTCCTCGGATAAAGAGAGCCAATATTATCACCAAAGCTGTGATAGTGGATGATACCGCCCGCCGGGAGAGGTCACACTTCTTTCAAAGTATCGCCCGCAAAAGCGATTATAATATCCGCATGTTCGAAGATGTCGACGAGGCCGAACGCTGGCTTCACGATAAACAGACAATCACCATATAAATTATTTTTGCGCGGTCACCCGCCTCGGCGGGGTTTCGTGACCGTATTGAGCCTTTGCGTAAAACGGCGTCACCCGCAAATTTGGGCGACGCCGCAATCAATGCTATATTACACTATTTCCCATACCACAGGCAAAGGGGATGGCAGAACAGGGCCAAACATACCGGAGGGCAAGAATAGCCACTCTGTTTCAAAGGCTCCACCAAATAAAGCATGCACTCACCTCCTTCAGACAAATTAGACAATACAAAACACGCCGGTTATCCGGCCTATAACTTTGATTCAAATGAGAAACAGGAATTAATGCCAATCAGTGAAGAATAGTATGTTGAACAAATCATGTCAAGGAATTACTAATTTATTGGGGCATGTGCCATGTCGACTCGTGAGACGCTATTGTCTGTCTCGCCATATATTTTGCCATGTGTCCCCTGCTAGGCGACAGCCAAAATCAGGCTTCTGCCTGGCCGGCCATACGGGCTAATTCTTGTTTGAGTTCGCGGCCTTTGATTTCTTTGACAGCGATGATATTGCGGCCGTTATTAAGCGATTTACTGACCGCCAGATGATGATCGGCCTGCTCGGCCACGGGGGAGAGGTGACTGATGGTGATGACCTGATGCCTCTTCGATAGCTCTTTCAATTTCTCGCCCAGCCTGATGGCGGTGGTCCCGCCGATACCGGTGTCGATCTCATCGAAGATAATCGTCGGGAGGTGATATTTCCCGGCAATGACGATAAGGAGGGCAAGCATAATACGCGACACCTCACCGCCCGATGCGATCTTGACCAGCGGCTTGATCGGTTCATTCGGATTGGTCGAAATCAGAAACTCGATATTTTCCAGACCATGCGGATATGCGGCCACTTTCTCGCCATCGACCTCGAAACCGTTGGCATCGTGCTCAGTCTGGAAATCGATTTTAAATTTGGCCTTACTGATCGCCAAATCGCTTAGCTGTTTCTCGACCTTCTTCTCCAGAACGGGGGCTTTTGCCCTTCGTTTGGCTGAAATCTCGACTGCCAGATCAAGATATGATTTTTGGGCATTGGCCAATTTTGCCGAAAGGTTTTTAATAAGAGTCTCGAAATCATCGGCGCCCATTGACTGCTTTTGCAATTCATCGAGCTTATCCGGAAGTCCCGCCTCATCGGTGCCGTATTTTTTCCTCAGGCGATACAATTCCGCCAGGCGACCGTTTATTTCCTCCAGCCGTTCCGGATTATCCTCCAGCCGCGACAGATACGATTCCAGATTGCGGGTCAATTCATTGAGGTTGATGACGCTTTCACTCAAGAGTGCCGCTTCCGGTTCCAGTTGTTTATCCAGCCCAGCCGCCTGCTTCAATTGTTTATCGAGTTGTGACAAGATTGTATTGACGGCATTATCGTTTTCACTAAGAGTGGCTACCGCCACCTGTCCGGCCTCCATCAGAGTTCGCACCGACTGCAGCCGTTTGCTCTCCTCTCCCAACTCCTGCTCTTCACCGGCTCTAATGCTGGCCCCGGTCAATTCGTCGATCTGGAAATTGATCAGTTCCAGTTTTTCCTTCATGGCAGCGGCATTATTGCAGGCATCATCAAGTTGTTTCTGAAGAGTATGATACTCCTGATATAATCCAGCCAGCTTCTCCACGGCCTTTGCTACTCCGGCAAAGCTGTCCAGAAAGCGGAGATGCTGGTCAATTTCCAGCAATTGCCGATGACCCTGCTGCGAATGAAAATCAACCAGCAGGGGAGAAGCATGACGCACTTTGGCCAGAACCGCCGGAGAACCGTCTATGAGGCATTTCGAAGCCCCCGATTGGGTGACTTCCCGCTCAAAGCAGAGTTGCGCTGCGACGGGCGTTTCAAGAATATTTTTGAGTTTCGCTTTTAGGGGGGAGGTCGATGAGATACTGAACTCGGTTTTGATCGAAGCTTTCTTTGTCCCGTGGCGGATATGATCGCGGTCGGCCCGTCCGCCCAGGGTCAGCGCCAGTCCGCCGATGATAACCGATTTGCCGGCACCGGTTTCACCGGTAAGAACAGTAAGCCCCGGTCCAAAATCGATCTCGACTTTTTCGACCAGGGCATAGTTTTCGATCGTCAGTTTTTTGAGCAAGGCTAAATCTGACTGTCAAGGAACGCCTTCCCGCGCAGGGTGATGACATATCCCTCCCGCCGGGAAGATATCATTCCCTCGTTTTTGAGTTGTGTCATCCGTTTTCTGACTTCATCGCGCGGCAGATCGAATTTCTTGGCAATCGCCAGAGAATTCTGAGCTTTTTCTATATCAAGAAACTCCATGATCTCTTCCGATTTGGTTTCGATATCGGAGAGAACATCGATCTCGACCAGCCGTTCCATAATCTTGATCATTTCCCGCTCATTCGGTTTGACACCGGCTGCGGTACGATTTTCGGAACCGAGATAGGAGTATTTGATCCTGATGATTCTGCCCGATCCGAAATTGAATCCGGGATTCCGTTTCCGGAACATAGCTTTGAACTCATCCAGATCGTAAAACCCGGCAGCACTCAGGTCTTCCTCAGTAATTTTCTTAAAATCGACATACCCGACTTCTTCGACCCGGACAAATCCCAGAAGGAATGACTTGTATTCCTTGCCTGCCTCGACTCGTATTCTGTCCCAATCGCGGAAGGTTACGGTCAGTTCGCCGTTTCTGACTTGATCGTGTTCTTCTTTAGGAAAAAGCAGCATCTAAATTCACCTCAGTTATAACATGGAAATCCACAACACCTTTGGTCACGGCAGATAATAAACGGTATTTAAGGTCGTTTTTCAAGCAGATATTTTATTTCTTGGGTCAATTTTTGGGCCGTTTCCCGGTCGGCCTTCTTCTCCGCCTCTGCAAGTTGCTCCTTTAGCCCCGAAATTTGCCTATCCCGCTTCTGGTTGAGAATCATCTGCTTATACTCCTTGACGATACCGCTCAGGTCGAGATCACCCCATTCCAAAGTAGAAATAAACGATAATCCCGATTTTTCGACCTCATCGTCAATCGCCTCGATCAGCTTGTCGGGGTTGATTTCCCCCGAAGCGCGATACGATTCGATCATCAGCGCATAGAGCGCTTTATGCCCTGGACCGCTTAAATCGTCAGGTGAGATATCATTCCAGGCGGTCTCAATCAAGGGTGGCCGGGTGACAAATATCGAAAGAAATTCCGATTCCAAAACATTGGTATTCCGTACCCGTTCCGGCAGCTTTTCTACCATTTTTGAATGTTTCGTATCCGACCGAAAAGATGACACCGGGAGGGTCAATCGTTCGGAGGCGGACGCAATAAAAATGTCTCGTTTCAGGGGATCGTCGATTTTTCCCGCCAGTGACCGTACTTCACGAACCACAGTCTCCTTTTCGCGACTGGTCATGGCCGAGGTGTCGCTTTTGTTGAATCGGAATGAGATATAGCTGATCCCGTTCTCGGTCAACTCATGAACCGCTGCGGCTCCATGTTCCCGGACAAAGGAGTCGGGGTCATGCCCCTGCGGCGGGTTGACAATTATCGGATCTATGCCTGCATTATAAAAATGCTCAACCGATCGCAGCGTGGCATTGCGGCCTGCGGAATCGGAATCGAAAAAGAGATATGATTTCTGGGCAAAACGCCCCAGAAGTTTGGCCTGCTGCGGCGTAAAGGCGGTTCCGGACACGGCGACAACATTTTCAATACCAGCCTGAAATAAGGACAGGAAGTCGAAATACCCTTCCACCAAAAAGGCCGACCCGGCATCACGGATCGCGGTTTTGGAGAAATTCATCCCGTATAGAATAAAAGATTTGCTATAAATCGGGGTTTCGGGTGAATTCATGTATTTAGCAGGTTCGCCCTTTTTAAGAGTTCGTCCTCCGAAGCCGACGATTTTTCCGCCGAGATTATAAATCGGAATCATCAGGCGCATCCGAAAACGATCATAATATTCGCCGGTCTTATCCGATTTGATCGCCAGCCCTGCCTCGGCCAGCTCCTGCGGTTTGATATCTTTTTTGCGCGCGTATGCTTCCAGTCCATGCCAGTCGTCGATCGCCAGACCGATTTGAAATTTCTCCACAATTTCCGGCTTCAGGCCGCGCTTTTGATACAGATAATATTCTATTTTCTCCCGGTAGGTTTTGTTTTTCAGATTTTTCTGAAAGAATTCGGCGGCGACACTGTTGGCATAGAGCATCCGCTCGGTACGGGTATCTTCCTTTTTCTCATAGCGGGGAAGGGCAATACCATAACGGTCGGCCAGCGATTTGATCGCCTCGATGAAGGAGAGCTTTTCATACTCCATCAGGAAGGTGAAAACATTGCCGCCTTTGCCGCAGCCGAAACAATGAAAAATCTGCTTGTCGGGCGAGACCGAAAAAGACGGCGTCTTTTCATTGTGAAAAGGGCAGAGGCCCATGAAATTTCGACCGCGCTTTTTTAGCGCGACATATCCGGAAATAATTTCGACGATGTCGGCCGCTGTCCGGATTTCATCAATTTTATTTTCTGGAATTCGACCGGCCATTTATTGTTTGAGACGGGCGATGGTTACCCCGTGTCCTCCCTCGTTCCAATCACCTATACGAATCGTATCGACCGCCCGATGCGATTTCAGGTAGGTCGACAGGTTTTTCCTGAGTCGTCCGGTTCCTTTGCCATGAATAATATATACCTGACCGACTCCGGCCAACATGGCATCATCCAGAAATTTCTCCAGTGCCTCCAGCGCCTCATCGACGGTCATGCCACGCAGCATAATTTCGGGGCTGAATTCGCCTTCGGCGGCAGCCGCATGAACAGTGCTCGTCTTACGATATTTCTGCGTCCCGTCAAACTTTTTGCCCGACTTTTTTCGCGTCAATTCAATGGTGTCAACCGTCATGAAGGCCGATCCGATGGCAACCTTGGCTTTCTTTTTGCCGATCATCTCGACCACTTCTCCTTCAGTATTGAATTTCTCGATCCAGACAGTATCGCCTTTCTTCAAAACCCGGCCGTCACCGGTTTTATTTTCGGCGGTTGCTTTCTTCAATTTGCTCGCCTCATCGGCGCGCTTATGAATAGTGTGGTGCCCTTCCTTTACTTTCTCCGGCGACGCCTGCGATTCCCGAATACTTTTTACGAGCCGATCGATTTCACGCTTGCCCTCTTTAAGCTGTTGTTCCAGCTTCTCGACATATTCCCGCGAGAGATTCTTTTCTTTTTGGTCTACCTCGGCGTGACGAGCCTTAAATTGTTCCTCAAGGGTTTTGGCCCCGGTCAGTCTTGTCTCCAGTTCCTTTTTGCGGTGCTGAAGGGAATCAAGATCATTATCGAGTTTGGCAATAAGTTTATCGAGGGAACGCTCATCGGACCCAAGGAGAACCGAGGCCTTATCGGCCATCTCGGATGGCAGGCCGAGGCGCCGCGCGATGTCGATTGCATAACTGGAACCGGGAAGACCGAGTTTGAGACGGAATGTCGGCTCAAGATTCTCCCGGTCAAATTCCAGGGAGGCATTAAGCAGTTCCGGATGTTCGAGAGGGAGGGTTTTCAATTGTGAATAATGGGTGGTGGCGATCAGGTTGCTACCCCGTTCCAGAAGAGTCAGGATAATGACTTCGGCCAGCGCCGCACCCTCTTTGGGGTCGGTGCCGGCGCCTATTTCGTCAAGAAGGATCAGCGAATTATCATCGGCGTCGTTGACGGCGGCGATAATGTTCCGAATATGGGAGGAGAAAGTCGAGAGCGAAAGCTCCAGCGATTGTTCATCTCCGATATCGGCATAAATCTTACCATAAATACCGATCGTGCTTTTATGATCGGCCGATATTTCCAGTCCTGACATCGCCATCAGGGTCAGGAGGCCGATAGCCTTCAATGCCACTGTTTTGCCGCCGGTGTTGGGGCCGGTGACCAGCAGGCTCTGGGTGCTGTCGTTGAGGCTGATACTAAGCGGAACGACATCCTTGCCCGATCCGGCAGCATAGATCAAAAGAGGATGGCGAGCGTCCAGCAAATTGAGACAGCCGTGATCGGAAATAACCGGAGAAGAGGCCTCAATTTTGAGGGCGAAAGAAGCTTTGGCATGGACACAATCAAGAAAGCCATAGGTATCGAGGTCGGCAGCGATATGATCGGCTGCTTCACCGACCATGGATGTCAATTCCCGTAGAATGCGGTCGATCTCCAGCCTTTCGTCCTGCTGGAGCTGGCGCAGTTTGTTGTTGAACGGGATCGCGGAACTCGGCTCGACAAACAAGGTCGCGCCGCTGTGAGATTTGTCGTGGACAATACCGGCATCGGCGCGGAAATCGCCGGAAAGAACCGGGATAACAAAGCGACCTTCACGCATCGTTATGACATCATCCTGCCATCCGGCATGTTTACGGCGAGAACCGAGAATCCGCTCCAGGTGTCCCTTGAGCTTCAATTCCGAATCACCCAAATCGCGCCGGATACGTGCCAGAGAAGAGGAGGCCGAACTAAGAATATCTCCGGACGAATCGACCGCCTTTCCGATTGCTTTCGAGATTTCCGGTTTCGGATGGAAACGGTCGATTATTTCAGATACATCCGGGAATTTCTCTTTGCGGTCTTCACTCTTGCGGTAATTGCTCAAATCGCCGACGGTATCGAGGAACAGCTTGATTTCCAAAAGAGATTTTGGCTCGAGGTGGATGCCATCGACGCGGGACTTTTCTATCAGTTCTGAAAGGTCCTCGATCCGCTGAAGCGGCATCGCCTCTTCGAACCGGATGATATCACGCATCTGAGCCGACTGGCGTAGCGATTGTTCAATGGCTTTCCGGTCGAAAATCGGGCGTATTTTTTCGGCGTACCCTTTACCATACGGCGAAAGGGTAGATCCCGCGATAATCTCACATATCCGCGAGAATTCGAGAACCTTCAATGAATGAGTATCTATCTCTTGCATATAAAAAACCGGCGGTTAAATTAAAACCGCCGGTAACATACAATAATTTTGCGAGATTTCAAACGATTTAGGTCATTCAGCGCCGACACTGAGAAATCGTTCGATCTGGAAAAGGACCGATTCCACTTCGGCCTGAGTCGTGGCATCGAGCGATATCGACGATTTTTTCAATTCCAGGGCCGATTCAACCTTAGAATAAAAAGAAGGGTTATGAGAATGAAGGGCGCTGCTGGATTCATACATAATCGGAACCGTCTTGATCAGGGTAGGGCCGAAGAAAGAATTCTCCACCGCCAGGTAAAAACTGGCCGGCATCGGCAGCAAAAAGAGCAGGAAGAATACAAAGGAAATAACCACCCAGCCTCGCGCGAATCCGATAAAGGCGCCGCCCATCTGGTCTTTTTTCCCTTTTCTTTCCAGATGGATAATTTTGGCGATGCCGATACCGATCAACTTGAAAGTGGCATATGCCATTCCCAGGAGGAGTATAAAACTTAAAAAAGTAACCACCATCGGCGATCCGCCGATTTTTTCATAAACGATGACCGAAAAGGAATCCATGAAATTGATGGAGACGACCACCGCCGGAATCAGGGTAATAAAGGCTGTTAATTCCCGAATCAGTCCTTTTTTGGATCCAACGATTATCATCGCTATCAATAGCGCCAGCAGAACATAATCGACTATATTCATCCGCCACCTGTCCTCCGGTAATAATTTTCTCAGGGAAACCTATAAATATCAAAACCTTATGGCAACCAAAAAATTACCTAAAATCGACCATCCGATTGACTCCGCTTTTCAGATAATTATTACCATAGATCACAATCCACCGCCTGATTTGACATGCTTATAGACGGATTTACGGTAATTAATGGTCAATTGCAGATTTAAATATCGCTAAGAAAGAAGGCGTTTGACAATCTGGCTGACCAGTTTACCGTCGGCCTTACCCTTAGTCTTTGGCATTAAAACCTTCATTACCTTGCCCAGATCGGAGATCGCCTCGGCCTCGGTTTCGGCAATCGCTTCTTTGACCAGTGCTTCGACTTCCTCTTCCGGCATATCTTCGGGGAGGTAGGCCTTGATAATTTCCAATTCTCTGGTTTCTTTGGCCACCAGATCTTCGCGGCCGCCGTTTTGGAATTGCTCGATCGAGTCTTTCCTCTGTTTGGCAGCGGAAGCCAAAACGCTCAAAATCTCTTCGTCGGTGAGTTTATCGAGCTTATTATCGATTTGATAATACTTTATATTAGACTTAAGGCCCCTAAGAGTTGTCGCAGCTACCTGATCGCGACCCTTAAGGGCCTTTATTAAATCTTCGTCAATTCTTTTAAGGAGAGCCATTTAGCGCTGATTCTCCTTCATAACTTTACGCAATTTGCGTTTCGCAGCATTGAGTTTACGTTTCTTGCGTTCGGACGGTTTTTCAAAATGCTGGTGTTTTTTGATGTCGGAGAGAATCCCCATCTTTTCGCAGAACTTGTTGAAGCGCCGCAAGGCTTTTTCGAAGGATTCGTCGTCCCGGACTTTAACGCCTGTCATATATTAAGTATCACTCCCTTCAGTCGTGCTCAAGGTCTATCAAAATAATGCTTCATACCAAGATCAAGATATGTCATTATTTAACTTAGTCAATAGAAATCTAAACTTATTCCAGATCAATTTCAATCTTTCCCGGCTCCAACTTCTTGAGCCCGCTCATGAAATGAACGTGCACGTGATAAACAATCTGGCCCCCCTGAGGGCCGTTGTTGATTAGCATCTGGAAACCGTTCTCCACACCCAACTGTTCGGCTAACCGGGCGCATACCTTGAATAAATAGCTGATTTCCTCCGAAGGCGCGTCAAGAAATGTACGGTAATGCACTTTCGGGCAAACCAGCAAATGGATTTTGGCCTGCGGGCGATAGTCCTTAAAAACGATCACACGATCGTTTTCGAAGACAATTTCCGCCGGGGCGCTTTTGGTTATGATCTTACAAAAAATGCAATCCAAAGTCTTTTCCTTATAGGGTCGATTGGGAGATTCTATGGTATGTGATCGAAAGGCGATTGTCAAGCGCCGTAGCCGGCCACAATCAAACACGCGAGCAAACAAGTTTGCGCGGGGACACCCATAATCTTGCTCAGATATTTGGATCATTTCGGCGACAGCCTCAAACAGGCTTTGCCTGCTACTTGATGATTACTAATTTGCCCAGTTGCTCGCCCATCTCCGAACGGACCGACCAGATATAGATGCCCGTCACCACCGCCTGAGTATTACGGCTGACCACATTCCACTCCTCATGCTGGGATTCCGGGCCGCCCGTGGGATTGTAATGCTTGATTTCCTTGATAAGATCACCGTCGATGCTGAAGATGCGGATAGTGCAAATATTCGGTAAATTGGCAAAATGTATCCTCCGCGACCATACCGCTGATTTGGTCCGATCACGATTCTCATAACCGGCCCGGGCGTAACCGCCGTCGATTCGATAAGGGTTAGGATAGACTACCACATTTAAACCCCTATGCTCGACCGTATCGGCCGATGGCAGGGGATACTCACGAACCGCGTTGGTTTGGGGCGATGTCTCCAACTGGCCGACATCATACTGAAACGAGCCATAATCAAAGGCTGTCACAGCGAAATAATAGGGTTTTGACGGCTCCAGGTTCTCGATAACATATTCATACTCATAATAACGTCGCCAACCTTCCAGTGTAACATCGGTCGAATCGTAGGGCGAGGCGTTGGGATAGACCTTGTGGATGCCGAGAGGATTGGATAAATCGGACTGGTTCCAGTCCTGGCGGGTGAAGTAATAAATTTCACCCGTATGCGGATCGAGGAAATAATTAAATTGATCGTAATACTCGTTGGGGTCAAACTCAGATCCTTGAAGATTTTGTAGGCTGTCGAGTTTGGCAGAGTTGGATATTTTTCTCCAGGTCCGATTGTCGGTGTCGAACCAATGAACGATATAATCATCAATATCATAGGAGGCCAGCAAGACAAAATCCGTAAGGCGGTTATCCTCGCCGTAATATACCCGATACCCCTCAAAATCGACTTGTCCGGAGAAATAATCGGGGGTGTTTTCCGATTCCTGGCCGTTCCACCGGAGCACTACCTTGCCGTAGCTGGGAGTCACCCGCACCACCGGCGGCGGTGGCGGGGCCATAGCTCGAAAATCGGGAATGCTGTCGCCGGTATAAAAATATCGGATGGAGTCAATAACAAAGCTGTCGGACGGGTCGGATGCGGTTGTGTCGCGCCATGTATATCTCCAGCAAAATTCGCCGCTGTAGCCGTCGCCGTCGGTATCGACGCCGGGGTTGTCGAAGACGGCCCGCGCCCAGCGGGAGTTTTCGGCCAGATCGGAAAAGTCGAGCTTATTGTAATAAATTTTCGGACGGTAGGGATCAAAATAATTCTCATAATCCCAGGGATTGACATGGAAATTCTCCCCTGCTACAAAAGCCATTGTAAAGGGAAAGCTGTCGCCGGGGGCAAGGTTAAACGGCCCGAAGGAATATATTATGCCGCCACCAAAGCCACTTGCTATCTGCTCGGCCAATTCCCGGTCAGGCGGCGGCATAAAACCTTCGCCGGTATGACTGATGGCGGTAAACATTTGGTCATAATCAACCTCCCGATGAGATAGCTGGTAATAATTGTCGACATCAATTCTTGGGGATTCAGTATAGCCGGCAAACACCCGATAAGGGTCATCATCGGTCGGCGACAAACGAGGAGAGTATTGGTTTGTTATCCAATTAAAATTGGTGATAATATCCTCCGGCCTCGGCCTCAGAAGCTGAACACCTATAACTCCCCGAAGTGAGAGATAATCCCACTGATGGTCAACTGTCGATTCGCCGTCATCGTCTGCGAACCAGGCTATGTTTAATGTATCCAGTTCGCGACAATTCCCCGGCGGCAACTCTATGGTTTCACGAAAACCGTGATAGTCCATATGGTCATGATCAAGTATCGAATTATGGCGAGCATTGGCGCTCATTGTAAAACCTATATAGATGTCGCTAATATCCAGATTCCCGACATTAGTGATGAGGTAATCCAGTAAGATAAAATCTTTGGCATAATCCAGACTCCAGGCATAACTGGATAGCCGGATGGAAATATTCAACGGTTTATGCGGCCTGTTTTCATAGAATGACTCTCCTATTATATCCGGGTCGGCGAGGGTGTCAGTCATTGTCACGATAAAATCCTGCTCCGAAACAGCTTCCGGATGAAAATACTCACTGGAGCTTAGAATAGACCGGCGGATAATAGCACCGGCCTCACCGATATCGGGATTCAACTCTCTATAATCCCCGCCTCTTCCACGGGAGACCAGCGTATCATGACCAACAACGCCGCCGATCAAAATATAGGCCGAAGACGTATAGACAAGATTTGATCCTTTGGGAAATGACACGGGACCGATTACTCCATAGTTGGTTATACCAAGCCCGATGTCTCCGACGTTGTGTATTTCGTATTCATAATTTGGGAACTCGATTATGGCAGATTTGTAAGATGGGTCCTTGGCGATTTTGGCTGAATCACTCTCGTATGTTGGCCAGGCGTTGGCGGGGTAAACAATGAAAAATTGAATAACAAATAACAGCCAAAAGTAAAGGAGGCGGGCACGGTCGTTAGTACCCGATCGGTGAATATTTGTAATCCATTTTATCCCAGCAATGGCATTCATACCGATGCCTTTCAATATAATGCAAAGGTAAAACAAATTGCTCCGCATTTCAACATTATTAATATCATATATTTAAATTCAGAATGTGAACTTAATTGCTATATCACGGTGCAACCGGATTATGGGCCGGTTGCACCCCACGGATTAATCAATCCGGGCATAAGTTCTATTCAAACATCAGTCAGGCCACCCACCGCAACTGAAACTGCAATCGCATGGATTCCAGATAAGGGGTCCTTCGTATAGCCCGGTGCAATTACAAATCCAATCTTTCAATGAAGGTTCGGGATTAATGTCTTCCCACTGGCCTCTAACGCCGTCGTAGATACAACATTGGCCTTCAATGGTCTCAGTATATAGATCATAAGGATCATAGGGATTACCCCAATAGCACCATAGCGGCGGCCCGCCACCCTCTCCGGCATAGACTGCCATACTCAGGACTATCGTGAGAGAGAAGACAAAAGCAAAAATCCCGGCCAAAGATGTCATCGTCTTGAACTTCATTTTGTTCACCTCCTTCCATAGCAAATAATGATTAATGATACATCCTAATCACCTTTCCATGTTTGCCGCTGTCTATGAAACGGAAAGGCAATGATCTCTTATATATTCTCTTCCCAGAACCCCCGGTTTGATGGCATCAATTATAAGTCCTGAATCAACAACGATATTGAATGGGAATATTATAATGCCCAAACTCGTTTCGTATTCCCCGTCGATGTCAAGTAAGAAAGTACTTCGGATTGCAAATTCGTCACGCAGAGCATTGAGTTCCGCTATGGGTGATTTTGAAATTATAATCAAGGCCTGGTCTTTATCGTCGCATTCGATGATGCGCTTAAATTCTTTCAGTTGAAACCTACTATAATCCGATTTATGATCGATGAAGGCAATTATGACCCGATTGCTGATTATTTCACTCAGCCGCACAAAATGCCCGTCAAGGGTCATAAATTGTGAATCCGGGAGTCTGTCGCCTGCTTCCAGCGGGAAATCAAGTTTAGATAATATGAATTTTTCCCGTTCCGCCTGGCGATCCATCGGCATTGCGTCAGAACGGTTTCCTGAAAGCATATTCGCCATAAAATAGCCGGCTAAAGCGGTAAAAAAAATCACGGAAAGGAATAATAAGAGTTTTTTTAATCTCATAACCCCTCAATTCATTTCAAACATTTCAACCCACCGGCATGTTGCTGGTTAATAGGGTGGGCCTACGAAATGCTATCGATCATGGTCAATCAGGTGATGATGCTCCAAATGCCGTTAGTCCCCACTATTATTAATATGTGAAAAACAGGGGGGGGGGCAAGCTATTTTTTATTCAAGCCGAGACGAGAATCGCAAAAATAGCCTCCTGATCGCATAATTGGTATTGCCAATCAGGGTCTAATTGGGTACAATACAGTGTATATATCTGAAAATTCGTTAAGCTGATTTGGAGGTGACATGTCCGGTCATTCAAAATGGGCCACAATCAAGCGCAAGAAAGGCAAACTCGATGCCGCGCGCGGCCGCATATTCACCAGATTGATCAAAGAAATAACCGTAGTCGCTCGCGACGGAGGCGGTGATCCCGATACCAATGCCCGTCTGCGGACCGCCATAGCGACGGCAAAAGCGGCTAATATGCCTGCGGATAATATCAAGAAGGCGATCAAAAAAGGCACAGGGGAACTTCCCGGCGTCAATTATGAAGAAGCGACCTTTGAGGGATACGGCCCGAACGGTGTGGCCGTCTTTATCGATTGCCTGACCGATAATCGCAACCGAACCGTTGCCGAAGTAAGGCATATCTTCGGCAAGTATAACGGCAACCTCGGTGAAAACGGCTGTGTGGCATGGATGTTCGATAGAAAAGGCATCATTGCCGTGAAAGCCGATGGTATTGACGAGGATGCTTTCATGGAAATCGCCCTCGAGGCTGGAGCGGCTGATATCCAGACCCAGGAAGACGCCTTTGAGGTGACCACCGAACCGAACGACCTGGAGCAAGTGCGTGGAGCCCTTGAAAAATCGGAAATGCCGATTCTCGAGGCGGAGGTACGCCGCATTCCTCAGAATACGGTCAAGCTGGATCGTAAAGGGGCTGAGTCGATGATGAAATTGATGGATGCCCTGGAAGATCAGGACGATGTCCAGCAGGTTTCGGCCAATTTCGACATCGACGACGCGGTTTTGGAAGAACTGTCCGGCTGATATGCTGGTCCTTGGCGTTGACCCCGGCCTGGCGGCAACCGGATACGGATTGATCAATTTTGAATCGACCCGGCTGCGGTTGGTTGAGGGGGGGGTAATCAGATCCCAGAGCAAGGATCCCCTCGAAAAACGGGTCGGTGATATCTATACCGGTATACAGGAGATTCTCAACGAATTTCATCCCGATGTTCTGTCGATGGAGGATCTTTATTCGCATTACAAGCACCCCAAAACGGCCATTATTATGGGTCATGCCCGAGGCGCGGTGATGGTTGCCGCCAACCAGGCAGGGATTAATGTAATAAGTTATGCGGCCACTACAATCAAAAGCGCCCTGACCGGGAACGGGCGGGCAAGTAAAGAGCAGGTACAACGCATGGTTTTGAACCACCTGGGATTGACCTCACCGATGGAACCATATGATACATCCGACGCCCTGGCGGCGGCTTTGTGCCATATAAACCAGAATCTGAAAGCGGCAATTTCGTGATACAGAAAATTTGCGGCAAAATCGACAGCGTGGGAGAAGAGACCGTCACTCTCGAAGTGGGCGGTATATTCTATGAAATCCTGATTCCGTCAGGTCTGTCCGAACCATTGAAAAACCAGGCTCGCGAAGAGCGACCGGTAACCCTTCATACCTACTACTATATTGAATCTTCGGGCAGCGCCTCCAATCTTTATCCGCGCCTGGTCGGTTTTACGGTTCCCTCCGATCGCGAGTTTTTCAAGCTGTTCACCACCGTCTCGGGTGTCGGGGTTCGCAAGGCGCTACGCTGCCTGACCCTGCCAGTGCGGGATATCGCCCGTTCGATTGAAAATAAAGATACTACGTTACTCCGGAAGTTGCCGGGGATAGGTCCCCGGATGGCCGAGAAAATCGTGGCTGCACTGTCGGGTAAGGCGGCACGCTTTGCTCTGTCACGCAGCGGTCGGCCGCTTTCGATTTCTGACAAGAAAGCAGTCGATTTTGAAGAGGAAATTTACGAAGTGCTCAGCCAGCTTCAGTACAAGCCATCGGAAATCGACGGCATGATCAAGAAGGCTCTCGAGGCCAAACCGGAGATCAAAACGGTCGAAGAAATGGTCGAGATTATCTTTTCAATGCAGGCTGAGGTGGTGACCGAATGAAGCGAGAGCGGATAATCTCCCCCGAGGTGGCCGATCCTGTAGAGGAGAAGACTTTTCTGTCGCTGAGGCCGACGGTCCTCGACGAATATATCGGGCAGAAAAACCTGGTCGAAAAAATGCAACTGTCGATAGCGGCTGCCCGAAAACGGGACGAGCCGCATGAGCATATGCTATTCTACGGTCCGCCCGGACTGGGAAAAACCACTTTGGCTTATATCTTGGCCAAAGAAATGGGCGCCAACATCGTTTCTACTTCCGGCCCAACCCTGACTCGATCCGGCGACCTGATGGGAATTCTGACCAATCTAAAGCATGGCGACGTTTTGTTTATCGATGAAATCCATCGCCTCAACCCGGTGGTGGAGGAATTCATCTATCCGGCACTGGAGGATTTCCGGGTCGAGTTCCTGATCGACAAAGGCGCCTTTTCGCGTGTGATCAATATGCCGCTCAAACAATTTACGATGATAGGAGCCACCACTCGCGCTGGATTGCTTTCGGCGCCGCTGCGCGACCGTTTCGGAATATATCATCATATTGACTTTTACGAAGTAGAAGATTTGAAGGAAGTTGCCTTGCGTTCGGCCGGTCTCCTGAAAGTGGAGATCGACGAAGAAGGCGCCGAGGTAATCGGTCGGCGTAGTCGCGGCACACCGCGTATCGCCAATCGGCTGCTTCGAAGAGTTCGCGATTATTGTGAAATCAAGGGTGACGGCACCATCAACGCCGAGGTTGCTCGGAAGGCGCTGGATATGGAAGGTATTGATCATATCGGTCTGGATAAACTCGACCGCGACTATCTGAAAATTATCATCGATTATTATAACGGAGGTCCGGTCGGGCTGGAGACAATCGCGACCACCCTCAATGAGGAAAGCGATACTCTGGTCGATATGGTCGAGCCGTTTTTATTAAAAATCGGGCTTATACAAAGAACAAGGCAGGGGCGTATCGCGACTGATGCGGCTTATACGCATCTCAAAATCAAAAAAGGCGGAAGATCGAACCCGCAGGAGTCGCTGTTCTAAGCAGGGGACCTGCTCCGGAATAGCTTCAAAATGCGGAATTCGGCTATCTGTCAACGAAGTTGACCATGGAACAATTTTCGGTAAATACTCTCGCCAAAATCCTGATTGTCGTCGGGGGATTAGTTTTGCTGGCCGGAATAATCCTGCTGGCAGCAGGGAAAATCCCGCTTGTGGGGAAATTGCCGGGTGATATTTCGATAAAGGCAAAAAGTTTTTCATTTTATTTCCCCATTGTCACCTGCCTGGTCGTATCAGTTGTTTTAACGATAATCTTAAACTTGATATTTCGCCGATGAAACTGACCGATTTTGATTATACCCTCCCTCCGGGGATGATAGCCCAGCAACCATCACAGAAAAGGGCCGATTCCCGCATGCTGGTGCTTGATCGCAACCAGGAAACCCTGGTCGATTCCCATTTCCATGACCTGCCCGATTTTCTCGATTCTTCCTATTTCCTCGTTCTGAATGACAGTAAGGTTTTCAAGGCACGCCTTTTTGCCCGTCGTTCCACTGGCGGCAAAGTCGAGATATTCCTCGTTCGCCGAGTCAATCATGATCGTTGGCTGTGTCTGTTACGGCCGTCAGGGCGGATCAAGGAAGGCGAACAGTTGTTTTTTGACAGCCGCAATTTTATCACCGTCCATGATAAGCCAGGTCCGATTGAACGCGAAATATCATTTGTCGATTCCAAGCGGGAAAAATTCATTATCTCGCAGTATGGAATGGTACCGTTGCCGCCCTATATCAAACGCGAGGCAGTGAAAAACGACCTCAGTCGTTACCAGACTATCTATGCCGATAACACCGGCTCGGTTGCAGCGCCGACCGCCGGTCTGCATTTCGATAAATCGACTCTGGCCCGTCTGACGAAAAAGCGAATCAAATATGAGCGAATCACCCTGCATGTCGGGCCGGGAACCTTCAAGCCGGTCTTGACCGAAAATATCGAGAGCCACATCGTCGATCCCGAGTATGCCATCATCACTGCCAAAACGGCCCGCTCGATAAACAAGTACAAACAACATGGTAAGAAACTTCTCGCCGTCGGGACAACTTCGGTCCGAACGACCGAATCGGTATCGGATGGCGCCGGGCTGATTTCGGCTTATTCGGGGCTGGTGGATCTGTTTATTTATCCGCCTTACCGGTACAAGTCGGTCGATGCCATCCTGACCAATTTTCATCTGCCGAAAACGTCGCTGTTGATGCTGGTCGCCGCCTTTTGCGGGCATGCCCCGCTTTTTAAGGCTTATCGCCATGCAATTGAAAAAAGGTATCGCTTTTACAGCTACGGCGATTGCATGCTGATTCTCTGACGGCTCTTTTCTCTTTGCTCACGATTCAAACTATGTTATTTTGCAGGTTATGAGTACGATTGCATTGATCGTCGCTGGCGGCAGCGGCGAGAGGTTCGGCGGTGAAATTCCCAAACAGTACCTTATGGTGGCTGGCAGGCCGCTGATGTCATGGACCATCGCCCGCTTCGAGGAAGCCGAAACGATCGATCGGATCGTGATCGTTGCCGGTGAAGATTATCTGTTGCATGTCAATAACAGTGTCGTCAATCCGTATGATTTTAAGAAGGTATCAAAGGTCGTACCGGGCGGCGCGACCCGGTCTGAATCTGTCCTGCGGGGGATAGAATCGCTACCCCTGGCGACATCTTTGGTTGCCATTCATGATGCCGTACGTCCGTTGGTGACGCCTCACGATATCGATGCCGTCGTTCGCGAGGCGGAAAAACATCGCGCCGCCATCCTGGGGACTCCCGCGAGCGATACTGTCAAACGAGCCAGGGAAGGGATGGTTTTTGCCACCCTCGATAGATCCAACCTGTTTATGGCCGAAACGCCCCAGGCTTTTCAATATGATCTAATAAAAGAGGCTTACATCAAAGGTATGGAGTCGGGACTGAACGCCACCGACGATGCGGTGATGGTTGAGGCGATGGGGTTTATGGTCAGGCTGGTAGGGTCGACCGGCCCTAATCTCAAGCTGACCACCGCCGATGATATGGCCTTTATTGAAATAATGCTTAAAAGAGAATACCATGACTGATTTCAGATGCGGTACCGGTTTTGATGTTCATGCTTTCGCCGAGGAGCGGCGTCTGGTCCTCGGGGGAGTCGAGATCGACTATCCGCTCGGACTGGCCGGTCATTCGGATGCCGATGTTCTCACTCATGCGATTATAGACGCCCTTCTTGGAGCGGCCGGGATGGGCGATATCGGAACTCATTTCCCTGATAGCGATGACATCTATAAAAATATCAATTCAATTATCCTGCTGGAAACGACCCGGGATAAACTGATCGAAAACGGCTGGACGATTTCGAACATTGACGCCACTATCATTGCCCAGAAACCGAAATTGGCGCCGTATCTGGACGGGATGCAAATCATGTTGGCCTCGGCGTTGAACATAGATCCAGACCGGGTCAATATCAAGGCGACGACGACTGAGAAACTCGGCTTCACCGGTCGGGGGGAGGGGATCGCGGCCCTGGCGGCGGCGATGGTTAAAAAATAAAATGCTGGAGTTCTTATCCTCAGGCTTCAATGATCTGCTCGTATTCGTCGATAAAATCAACCCGATTTATATCTATCTCATCCTTTTCGGAATGGCCTTTGTAGAAAATATTTTCCCGCCGCTTCCCGGCGATACCTTTACAATTATTGGAGGTTATCTCGCAGCCGCAGGAAAACTGAATTTGGCGATGACACTCGGCTCGGTCACGCTGGGGACGATCTTATCGGTGATGCTGATCTATAGCCTCGGTTACCGTCATGGAAGGGAGTATTTCGTTCGCAAGCGATTCCGGATTTTCAACGCCTACGATATCAGGCGGGTAAAAGGATGGTTTTACCGTTTTGGAGTCTGGACCCTGCTCTTCAGCCGCTTTGTTGTCGGCGGGCGAGTGGCTATCGCTATTGGAGCCGGCATAAGCAAATACCCGCCAATCAGGATGACGATCTATTCTTTTATTTCGGCCGTGCTTTTTCATGGAACATTGATTGTCCTGGCATATCTGACCCATGCCTACGTCGATGACCTGATTAGAGGGTTTGACCTTTACAGCAAAATAATCTTGATAATTCTGACGATCCTGATTATATTCTGGGTTGTTATTTTGGTGAGACGGTATAAACATGGAAAAAAGAAAACTTAATATCCTGGTTTTGGCCGGCGGTGAGTCTGCCGAACGCGAAGTGTCGCTCGATTCATCGCGAGCTATCGCCAAATCGTTGATAGATGACGGGCATGATGTCAGGGTTGTCGATTTGCTTGACCTTCCTGTTCAGGATATGGTTGCTATCAGAAGTGATGATACCGATGTCGTCTTCCTCGGTCTGCATGGCGGAATGGGCGAAAATGGAAGCATTCAGGCGGCGCTGGAGATGTTGGGGATGACTTATACCGGATCGCCGATGGCAGCCTCGGCCGTCGCCATGAATAAAGATATATCCAAACGTGTCATGCAGACTCTGGGAATCCCGACGGCTGAGTGGTTTTCACTGAAGGCAACCGGAAATGTCGACGAACTTATCAGCGAGGTGAGAGCTCAGCATGCAGTCGGATCGAGAAAATTACCGGCATTTCCATTTATCGTAAAACCGACCGATGGCGGTTCAACGGTAGGATTATCACTGGTGGAAAATGCGGAGCAACTGCCTGATGCTATCCGGGGAACTGCCAAAGAATCGGATCTGATCCTGATAGAAGACTACATTGAGGGCCGGGAGATAACCATTGCGGTCCTTGATGGACAAGCCCTGCCGCCGGTGGAAATCAAGCCGACACATAAACTTTATGATTATGATTGCAAGTACACGAAAGGCAAATCGGAATATTTCTGCCCGGCCGATATCGATGCCGAAATAGTAGAAAAGCTGTCGCGGGATGCCGTACGATTCTATAATACTATAGGCTGCCGCGGGTATGGTCGGGTCGATTTTATTGTCGCACCTGACGATAGCTATGTCTGCCTGGAATTGAATACCCTGCCCGGCATGACGGAATTGTCACTTTTTCCGATGGCGGCCCGCGCCGCCGGGATCGAGTTCGGCGAGCTTCTCGAAAGAATCTGCCTTCTGGCGCTGGAGGGGCGATAGATGCCTATGACTGATATAAAGGGAATAATTTTCGATCTCGGATCGACTCTGATTGAATTCGAATCGAGGTCCTGGGATGAAATGACAGATGAGGGTCAGCGGATGGCTTATGATCATCTGATCGCATCGGATCACTCGCTGCCCGACTACGAATCGTTCAATGATCGCCTGGAGGAAATAAAGAATCAATACCGGGCGGCGGCGACTGAATCGCTGGTCGAATGGTGTGCGCTCGATGCCTGGAGGAAACTGTTGCTCCAACTGGGATTGGAAAACCCCGAAGAGCAGAGCCGGCGAAGTATCGATCTCTTTTATAATGTTGTACGCGATGGCGTGGTGCTTTGTGAAGGCGCCCTGGTGACGCTTCAGGCCCTGAAGAGGGAGGGGTACAAAGTCGGGTTGATATCAAATACGATTTTCCCCCGATGGTCCCATGAAGTCGATCTGGACAATTTCGGGCTGACACCGTATATTGACTTTCGCATCTATTCCAGCGAATTCGGCTATCGCAAACCACATTTGAGTATATTTGAAGCCGGACTGGAAAAGATTGGCTTGCCTGCCAATGAGACCATATATGTCGGCGACCGTTATATAGAAGATGTAGTAGGACCGATGAAAGCCGGCATGTCGGCGGTATTGAAATATCAGGAGGGACGCGATTACCCGGACCCGATGCCGGAAGGATTTGAGGTTATAGATAAAATTTCCGATTTGCTGAAAATACTCGATATAGAACAATAAAAAGGGAGGAATTTTGGATTTTACTGCTGAAATGCTGCGCGACCTGACCAATGCTTATGGTACATCGGGTCATGAAGAGGCTGCTACTGAAGTAATGGCGAATTATTTGAAAGATGTGGTGGATGATATACAGTACGATCGCCTCGGGTCTGTGATTGGTGTCAAAAAAGGCGCCTCATCCGAACCGCGAGTTCTGATCGATTCGCATATCGATGAAGTCGGATTCATGGTCAAGGAGATCACCAAGGAAGGATTTATCAAGTTCCTGCCGTTGGGCGGATGGTGGGGGCATGTCGCTTTGGGTCAGCGGATGCAGGTGATTACCAAAAAGGGTCCGGTGCTCGGTGTTGTCGGTTCCAAGCCGCCCCATATGTTGAAAGCCGAGGAACGCAAAAAGGTGATGGATATCGCCGATATGTTTATCGACGTCGGCGGCATGGCGAAATACGATATTACGAAAAAGCTCGGAGTCGAAGTCGGTAATCCGATTGTGCCCGATTCCGAATTTACGGTGATGAACAATAATCAAGTCTATATGGCCAAAGCTTTCGATAACCGCGTTGCCTGTGCGCTGGCGATCGACACCCTTCGCAAACTACAGCGTAGCAAACATCCCAATACCATCTTCGCCTCCGGATCGGTCCAGGAAGAAGTCGGTTTGCGGGGCGCCGCCACGGTGGCTCATATGACCAATCCCGACGTGGCCATATGCATCGATGTCGGAATAGCCCTTGATGTCCCCGGTTACACCGACCGTGTGGAAAAATTCGGATCCGGCGCCGCGCTTTTGATCTATGACGGCGGCATGATCCCTAATACCCGCCTGCGGGAACTGTTTATGGATACCGCCAGGAAACACAAACTGCCGTTCCACCTCAGCTATATGGAACGAGGCAGCGGTGACGGAGCGCGAATTCATATCACCCGCGAGGGGGTGCCGTCGATCTATATCGGGCCTCCGACCCGGTATATTCATAGTCATAATTCGCTGCTGTATCGCAAAGATTATGATAATACTTTGAAGCTTATTGTCGAAGTTGTTAAAAGACTCGACAAGAAAACAGTAGCATCTCTAACGGCGAGGTAATAATGGCCTTACGGTTTTATAACACGATGACCCGGAGCAAGGAAGAGTTCAAGCCGATCGAGGAAAATCACGTCCGTATGTATACCTGCGGGCCGACCGTCTACAATTTCGCTCATATCGGCAACCTCCGTACTTTTTTATTCGAGGACTTGTTGCGTCGATATTTGAAGTACAGGGGATACCGGGTGACTCATGTTATGAATCTGACCGATATCGACGACAAGACCATCAAAGGATCGCAGGAAGAAGGAATATCGATCTCGGAATACACCGACCGCTATAAAAGGGCCTTCTTCGAGGATATTGACACTCTCAATTTCGAGCGGGCCGAGCATTACCCGGCCGCGACCGATCATATCCCGGAGATGGTGACGATTATTAAGAAGTTGCTGGAAAAGGGGTATGCCTATGAAGCCGGCGGCTCCCTCTACTATAAAATCTCGGCCTTCCCCGAATACGGTAAGCTGTCACATATGAAACTCGACAGCCTCAAATCGGGTGCGCGTGTCGCGTCGGATGAATACGAGAAGGACCAGGTCTCCGACTTCGCCCTGTGGAAAGGTTGGGAGGCAGTCGATGGTGACGTTTTCTGGGAAACCGAACTGGGAAAAGGCCGGCCCGGATGGCATATTGAATGCTCAGCGATGTCGATGAAATATCTCGGTGAACATTTCGACATCCATACCGGCGCGGTCGACAATATGTTCCCGCATCATGAAAATGAAATCGCGCAGTCGGAGGCTGCCACCGGGCAGCCGTTCGCCGATTTCTGGCTTCATTCGGCTCATCTGATTGTCGAAGGCCAGAGAATGGCCAAGTCGGCTGGGAATTTCTATACTCTCCGGCAGGTCCTCGACAAGGGGTATGCACCGCTGGCTGTCCGTTATCTGCTTCTGGCCACTCATTACCGGATGCAGCTGAATTTTACTTTCGAGGGCCTCGATGCAGCTCGTAACGGCCTGGAACGATATAACGATTTTATAGCAAATCTCGCCGACGTCTCATCCGAGACCGACGGGGGAGAGGCTGACAAATTCATCAAGCAAGCCAAAGAAGGTTTCGAGGAAGAGCTTGATGACGATCTAAACATCTCGGGCGCCTTGGGCAAGGTTTTTGACTTTATTCGGGATATCAATCGCCTGAAGGCTGAAAATAAATTATCCCGCGCCGAGGCCGACCGGGTGCTGGAAACAATGGATGGCTTTGACGGGGTCCTTGGTTTACGGAAAAAGGCGGATGCTTCACTGGATGATGAAATCGAGGCCAAGATTCAGGCCCGCATCGATGCCCGCAAATCCAAAAACTGGGCCGAGGCCGACCGTATCCGCGACGAACTGGTGGATCAGGGAATAATCCTCGAAGACTCCCCATCCGGCACCAAATGGAAGCGGAAGATATAGAACCGATTTCAGAATGGCGCACCATCCGGCGCGCCATTCTTATTCAATTGGAAAGCGATGGCATTATCAATCCAAAATATTTATCAGTTTTTTCGCCGCCTTGCCGTAAAAAAGAGAAAGGGCGGGCTTCTGCCTGCCGATAAAGAAAAGGACTTGACAGTCTGCCAGAAATAAGTATTTTATAGGCCTTGTTTTTATAAGCCGGCGTAACTCAGTTGGTAGAGTAGCTGATTTGTAATCAGCCTGTCGGGGGTTCGAGTCCTCTCGCCGGCTGAATAAAAGTGGCTTGAAAAAGCAACGATCTTTGACAAGTGGAGGGGTTCCCGAGTGGCCAAAGGGAACAGACTGTAAATCTGTCGGCGAAGCCTTCGGAGGTTCGAATCCTCCCCCCTCCACCATTACAAATGGTTTTTGGCTGTCGCGCAGACGGCCATTTTTTTGTGGCATAAGCCGCTTTGAGACTGTCGCGGTGGCAGGAGCCACTTTTAGGCTGTCGCGTAGACGGCCGTTTTTTTGTGCGCAAATCTTCGCAAATTGTCATTCCCGCACATGTGGGAATCCAGAATTATCAATAACTTCCTGGATGCCCGTTTTCATGGGCATGACAAGACCACCTTACTCAATTTTGGAACGCGGTTTTTCAGCAAGTCCCTACCGACTGAGCCACCCGTGCTATGTGATAGCATCCCAACAAATTGCAAAACGGCCCGGATGTTTTCATGAAGAATTAACAAATATTGAGATATTATATTATTTGGATAATATAAAAATGGGTGTTGATATTTTGGGATCAACCTGTTATATTTCGAATACATCAAGGCATTAATATCATTGGTTGAACAGGCATTTTCTCTCTGTTGAATATTAAATAAATAACTGTCCCGTACTAATCGAATAAAGTCGACAGAGATGGAAGTTCCCATTCAAGGTACATCCGAAGGATGAAGGGAGGTGGTTTATACAACCGAAATGATTCTGACTTAACGTGGTGATGATCATGGGACTTTGAAGGCATCAGACGTCAATTTTCAAATCCGAGTTGAGTATCAACGAGACGTTCCGATTCGAATCCGCCTGGAAGGTTGGGCACATTTTAATTAAGGTCGATACCGTCCGGTATCGCAGGCCTATAAGGAATCAGCCTGCTGGATTGCATATTCGGGCCTTTGGCATCATCATGGATAATTATCAACGCCGCGTTGATTGTATGGATATGGGCAAAATCCGGATTCCGGAAAGTAGTAGGTGAGGTAGGTTCACAGGATTTTGTTATCAGCACGACGCGGAATTGATTAACCCTAGCTATTTTGTTCAAGGGAGGAAACTAAAATGCACAAGACAAGTATCTTTGTATGCGTTCTGCTGTTTTTGGGCACGTTGGCCGTTATACCGGCGTATGCTGAGCCGACCTGGGTTTCAGTCGGCGGGCCGTCAATGCCTGAAAAGCCATCGGCAGATATAATTAATTCAGATGAGACCTCAACCACTATTACGTTTACGACCACCGGTTTCTGGTCCGAGATTGTCGACGAAGGCGCGGTCACTTTTCAGCGCCTGAGCTTCCCCGAGTATCATACTACCATGGAAGTCGGCAAGCCTGAGATACCCGCTATTGTCGGACTGGTGCGGATACCCGGCTTAACCGATGTCAGCGTGAGTGTAACAGGATATACGCAAGAAACGCTGACCGGGTACAATGTGTATCCATACCAAACGGCTTTGCTCGAGACCGAGAGTTCGGGCCCATTCGCCTACGACCAGGGCTGTTATGAATTGGATCAGGTTTATCCCACGGTAACTACCGATATTACCGACCCCGCAATATGGCGCGATATACGGATGGTCAAACTGATCGTGTATCCGATTCGACATAACCCCGTTACCGGAGATCTGATTGTCTATACGGATATCACGATCCAACTGGATTATTCGGGTACAAACTCCATTAACCAACTGGAGACCACCGATAATCCAATATCCCTGCGATATGACGAGATGTACAACCAGGCCGTCTTGAATTATGACGGACCTTCGTTATCCCCGGAAAACAAGGGTTCCTCCTCATCGGCCCTTACCACCGGATATGATTACCTGATTATTTCCAGGGACGACTATATCTCAAACCTGACTCCGCTCGTCACCTGGAAAACAACTCAGGGGCTGGCTGTTCAGGTGGTGCCGCTTTCAACCGTTGGCAGTACTGTTACAGCGATCAAGAATTACATCACCCAGGAATACAATGTCAACGGTATTCAATATGTACTCCTGGTCGGCAACGAAAGCGATATCCCGGGATACACGGGGTACGGCAGTTTCAGTGATTATTACTATTCACTGGTCGCTGGTGGCGATGATTATCCCGACTTGGCGATCGGGCGATTATGCGTGCACTCTGCTGCTGATGTGGATTTGATGGTCAGCAAAAGCGTTACTTTCGAATCGAATCCACCGCCGGGAGACTGGCTTAACAATGTACTCCTGATCGCGAACTTCGAGCAGGCGCCGTACAAGTACCAAGAGTGCAAAGAGGAAATCCGCACAGCCTCATACAGCGTCCAGACGCCCAATTTCACGACAGCTTATGGCGCATCGTACGCCAACGGCGGTGATGAGGCCACCAATGCTATGGTCAAAGCGTGGATTAACAGCGGGCAACGGGTTGTTAATTACCGTGGCCACGGCGATGTTGGTTACTGGTACTATTGGAATATCTGGGGAGAATATTTCTACAATTCGGATGTTTACGATTTGGCCAATGGTCAGTTGACTCCTGTCGTCTTCAGTATTGCCTGTTGGAATGGCAATATCGAATCGGCGAGCACTTGTTTTGCCGAAGCCTTTACGCTGCAAGCTTATGGCGCTTCTGCAATTCTGGCTGCCTCACGACCATCGTATACGATTGCCAATCACACCTACGATAAGAAGCTTTTCAAAGCAATCTATGACGAGGGAATAAATTCCATAGGCGATGTTTCCAATGTGGCAGCCATTGAGATGATCAACTACCACGGATATGCGGGGCTGGCCAATGCAAGGATGTATCTATGGTTCGGTGATCCGACTTTGAATGTAATTTATACACCATCCGAAGAGCCCCAAATCATTGCTACCTCACCGACACAAAATGAGCTTGATGTGGCGGCAGGTGTCGATATTTCAGTCACCTTTGACATGCCTATGGATGAGACAACGATCAATAGTTCCTCTTTCGTAGTCAATGCCACTTCGACAGGGCTACATCAGGGAACTTTCGCCTGCGCTGATCCGGTGACGGTCATTTTCTACCCAACCGAAGATTTCGATGATGGAGAGGTCGTTACCGTGGTTTTAACGACCGACATCCAATCCGAAGGCGGAGGCAACCTGGAAAGCAGTTATATCTGGTCATTTACTATCGCAACGAGCAACCCCAGTCCGGCGACTTTCCTTTATGACGCCGGATATGCCGCCGGTGATTTCCCGTATGCGGCCTATGCGGCTATGTTCGATGCCGATGATGATCCCGATCTGGCAGTGCCCAACTGGATGACCAATAATGTTTCGGTTTTCCTGAACAATGGCGATGCCACGTTCCCTTCGGCAACGAATTATGCCACCGACTCCACCCCGGATTATATTTACTGCGCTGATTTTGATGCTGATGGAAACATGGATATGGTTACTGCCGATTATTGGGCGGGCGAACTGTCGGTTCTGCTGGGTAACGGAGACGGCACCTTTGCGCCATATACTAACTACTCGCCCGATACACCCACCGCGGGAGTAGTCGCTGCCGACCTGAATGGTGACGGTATCTTTGACCTGGCCGCTCCCAACCATGCTCTCAACAATGTCGCCGTTTTATTCGGGAACGGTGATGGGTCCTTTGGGACGCCGTCGAATTATGGCACCGATGATGGTTCCAATCACATCATAGCCGCAGACTTGGATAACGACGCAGATATTGACCTGATAACAACCAACTGCGTTCCCCAAACGGTGTCAATCCTCCTTAATAATGGGGACGGAACTTTCGCAACGCATGTTGATTATTCGGTTAGTTCATGTCCCATGGGTTCCTATCCGGCAGATCTGGATAATGACGGCGATCTTGATCTTGTCACAGCCAATAAGGACAATAGCACCGTTTCAGTCCTGATCAACGACGGCCTTGGCGGTTTTGCCGCCGAAGTTTCGTATGGGGTAGGCTCCTTCCCAATGCATATTTTCGCTTCCGATCTGGATGCTGATGGCGACCTCGACATCGTCGCCCCCAATGTCTTCTCGGACAACGTCTCTATCCTCCTGAACAATGGCAATGGCACATTTGCAACTCATTCGACTTATGCGGCGGGGGATGGTCCGGTCCATGTCTATCCCTCCGATCTCGATGGCGACGGTGATCTCGACTTGGCTGTTGTCAATGAATATGTTGATTCAATCGCGATCTTACTGAATCAACCGCTGATCGTGCCATCGGCGCCAATCCTGTTGTCGCCGTTGAATGGCATAGCTTTCCTCTCGTTCGGAAGTCGGCGGATTACACTCGACTGGGATGATGTCAATTATGCCATCAATTATGAGGTTTTGCTGGATAACAACATTGATTTCAGTTCGCCCATATCAAATCCCAATAATCTGACGGCATCAACATGGACGACGCCTTTTCTGGGGCCGGGGAGATATTATTGGAAGGTGCGCGCCTCCAATGAGGTCGGTTGGGGTGGATGGTCCGCAACCTGGACCTTCAGGATTATTCTGAGCGAAATATCCTGTCCCATATTGTTCAGCCATACCGATGAAGGTTTCAAAAAAGAAGACCCGCTCCTCACTGCCTGCGCGAATTCAGGATATGTGGATGTCGTGACCGATTACTACCATCTTACCTCGCCCATCGTACCACGGGACGGCAAAATCGTATTCCAATTGCGCGAATTGGAGGATGAAATAACGTATTTGCATGGTATTGAATTAATCACCGTAGATCACAAAGATGAGACTCGGGTTTCCTGCGATGCCAGCGGGCAAATCAGTCTCTATCAAACCTCGGCCGGTCCGCTGACGGCAATTGATAATCATGGCAATGATCAATTGGCGGTGGTATCTCAGGAAGATGGAGTTCTGTTCTCAGCAACTGAGCCTGGTCATCTAATGGTAACTTTCTCCAATAATCAGGATGACGGATCCAATATTCTGCTGTCGTCTCCCAAGCGGCCGCCCTGCTATGAAATTGAGCAGGAACCGGATCCTTATGTCAAAGCCAATCCTGAAAGCGATGAGTCGGTGGATCTGATAGTCGAGATTCTTGACGCTGAAGGTAATTGGGTTGAAGTGTCCGGCTCAATTCCGTCTCGTGAAAATCCATCTCAGGAGATCGCATTGGCGGATATTGCGGGCGAGATTACCGATGATGTCATCACCCTGCGCTTGTCTTGGCAGAGGGGCTACTCCGCCGATGCAATCATAAGGACGGTCCCGTCTGAGGAGACTCCAGCAATTAGAACATGGCAGGTAGGGACTTATGATATAAGCTCAGGCAATCAAGCCCAATCAATAGGGGATGATTTTGCCAACGGCAACCCGCTAATCCTTACCAAAGGCGATGTGTTCGAATTCAGTTTCACGCCCGATGGACCAGCCAATCCCAACCTGACTCGCGATTATATTGTCCGTGCAGTGGGTCGGTACCAGCCGGATTACAATGTTTTTGCGCATCTGCTTCCCAGCGAAACCAAACTTCACGCTAATTATCCCAATCCATTCAACCCGGTGACGACCATCAGCTATGATCTCCCCACAGCTTCGCATATTCGTCTCGATATTTACAATATCACCGGGCAGTTGGTGACGACACTAATAGATGGTATGCAGGAGGTCGGTCGCCATCAATGTATCTGGAATAGTCAGGACGCTGACGGGCGAAATGTCGCCAGCGGCGTGTATTTCTATCAGTTGAAGGCGGGTGATTTTGTGAGTTCGAGGAAGATGGTCCTTCTCAAGTAAATGCTTGAGAGGATAAGAATTAGAATCTCTTTTCAGAAAAAGAAGGGCCGGTTTCTGACCGGTCCTTTTATTTGTGCCTATTCTGTGCCAACCCTTGACCAAACTAGCTGCAAACAAACAAAACCAAACAAAACCAAATAAAAATACCTAAATGACTCCGGATTAACGTCTTGTAAGGTAATTCGCAGTAGGTCAATACGTTACGAAGACAGGCGTCGGAGAATCCTCCCCCCTCCACCATTTCAAATGGTTTTTGGCTGTCGCGGTGGCGGGGGCCACTTTTAGGCTGTCGCATAGATGGCCATTTTTTGTGGCAAAGACCAATGGCAGGGGCCATTTTTGCGCTGTCGGGAAGACGGCCTTTTTTTGTGGCGGAAGCCAGTGGCAAAAGCCTTTTCCGAACTGTTGCGATGATAATCTTGGCCAACGCAAAAGCATTATTCAGTAATACCCCCCATTTATCTGAATCCATTCCGGATGTTCCTTCGTAGTAACTGCTTTACAGAATGCCTCTATTGTGTTATATCCTCCTGAAGGATTATTGCAACGACAGGGTTTAATTCAACCGGGTACTACTGTAAGGGCAGAGGTCTTTGAATAATAAACAGCCGATAGATCACACCGAAGGATCGATAATAAAATCAATCCTCCGCATGGGCCTGCCATCCATGATCGGATTCGGCGCCGGTAATCTCTATGCCCTGATCGATACCTATTGGCTTTCACGCCTCGGCCCGGAACCGGTGGCTGCCTTGACTGTCCTGGGCCCGTTTTTGTGGGTTATTCATTCGGCCAACATGATTGTCGGTACCGGATCGGTGGCGATTATTTCCCGTCGTTACGGCGAGAAGGATATCCCCGAGACCGAGATGTCAATCAAGGAGACTATCCTCCTGAAATGGCTGGTGGCCATCTTTTTCGGAATCGTAGGCTTTATCCTGACTCCAATTGTTCTCGATATTCTTGGTGCCTCCGAGGAAGTGATGGAAATCGGTACTGTTTATGGCCGGATTATTTTTATTGGTCTCGGTTTCAATTTTGCCACTTATTCGGTTTTCACGGCGATGAGAGGCGTCGCTAATCCCAAACTGGCGATGATCCTGATGATATCCTTGAGTGCTCTTAATATCGTCCTCGATCCCTTTATGATATTCGGCTGGTGGATATTCCCTGAAATGGGCGTGGCCGGTGCTGCCTGGGCCTCGGTGATATCGTATGCACTGGCCTTTTTTGTCGGCCTGATGTTCTTCTGCACCGGAAAAACTAATGTTCGCCTGAGCTTGAAAAACACCCGTCCTGTTAGCTGGGCGACCATGTGGAAAATATTAAAAATTGGAGCACCCGCCGGCATAGGATCGGTCTCTTTTGCCGGTGCCCGGCTCGTGATCATGCCGATGATAACCATTTTCGGGACCGGGGTGGTAGCCGCCTATGGTGTCAGTCAGCAAATCTCCCATGTAGGGATCATGCTCCTGGTCGGGATCGGTCTTGGGATGTCGGCTCTGCTAGGGCATAACCTCGGGGCCGGAAAGAAGGAAAGAGCCAAAGAAACAGCCCGGCAGGCGATGATGCTGGCAACCGGGATGATGACTGTTCTCGGGCTGTTAACCTTTGTGTTCGCCTACCAAATCATGAGGATGTTTTTTGAAGATCCGCAAATCATTGAGTATGGTATTGAAATATTGAGAATCCTGGCGGTCAGTTTCCCGTTTTTGGGGCTGCATATTATGATGGAAAATATTTATACCGGAGTAGGCGAAAATCGACCGCCGATGTTTATTAATATTTTCCATGCCTGGATTATCGAAATCCCCGCCGTCTATATCGCCACGCGACTTCTGGGTTTCGATCAGACCGCCGTCTGGTGGTCGATCACCGGAGCTACTCTGGTTTCAGTAACGGTTTTCTATTTCTATTTCCGCAATGGTAAATGGCTGCATGTCAAAGTTTGATCTTTCCGTTTGACTAAAATCGAACTTGCCTTTATTCCGCTATTGAATTAGATACCCTTTAAGATTATATCGCCAAGTATTAATGGACAAAGGACGGCAGAAAATGCGAAAGTTATTGATTATAACGATAAGCCTCTGTCTGATGACGCCAATAGTCGCCCGCCATATTACCTTTGATGATCTCTATAGCGTTCCGAGGTACGGTGACATTCAAATTTCGCCCGAGGGTTCACGAGTTTTGTTCGTTATGACAACTCGGGACCTGACGGCAAATTCCAGCGAAAGCCATATCTGGATGATCTATGATGGTCGCATCGATCCAATGCAATTGACCAGTGGAGAAAATTCCGCATACCATCCCCGCTGGTCCCCTGACGGACAATGGATTTTCTTCCTCTCATCCGACGATTCCGGAACCACCCAGATCTGGCGGATGGGACAGCATGGCGGCGAGAAAAGGCTGGTAACAAAATTATCAACCGGAGTATCGTCATTTCAGGTTTTTCTATCCAATGATAAACTTCTGATTGTATCCCGGGTTTTCCCCGATTGCCATGCCGATAGCTGTAATCAGGCCCGGCATCTGGAGCAGGATGGAAATCCGGTCAAGGCTCGCCTCTACGATAAATTACTTTACCGGCATTATAACCGATGGGATGATGGTAAGGTCAATCGTATGTTAATTTATGATATCAACTCCGGCTCCTACCAAGAGGTTTATGGCGAGCCCGATGACGCGCCGACATCGCTTCTCGGCGGATCGGGAGACTGTGCCATTTCTCCCGATGGCGAAGAAATATGCTTTGCCATGAATACCACCGACAATCCGGCCGTCAGAGTCAACAACGATCTCTTTGTCATCTCATCCAACGGCGGCGATCCAATTAAAATCACCGACAATGGCGGCCTCGATCAATCGCCTCAATATTCGCCCGACGGCCGCTTCATCGCCTATCATTCCATGGCGCGAGCCGGATACGAGTCGGATCAGCGCGACCTGGTTTTGTATGATAAGGGAGAGGGGATGCATGTCAATCTGACCACCGAATTCGATCGCTCCATAGGCGGATATCAGTGGGGACCCGACTCGGATTATATCTATTTCTCGGCCATCGAGCATGGTCTTGCGAAAATTTACAGAATAGAAATTGCGACCGATAAGGTCGATACATTGTTGGATACTGCCGTCTACGGCGAAATGCAGGTTTCACCGGACGGCAAGTTTATGATCGTCAGCCGCTCCCAATCGCATAAGCCGTATGAGTTGTATCGTTTCGATATCGAATCAAAGGTACTGTCACAATTCACCGAATATACCGAAGTGATCATAGCTGACCTTGATATGAATCAGGGCGAGGATTTCTGGTTTGTCGGAGCTATGGATGATTCGGTCCATGGCTGGTTGACCTTACCTCCTGATTTCGATTCAACCCATAAGTACCCTCTGGTCCTTTTGATTCATGGCGGACCGCAGTGGTGCTGGCTGGGCGATTTCAATTACTATGGATGGAATACCCAGTTGATGGCGGCGCAGGGATACGTGGTGGCTCAGATCGATCCGCATGGCAGTGTCGGTTACGGCCTGAAATTCAAGGAATACGTTTCCGGCAACTGGGGCAAGGGCGATTACGAAGACCTGATGAAAAGTGTCGATCATTTAATCGAAACGCATTCCTTCATCGATTCCACCCGCATGGCCGCCTTGGGGAGATCGTATGGCGGCTTTATGGCCAACTGGATTTGTGGCCATACCGATCGATTCAAATGCCTGGTCAGTATCGATGGTACTTATAATCACATAAGCGGCTACGGCTCGACCGAGGAACTATGGTTCCCAGAATGGGAATACAAAGGGACTCCCTATGATAATTGGGATGAATATGTCCGTTCTTCGCCGGTGACCTACGCCAAAAACTTTAAGACACCAACCATGGTTATTCACGGTCAAAAGGATTACCGCGTCGATCTCAGCGAAGGATTACAGATGTTCACAGCTCTTCAGCGGCTGGGCGTTCCATCGCAATTGCTGTATCTCCCCGACGAGGGCCACAATGCCCGCAAGTTGCAAAATTTGCGTGTTATCTATGAAAAGCAATTTGAATGGCTGAAACGGTGGCTGGCTCAATAGTGATCGTATCTAACATGAGTAGCGAGGATATGCGATGATAAGTTTGAAAAACAAAACGGCACTAATCACTGGCGGTTCGCGGGGGTTAGGCAAGGCTATAGTACTTCTCTTTGCCCGGGCCGGATGCGATGTGATAATCAACTACCGCAACGATGATAACAGCGCCGTTAAGGTCAGGGAAGAGGCGGAAGGCTTTGGTGTCAGGGCCAAAGAATATAAGGCCGACATTGCCAAAAAATCAGAGGTCGACGCCATGATCGAGGCGGCGGTAAAGGAATTCGGCCGCATCGATATCCTGGTAAATAATGCCGGAATATGGGAGCATAATCCGATTGATGAAATGACCGAGGAGCGGTTGAAAGATACGATAAATATAAATGTTCTGGGTAGCTTCTATACCGCGATGGCAGTCGTACCTCATATGAAACGGCAGAAATCAGGAAATATTATAAATATCTCATCGACGGCAGGGCAGAGGGGAGAGGCCTTCCATTCTCCCTATGCCGCCTCCAAAAGCGCCGTGATCGGCCTGACCAAATCGCTGGCGCCGGAACTGGCCGCATACAATATCCGCGTCAATTGTGTCGCCCCGGGCTGGTTTGAAACCGACATGAGTCATGATGCCCTGCTCGGTGACGGACGCGCCAGAGTTGCGGCGCAGATTCCATTAGGGCGAGTCGGCGACCCCGATGAACTGGCCGGACCGGTTCTGTTTCTGGCCTCGGACCTGTCGACTTTTATGACCGGGGAAATATTGAATGTGAACGGCGGCGCCGTTCTGTGCGGATAATAACTGTCGTAAATTATATAGCATATTATTCACGGTTGGTCGAAAAATCCTAAACCGATCATGATTAAAATTCTGTTGCGGTAATAGTGTGTTTAAATGATATTCAGATGGGATATGCAAACCCCGATAGCATTAAGGGATGAAAGGATATTTGGGTATGAAAAAGGCGTTATGTCTGTTGATAAGCCTCTTTTTATTGGGCTGCTCCGGTCAGGAGAAATCCGGAGAGCAAACTCAGGATACGCCGGCGGAACAGGTATCGCTTGAATTTCGGGTGGCTGATGATGAACCGGCAGAAGGATTGATCGAGTCTGTGTTTGCAATTACCGGCGAGACATTTTATCTCCATGCCGAGCCGATGTTTGACGAATCCGGTATTGATTCCGCCTATCTTATGAGGGGCGGGGAAAATCCGTTGATCGGGATAATCCTCAATAAGGATGCCGCTGAGAGTTTTGAGAAAGTAACCGGTGAGAATGTCGGAAAAAGAACGGCTATTTTGGTCAATGGTAAATTGGTCTCTGTTCCCAAAATCCGTGCCGCCATCCCGGGGGGGAGAGCGATGCTCACCAGCGGCTCCGATCTGGAAGAGACGAAGCGGATCATAAAAAGCCTCAATAAAAAATAAGGAGCGCTGCTATAGTCTTTAGACCGGGTGCCGCATTTCTATCAATTACAAAAAAGTGCGAAATGAATTTGAACTCATGTGTCTAAGGCCAACTACCACTTTGAGTGCTGAATAAATCTTGACACCATTTGGTCAGTCAATTTCAATTTGAGAAATGCACTTTGAGAATTATATTGGATCGCAGGTGATATGATGATGGCATTGGAAAACAACAGTTTGCACTTGAAATCCAGGGTTGTATGGTTCGTCCTTATCGCCTTTTGTGTCATCATCCTTGGTCCACTCCTGTACAACCTCCTGCCTGCATACATCTTTTCGCCCGATATTCAATATGTCAAGGGGAAGGTTCTCTGCGTTATGGAGGGGGAACCGTATGCCGACCCGGTTACCGGATACTCAACCTTCCATCCGCCCTATTATCACTATTTTCTGGCAGCCCTGGTCCTTATTGGATTCGGCTTGGATCATGCCCTGGTCTTAGCCATAATACTTGCAACGGCTCTGTCTGTGTTCTTTCTCTACAAGTTGACCAAGGCACGATTCAATAAGGAAACAGCCGTTTATACCGTATTGCTCTTGCCATTGATAGCTGAGTTTATCAACAATGCGAACCTGCTGCTGGCGAGCGCCTTTTATTTCTCGATGCCTGTCTTTTTGGCCGGATTATGGTTGTATTATCGTGTGGATAGGCAATATCGATTTACCGTTGGCTATAGCTTACTCTGGGGCGTTGCCTTTCTCATCTCACCCGGGTACCTGTTTTTGATCGGATTGTTTTTGCTCTCCGAAGCTTTGCTTCGTCGCCGGAAAAAACACTTTTTCGTCGCGATCGGTACCATGTTGGTCACCTTGATACCGTTTTATATTCACGCATATGTGATATTCTCCAATAATATGTTCGGTACCGCCGCCTTTTCTCTTTGGCCGGGATTGCCCGATATATCGTTTTTCTCAACACTCGGGCGGACATTACTGATACCGGGCGGGCATAAACTCGCCGAACCCATAGTATGGGCCGGATTGATTGCCGCCCTCGGCGGCATTGCGGCAATGATCAAAACCAGGCGAAACAACGGCCTTATAATTATTGCCGCGATAGCTTATTTTCTGACATTTTATCATTATCTGCCGCAGTATGCCATTCGCATTCATTTTTTCATCCTAATTCTTCTCCTCCCTCTGGCGGTCGGAATGTTGCTTGGGATGAAGAAGAAAAGGCTACTGGCCCGGGGGGTTATATTATGTTTCGCCGTCATTGGAGTTTATTATCATTACAGCGATCTACTGGGTGCATATAGGGGGCAGAGGGAAGACCTACCGGTTCATCAGGCCATGATGACCAGGCAAGTCCTTAATCAGCTTTACACGAATATGCGGACAGATGAGTTTATCCTGGTTTCGGCTGAAAACTATCGATTGAACGTCCTGCCATACATTCCGGCGCATGCCCTGCGCGCATGGCGATCCGGGGAATATTATCAGTTGAAAACCGACATATCGGATCGACTAAATTCCGACTATGATACCTTGATGCAATGCTCGGACACAATCTGTCTGAATCGTTTCTGCGATAAATATGACATACAAATCGCATTTGTCTGCGATCCGCTTGATGAGGACGATTATCCCGTGTTTGATGTCGTGGATGAGTATTGGCACAATGTTTACGATGGGGCTCATTGCCGTATCTATCGGAAACGATGACAGTTAGGGCTCTGCTCTTCGCCGGGTGCCGCACTCCTTCTGGAATGTGTTATCCCAAATACAAAAAGTTCCTTGCGCCAAATCATGCAATATCATAAATTAGCGGGGTATGTTTCCGCGAGCTAATCCGCGGACATGAAAAACAAGCTTTTGCTTGTGCCGGAGTTTGCATTGATTTGGCTTTGCCATGGACACTATTTGGACACCCGATTGCGTAATATTAATAGTTAATCGTATTAATGGCAGCATATCCAGCGTTTTTTTAATTAATCATTGTGTTATCTGCGAGAGGTATTGTTGACAAATTCCTGAAACCAAGTATATTGTAATTAGCTACGCATCTATACGCCAACTGGTGGTTAGGATAATTCTAAAAGTTGGAGCATGTTTTCAGGTGTACTGCTTTTTCCGGGATTATTGGTTTAAAGAATAAAATGGCTTATCAGGGGAGGTTATATGAAAAACACTCGTTTTTCCATAATTATCTGTATCGCGGGCATAATACTTTTTGGAGTAACCGGGGCTTACGCTCAAGAGACGGGTGCCTGTTGTACGCCGGATTTCACTTGTATTGATGATATTAATGTTGAAGATTGTGAGTCCTTGGGCGGTATTTATCAGGGGGATGGATCAAATTGCGCAACAGTTACCTGTACGGCTCCTACCGGTGCTTGTTGTACGCCGGAACTCACTTGTATTGATGATATTAATGCTGTAGATTGTGAGTCCTCGGGCGGTATTTATCAGGGGGATGGCTCCAATTGCGCAACAGTTACCTGCACGGCTCCTACCGGTGCTTGTTGTACGCCGGAACTCACTTGTATTGATGATGTAACTAATGCCTATTGCCAATCCCAGGGTGGGAGTTATCAGGGAGATGGCTCCAATTGCGCAACGGTAACATGCGATGTATGCGATTGCAGACCGGGTGATGCCAATGACGACGGAGTTGCCAATGTCGGGGATGTTGTATATATCATCGCCTATGTTTTTAAAGGCGGCCCGGCACCTCAGCCCTATGAATTGTGCAGCGGTGATCCAAATGCAGATTGCGGCGGCGGTGTCGGCGACGCCGTTTATTTGATAGGCTATGTTTTCAAGGGTGGCCCGCCTCCCTGCAGTTGCGAAGATTGGGTGACCGCCTGTGGTATGCCGATTCATTGATTTAATTACCCTCAATCAC
>DAOUTW010000131.1 GCA_030668485.1 Candidatus Zixiibacteriota bacterium
GACCAACTCCCCCTTCCAATAACCATCCCTGGAGGAGATCGCCCTTGAAGACGGTGATAAGAAAACGGATGTACAATGAAATAACAAAATAGGACATTTCTATTTTGCTAAGAATAGGACATTTCTATTTTGCCTTGACAAAGTCTATTATTTTAGTTGACAAATTCGGCAATCACGGATATCTTAATATTAGGACATATTATTATTTTCTTCATCAATATGCCGTGATTTCGTCCATAAGGCTGAACGCGGAAATTGCCATATGAAATTATCTCTGCCTTCAGCGCAATTATCTTTCTAGGGAGGATGAAATATGAAAACCACATTAATCTCAACAATGCTGATATTCCTCATCGCGGGATCGGCTGCTGCCGCCAATTTAGTTGATATCAGGATCAATTCCGGGGATACCTTGTGGAGGTACGAAGTCTCATCCTTTGATATCTGGATTGAGAATGACATACAAATGGGAGGTTTCACCCTCGGGTTCAAAATCTGGTCCGATGATGGCGCCACCTGGTCCTGGGATGTGGGAGATTATTCAGAAGAAGGTCAGAATGTGTACTGCGACAAGAACTATCACGTTTGCCGATCCCTTGTTATCGACAGTCGAATGTACCCATGGCCATTTGATATGGTTGGGGCTTTGCTTACGACTTATCAGAACGTCGATGAAATCGGGTATGACTCCATCCTATCCTTCGGTGTTGGCCTGATGCAATACATGGAGCCCGGGCCGTTGGAACATATGTATTCCTATTATTTTGTGGCTGGCGGCGAGGAGTTGAGCAGCATCTGTGTCGACAGTTGCTTTGTTCCCCCGTCAGGAGCCTTTGTTTTTGTTGACACATATGGCGCTATTTACACTCCCACGGTACTCTGGGAACATGGCGGCCGGTGTTGGCCGGTAAAAACCTCGTATATTTGCGGTGATGTCAACGGCGACGGCGATTTTAATGTCGGCGACCCGATTTTCCTGATTGCCTTTATTTTCAGGGGAGGGCCGGAGCCGTGGACTTTCCTTGCCGGTGATGCCAATGGCGATGGCAAAGTGGATATTGGCGATGCCGTCTATATGCTACAAAACATTTTTCAATCGGGCCCCGATCTAATTTGCCCGTGAGGTGTTTTATGTCTAAAATTAAATTATTGAGAGCGTCAGCCGCCTGTGTGGTTATGGTCATGATAATGCCCTGCATATCACTGGCCGACAATCTCATTGGCTTCGAGATGACATGCTGGCAACAGCATGACACTATCTATGCGGCCAAGCAGACTACCTTTGCGATGTCCATTGAAAACGATGTTCAGTTGGGCGGAATTAGTCTTGGGTTCACTTTTTTCTCCCTGGATGGCGTAACATGGATGTGGGGTGGGGATAGCTATTGGTACGAATTCGTCCCGGGATCGCGTATGCCGGATGGGTCGATCTGGGATATGGGTCTTGGATGGCCGCATCCATACGATACCAATGGGATAAGCCCGGATCTGGTCATGCACGGCGGCGTGGCCATGATGCAAGGGCTTGATCCCGGTCCGCTGGAGCATATGTTGTCCTACAACTTAGTTCTCGATGTACCTGATGATCAGGGAATCTATGAATTCTGTATTGACAGTATTTTTGTTCCCCCCTCGGGGGCTTTTGTATTTGTCAACATTATGGGTAGTGCGTTTCATCCGACCGTATTGTGGGAGCCGGGCGGGGCTTGCTGGCCGGTTAAGGCTTTCCCTTATGTCTGCGGCGATGTCAATGGTGACGGCGATTTTAATGTCGGCGACCCTATTTACCTGATTGCCTTTATTTTCAAGGGAGGACCCGAGCCGGAGAATTTCAGGCTGGGTGACGCCAATGGCGATGGACAAGTTGATATAGGTGACGCCGTATATATGCTGCAAAACATTTTTCAATCGGGCCCCGACCCGATATGTCCCTGATTATTCTACTGTGTGGAAATGTCTCTTCTATATGAAGATGGGAGGATTGAAATGAATAAGACCAAAACTTCTCAGACACCTAATTATTATATCAATTTTGTCTTGATATTGTCCATTTCCGCTTTTTGCCTCTCATCGGTGGGGGCGGAAGTCACTATCGATGTCGATATGACCAGCCATGGTCAGCACGATACGATCTGGCTTATGACTCCATCCACATTCGATTTTTACATCGAAAATGATATCACTTTTGATGGCATGAGCCTGGGATTTCAAATGTGGTCGGATGACGGTGCCGTCTGGCGCTGGGAGAATGTCAACGGTTCGGGGCAGACAACGGAGTGCGTAAGAGTAGTATGCCCGAGCCGAATGTGTGGTGACCCCTTTGATATGACCGGATTTCTCGTTACCGAGCAGGATGTCGATCTGGTCGGGCGCGATACGATTTTGTGCGGGGGATTCGGCTTGATGGGAGGAGTTCCGCCAGGACCTCTTGAACACATGTACTCCTATCATTTCACCATTCGCGATCATGACCCCGAAGGGCCATCGACTTTCTGCATCGATAGTTGTTTTGTGCCGCCGTTGGATTGGTTTGTATTTGTTGATGGCGGCGGAGCCTTAATGGACTACTCCGTAGGCTGGCCGGAAGGAGGTCGGTGCTGGCCGGTGGCTTCTCCGCAATGTGGTGATGCCAATTTCGACGGAGCGGTTAATGTCGGCGATATCGTATTTATTGTAGCATTCGTTTTCACCGGAGGTGCGACGCCTGTGCCGTATTGCCAGGCCAATGCCAATGGAACTCATCCGGTCGATGTCGGTGATGCCGTTTATCTGGTAAGCTATATCTTCAAAGGCGGCCCGCCGCCGGTTGAACCATGCTGTCCATGAGGTGTTGTATGTCTAAAAAATATTTATTGAGAATGTCAGCCGCTTGTGTGGCCATAATAATGATAATGCCCAGTTTATCATCAGCCGATAATGCCGTCGATGTCGGAATAACCAGTTATGATCAGCATGATACTATCTGGGCTACCTGGCCATCGACATTTGATATTTACATTGAAAACGATGTGCCCTTTGCCGGTATAAGTCTCGGCCACCAATTCTGGTCCCCCGATGGAGCGGTATGGCGATGGGGTGATTCGTATGGGTGGATTTGGTACCCACATCCATCCCGGTGGTATGGAATGAGTTGCTTTGATATGGCCGGCCCGGGGGTTGGAGAACATGATATTGATGAGGTGGGCCGCGATACCATGTATGTGTGGGGGCAAGGCATGCATGGCTGTGATCCGGGGCCACTCGAGCTTATGTACAGTTATAATTTTATGATGGAAGAACCGGCGGACGATGCTGTCCTGAACATGTGCATCGACAGTTGTTTTATCCCGCCATCCGGAGCGTTCGTTTTTTTAGACTTTACATATGATCTCTTGGTCCCGATAACTTTGTGGGAGTCAGGCGGCGCCTGTTGGCCGGTAAAAATGTTTCCCTATGTCTGCGGCGACGCCAATTTTGACCGCATGCTTAATGTCGGCGATATTGTGTTTATGATCGCTTATGTATTCGCCGGCGGACCTGCGCCCAATCCATATTGTCAGGGTGACGTTAACGATAACGGCTATTGTACGTACCGAGACCTGGGTAACAGAATAGACCCAGCACCTAGGTAACACATTTTTTTATTAAGATCAACAACGTTTCCTTTTTTTCTGTTTTGGTTTTATGATTTTCTTTCTAGCGTCATCGTAGACGGCAATCTTTATCGGCCCGTAATATAGCTCGAAATAACGATCATCAATTTGTTCAAAAGCTACTGGTTCACCGATAATAGTCTCACTGATATAGTATTCCTGAC
>DAOUTW010000061.1 GCA_030668485.1 Candidatus Zixiibacteriota bacterium
ATAAATCGAGCAAATAGATCCTTGCCACTGCCTGTCGGGCCGGTTAGCATAACTGACATGTTGGAGGGAGCAATATGCTTTGCCAGATCAACCAACCGTCTCATCTCAGAATCGATAGCGACAATAACCGGAGCCTCACCATCAGGATTAATTGGCTGCGGCATTGGTAATGACTGAACGCTTTTGATTTCTTGGGTTATTTTCTCAACATATGGAACGACGTTTTCGCTTTCGAAATACTCGCGCGCAAGATAAAGAAGTGCCTGTCTCTCGCCGTTATGATAAAGGTCCGAAATGGCGGCCCAATACTGGGTCATAGCCAATTCGTATCGTGATCCGATCATGGCGAATAGATCAATCGATTTTTTGAACCATTCCCTTGCCTTATCTTCATTTCTGTTCTGACAATCGAGCCGTGCATAAATCCTATAACAGGCCGCAATCTCCACTCGCTCATTGATTTTTCCCGCCACAGCCAAGGCTTCATCGCAGTATTTCTTAGCAGTACTATATTTTTCAAGACCCAAATAGGCATCAGCCAAATGACGTTTTATCTGCGATACCAACGCTGACTCAGGTGCTATATCAAGCGATATTCCCAGTCCATTCTGCAATGATTTTTCTGCTGCCTGATAATCGGATTCAATCAGATGAATCCATCCGAGGTTTTCGTAATAAACCGCCTCTTCATGAAAATTGCCGGAAAGAAATTTCAGGGCTTTCTGAAGAATCGACTTACTGCGATTCACTCGTCCCTGCATTGCATAGGGGATTGAGCAATTCAGATAAAATGAGCTATGCTTTACCGAATGAACAAACAATTCCTGTTCCAGCCTGGAGTAAACCTCAATTGACTTTTTTATCGAACCACTGGCATAATATAGGGCACCGAGATTTTTGGATACAATATACTCCGCTGTCTGATTATTAAGCTTTTTATATAATGATATTGATAACTCCAATTGTTCGAATGCTGTCCTGTAATCGCCCACCTGATAAGAAACGAATCCTAATCGATTCAATACCCTTGCCTGGTCGGAAATGCTGTTGCAACGTTTATAAAAAACATATGATTCTAATAAGACCTCGCGAGCATCAAAATGACTTCCCTTGGCAATTAGGAACCATCCTTGGAGAAATTTGGCTAATGCGAGCTTGCTTATTTCATGGCTTCTTCCATAATAATCGAGAACACGATTTAATGGCTCCTGTATATCATATTCGCCTAAATAGAGCTGTGCCTCAATGGCTAAAAGATCTACCTGCGCATTCTCCTCACCAGAAGCTGCCGTGACATCATTTGCGTTCAACTCTATTAATGCCTGCCTGAATTGACGTGCACTAATCAGCTTTTCAGCCTTTTGAATATTGTCGGATGCGGTAGTCTTCATTTCACGATTCTGATTATTTCTTGCTCTTTAGGTTGGGGTAGATCTGTTCTTTGGGCATCTCGGTTGTCAAACAACCTCCAGATTAAAAACCGAGTGAACGTGGTAAACCGAGATAGACTATAAAGATTCGTCTCAAAAAATCCGCCCCTATTATCTCGATTGACGCCTGGATTATATGACCTCAGCGGATCGTCCCAAGAAGTATCATCCGTTGCGGGACCAATATTTGGTGAATGTTCGTAGATGTCACTACTTGGCAGATTAGGATCATACGGCAGTGGGTATAAAGGTGCAGTGAAGAGGCTACAAAATATAGCAGCCATAATGAGTCCTGCTATCACCCGTTTCATAGTGCCAACTCCTATGGGTTAGCGTTGGGACCGACCGGACAACCTCAAATCCTGCCAATATGACCAAGAGAGAATACCCCTGATCCAGAATCGTCTTCCATGATTATATGCTTTTAAGTTGTCAAGGTTGATGTCGATCAATGCCAATTGTGCGCCAGTCCCCGTCTCACCTCTCTTAACTAACTAATTATATTGGAGTTTCAACGATTTGTCAAGCCCAAAGACAGCAGTACAAAATAAATTCTGTCCGAGTTCATACAAATGGCCAGGTTGTATAAGATTAGGGGCGTGTCATTTAAGGGGACCATAGGCGAATCCCTTAAAAGCAAGAAAATACATCAATACTGCACATTTGTGCAGTTTTATCTTGCTTTTTCACCAAGTGCACTATTATTTTCAATAGACATTATCAGTTTCATTGGACTCTGAGGATTGCATTATGAAAAGAAGTCTCGACTCCAGATTAGACAGAATCGAAGCCAGTTTATCACTCCAAATGGAAAGTGCCGAGCATGAGGTCGATATGGAACGGTTAAGGTATAGGAACTTCAGACACGGATGCAGGAGGTTCGGCTATGATATTGATGATCCTAATATCCGACAGGCATTGATAGACAACTTCAAGGCTAAAGGCTGGGCACGGGAAGCCCAGATTCTCGAATCCTACACAAAGGATGATCTTGATGGGTAGAATGGTATTAAGATGGGAACGACTTGATACTCAACTGCACCCAAAGGAGGGCTACGCTTATGAATATGCGGATTAATGCTCGCCTTGGTCGGCTTGAAACATCAATTCATTTTGGCCGTGATGACTCTTCTCCCGAGGAATGCATGGCGCGGCTTTATGCCGTGGCGAAGGCCCTGCCCGGATACAATGAACCAGGCCAGATCGGAGACTTCAGGCGGGAAATCATATCAAGAGTAGTCAATATCGACAGATTGGCCAGCAGTCCGCATAGCTCTCTACAGCAGAAGGAATCTTGTATGCTGCGTCGATTGAGGAGACTGGCTCATGCCGTACCGGGCCTGTGGCCGGATATTATTGTCGAGGGGGTGCCATGTGGGCAAATTTGAGAACCGACTGCGCCGGATAGAGGAGGTCGTGTCACACCAAACAGCGAAACCGACCTGTAACATCAAGGAATTAACCGAATCTATAAATGCATGGAAATCCTCCGATGTTGTCCTGATGGAATATGTCTTGGAGGTTGCGGAGAATAATGCCGGTCTGGACGATCTATTGGAGCGGCCGGAGTTTCTTGATCGGGCTTTGTCGAAACCGGTTTCCGTCGATGTCTTGGATTACAATGCGGCGGAGAGGGCCAAAATGGCATCCTGGAATCTGCCTGAACATGAGGTTGAGCAACTGAAATCAGGGCTATTGGATTGGCTCGACGAATACAAAGGCGAAATCCACATGTATCTCAATACTCAGATCTGCAACCAGCAGCATATACCGGGCGCATTCCCTAATGTCCCGGATCACAAATCCGGCGAGATTCCGATAGACTGGAATCCCGATCTTTTCCTTCAACGGTGGTCACGACTCAAAAAGGCGGTTGGTTATGTCGAATAGATTCAATTGTCGCCTGGAGAGAATCGAGTCCCATGTACTGATTGGCGAGGATCGGGAAATACGGCTGCGAAACCTGACTATATCGGCCAATATGAAAAAAGTGCCAACAGTCATTCTAATAGAATCTCTCCTCTCCACTCTGGAACGATTGGCTTTTCCCGGCGAGGCATTAGAACCACCCGCCTTTGTGGAGAAAGAACTACTGCGACCTGTCTCGCAGGAGGAACTCGACCAGGCGGCCAAGGAAGAAGATAGCAGGATCGACGGTGATGACCTTGGTGAAAAACAGGCTCTGGTTTCCTCGTTTCAACACTTGGAAGAATACGCCCAACAAATCCGGGAAACATTTGCCCAACAGAAAGAAGGAAACAACGGTTACATACCCATCGGCTACCGTTATTCAGGCTGGGATGCGCAGGCATACCTCGAAAGATGGGAGCGGGTTCGATCATTTCATGGGTGGGACATAGAAGATAATAATAATCCTGTATTAGATAAAGGTACTTCGACACCGGGGGTAGTTATAACATGAAAAATCCAATGTGTGAACACAATCACGAGGATGGTCGAAGATGCGGATCACCGGCCATGAATGGTTCAAAGTTCTGTTTTTTCCATGATCCGGCAAAGGCGGAGGAACGGAAAAGAGCGGGACAAAAAGGCGGCAAACGGAGTCGTATTCCATCGACGAAGGTCCTGCCAGAGGACACGCCTGACGTTCAACTGGGCACGGTCCGGGACGTGGAGGGGCTGATCTCTATGACGATTTCGCAGGTCAGACGCGGCGACCTCGCCCCTAACGTCTCCAATGCCATAACTCAATTGCTGAACTCCTGGATCAAGATCAGGGAAATTGGTGAAATTGAGGATCGTATGCGGCGGCTTGAGGACACGGTGGACAAGGATTCACGGCAGCCGTATGGCAGAGTTGGGTGAGGTACGCCCAGAGGCAGTTGCACTGCCTGATGTGAATTCGGTATATGTTTAGACGATAGAAAATAGGCATCCCAGGCACCTCCCCATTTTGGTTGACCGAAATGGAATGTTTGATTAGATTTAAATAAATAGTAATTGAAGTAAAATTGACGACCTTAAAAATGAATCAACCTGCAGACAAAAAGTTTTCAAAAGCTGAACTCAGGCAATATGTGAGTGATTATCTTCTTGCCATTGAAACCTCACCAATGTCGCTGATAGCAAATGAAATACTGGCTGCGCATACCTTTGGATTACCCATCAAGCTGATTGGCTCATCAAGAAGTGATACTCGTGAAATTGAACTGGTTCTAAAGGCGCTTGATATTCATTATACTGTAGACATTAATAAAAGTTTATGGGACGTGGCCACCGGGAAATCCGCCTCCAGGTATAATCATTCTCTATTGAATCCGTCTGAGGCTGTAGCCAAAGTGATAAATATTCTGGCGTTTCCGCGCGACCATTTCAACTTTGGGAAATTGATTCCTTTTTATTTTCAAAAAAACATTTGGGAATTAGGTCAGAAAGATTCAATTAATATTGACAAGATTGATATACTATTTCTTTTCGCTTTGAAACAGGTTCTGTCCGATAATTTGAATAAACCAGGCATAATACCGAATGTATCCCTCGACAGACTGACCTTTGATGCTATATTAAATGCACAAACAGCCAATTATAGTGAAAAGGGTGTTATTGCGTTAAATTCTATATTGTTAACCTATCCCTATATTATTAATGGTTTCTTTCAACAGCTTGAAAACATGTCGCCGGTCGTACTTACGTACGCAGGCTTTGAATGTAAGTATGAAAGATTTGAGGATATCTGTTTCGCTAAGGAGATTAAAAACCACCCTATCAACGTATACTTAAGGTCTGAAATAAAGCGTCGGAGGATGAGTACTAGCAGAGGTGGAACACCCCACAATTATTACAAGCCGCCATATTTGAAAAGGATAATATATTTCGGTGTTGACGACCTGGTGGTTGTCGCGCAAATTGTCGATTATTTGTGGAATACCTCACGCAGAAATGTACTTAATGATGAAAGGCCGGAAGTAGATAGCCGTGTGCTCAGTTGTCTTCAGATGCGCTTGTCAGGGAAACAAGAGGAGATAATCGCCAAGGCGTTGGGTTTTAAGAACGACCAAGAATATGGTGAATGGCTCCATGAGAACCATATTGATATCATAAGCCAAAAACCCTGCAGCATTTTTGACGACTGGAAAACCGCTCGGGACGCATTGGGCATAGAGAATATAAAATTAGATCCTCTCCCGGAAAAGCAAGAAAGCAAAGATCCTCGTTCTGAATCAGTTTTGGGGCAATTTAGAGAGAAATTGCGAAAAAATCCCAATTTTCGGTTTCCGAGGCTGGCGGACAATAAGAGAATTGTGGAGAAAAAACCTCAGGAAAAACAAGATGAAACCACGATTAAAAGTGAAGATGGTATAATTGCAGCGAGTGCTGCGGAGCCCATTAATCGAGAAACTAAACTTTTTGTTTATGAAGATGATTTTACCGTCGTTTTTGCCGGCAAAAAATACAACCTCCCTGATAAACACTTTCGCGCCGTCATGTTTATGATAAACTCTCATAAAGACGGCAATCCTTCTCTTGCCAAGCACGCAATTTACAACCATTGTGACGTTAATAGTCCATCTACCCAGGCGATGTCAATACGCAAGTGGTTCATTAAACATGGCGGAGAGGCAGAGCGTTTCGCTAATGACTGCCTTATCGAAGTGGATTTACTCGGAAATTGTCATATCACGATTAAGCCCGAGTTTATAATAGTCAAACCTCATCAAGACATCGAGACCGACTCAGAAAAATCATAAATATTTCGATTTTTTTAATTTCCCCCCAGATATCCCCCGGGGTTTCCCCCTCCCCTACATGCTATAATAATTTATCGCTGACAGAATCATATTGATTCCAAGAAGCGAATAGTAAAGCATAAATTATAGATAATTCGTTTGAGGACATTGAATTATGAGTAAAGTCAAAGTAGGCAAATCACGGTCTTACCGAACCGAAAAGCTAATCTTCGCGGCATACCTGATTGCATTGGATAAGGCCGAGTTGGTTGGAGTTGAGCCGTCTGGAATTGGGAAAAATGTTACTTTTGTGTTATCCAATTCCCCTACTGACGAGGATTTGGCGGGATTCTTCAACGGAGCTGGTCTTGTGTCGGCATTACGATTCGCCGAAAGTATAAACGCACTTAAGGGCGCGTCTCACGAAATCTGGAGGCGTAATGGGTGACGCCTCTGTAAATATTTACCAAACTTTGCAGCAGTGCCCTCGCTTCTGTCGCTGTTCAGCGTCCATCTGTCCCCTCGACCCGGATCAAAAGTTACGCTCCTATTTCCCCGGTGAACCCAAGTGTACTCTCTCAAAATCTAAACGTTATGCGATTGGTAAAAACACCAATCTCCCCCAGAAAGGTCTTACCAAACGGGAGTGGTCTGCAAGAACTTATTGGCAGGGGTTGGCGGAAGAGGAGAAGCATTCAAAAATAGCCAAATTAGGGCAGGTTTCCCCTTTTATCCCCAGTGTTTCTGAAGAAAAATCAAAAAGTAGTGATAGGAGACGTGTAAATGGAAAAACCCTTTGATGACGGCTGTAATTCGCCTCAAACCGACCTGATGGTCGCAAATCGGGAAACTGAAACGACATCAACTGTCAAGCCCTTCCTGAACCTATCCCGGTGTACGTTCCGGCCAAATAGCCTGACCATCGACAGTGGCATTTCGTTTGAACACTGGGACCTCATTGGCAAAACCCTGAAACTGATTGGAGGTTCCATCCAGTTTTGGCTTGGCGATTGGTTGAACCATGGGGAGCTTGTCTATGGCGAAATGTATGCACAGGCATTGGAAACAACTGACTATGAGTACCAGACGCTTAAAGACGCAAAATGGGTAGCTGGTAAGATTGAATTGTCTTTACGTAACGACAATCTGACTTTTAATCACCATAAAGAAGTTGCGAAGTTGTCTCCTGAACAACAGGAGCACTGGCTTGACACGGCTGAGGCCGAAGGCTGGTCGGTACGAGAACTAAGAAAAGCAATACAAGATTCCAACAGACAGGGATCTCCCCCCCTCCCCGAAGGTGTGTACGATGTTATCTACGCCGATCCGCCATGGAAGTACGAGTTTTCTGAGACAGAATCTCGCGCTATTGAATCTCATTATCAGACCATGGAACTGGACGAGATTAAGGCTCTTGAGATTCCCACCGCTGACAACGCCGCTTTATTCTTGTGGGCAACCGCTCCCAAATTAGAGGAAGCCCTTGAAGTCTTGAACGCATGGGGATTCACTTACCGAACAAACATGGTTTGGGATAAGGAGAAGATGGGCATGGGGTATTGGTGCCGGGGCCAACACGAACTTCTTCTGATTGGAGTGAAGGGTGATTTTCCCAGACCCGCACCGGAAAATAGACCTGTTTCGGTCATCCAATACCCACGGACCAAACATAGCAAGAAACCGGAATGTGTCTATGATATAATTGAATTAATGTTCCCTACTGGAGCATTCCTGGAGCTGTTTTCACGCAATGAGCGGGAAGGTTGGACAATGTGGGGATTGGAATGCGAACCGGCTAACGAGGCAGGTGCACAAACCAATATTTGGGAAAAAGAAGATGAACACAAATAATAATAACAGGGCCAACTTGACCGGAATTGAACATGTTCTTAATGACAATAATATGGATGATGGTCCGGTAGCAGAGGAATTTCGACCCCGAATTAAGCCGGGACAATATAGGGCAATTTGCTACAAAGTCGAGGCTGGTCGAGGATGGGGATTTCGGCCTACGCTTTATTTCAAATTCAGAATTTGTGAAGGCAAGCATGATGGATTGGAACTCTTCATGCCTTGCCCCTATCCCAAGAAAATTAATTATCGCCACAAATACTATAAACAATGGATGCTTGCTAATTGGGGCCTTCCGCCAAAAGGAAAACAACTCTCAAAGAAAATATTCCCTAATCGGATGTACCGAATCCTAGTTATCGACACTAAACGACGCCACGATGACGGGACCAAATTACCCGATTTCGGGCAGTATTCGGTGATTTCGTCTATTATCGAACCGTTAACGGGGAATGCACCCGATGAGTGATCTATTCAATCAGAGAGATCAGAGTGCTACTTCTTACTTCTTACTCGTTACCTCTTACTGGTTACCTTTTACCAATTACCATCTACCATTTACCTACTACCAACTTTCCCCTAAGTTAAAAATTTGTCAAAAAAGAGCTTACATAAAATTCGCGCACATAAATTTTCGGTTTGGCCGCGGCATTTTGGAGCCGCGGGTTGGTATTTCAATCATCCATTTTACCAACAGCCGGAGACTGGGAAAACCCAGTCTCCGGCCAAACCCCCAATCCGCCAAGCTGGCCGGAAAGGCGGCTCTGATAGATGACAACAAGATCTCAGGATTTGGAACGAAACTGACACCATGCCACGCCTGACCATGGAAAACCTGCTGACTCCACAAGAAATTGCCGACGTGCTCGGTGTCTCCAAATCCACCATCTACCAATGGACTCACCAGGAGTATATTCCACATATCAAGCTCGGGCGGTTTGTTCGCTTCAGACAATCCCAAGTCGAAAAATGGCTGACTCAAAGGGAAATAAAGGGCAGAAAATCAAGGTCACTCAATATAGACATTTCTTAACCGCTCGCTATTAGGATTCAATATTATCGCCAAACCGAGCAGTTACAGATAACATTTTGTTCCAAAACCGTTCGCTTATGGAACGGTAATAGCTTTTATACTATTGCGATACTTGCGGTTGCGTCCATTTTTGCTCAGTATTCTATGCAATGTTCCGAGCGGAATTCCGGTCTTTTCGTTTATTCTCCGAAACGATTTTTCACACTTCCGCAAGCGCTTCGCCTTGGCAATCAATCGCTGCTGATCCGGATCTTTCTCAAGCTGTCCATTTACTCCAATGCGAAAACCAAACGGCACGCGACCGGACCATTCGCCATTGGCCCGTTTGTTTTTTAAGGTATCTTTTGTCCGCTCGGCAATCGTGTCTCTTTCAAGCTGTGCGAATACCGCCAGCATTCCCAGAAAGGCCTTGCCCTGAGCGGTTGTCGTGTCGAATGGTTCGATCACTGACTTGAAACCTACTTTATTTGGCTCCAGAACGTCCTCTAATAGCGTCCAGAGGTCTTTCTGCCTCCGGGTAAGGCGATCTACCCTATAAACCAAAAGAACGTCGATTTGACCGGCTGCGATGGCATTGGTTAGCCGTTTTAGCTCCGGTCGGTCAATTGTCTTGCCACTGTACCCTTCTTCTCTATAGATTTCGACAACCTCCCAGCCCTGGCTTTCGGCATAGGCCCTGATCCTTGCTTCCTGATTGTCAAGACTCTGCCCTTCTGCTGCCTGTTCGTCAGTCGAGACCCGAATATATCCAACCGCATTGACTGGTAAATCAGTGGGAGAGGGCGCGCGCGACCGCGCCACCCTTGCCCAAGAAGTTCCTTTGGGTTCCATAAGAAACTCCCTTCAATAAAAATGCCCGCTCGACAGGTGGGAACCCATGATCCCGGATTACGGAAACAGGCACCCGTCTCACGGGCAAAATTTCGGGCACAAAAATATCCGGGTCACATGAGTTCCATTAATAATATCGTCAACTGTCGAACGGAAGTCAAGTAGTGTTTTGATTTGATTTAAAGAATTACTCGCTATTATGTGCCCCAGGACACATTATCTTTATTGCAGATATCAGTATAACATTAAATTGCCTGTTCCAGTAGTTGACCATTCTCTTTGAGCCATTGCCTCGGCTTCTCGACATTATTAATCTGAGTCTTTACAATATTCCAAAACCTGGGAGTGTGATTGGGTTCCATCAGATGTGCCAACTCGTGCACTACTACATAATCGATAACAAACACCGGAGCCTTGATTAACCGCCAATTGATATTCACATTATTGTTAACTGTGCATGATCCCCAGAGATAGCGATTATCTACGATTTTGGCTTTGCCGTATTCAACGCCAAGCTGACGAGCGTGATGGCGCACTCGAGTTGGGATTTTTTCTTTGGCACGTGCAATATACCAATTCCTGAAAGCTTTTTTCATAACACCCGTCTTATCGGCTGGAACAAGGTATTTCTGGGCAAACTTTATTTCATTGAGTCCATCAGACACTATTTCAATGCGGTAGTTACGCCCCAAATAGAGAGCAGATTCGCCATTAACCATTTCCTTACCAGGTGGGTGTGGTAGTTCTGTGTATTTCTGCGAATTGTGTACTTTATCGTGAATCCATTGTCGTTTTGCTTCCACAACCTGACGAATCTTTTCTTCAGATGTGTTTTCCGGCGCGTGCACTACCACGGAACGATCACGTTCAACAGTAATTGTCAACTTACGACGTTTGGGAGAACGAACAATTGTGTATTTCAGATCCATATTCATCACTCTGCATAAAGAATAATATCATTGTTCTTTTCGGCAATTTCTAACATGCGCGAGATTATATGGGCACGATTTTGAATCAGATCAGGCAGCTGATTAAACTTGGGCATCAAAAGTATTCTCTGTAAGTCTTCTCTCAATTTGTTGCGAGCAGGAACACTTTCCCAGAAACCAGTAAGCTTCAATTCACGCTCGATAACCAAAAAACATTGCTGCGTTAGATTAACAAGCGCTGAAACCTTATCATCGGTCATTTCATTGTTACTGTATATCTCTCGCTTAAACATTCGAAATAAAGGCATTTGTTTTTTTCGATGCAATCCATAGGTCGGCTCTTTGCTGGCGTTGATAATGCGTTTCCGCAGCTTCTCCAATTCCTCATAGATCTTATTCCAGTTGTCACGGAACTGCTCGAAGATTATAGCCAATGCCTCTGCAAAGGAGGCTTGCAGGTCCGGGTCGTCATCGAGTTCCACATCCAGGTGATGGCGGATTGCGTGCTCAACTTCGGCCGCCTTGGTTTTGGTGCGGCGACGCTTATCGACGTCCTTTACAAAGTCCTCGTCGAGAATTGAGATTGGCTTAACCTTAATGTCGATGCCCTTAGATTCGAGGTGTTCGTCTGTGATGGCTCGTAGCTTGGGTGGAATACCTTTCATGCTTAGCCGATGGTCGCGGAAGTGTTTACCTGCAAGTATGTTGATCTCGTTAAGAGCCTGGTAATCGTCCATGTAATCGAGCGCCTGCCGAGCCGGAAAGACTACATTCAGGCACTTGGTGAGTTTCTTGAACGCCAGCATGTAATCAAAACGTAGATCTTCGTCATAGAATACATCAAAAAAAGCATCGTGATCGGTCAGGTCCACCAGCCGGTGCTTCTTGAGCAGTTCCATGATCGCGGCATGACTATCGGACAGTTCCCGCAGTTCCTCCTCGGGAAAGCTTAGGGCGTCAATTACTTCCTTCTGCTCTCGTTCATCGTAGTTGTCAATTGCCTTCTTGAGGTGGTGTCCGACGCCGACGTAGTCCACTACAAAGCCCCTGTCTTTATGTTCACCGCTAACACGGTTCACCCTAGCAATCGCTTGCAGCAGGTTGTGGGCAACAATTACCTTGTCTAAGTACATCACCTGCTCAACTGGCGCGTCGAACCCCGTTATCAGCATGTTATTAACGATCAGAATGCCCATATCACCCTTGACGCCTTCATCCTCACCACCGAAAGCCAGCTTGAAGCTCTTGATGCTTCTATCTTGTTTGGACTTGTTGGAAAACTCCTTGAGGTGCGGTAAGTCGTTATGGCTGCCGGAAATGATGACGTCGGTTTGCATCGCCTTGAGATGTTGGATATCGAGCCTCCTGGGGTTAGCCCTTTCGAGGTCGTCGATCGCAGCCGCAAGGGCAGCATCGATATGCTTTTTGTATCTTGCCGCAGCCTCACGTGAGGTGGTGACCACTTGGGCCTTATATCCATTCGGATATACATGGGTCAAGTAGTGTTCGACCATGTCTTTGGCTTTTGCCTCGATGGTTGGCTCGGCTTCCAAGTAGGCATCACGGGACCCATAACCCAGTATTTGAAGCCGTTGCTGGAGATTGTAATCGCTGAAAACATCCTCAAAGGCCGTATCCATTGCTTTCCGGTTGGTGACCTCGGCGTTGTGCGTACGTCCCTCGTAGACGATCTCCAGCGTCACCCCATCCTCGATCGACTGGCGCATAGTGTACTTGTCGATGTAATCGCCGAAGACCCTCTCCATTTTGTCGATAGGGGTGCCCGTATAGCCAAACTTCGCTGCGTTTGGGATTCCCTTGTCAAGGTTAGCGCCGAGCAACTTGTACACCCCGCGGTGGGCCTCGTCGGTCATCACCAGGATGTTCGGGCTTGTATTGAGTTGGGGAAATGTCTCGGTCAGATCAGCCTCGCGAAATTTATGAATCATTGCCATTACGAGATCGGCCGAATCCGAACGAAGTAGCTCTTTTAGGCTTCTCCCATCAGGAATTGTCCGAGGATTGATGAATTCCGCAACCTTGACCGTAAAACCGATGCTCTTGCTGGTTTCAGTGAGCTGGCTCTCAAGCTGCGAGCGGTCGGTGACAAAGACCACCTTCCAGTTCGAGAGATTGGCGTGATGGTACATCTCGCGCACCATGAACATCATGGTTAACGATTTGCCAGAGCCCTGGGTGTGCCAGATGATGCCGCTACGCTCGCGCGGGCTTTTGCCGGTAAGAAGCCGCTTGACTGCCAGCTTTACCGCGCGGAACTGCTGGTAGCGGCCCACGATTTTGATCATCTGGCCCTTATCGTTGACCGAAAAGAGGGTGAAGGTGCGGATCAGGTCAAGCAGGTTATTGGGGTCGAGCATGCCCGCCACCAGACGCTGCTGATCGTTGGGGCTGCTAGCTCCATGCTCCAATTCATCGACCGTCCGTGGATACGGATCGGCCCATCGGTAAAATTGTCTCTCGCTGTGGGTGGTAATTGTGCCGAACTTCGCCTCCTGGCGGCAGGTGGCGACCACGATCTGGTTATAGAAGAACAGCGGCGCGCTACCCTCGCCCTTAGCCCCGCGCTGCTCGCTATAGCGCAACAGCTGGTCGATGGCTTCGGGGATGGCGTCCTTGACCTTGGGCGATTTGCATTCGATCACTACCACCGGCAGACCATTCACAAACAGCACGATGTCCGGGATGATGTGGTGCTCGGTACCAAGGATGCGCACCTTGTATTGGCAGACGGCAATGAAGCGGTTGTTGTCCCGTTGCTTGAAATCGACAAAGCGGACCGTTGGGCTTTTATCGCCCGTTTGACGGTTTTCGCTGACACTCGTATTCTCCAGCAGTAGTTGGAGCAGATGGCGGTTGTTTTCCAGAAGGCCGGTACTCGGAAAACTGGCCGTGAGCTGTTTGACCACTTCCTCGACCTGATCGTCTTCAAGCCAGGGGTTGATGGCTGTGAGTTGTTCGCGCAGAACCGGCAGCATCACCACCTCGGTGAAGCTTTCGCGGTAGCTGTCGGCCGGGTGTTGCTTGTTGTCGAGATCGATGATTTCCCAACCCAAAACATGGAGCTGATCGAGCAGGGGCTTCTCGACATGATTGTGCTCGTCGAGCTTAATGTGCTGAGGTGTCTGTTTCATAGCTTGTCACCGCATTGCTGGATGCCATAGTGTTTCTGCAGCTCTGAAATCACAAAGCGATGATTGGCTTCGAGTTCCTTGGGAGTCCATTGATTATGCTTCTCGAGCACCCTGAGTGAGTTTGGGCATGTGCTGATCCGCTTCTCAAAATACTTGTTTTTTTTGAGGGCGTAATCCAGTCGCCCCTGTGATGTGTTTTTCCTGGTACTGATTAAAACAAGATTCCCGAGTCGGTCCGTCCACTCCTCTCGCTGTGCATCGGTGAAGTCCTTCTTCCATTGGCTATCGTCAGCCGGGTTTTGCGGAAGGATGTGCTCAACGGACAGGGTTTCAAAGCTCATTCGATGTGCGTGGTCCGGAAAAAGATAATCCAGTTTGAGAAGGAGATAGCGTATAAAGCGCCGCCCATACACCGCCACCTCTGTTTCTCGTTTGAAACCATCGGCATCAAGCTGAAAGCAGGGGTTATTCAAAACATCGGCCGTGTTGCTTGTTTCTTCCACCACGCGAATGACCTGGTTCATATTCTCAATGCGGCTGGTCGGCGTGTAGAGGGAAACCCAGTCGGCTGAAAGCTTGTTGTCCAACAGTATGAGAAACTTCAGCAGGTTGTCATACTTGAATTTATCAAAATAGCGCAACAAGGGAGGTATCCAGTCAGTCGAAGGTAGTCCCTTGAGCATTACCATAATCAGATTGTCAAAACGGAATTCGCCTCCAGTCTTATCATAATTGCCGCCACCCATGAGTGTGTTATAATGCTTCAGGTAACGCTCCACCATTGCAAAGGTGGCCTTTCCCTTGGTTAACAATACGGGTTTTGTTTTACCTGTTGCCTTGTCCTTTTCCCTGGGGACATAAATTTTATGTTCAAACTCCTGGAGCAGGTTGAGACGTGCTTTATCTTTCAGGAGGATGGTGCGCAGGTGATTGAGGAAGCGATCAAACTCTTCTCCCAACTCACCCTCGGCTTCTTCCCACATTTTGGCATAGCGTGTGTACTGCGTTTTATCCTTGTCATTATCGAGCGCTCCCAGGTTCTGAGATTTCAGGATGTCGCTATTACGCAAAGGCACGCCGCGGTCGTTAAGAATGGTGAACAAACGAAACGCGTCATCCAGGTCTTCTGTGGCCACGTATATCAGCAACACCCGGTTACGGAGAAATCTGAGGAAGCTCACTAAATCAAGGTTTTTCTCCGGGTCAGCCAGATAGCGTCGCATTTCCAAAATGGCCTGTGCCATGTTTCGGATCGAAGGAGTTTCGGCAGTTTTGGCAAGCTCTGGCAATTCCATTTCATTTTGAGTGCCGCCATCCTTTTTGACGAACTCATCAATAAATTCCTGCTCCGTATCGCGAATTGCAAAGACGATACGTGTACGCTCCGGAATATCGTCAATATCGTCGCCTTTTTGAAAAATAGATTTCTGGCAACTGGGGCGCACCTTTTCGCTATCTGAGAGGTCCCGGATACAGGCGAAGAGCATCAACAAGGTCGACATGCGCTGTTGCCCGTCCAGCAAGTCGTTTTCGTCAAACGCCTGTCCTGATGCCGAGTCCGCCTTCTTGGCCTGGAAAACAAACGACCCGAGGAAATACTCCTGATTTGGCTTTTCTTTATGGGCAAAGGTCAAATCATCCAGCAAGTCATTTACCTCATCAGTCGACCAGATATAGGGCCGCTGGTATTCCGGAATGCGGAACCACATATTGGAGAAAATTTCCTTTACCAGGATTTTTCCGCTTTTAATTTCGTGTTCGTTTGGCATACTGTTTTCCTGATTTACGGAGTTTTCAATTGTTCACAATGTTTAAGCTTTATCTGGGCATATCTCTGTTTCGTGCTCATTCTCCAGCCCCTTGTGTCTTGGCTAACAGAGGTGTCACGCGGCGCTCGCCGGTGAGAAGGTCCTGCATGAGGGCAGTTTTGATGGAACGGAGTTTGATTGACTGGGCCGCGAGCGAATTTAGCACATTGCCTGCGCTCTGAATGCGTAAAGTGATTTTGTTCTGTTCATTGACATCGCTCGGAATAGCTACCATTAACCTTCGTATTTGAGTCATCGTAAGGCTTGGCGTAGCAGTAACCGCCGTGAGATTCTTAATTTGTCGCTGCACCAGGCTTGAGCGAAGGAACACTTCCAAGAATCTGGGAACAAGCGAGTGGCCGGCAACAATTTTGGCGATATTGGGTGCCAAATGGTACTTGTCGTTTTCTTCGATCCGCAACACATCCCCGATGTATGCACCGATATACGTAATGAGTATGTCCTCAGCAAATATCTTCGAGCGAGGTAACTTCTCAGAAACAACCGACGGTATTCGCTGGATGTTAGTCAAGTCTAGGCGTTCGTTTTTTATATTGAGTGCTCGCAGTGCAATGATATCCCCCCCAATTCGATAATCGAAGTAGTTCGTAAACTCGAAACCTGCAAGTTTTGTAATAAACGCACAGGCACTCAGTTCCTTCACCTCCCATTCCTCCGGAATCCGTCCAAGGGGCGAGTCTTTGAATTGGTGAGTCTTTTCGGAGCGGAGGTTGCCATGTTTGTCGATGCCGCGCGCGAGCAGGTCCTGCATCAGGCCGGTTTTGATGCGCTGTTGCTTGGCAATCAACGCCTCTGTATGCTCAATCGCACAATCCACCGTTGAAAGGACTTCGGCGATCTTGGCTTGTTCGGGTTTCTCCTCAGGAAACACAAGTTCAATGGAAGAGAGTGCTTTCTTTGAAACCTCTGCAAACGTTGTTCCCTCACCAATATTCTTGAGCCTATCGATGTTAAAGAGAATATTATAGTAAACATACTCGGAATCAAACGAATTGTGAAGGCTTATGGTCTTGCAACCTTGGTTGGTGCAGAATTCGACTTTCGGTATTGCAACGTAACCTATCGGCGCACGTGACGAAATCACGATCGAGCCAGGCGGCAATAATGAGGTAGAACATCCTCGCAATCCTTCTTTGGTGATTCGCTTCGCCGAATCATACAGATATGGAGTTTTAAGCTTGCTGAGGTCATTCGGTGTCACCCATACAATATCCCCTCCCCAATAGCTCCGGTTTGTCGTTGATGGTGTTGAGCCAGAAAACAATTTTCCGAATTCATCAAGTCGTTTAGACGTCCAGCTACGAGGCAAGGTCATGGCAAGTACCCCAACCCTTCAATAAAGCCATCCAGCGTACTTAGCGTCGCGTCCCGCTCTACCTCCAACATCCGGCTGCTGACCGCGTACTTGTCCCACAGGTTCTCGACACCGTGAATGAGCAGACGCTTTTCGGCGTTGAGATAGCGTTCCAGTTCGGTGTTGGCAATGTCGTAAATTTTATTCAGGATGAGCCGTTTTGCCTCTTCTTCGGTGAGCTGGTCGCCAATTTCAGCCAGGATTGCGTCGGTTTTGGCGATCCGCCCTTCGAGCACGGCTTTGTCCTTTTTCAAGGTGCTAATCTTCTTCTTGTCGGCCTTGTTGCTTGCATCCAGCCGGCTGAGTTGATCGCCTACCTGGCGGATCAGCTCCCGATTCTCGGCCTTGAAATCGTCGCCGCCCAGCCGCTTGAGCTGTAGTTTGACTTCCAGTTCGCCAGTATTCTGTCTCAATGTCAATTTGGCATCCTTAATCCGGTTCTCGACGGCCTTGATCGCATTGTCCTGGTCCCTTAGGCTCCTCAGTTCCTTCCGGGCAGATTCTCCCTCGCTGTCTTTCAGGTCGTCAATCAGCGCCTTGAGTGCCTTTTTAACGACCGTGGCGGTTACCTTCTCGCCTTCGTCGGGCTCATAGGCGGCCACATCCTGGGCAGTCTCTACTGCCTCGGCAAGCTCGCCCTGGGCCTTGCTGATTGTGGCTTCCAGCTTCTCTATCTCGGCGGCCTCCGCTTGGAAAAACTCGGAAATGAGGTACTCGTCGGGGATCAGGCTGTGGTGCCAGCCTATGGATACGATTGTCTTGAGATCGTAACGGATCTGCTGCCACCAGTTAACGAAAACACCGGCGCTCTTGAACTCATCCAACGCACCGAACGGGACAAGTTTTTCTTTGAGTGTGGTCAAGAGTTCAAGCCGCACCTCGGGCATCTTCCTGCCGCCGTTGTTGGCGTTCCTGAGCTCGGCAAAGGCGCTCTGGGCTACTGTCCACCAGGTTTCGAGCGCATCGTGATGTTTGGCGATGGTCTTCTGCACGGCCGCGTCTGCTTCGAGCGTGGTCTTGATCGCGGGCTTGGCATCAATCCGCTCGCAAAAGGCAAGGTAGCCGGACCGTTCAGGTTCAAAAAGTGTCCCGGAGTCAACGCCGAACCTGGCGAAGTCGTTACTTCGTGCGGCAACTTCGTCCTCGGGGATGCCCCCGATCAGGTGAGCCTGCACATCTTCCGATTCGGGTTCGGGAGTGTTGTCCACATAGCGGCGGATGTTGAGATTGTAGTCGTGGGTTTCAGAGATCTCGGCTTTGTCTACCAGACGACTGTATTTGGGAATCTCGCGTTTGTGGGTGAATACGAAATCGATCTTCTCGATGTCTTCAGGGCGCAGTTTGTTCTGGTTCTTGCCCTCGGCGTATTCGCGGTCGGCGTTGATGAAGAGCACCTTGTCACGCAGATCGTCGGGCTTGTTCTTATTGCAGACCAATACGCAAGCGGGAATACCCGTGCCGTAGAACAGGCCCTGCGGCAAACTGATGATAGCCTCGATCACGTTGTCGTTGATAAAGAGCTCGCGGATGAGCTTTTCCTTGCCGCCCCGGAACAGCACGCCGTGGGACATAATCGTCGCCATGTGGCCGTCGGACCTAAGGCTGGCCAGCATGTGCTGGACAAACATCAGGTCGGCCTTTTTGCCACTCTCGGGACACCACTCTCGAAAGCGGTTGGTGAATTTCATATTGGCGCGGCTGTAGTTCTGCGAGAAAGGCGGATTGGCCAAAACGCGGTCAAACTTGCGAATTTGACCTTTCTCCAGAATCAGTGGGTCCTCCAGAGTGTCTCCATTCTCGATAGTAAAGCTTGTGATGTTGTGGAGGATCATGTTCATGTTGCAGATCGACCAGACCGTGCCATTGGAGTCCTGGCCATATAGCGCCAAGTCGTTTGCGTTCTGTCCTTGTTCTTCGACATACTGGTGCGACTGGATCAGGAAGCCACCGGAGCCCGCAGTGGGGTCATAGATCGTGTTACCGGCTTCCGGCTTGGTGATCTGGACGAGCAGACGGACGACCTCGGCCGGCGTATAGAACTCGCCGCCCTTTTTCCCGGCGCTGTCGGCGAAGAATTTAATCAGATATTCGTAGGCCGCGCCGAGTAGATCGGGAAACTCGAAATTGTCGTTTACCAGCACGAACCGCGGTTGATTGAAGTGGTCGAGCAGATCCTTCCACTTTTGGTCCGGGATCTTGGTCTTGCCCTTGACGGCGTTGAAGTCGATATTGTTCTTCAGGACGCCGGCGAGCGCATCGTTCTCCTCTTCAACGGCGGCAATCGCTTTGTTCAGCATGTTACCAATGTCGTGCTTCAGGTCCTTCAGTGCCGGTACCAGTTCACCATTCTCATCAGTCCAGGACTCATGCCAACGGGCGCGGACGGGAACAAAAAAAGTCTCGCCATAGGAGGTCTTGTCCTCCATAAGCTCTGCCACGAGTTCCGGCTTGAGATGGGCGAAGTCCTTTGTGCAAAGCTGTTGCCGCTTGCGGTCGAACTCATCGGACAGCCGCTTGATGAATAGCATGCCGAAGATGAACTCCTTGAACTCGGAGGCATCCATCTTGCCTCGGAGTATATCGGCTGCTTTAAATAGGAAAGATTCGAGCTGGGAAAGGGTGATTTTTTCTTTGGTCACGGAAGTCCTTTCATATCAAGTCAAACCAGAGGCCTCTTTACACTAAAACTGCTGCCGCCAGACAAAAACCAAATTTATAGACTATTCTACCCATTTAGGAAATGTAAAGATATATTATAATAGGGGAGCACTGCAATAGTCAATTGCTCAAACCAACAATAATCGATGATTTGCCTTGATTGAATTTCGGGATTTTCGTAATGTGACTATATAAGGTCGGTTCGCAGAATGAGAAAAGCCCAATTTATAGGGATCGGAAAAGTAATTTCGCTACTGTAATAATAATTTTGAGGATATTAGCCAGATGAATTTACCGCGGAAGATGAAGGAAATGCTGGAAGAGGAGAAGCCTGAGTTTCGGCAACTTTTTCAAACCGCGTATGAACAAATTGAGAAGTTAGGTTTAATCTTCCATCCACAGGAATCACCAAATGTAATGGCCGAACATCCATTAAGCCACATTAACTGCATAGCCTTATGGATTAGGGGACGAAAGGGTGGTCGCAGAATAGAAGGTGAAGTCCGAGTAGATGGCTACCCAGTGGATATTCTTGCCACGGTAATGCGGGACGAATTTGTTTTGCGCAAATTTGATCGAGGCAAGAAACCGCTATGGTGGTTGATTCTCATCAAAGGACCCGAGGACGTGAAAAGGCTTTGCCTGATTACCAAACGCGTAATATCACGTCCTCCAAATTGGGGCGCTCGATAGGAAAGCAATTCTTAATCAGTAGTCCAACTTTTCCACCGCATCTGCCAAATGATCTGGGGCAAGATGAGAATATATCATCGTTGTCTGGATATCTGAGTGCCCCATGAGCTTCTGGACTGTGGGTAGGTCCACGCCCTTCATAATCAACTGACTGGCGAAGGTATGGCGGAGGGAATGGAGGGTGGTCAAGTCTTTGATATTGGCTTCTATGGCGATTTTGATTAATTGGCGGCGAAGTTTGGTTTTGAGTTTTCTGCCATCTGAGTGTGGGAAGACATAATTGCTTTTCAAGCCTGAGGCATTCTTCTTCTTCAATTCCGTCAGCAAATCATTCAGCTTCTGGTTCATGGGGATTTCTCTCTCCCCTGACTTTGGTTTCCAATCAGGCTTGAAGCGGATTTTTATACGGCGGCGCTTGAGGTCGATATCACCCCACTCCAAATTCTCCAGTTCCGCCTTGCGCATGCCGGTATTGAGGAAGGTGAAGTAAATGGGGTGCAGATCATCCGGGCAATAGCTGAGAAATCGTTCGCATTCCTCGATTGTCAGAAATCTTGGAGCCTTGGAATCGCTGACCTTGAGGCGTGTGACTTTCTGAGTCGGATTCTCCTTGAGGTAATCCCACTTAATAGCCAGATTGAATACCGTTCTGAGGGTATCGATCTCGAAGTTGATAGTCTTGGACCTGGCTCCCTTGCGAGTGAACTCCGTAGCCTTTTCCTCTGACTCCACACGTTTGCCATTGGGATTAACCAGGGCGTCCTTACGATAAACCTTGTACAGATCGATATGCTCTGGTTTCACCTGGGAGAGGAAGACAGCACTTGGATACGCTGCAAGGAAGCCCTTGAAGTTGTCTATAACGGCGTTGTAGCGTTTCGTAGTGGCCTTTGAATGATTAGTGCGGGAATACTCCAGAAACTTCTCAAGGAACTTCTCGATGGCGATATCATTTTGGATGAATCCAAATTCATCTCTGGCCGCTTTGACTTCGGCGTCTTTAAGGGCCAGCTTTGCTACATCCTTGGAGGGGCCTAATCGCTTTCGGATGCGTCTACCCTTGACTGAAATGTCAAGATACCAGTTTCTGCCTCTTTTGTAGATTCTTGCCATAAAAACCTCGCATGAAATGGCACAGATTTGGCACATTGATTATTTAGTTTTAATATGGGGTGATTTAAGTGGTTGTCAATATTAAACTTGTGATTTGATTTATTTTTCTGGCGGAGAGGCTGGGATTCGAACCCAGGAGGGGCTTGTGACCCCTACACACTTTCCAGGCGTGCTCCTTCGGCCAGCTCGGACACCTCTCCGCATATTCCACACCAAACGACCGTCAGACCGAGCCGACGGCCTCAAATTTAATTCGCCTCCGGCTATCAGCCGGAAGCGCCTCTATTATATGCAATTTACCGTCAAACGCAAACAAATTCTACTCTCTTTCAAGAGAGAGTTTGAAGTATTTGGCGGATGGTGTTACGCGAACAATCTATGCCGGAATTGGCGAAGTGGAATTATATCTTAAGTTGATCGGCCGAGGTAAACATCTGCCGGACGGTCAGATGTGCGGTAACAATTCCCGTCACCGTAACCGCCGCAGTAATCATGTAGCCAACTATAATCTGAATGAAGACCGCCTTAAGCGGCGGCGCTCCGGCCAGGATCATGCCCGTCATAGCCCCCGGCAGGGTGACAATCCCGACGACTTTGAAGAAATTCAACATGCTCATCATCCCGGCCTTGACTGCTTTGCGGAAAAAAGTGTCGACCGCCTGTCTCCAGTTTTTTCCGAGCGACAGAGCTGTCTCCACCGCCAGCCGATTGCCCGTGACTTCGGAATGTAACCTCTCCATGACCAGGGCCGAACAGTTCATGGAATTGCCGACCGTCATGCCACCCAACGGGATAAAATACTGAGCCTTGGCTTGAATTATGCCGGTCGCCAGCATCAATCCGAGAGTAACCGTGGAACCGGCGGTGATGGCAAGAAATGATATCATCCGAACACGCGGGATCCCGGGTGCCCTTCGTGAGGCGGTATGTGATCCGATCAGGATCATGATCATCAGGGTACCCAACAGAGCAAATATATTTTCAAGATCGAAGATGAATTCGAGGGCATACCCAACAGCGACTAGTTGTACAAATGATCTGATGGTGCCGATGATAAGTTCCTTTTCGGTTCCGACCCGTTGCCATCGGGACAGGATAACTGCCAGGACCATCAACGATACGGCGATGGCGACTTCGACAAAACCGGTTTCAATCATCGCAGCTCTCCCTTGACAAAACGCCGGGTCAGATCGTTTTCAGGATTGGTGAAAAGCGCTTTCGAATCTCCCGATTCAATCAGTTTACCATCGACCAAAACAAGTGAGACACCATTCAAACGTAGCGCCTGCCGGAAATTATGAGTGACCATAATTATGGTCAGTTGTAATTCATTATTAAGGTTCGTGATCAGTTCCTCGATCGTTCTCGACGCGCCGGGGTCGAGGGCCGAGGTCGGTTCATCAAGGAGGAGGATATCCGGTTCCTGCACCAGGGCACGGGCCAATGCCACTCGCTGCTTTTGGCCCACCGACAGCTTCTCCGAATCACGCCCTGCCAATTCCTCCTCCAGCCCGACCAGCTTCAGATATCGAGCAAGAGAACTATCATCCGGAACGGTTTGGTCCGGACAACAATAAGATAGATTCGATGCCACCGTACCGGGAAATAGATAAGGAATTTGGAATGCCAGCGCTATCTTGCGGCGCAAATCGGTCACCGCATATTCTGCGATCCGCCGATTTTCATAATAAACCTCTCCCCTCGATTTTTCATCGAGACGATTGAATAATCTCAGCAGGCTGGTTTTCCCCGACCCCGACGGACCCACGACGGTATAAATTTTCCCTCTATGAAATTCGAAAGAAATGGAATCGATAACCACCCGAGAACTGGATTCGGCAGGCACCGTTCGGCCCAGGTTTTCGGTCCGTAGAATTATATCTGAAATCTTAGCGCCGTTTTTATTCATGAGTCTTCAATATAGCACCGGGCCGTATCCGCCGTCAATCCGTTTTATGCCGTTTCCGGTTGCAACGGTTGCAATAATCCGCTATCAAGAGATATATTCAAGGCGTATAGATTGTAATCTCAATGTGATAAACATTTTATAAACGATAAGGAGGCATACAAATGCCGATACGGAAAGCGAACGCCGTCTGGGAAGGCGACTTGATGAAGGGCAAAGGAACTATGGCGCTGGAAAGCGGCGCCTATGAAGGCAAATATTCTGTCGGTTCACGATTTGACGCCGATCCAGGGGCCAATCCCGAGGAATTGCTCGGAGCGGCTCATGCCGGATGTTTCTCAATGGCTTTTTCCGCTGGATTGGGCAAAGCTGGATTTTCGCCCAACAGCATCAAAACCGAAGCCAAAGTTCATATCGACAAGGTCGGTGACGGCTGGACGATTACCAAAATCGAATTATCATCCGTGTGCGACATCCCCGGTATCGACAATGATACCTTCCAGAAGTTGGCTAATGACGCCAAGGAAGGATGCCCGGTATCCCGTGCTCTCGCCGGGCCGGAAATTGTATTGGAAGCGAAGTTGGCATAATAATTAACCGGAAAAATAGCCGGGGACGAAACAGTCCCCGGCTCAGTAATTGCTGATATTTGACTCAAGGCCGGTCATCCGGCATCTTAATCACTCAAAAAACCATTAAACCTATTGATCTTCAACCAGCCGGGTAAAATAATCAATAATTTGGTCCTTGTCATCAGCCTCGCCTGGAATTATCTCTTCGGGCATCACAAGACCAAAATCCAAGTCGTCGGCATAACCGAGACCAACGAGAAATCCCATCCCGTCGCCGGTGATGTTATTTATTTCAGATCCGTTCCATACTCCGGAGATACCACTAAGATCGGCATCGGCATAGAAATAGTCGATGGAACTGACAGTCGCGGCATCCGGGAAAAGAATCGAGCCCGCAAAGGAAATTGTGGTATCAGTGATCGTCAACATCTCCTCAAATAGGTGTATTTGAAAAACATCGGCAGTATCGTAATAACCGAGTTCAAAAGAGATGATGACCATATATGCATCGGCACCGACGACGCTGTTCCAGGTCATCTCGAAATCATCACCGAGAATGACGTTAACGTCGGAGCCTGGTGGATCTACCAGTGAAAGTTCGTCGGGAAGAGTAACCGTCGCTTCCGCCAACCCCGATGTGCCATCCAATTTGGTAAAAGCAATCTCCATGTCGGCGGTATCGCCAGCCTCCATTGGGAAATTACACAGGTAAGCAAGCCTGCCGCCCCCGACAAACCAGCTCTGATTCAGACGTGCATTATAATCATTGTATTTTACAGCCGGGATACTTGGAGAGTTTGTTATACTGGTGATGGATTGGCCACCCCCGTCCCCTTCTCCCGGCATCAATACCGCTTTTACATTTATCGCTAAGGGTCCCTGTTCTCCCTGTAGACCTGTCGGCCCCGCTACGCCTTCATCGCCTTCGCAGCCGGGCAACGCTATCAGGAAGGTCACGAGGACACTCAACACGAGAAGCAAAGATTTTATCTCTCGCATATAACCTCCATAACTCTAAAAGACCTCAGATATTGTTCGCTTAAAAGCAACATATTAACGGGTCCGGTTTTGGGATAACTCTGTTATCCTCTGGTTAAACAGTTCATCAATATTGGCCTTATTAGAAGGAATATCTTCCCCGACGACAGCTTTCTCAGGTATCTTGCGAGGAATATCGATATCAATAAACCGAGAATCGGTCGTGCCCACAAAAATCCCAAAGGCATCGCCGGTAAAATTATTGTACTCGCCCGGAAGCCACGGACCGGTGACAGCACGAATGTTGCACCTTCCACCAAAGCTATCAATTTGCATGACTTCCGTTGTATCGGGAAATATCGTAGAAGTCAGAGCCTGAAGCGTAGTATCGTTCGCCGCTAAAACTGTATCAAACTCTAAGGAATTGTATTGAGCCGTGCCCGCGGTATCCGTATAAAAGAGAAAGCAGGAAAAACCGATCCAATAGGCATCAGCACCATCTGACACCTCCCATTCAAACTCGGCATCATCTCCAAAACCAATAACCACATTGTTATCAATTGCAACAAACTCTGTCGGGAGCGATATTGCCGAGGAAGCATTACCTTCGTTGCCGTCCATCATTGTGTAGCTGATATCAATAAACGCGGAGTCATTACCCACCAGACCGAAAACTTCCTTATAAGACAGTCTCCCCTCCTCAAACATGGCCGCATCATCCGGCGCTAAATCTTCATTATTGAACCTGACATGCGGAATACTGGGAGCATTGTAGATACTCATGGCGAAATGGCCCATATCAAAAGCTTTGAGGTCTTCCGTGACTTTTATCACCGCCACGATATTTAATTCGGTCGGGCCGGGATCACCCTGGGGTCCCTGTAAACCGGCAGCGCCTTCAGGACCCTGATCGCCCTCGCATCCTACTATCATCATCAGTACTGTTAATGCAAATAAAATGATCATGGCCACAGCCAATTTCCGTAACATACTACCTCCCTGAATCCGGAGTTATTTAGCTTTTATAAAATCACAATACAGATTTAGAGCCGTGTCATCAACATTAATCTAACTGACCGTTTTGGAAATAAAAACCGGGGACACACAATTCTGTCTCCCCGGTCTTTGTGAACCATCGGTTTATTGCCGATCGGTCCAAATGATCAATCCGGAATCACCGGCAACAGGATATATGAGGGATGGTTCTTGTCATGATAAATCGTCTGTTCGGCAACCTTATACTCGGTTTCTGTCTCATTGTGACCGCCGGTATTGAGGTTGCGGGAAAACATCGGAAACGCCGCCGATGAAACCTCCACCCGCATTTTGGCCCCGACCGGAATGGTAATACCGGTTTGCCACAGATCGAGATGATATTCGTAAATCTCACCGGGATTAAGCAGTTCCGGTTTCGAGAATGAATTACGATATCTGGCCCGGATGACACCACGAACCAATCTATAAACATTACCATCTTCGCGGACCATCGACAAACGCATAAACCAATCGGTATCTTTGGCCGATGAGGCCGCATAGAGTACCGCCGAAATCGGACCGGCGAATGTCAGAGGTTTATCCAGCGGAGTCGTTTCATAGACCAGGATATCCTGACGTTCGCTGTTTATCCGATTATGAAATGCTCGTCGTTTGGCAATCGCTTCCTCGACCGATTCTTCGTCATCGGCCTCCTCCTCACCTTCGACGCAATCCAAATCGTAGTACATAGTCGGATCGGGTGTCGGATCGCCGGGGTCATAGGTATATACATCCGTCGTCGCCACCGTTTCATCGGGAGGCGTGGTCGATAACCAACCGTCCCCATTGAGGCTGTTGGCGTTGCCATTGCTGGCCAGGTAGTATTTGGTAAACTGCGTTTCCGGCAAAGGATAGGTATCGCCATAAAGCCACTTGTTCGATCCCATCGCGAAAATCGAAACCAACGGCTCCTTATCTATTCCATTGTCGATCCCCAAAAGCCAGTGGTCCAGCCAGCGAGTATAGCTTCGCGGAAGATCAATAGAAGCCTCTTCGCCGAAATCGGTCAGTAACGGCCCCATCCGGGTCGCCTTATCGGTATGCCCCCACGGTCCCAGGACAAGCTTTTGATTCTGATGGCCATGTGAGGCCATCTTCGAATAATTCAACTTTGACCCAATACCATCGCCGTCATACCAACCCGATTGATGATATACCGGAATATCAAGATATTCGAGGTGATTGAGGAAACTGGCCTGATCCCAGTATTCATCATTATCGGGATGCGCGATCCAATCGCGCCAATAAGGGTTGACCTTACCCAGGACGATGCTGTCGAGTTCAACCACCGGCAGATGACGGAGCAATTTATGATAATCCCTCTGGTTGATATCCCCCATTGCCTCTCCCGTCAGGTCGGCGGTCGCTTCCCGCTCAAGTATTTCGGCCCACCAGATCGATCCAAGGAGGAAAAAAGAGCCGTATTCATAGGGGCAATTAAAATAGGGATCGG
>DAOUTW010000001.1 GCA_030668485.1 Candidatus Zixiibacteriota bacterium
ACAGGTTTGGGAGAAGTAAAAGACGGGGAAGGGGTATATGGTTTACGGCGCGCCTTCCAGATGGCGGGCGCTCGCACAGTAATTAGCGCCTTATGGCGGGTATCGGATCAGGCGACATCTGAGTTACTCGGCAAATTATACAATGAACAGGGACCATCGATGCCCGATCGTTTTCGCAAAATTCAATTAGAGAAACTTAAAAAGCTGCGCCAGCAAGGTAAGGTCGATCATCCAATCAGTTGGGCCGGATTTATCGCTTCGGGTGACTGGAGGTAGAATCGCCAACGGCCAAACAAAATGCAAAAATTGGGGCTGAGAGCACCAGCCTCTTTTGCTGTATTTGTTTATCAGATTGTAACTTACGCGGCTGAGTTCACGATCACCCAGTTGCGGAAGTCGTCTCGTAGACCCCACCATTTATCAGAAGGTACTTTTTGGCTGTCGCGTAGATGGCCTTTTTTTATCTGTATTGAAGCTAACAAATCAGTACAAGGATTTACTGGGTGAACCGAATTTCTGCACCGATCGGTTTCGATATGATCAGCATTGGTATCGCGCTGCATTATGGCGGATATTTTGGGGCTTCCACGGCTGGATGAATTTCGCAGCTTTTTGGTATCGGGAATTTCTGTCTGCCCAATAAGCACCATAAGCTGATTCTTATATCCGATTGTAACCGCTGAACCTGTTGGCTAACGGTATGTATTTCAATTTGCCAAGAAGGTTGCTTCTTGGCAGCAACATACTTATAATATCCCGTATGACTGTGGATCCTTGTGTCAGAACCGGGTGAGCGTATGGACGAAACATCAGAGAATTTAAGATTTTTCAAAGTAATCCTTAGCTCCATCGCCGATGGAGTCTTCACGGTTGACAGTAATCGTACTATTACCAGTTTCAATCCCGCGGCAGAGAAGATTACCGGTGTGCCGGCAACCAAGGCGATTGGCAGGCGTTGCTTTGAAGTTTTTCATTCCGATATATGTGAACGCGGTTGTTTTCTGGAGAAAACAATGAAAACCGGCGTGGTCGCCATCGATCAACCGGTTAACATTATTAATAGTTCCGGAGACAAAATCCCAATCAGCATTTCCACCGCGATTCTGCGCGATGATAAAGGCAATATCCTTGGGGCGGTTGAAACCTTCCGGGATCTTTCCACCATTGAACATCTGCGCAAGGAGCTGAAAAAAAACTATTCCTTTGAGGATATCATCTCTAAAAGCCCCTTGATTCATAAGTTGTTTGCCATCCTGCCCGATATAGCTGAAAGCGAATCGACGGTCCTTATTCAAGGTCCGTCTGGGTCGGGGAAGGAGTTGTTTGCCCGAGCCATTCATAATCTCAGTCCGCGGAAAGAGGGCGGCTACGTTATTATAGATTGCGGCACTCTGCCGACTCAATTATTCGAATCTGAACTGTTTGGATATATGAAAGGGGCGTTTACTGACGCCAAGCATGACAAGGTCGGCAAGCTGAAAGGCGCGGAGAGGGGGACCGTTTTTTTTGATGAAATCGGCGAATTGCCTCTGTCCACTCAGGTCAAACTCCTGCGCTTGCTACAGCAGAGAGAATATGAGCCGCTGGGTAGTAATGATTCCGTTAGCGCTGACATCAGGATCGTTGCCGCGACGAACAAAGACCTCCGCGGCCTTGTGGCCCAGGGGAAGTTTCGTGACGATTTGTATTTCAGGCTGGCCGTGGTCAAGTTCGACCTTCCTCCCCTTAGGGACCGGCGTGAGGATATCCCATATTTGGTCGAGCACTTTATTCAAAAAAACAACGCCCGCCGTGGGAAAAACATAGTCAGCGTTAGCCCTGAAGTTATGGGGATATTGATGCGCTACGATTTTCTGGGGAATGTGCGCGAATTGGAAAATATCATCGAATATGGTTTCGTTGTATGCCGGGGAAGCATCATCCAAAAAGACCATCTCCCGGTTGAATTGATTAACGTCGCAGGCGATACCGATAGCAGTCGTCAGTCAAATATTACCCCCGTTACCCAGGCAATTGATGAAGAAAGCCACATCAGAGAGGCGTTGGCAAAATGTGGCAATAACCAAACCAGAGCGGCCAGAGAATTAGGGATGCATCGGACAACTCTTTGGCGGAAGATGAAGCAATACGGCATAAATCCAAACTAATTACCATCGATTTCAAGACTTCAGTCACTCTTTAAAATATTGTTGCAACAAACGCCAATGCAACCCTTTAAGTGTTGCGTGCAATGTTTTATGTTGCGGTCTATGCAACGGTATGGATTCTCATAAATCCTATTAACAGTCTTGTTGATAACAACTTATGCCTGGTTAATCATTTGTGGCATGGTTAATGCTATTGTTGCGGTTGGAGGATATGTTGAAAGTAGCCATTCCGCTATATGGGGACGATATTGCACCCTGCTTTGAGGCCGCCAGTAATTTTATCATTGCTACGGTTAATGACAGCAGTGAGGTATCGGTAACTATTGCTCAATGCCATGAGGCGGAGGGGGTAGGCAGAATCCGGTTTATCCGGGATAATGGCGTCGGAACCCTCATTTGCAACGGCATAAAGGACTTCTACCGTGGCATGTTGCAGGCGGATGGTGTCGTGGTGATCTCGAATCTTGGTTATCCCGCCCGCGAGGCATTGAATTTGTATATAAACGGTAAATTCGGCGATCGTCCGGGAAAAATAATTCCCTCCGACTATGCCTGCGGCATTCTTTTGGATGACTTGCTTTGCTGGACCAAAGACATTTTTGAAAACAGCGGTTACCAGGTCAAATGCGGAGGCGACGCGGGTCCCTTTCCGATCGATTTGACAGCCGAAATCGCCTGCCCGGCTTGCCACAATCCGATCCGAGTAGCAATTTGTTGTGGTGCCCACATGTATCGGCCGGATAAGGAAATCCAGGAATTTTATCATGTTGCCGGATCGGATTATCACGCCCGGATTTATGTTCACCCCGAGAGCTCCGAGATGAGTACCTGCTGTCATGAATTCGGAATAGAACTCCTCGATCCATATACCGACCCGATCACAAATCGGAAACTGTTCGCATCAGGTATTCCCTTATTGCAAAATGTCATCCGGGGACATGAAAAAGCCGCCGGATCAAAACAAAGAAAATGAAATTACATTAGCGTTTTTGAAGATAGATGGAGATCAGATGAAAACAGCCCAAATTACACCGGAGGAGCGAGAACGGGCCTTTGCGTCAGCAAAAAAACCGGAGGTAATTGATAAGCAAAAGCTGAAGGTTCGATATCATGTCGAAGATTACAATGTTGCCGATCGACCGCGCCAGTTTCTCGAAGCCTTTTCCGCTATTCTTAAACATTCCAATTACCGGATGGCGCTGGATCATTTCATCAGAATGAGCGCCAAGTGCTCTCGATGTGCCACGACCTGTCAGGTCTATCAGGCGACCGGTGATCCCAAGGACATCCCATGTTTCAGATCGGAATTATTGTTAAGTGTTTACCGCCGTCACTTTACCCTTGGCGGTATGCTCAAGGGAAGGCTGTTGGGCAATGGTTATCTGACGGATGAGAAGATCGAAGAGATGGCGGAATCATTCTGGAATTGTACCGCCTGCCGGCGATGTACCATGGAATGTCCCTCAGGTATCGATCATGGCCTGGTCACTCACCTTGGCCGGTATATCCTGTCGGAATTGGGAATAGCTCCGCGGGCTCTGGTGGTTAGTACGCGGGAGCAGCTTGAAGGAGCAACCGGTAACACCTCAGCTATTCCGGTACCCGCCTTGATCGACACGCTTGAATTTCTCGAAGAAGATATCAAAGAAGAACTGTCGGTCGAAGTCAAATTCCCCATGGATGTCGAAAACGCTGAATATGTTTTCTTTCCGGCAGTCAGCGACTTTTTGATGGAAGCCGAAACCCTGATGGGGATTGTGGCCGTCTTTACTGTCACCGGCGATTCGTGGACGACCGGTACCGGCTATTTTGACGGTATCAACTATGGCCTGTTTTACAGTGATCGCATGCTGGAGCGGGTAGTCAAAAAAGTTGATGCCGAAACCAGGCGTTTGAAGGGAAAAAAGATTTTGATTGGCGAGTGCGGCCATGCTTCTCGTTCAGCCAAATACTATATCCCTGTCTACTGCGGAGGTGATAAGGCCTTACCGGTTATCAACATCATGGAATATACGCATAGGGTATGGAAAGAAGGTCGCCTGAAACTTGATCCCAATGCCATAATGGAACCGGTGGCCTATCATGATCCCTGTAACATCGCCCGCCAGAAATGGATTATCGAAAAGCCACGAGAATTACTAAAGGCCTTCTGCCCCAATTATGTGGAAATGACCCCCAATAGAGATCAGAATGTCTGTTGCGGTGGTGGCGGCGGGACTGTTTCCATCGATGAGGTCAGGGCATACCGTACAGGCGTCGGCGGCAAGCTCAAGGCCGATCAGATCCGGGCCAGCGGCTGCAAATATCTGGTGGCGCCATGTGCCAACTGCAAAAAGCAATTACGTGAACTGGTCGAGGATCAGGGCATTGATGTCGAGGTGGTTGGCCTGCACGATTTGATATATAAGGCGATTATCTGGGATGAGAAGTTCAAAGTCTCCTCTTCCCCGGCAGAAGAAATCCCGCAGAAACAGGAGGATAAATAGACTATGGATGCTTTGCTCGACTTCGCTCGCGGACCCCTATTTCGATTTTCGTTCGCGATTCTGGTTTTGGGCTTATTGCGGATTCTTATCCTTGATATTTGGGGGATTATTGAAGCTCTCCGGAAAACGGATGATAAAAAGATACCATGGAAATTGGTCAGTATCCGCACCCTGGAATGGTTTGTACCTGTCAGGAAGGTTTTTAGCAACCGTCCGATTTATAGCAGCCTTTCGATTCTGTTTCATGTCGGCCTGCTGCTTGTTCCCATTTTTCTATATGCGCATATCAGTCTATGGAAGGGTACCGTGGGCTTTGGCTGGCCGGCACTCCCGAAATTATGGGCTGATATTCTCACCCTTCTGGCAATAGGGACCGCCCTGGCGCTGTTTACAGGGCGAATCATCAGTAAAACATCGAGTTTTCTCAGCCGCAAGCAGGATTATCTGTGGCCGTTGATACTCGTGATTCCATTCCTGACCGGTTTCATTTGCGCCAATGCGGGTGTCTCTCCGGTATTGTACCGCATCTGTATGCTGACTCATATCCTCTCCGCAGAAATAATATTCGTACTCATTCCTTTCACCAAAATTGCCCACTGTATCATAATGCCACTGTCGCAACTGGTGGCGACAATAGCCTGGAAATTCCCGCCGGAAACGGATGAAGCCGTCTGTACCACCTTGAATAAGAAAGGAGCCCCGGTGTGAGCAAAGCGATTCTGACTGACATAACAAAATGTATCGGTTGTCTTGAGTGTGTGAAAGTCTGCAAGAATACCTATGGCCTCGAATATGACGTCCCTCGCACCTGGCAAAAGAACGACGGACTTTCGGCCCAAAACTGGACAGCGGTGCTGCAGAAGCCGGGAAAGAAGTATATTCGAAAGCAATGTCGCCATTGTCTCGAACCGGCCTGCGTTACCGTCTGTCCGGTTGGGGCCTTGCACAAAACTGCGGAAGGTGCCGTTATGTATGACAGCGATAAATGCCTGGGCTGTCGATATTGCATGATGGCCTGCCCCTACGGCATTCCTCGTTACGATTGGGACAAGCCGGTTCCCTACATACGAAAATGCATCATGTGCTATCCGAAGATCAAGAACGGCGAACAGCCGGCCTGTACCGCGGCCTGTCCCACCGAAGCAACCATTTTTGGCGAACGCGATGCCTTGATAGCGGAAGCCCATAAACGGATCAAAGAAACCCCGGGGAAGTACATCGACAAAGTATGGGGCGAGCATGAGATCGGCGGAACCTCGGTTCTGTACCTGAGCGATATTGATCTGGGCTTTTTATCATATCAACCGCATCTGGGCAATACGCCTTTGCCGAACAGAACCGAGCCGGCTATGAAAGCAGTCCCTATCGCCTTCGCCGGGATGGGAGGGTTGATGTACGGCCTTAATTGGATCATTCGTCGCCGTATGGATAAGCAGGGAAAAAAGGAAAACGAGGAATAATCGATGAATAGAGTTCAAAATACCAAACTGGTACTCTGGCTGATTGCCGGCTTTGCCGCCGCCGTCGGTATCACCCGTTTTGTGTTTGGTCTCGGGGTGACGACAAATTTGACCGATGCCACACCCTGGGGGTTGTGGATCGGTTTTGATGTCATGGGCGGTGTGGCGCTCGCGTCGGGGGGATTTGTCCTGACCGCTATCGTCTATATAATGAAACGCGAAAAATATCACGGATTGGTCCGACCGGCCGTCCTGACCGCTTTTCTCGGATACATAGCGGTCGTCCTCGGATTGCTTTTTGACCTGGGTCTGCCCTGGAATATCTGGCATATGATGATTTATTGGAATCCGCATTCACCGCTGTTTGAGGTTGGATGGTGTGTGATGCTGTATACGACTGTTTTGTTGCTTGAATTCAGTCCGGTTCCGCTGGAGTCAACCAGTCGATACGCCCGGGTTCGCACCTTTCTTTTGAAATTCCGTTTCCCATTTGTGATGCTGGGCATCATGCTCTCAACTCTCCATCAATCATCCCTGGGTTCCCTGTTCCTGATCATGCCGTTTAAGCTGCACCCGCTCTGGTATTCTAATATTCTACCGATTCATTTCTTCCTCTCAGCAATTGCCCTCGGATTAATGATGGTTTCGCTGGAAAGCCTCGTTTCCCACTGGCTCTACCGTCGTAAGGCAGCCACGCACCTTGTCGCCGGACTGGGTAAAGCAGCCGTCTGGGTTCTCTCGGTTTATCTCGTTGTGAAACTGCTCGATATTGCCATCTCCGGAAAGTTTGGCCTGATTTTCGATGGCAGTTGGGAGAGCTTCTTGTTTATCGCCGAGCTTTTGATTTCGATCATAATTCCCCTTCTCATTTTCGCTGTTCCCAAAAGCCGCAACAGCCTGGCCGGGCAGGGAATCGGATCGTTCATGGTCGTCTTTGGCTTGGTCTTCAATCGGATCAACGTTGGCGGCCTGACTATGCTGCGGGCCACTGGTGACGTGTATATCCCTTCATGGACGGAATTTGCCATCAGCGCCGGAGTTGTTTCGACCGCTGCCCTGGTATTCCTTTTTGCCGTGGAGAAATTTAATATTTGGGAGAAGCGGCCGATTGATCCCCAGACTTTGCCCGATACCATGCCGAGTTTTGATCGTGCCTCTGAAGTGTGGCTGGGAGTCCCGGCGGTTGCCGCACGGACAAAATACTCGCTGGCCTTTATACTGAGTCTGTCAATCGGATTTGCGATAATGCCCGGAAGTAAAATTCAAAGCCAGGGTGTTGCAGAGGTTACGGCGCAGAAGGCCCGTGGGGGGGACGTCCTTTTCATCGATGGCAATCGCGACGGTTATGGGGTGATGTTCAAGCATACCGATCATACTAAGCGTTTGGAGAATGCCCAATCGTGCGTTAAATGCCACCATATGAATAAACCTCTGGATCAACAGAGCGGATGTTATGAATGCCATCGCGATATGTACTCTTCCAGCGATGTCTTTAATCATGACTGGCATTCGGATTATTCGGGGTCCAATATCGCCTGCGGCCAATGTCATTCGGCGGGAGAAGAGCGCCGGGCGGAATCCGCGAAAAAATGCGATGCCTGCCATACCGATCTGATCCCGGAAGGGACGCTTATAGAAGTCAAAAGCAATATGGCATCTTCATATACCGATGCCATGCACAGCATGTGCCTGGATTGCCATACTCAGAAAGCTCCGGAAGTGGCGGAGCGGATAAATCTGACGTTATGCACCACCTGCCATGAAGCGGCGCCTCCTGACTATCTCAAGAGTGAGGTCGGCGAGTCACTTCGAGGCCCGTATTTTAACCATGTCGTTATTCCCGGTTTGCCGGAAAGGACGGAAGGGGATTGATGAGTTTATGAGTGCGAAGATTCTGATTATCGACGATGAGCCGGATGTGGTCACTTATATGGTAGCGGTGCTCAAGTCGAATGGGTTTACCCCTTCATCGACAACGGACCCCAACCTCGGTCTGAAGATGGCGGCCGAGGTCCGGCCTGATTTGATATGCCTGGATATTATGATGCCAGAAAAATCCGGCATATCGATTTACACTAAACTAAAGAAGGACCGCTTACTCGGCAGTATCCCGGTGCTGATTGTCAGTGGTGTCAGCCGGCAGGGCGAGTTTGATTTTCGCTCGTTTGTTTCCGACACGTCCATTCCTCCCCCGGAGGGTTATCTGGAGAAGCCAATTGTAATCGATCAGTATCTGCAGCTTATCCGTGATTTGACTTCTACGAATCTGTCGCTCAAGCGAGGAAAGGCGACTGATGCCTGATATGAGCAAAAAAAACCCAACATCACGGGAAAGCTGGATTCGCAACCGAATGTTCCATAAAGTGCCGTTTAATGTTGCCGTCATTGATCGCGATTATAATATCGTCGATGCCAACGAAAGATTCGCTGAACACTTTGGCGAATGGCGGGGAAAGAAATGTTATGCGGCTTACAAAAAATTGAAGGAGCCCTGCGCTCAATGCAATTCTCTTAAAGTGTTCGAAGACGGCAAGACCCGAGTGATTGACGAAGTGGGAATCGATCTGCATGGCCGACAGACGCATTATGTTGTCCATATCGCTCCCCTGCGTCGGGCGCCCGATGATCCCATCGAATACGTGTTGGAAATGTCATCCGAAGTCACGGAAACGAAGCGATGGCAGCAGGAATACCAGATCTTGTTTGATCGGGTGCCGTGTTATATCACCGTTATCGATGAAAACTATCGCATCGTAAGGGCGAATGAGAGTTTCCGGGAAAACTTCGGCGACGTAATAGGGCAGAATTGTTACAAAGTATACAAACGCAGAAACACCAAATGTCCCCATTGCCCGGCCGCAAGGACATTTAAAAATGGTGGGGTTTATAACTCGACCCAGCACGGTATCGACAAAAAGGGCCAGGATATAACTTATCGCGTAACGACTTCTCCGTTGACCCGCGGCGGTGAGAAGGTAGCTCATGTGATCGAAATCTCGACCGACCTGACCGACATTAAGAAACTGGAGCAGGATGTTATCGAGGCCGAACGGTTGGGAGCCGTTGGTCAAACCGTGGCCGGATTGGCGCACAGTATAAAAAATATTCTAATGGGTCTGGAGGGCGGAAAATATATTGTTAGCGTCGGCTTGCAGAAGGATGATAAAGAAATGATAAACCAGGGATGGGAGATGTTGGAGAGAAACTTCGATAAGACAACCACCCTCGTTAAAGATTTTCTGAGCTTTTCCAAAGGACGTCTTCCTGAACTGCAAATGGTCAATCCCAATGATCTGGCCCGCGAAATTGTCGATCTATATCGAGATACCTGCGCTCAATCTGGCATTAAACTCACGGCTGACCTGGTCCCAACAATCAAAAAAGCGCCCCTTGACCCGGATGGTATTCACACCTGCCTGACGAACCTGGTGTCGAATGCGATCGATGCCTGCCAGATGGGCGAGCAAAAGGGAACCGAGGTGATGATCAGGGTCAGAGAAGTGCGAGGGAAGCTGGTTTTTGAAGTTGCCGATAATGGCAGCGGTATCGACTATGAAATAAAGCAAAAGATTTTTACGACTTTCTTCACCACCAAAGGTGGCATGGGAACCGGGCTTGGTCTTCTGACTACCCGCAAAATCGTTCAGGAACACGGTGGAAAGATAATTGTGGAATCCAAGAAAGGCCAGGGTGCTCGATTTCGGATGGAATTTCCTCGCAGCCGACTCCTGACCCTTTTCGAAAATGCGGGCAACCATGAGAACAAAAATTAAAAGAAATAAAGGAGCCTGATATGGCACAGCCTGTCGGCAAGACAGTTCTGGTAGTGGACGATGAAGCGGATGTCAGGAATTATCTGAAGGCTGCATTGGTGGAAGCCGGCTTTGACGTCGTTACTGCAGATAATGGATTTGAGGCGCTGGACGCTGTTGACAAGCAAATCCCCGATCTCATATCGCTCGATCTCGTAATGCCGCGAAAATCCGGAGTGAAGTTTTATCGGGAGCTTGCCAAAAACAGCGCCTGGTCAAAAATTCCAATCATCATCGTCACCGGTCACGCCCGTGATGATTTGGGGAAAGCCGATCTCAAAGAATTGACTATGTCGGGTCCCGGAATTTATCTCGAAAAACCGGTCAAGCCGAATAATTACATCGCGGCCATAAAGAAGACCCTGGGGATGGATACGACTCAAGAAGAAAAGACCGCTGCCGAAAAAATTGAACTGCAGAATGAATTGAAAAATTTGATAGATGATGCCGATCCGGATATGCTGCGCAGGCTTAAAAAGGATATCCAAAACAAGAGTGATTAGCGGCTCGGCAGGCTGTTATGGTAGCAAGGATCGACCAGGAGCACCGGAAATAGGTGCTTCGTAGTCCGAATGTATAATCAAATACTCGGCATGAGCCGGACCCTACTTGCGCCGGGCACGTTTCTTCCGCAGGGAGCCTTGGCCTACCGATCTCTTTTTGGCGGGCCAATTTTTTTTAAAGTTTAACCAGAAAGAGGATTCATCGGAATCATGTTTATTGACATCGGCCGGTTGTGAATCTTGAGATTTCGAATTCTTACGTCTTGATCCCCGCCAATTCGCATCTTTTTTCTTTATATCTCTCCGTTTTGAATCCCTCAGCGTCATACCAAATTTCTTGGGATCACTTTTTTTGAAGTCCTGACGTTTTGATGAGCGGTCTTTTGAAGAGTTTCGCTTCGAGGGTTTAACATCTTCTAAAGGTTCGCTATCCGGATCCAATTTACGAGCTTCTTTCAACAGGCGGCTCTCCGAAGGCAGAATCGGTAGCGCTGAAATCGCCATCTTGGCTTTCATGAATCTTTCAAGATTTCGGATCGATCCTTGTTGCTCGGTAGTAGCATAAGAAATAGCATGACCGGTTTTTCCGGCGCGACCGGTGCGGCCGATACGGTGCACATAATCTTCTGAATTAGCCGGCATATCATAGTTGACCACCAGTTCAATGCCTGAAACATCGATCCCCCGGGCGGCAACATCGGTTGCTATGAGGACCTGATATTTCCCTCCTTTAAATCCATCCAGAGCATTGCGCCTTTGTCCCAGACTTCGATTGGAATGAATTTCAGCCGCGGCAAACCCCATATTTTTTACTTTGACGGTTAATTTACTGGCCATCCGTTTTGTTCGAGTAAAAACCAGTACCGGGCCGGTATACTGTTTTAGCTGGACCGCCAGAAGCCGTTTCTTATCATGATTTTTGATAAAAAACATTTCATGACTAATCTCGGAAGGTGATGCGCCGGAACGATCAACTTCAATGCGGGTCGGATATCTCATAAGTTTTTCGGCTATGGCTTCAATTGCCTTCGGCATGGTTGCCGAGAACAGCATTGTCTGACGTGTATCGGGAATCGATTGCATTATTTCTTTGATGTCGGGTATGAACCCCATATCAAGCATCCGATCGGCTTCATCTAATACGAAAACCTCAATATTGGAAAGGTCGACGGTTCTTCTTTCAAGATGATCCTTGAGTCGTCCCGGGGTGGCAATAATAACTCGAGGATTTTTCTTGAGGGTATTCCGCTGCAGAGACATCGAGGCCCCGCCGATCAAAACCACCGAACGAAGATTCATGGAACGGCACAATGCCTGAAGCGCTTCATCCACTTGAAGGGCCAGTTCACGAGTCGGGACCAAAACGAGGCCGGAACCTCTTTTCATTTTGGCCAAACGTTGCAACATCGGAATCCCAAACGCCAGAGTCTTGCCGGAGCCGGTCTGGGCGAGGGCGACGATATCATCTCCGTGAATACCAACCGGTATCGCTTCTTTTTGAACCGGAGTCGGATTCTTGAAATTAAGTCGACTGACCTCTTTTATTAAACTCGGAGCAATATCCAGATTATAAAATCCGTTGTCCGCGCGTCTGGGAGTCCTGTCACTTCTTCCGCTAATTCTTTTTTGTGAAGTAATCATGCTGAGGCTCTTGATTGTAAGTCATTTAATCCTTCATCCGAGGATATCTGTTTTCTCTCAGCACGTCTTCGGGCATCGATATCCAAAATTGCTTTTCTAATCCGAATGAATTTTGGAGTCACTTCGGCCAGTTCATCGTCTCTGATCCACTCCATCGCCTCCTCCAATGTCATCTTGCGAGGGACATTAAGTTTGACACCAATGTCCTTTGTTGACGACCGATGGTTGGTCAGATTTTTTCGTTTGGTCGGGTTGCAAGTCATATCCATAGTTCTTGCATTTTCGCCGACAATCTGACCGTTATAGATTCTTTCTGTCGGCTCAACAAAAACGACCGATCGCTCTTGAAGCCCTTCCAAAGCATAGGCCGTGGCAATACCGGTTTCGATACTGACGACCGAACCTTTGCTTCTGGACACAATATCACCGCGCCACGAACCATAACCGACAAAACGGGAGGCCATAATTCCGAGACCACGCGTGTCGGTTAAAAACTCCGATCGGTATCCGATTAATCCTCGGGTAGGGATCTCAAACTCAATACGGACAGTATTGGTACCGGCGTTTTCCACCGATGTCAACTCACCTTTACGTTTGGCAAGTTTTTCAATGACGATTCCCTGATGATCTTCAGGGACATCGATAACAAGATGCTCGATAGGTTCCAATATATTGCCGTTTTCATCGAGACGTGTGATCACTTCCGGGCGGGAAATACAAAACTCCAGTCCTTCACGACGCATTTCTTCAATTAAAATAGCTAAATGAAGTTCTCCTCGTCCCGAAACAATCACCCCATCGGAGCGACCGATATCTGCCATTCTGAGAGCAACATTTACACGAAGTTCTCTTGTGAGTCGTTCCTTTAACTGACGGAGCATAATCGCTTTGCCATCCTGTCCTGAGAATGGTCCGTTGTTGACCAAAAATAGCATTGAAAGAGTCGGCTCTTCGATCTCAAGAGGTTTTAAGGCCTCATTAGTATTTTCATTTTTCGAAAAAGTATCGCCAATGCCGATCTCCGGAGGTCCGGCTATCCAGACGATATCACCGGCGGAAATCTCATCGGTGTCAACCCTGGTCAGGCCGCGAGTAATCCACATATGGGTACTCTTAACTTTCGAAAAAGAATCTAACTCCCAACCTTTATCCTGAGAAAACGGATCTTTCAGCTTGGTAACCAAACGGGTGAATTCTTCACCCTTTTTAAGAGTACCCCGGAGAACTCGTCCCGATCCGATTTGACCGATATAATCATTCCAGTCAAGGGAACTGACCTGCATTAAGAAATCGCCATCCTGGCTGACTTGAGGAGGAACAACTTCGTCAATGATGGTCTTAAAGAGGGCGTCCATCCCTTGATGTTCTTCTTTGTCCAAATCGTTGACAAACCATCCATCAAGGCCGGAACCGTAGAGTACCGGAAAATGAGCCTGTTCATCGGTGGCGCCTAATTCTATAAAGAGGTCAAAGGTCTTATTCAGGGAATAATCCGGGCGGGCGCTAGGGCGGTCGACTTTATTGATGACGACAATCGGACGAAGCCCAAGCTTTAAGGCTCGCATGAGCACATAGCGGGTCTGAGGCATCGGCCCTTCATTGGCATCGACCAACAGTAAAACCGAGTCGACCATAGAGAGTACCCGTTCCACTTCACCGGAGAAATCGGCATGACCGGGGGTATCTATAATATTTATCAGGTAATCATTCCATGATACGGTACAATGTTTTGAACGAATAGTTATACCGCGTTCCCGCTCCAATACATTGTTGTCCATGAGCCGTTCGGCAACTTTTTGGTTTTTGCGGAAAGTCCGGGTGGCCTTAAATACTGAATCTATAAGCGTCGTTTTGCCATGATCAATATGGGCAACGATAGCAAGGTTTCGGATATGAGCAATATCAGCCATCAGTCAGTACACCTTACACCTTTCAAAAGCAGAAATATCTGCGTAGTCACATATTTCAACAAATCCTGCCGATTAAGCTTTCAGGGAATAATCACGCAGAAAAAATCCGAACAGATCTTGCTCTGTTCGGAGAACTATAACAACCCGATAAGTATAAGGTTCAATCTTATTTTGTCAATGAATATCTTCCCTATTTGGAGCAGAACCGGATTTTAGCGGTATTTTCCATTGATCCTGCCCATTTATCAGTAATATATTTAGATATACAATAAAAAGGCTCTCCCGGTTGGACGAATTTCACAACTTTTGGGTAACGTGAGAATTTCACCTTACTATGTGTAGACATCCCTGTTTACTCGCTCTTGATTTCCTTCCGCCGACTTCCGTCGATTAAAATTCCAATTCAATCAGCCTCGGCAAAGACCAGGCACAATCACTTATAACACATAGCCCTGTCAGGGATCGTATGCCAAAACCATAATGTATACTTTTTCAGATTTATCTATCCGGCATTAACGGTCAGGTGCTATGCCATACTTTTTCATGCGGTAGACCAGGACATGCCGGGGGATGTTTATATATTTGGCGGCTTTGGTGCGGTTCCATCCGCATCTGTCCAAAGCATCGGTTATCAGGTTTTTTTCCGCTTCCTGATATGTCATATGCTCACTTGACGGGTTATCGAACATTTCCTTGATTAAGGGATCAGGTTTACCAAAATCCTCAGGAAGATCACCGGGGGTAAGTTCATCCGCTTTTCTTAAAATCGTCATACGCTCGATGAGATTCTCCAGCTCTCGGATATTTCCGGGCCATTTATACGCCATTAGTTTGTCCATCAACTTTGAAGATACCGATATGCTAGATTCCTTCCCGAATTTATGTATAAACTCCTTTATCAGAATCGGGATATCTTCGGTTCTCCGGCGCAGGCTGGGGAGGGTAATCGGGATGACGTTTAATCGGTAGAATAAATCCTCTCGAAAATCGCCGGAGAATACTCGCTCTTTAAGGCTAACGTTGGTGGTGGCGATAATGCGGGCATCTATTTCCCTTTTCATTTCCGATCCAACCGGTTCGATCACCCTCTCCTGCAAAACCCGCAGAAGTTTGGCCTGAAGATCGGAAGCCAGCTCGCTTACTTCATCCAAAAGGAGGGTGCCGCCATCGGCCAATTCAAACTTACCCTTCTTGTCTTTCACCGCTCCGGTGAAAGCTCCCTTGACATGGCCAAAAAGCTCCGATTCCAAGAGATCTTTTGGTATCGCAGCGCAGTTGACAGCAATAAGTTCCCCTTCGGATCGCGTGCTGTGGTGATGTATAGTCCGGGCCACGAGTTCCTTTCCCGTTCCGGATTCGCCGATGAGTAAAACCGTGGCATCGGTGGCGGCTATCTTTTTAATTGTCGCCATCATGTCCCTGAAAGGCGAGGATGTTCCGACCAGCGAGGGGGTCCGTTTATTTTCATGAAGTTGCTTTTTTAGAAGTTTGTTTTCGTGCTCCAGCCTTCTAAATTCCAGAGCCTTTTCGATGGCGATGAAAAGTTCTTCATCTTCAAACGGTTTGGTGATATAATCGAAAGCGCCAAGCTTTACCGCCTCTACCGCCTGAGACACGGTACCATGCGCCGTTATGAGAATAATTTTGAGGTCGGGCTGAACCGCCCTCGATTGTTTTAGAAGCTCAATACCGTCTAATATCGGCATTCGAATATCGGCCAGGAGAAGATCGAACCTGTTTTTACGGAGGGAATCCATGGCCTGTTGGCCATCCTCAACAGCCGTAACATCAAATCCCTCTTTCCCCAGTTTAAACTGGATTACCCTGCGCACCGATTTATCATCATCTGCCAACAAAATCTTCATACATTCCTCTAAACTAACGGTAATGAAACCACGATTTTGGTACCTTGTCCCGGTTGACTCTCAACTTCTATGTTTCCATCATGGCTTTCGACGATAGCCTTTACGATGGCCAGGCCGAGACCTATACCCGATGCTTTGGTCGTATAAAACGGCTCAAATATTCTATCGACATCAGCCTCTTCAACCCCTTCTCCTGAATCTTTTATCGTAAGTATCGCGGTCGAGGTATTCCGTTTTTCGAGCCATACTTCGATGATAGATTCGGGCTTAGAGACCTGAATTGCATTCAGCAAAAGATTAAGCATCATTTCATGTAACTTTTCCTTATCACCATGAATAATAATCCGATCCTCTATGTCCTTTTGAATAGTAACACCCAGTTTTAGAGCGTGGGCTTCCACCGATTTTGTGGTTGTCGGGATCAATTCTGAAAGATCCAATCTTTCCAGCTTCGTTTCCTTCGGTCGGGCAAAATTAAGAAACTCGGTGATGGTTCCGTCCATTCGTTTTATTTCGCTGAATAAAATTCCCCTGAACTCCTCTTTATCATCCGGTGAAGTATTTTCATCGCTGATTATTTCAAGAGCCCCCTTGATGGATGCCAATGGATTTTTGATCTCATGGGCCACTCCGGCCGCAATCTGACCGACAATCGATAATTGATGAGAACGCTCCAATTGAATTCTCATCTCTTCCTGCTTCTTTCGGGCCAGAAGCTGGCGGTCGATCAAAGCGCCGCTCAAAATAGCGATGGCAAAATAGAAAATGATTTCTACAATCTCTCCGACCAAATCATGCGCCCCCGAAACCCGGACAAAGACATAAGGCAGCACCAGGAGCGAAATGATAGAGGCGGCATAAACCCCGCCCCTCAAGCCAAACCACGAGGCGGCCATGACGATCGGTATATAACAGAAGCGACCGTGGATGGCATGAATCCAATGAGCCTGGCCGAAGATCGGCTCCAAAATTAAGCCATAATGGATCCCGAGAGTTAGAGTAATCAGCCCTCCCAGAATTGCCGTCTTATATTTGGTTTGAAGAGTTTTCACCAGTATCACCTTTTACAATCTGAAAAGCAATCGTTGTGCCGTTTTCTCTGACGAAATTTTAATCCATTTATTTACAACAGGTTACTTTGATAATATCGGAAGAAAAATAAATAAATTCCTCTTTTGTGTACATATTATACGTTTAATTTGTAGAAAAACGAACAATATTCTCCAATAAATAACAATATTCTTCAATAATGTCTGTCAAGGAGATCGGGAGATGTGGTAAGTTGTTGTTAATGAGTGGATTATATTTTTGGGCACCCTTTTTGTTTAACTGTGTTGTAATGAAAATAGGAAACCATAACATGTTGACGCCAAGTATGACAAAAAGCAATAGCATTCAATTTAGATCAAAATTGCTCACCATATTTCTCCTGGCTTCTTTGACCTTTGTCTCGTCCAGGGCGACCGAGTGGGGATTGGGCGATGCAAAAAAGGTTGCCGATTCTCTGGCGAACGGATTCCGGGTCTCGGAAAATGAATCGATAGAGCTCAATCCCTCAGCCGGACTCGGGGATTATCTGAGGTATGCCGCCTTGAACAGCCCGTCTTTAAAGGCGGCTTTCCATGATTGGAAAGCTGCATTGGAAAAGACCGGGTACGCCGGAGCGATGCCGGACCCGATGTTGAGCTATGGTTATTTTATAGAAAATGTGGAAACTCGCGTCGGTCCACAGGAACACCGCCTCAGTCTAAAGCAAGCTTACCCGTGGTTTGGGACATTAGGCGCCAGGAAGGATATAGCGTGGGAGGCCGCCAATGCCGTATTGGGTAAATATCAATCCGAAAAGTTGCGTCTGTTCTATCAGGTAAAAGCGATCTATTACAATCTTTACTATCTTGGCCGTGAAATCGCCCTGACCCGTGAAAACATGGAATTGCTGTTTTTCTGGGAATCGGTAGTCAGGACAAAATACAAAGTCGCACTCAGACAGCATCCGGATGTTATCAAGGTCCAGGTCGAATTGGGGAAACTCGAGGACAGGCTGGCCAGCCTTGAGGCGATGGTGGAGCCGGTTGCCGCTCGCCTGCGGGCGGTCCTGAATATCGATGAAAACATCGTGATCGGTTTGCCCGAAGAGATCGTAATAAATGAGCAGGCGATAAACCATGACTCTCTTCTTGCCAGGGTCGTTGCTGATAATCCGGATTTAATTGTGCTGGGGCATCTTATTGATAAGGAGCGGGCGGGAGTATCACTGGCCCAAAAGGAAAACTGGCCGAATTTTACGTTCGGCGTCGATTACATCAGGACCGGAGAAGCTATAAATCCGCTTCTGGCAGAGAGCGGAAAAGATCCGTGGATGGTTAGTGTCGGAATTAATCTGCCCATTTGGCTGGGCAAGAACAAATCAAAAAAGCAAGAGGCGCAAGCGCGATATCGATCGGCCGAATACAGGCATATTGACGCAAAGAACCGCGCCATCGCCGTGACCGAGAAAGTGCTCTTCGAGTATGATGATGCCATGAGAAAAATCAGCCTGTATCGCGATGGTTTACTGCCCAAAGCTGAACAATCGTTAAACGCCAATTATACGGCTTATCAAGCAGGTGAAGCTGATTTTCTGAGCATTCTTGACGCTCAGCGCCTGCTGTTGGATTTCGAGTTGAAATTGGAAAAGGCGATGGTTGATTTGGCGACGAAAAGAGCTGAACTTGAAATGATAACCGGACATGAAATAGAGACAGATGGCAACAAGGAATAATCAGAAGGAAAATTGCCATGAATAAAAAGGCAAAGACTGGAATGGTTCTGAAAAAGATGTTACCCGACCGGGGTCCCGCTGTTGTCGGTGTTGTTATCGTCGCGATTGTGGCGTTTTCCCTTGGCCTTCTCCTGTCCGGGGGAGGTTCTTCTCCGAGCGGAACGGCAAGTCATGAACATGCGGAAAAAGGTCAGGCGGCGCCGACAACCTGGACTTGCTCCATGCACCCTCAAATCAAATTGCCCAAGGCGGGCAAGTGCCCGCTCTGTTTTATGGATCTTATCCCACTCGAATCAGGTGGCGGCGATGAACTCGATCCGAACCAGATTCGAATGTCGGAGACGGCCAAGCAGTTGGCAAGTATCCAGGTTACTCCGGTGAGGCGTGCTTTCGGCGAGGCCGAAATAAGAATGGTTGGAAGGATCGCTTACGATGAGACCAAAATGGCATACATCACCGCCTGGGTTCCCGGACGCCTCGACAGGCTTTATGCCGATTTCACCGGAATCAGGGTTTCCAAGGGTGATCACCTGGTCAGTATATATTCGCCGGAGCTTCTGGCTGCTCAGGAGGAATTGCTTCAGGCGCGTTCCGCTGTTGCGGCTCTATTGAATGCCAGCAGTCGGGTTTTGAAAACCACAGCTAATGCCACTCTTGAAGCTTCCCGCGAGAAGTTGCGCCTGTATGGACTCAAGGTGGAACAGATTGATGAGATCGAATCTACGCGACAAACAACCGATCATCTAACGATATATTCCCCGATCGGGGGAGTGGTAATACACAAGAACGCTTTGGAGGGGATGTATGTCTCCACCGGCACCCAGATTTATACGATCTCCGATTTATCGAAACTCTGGGCGGTTTTTGAGGCATATGAATCCGATCTTCCCTGGCTTCGCTATGGTCAACAGGTTTCATTTACCTCGCTGTCGTTCCCGGGTGAGACTTTTGAGGCCATTATAAGTTTTATCGACCCTGTCGTCGATCCCAAGACTCGCACTATACAAGTTCGCGCGATCGTAGATAATCCTGACCATAGACTCAAACCTGACATGTTTGTCCGTGCCATAATTGAGTCACGCATCGACGACAAGGGAAAGGTTATTGACGAAAATCTGGCCGGGAAATGGATCAGCCCCATGCATCCGGAAATCGTAAAAGACCATCCCGGTAGCTGCGATGTATGCGGTATGCCCCTGGTCAAAGCCGAATCACTTGGTTATGCGAGTCGTCGGGGATCGGATGAAAATGCTCCCCTGGTCATTCCGATTACGGCGCCGATGATTACCGGGAAACGGGCTGTCGTTTATGTAGAGATACCCAATGACGAAGGACCGCTCTTTGAAGGACGCGAAATCGAATTGGGACCTCGGGCAGGAGATTTTTACATTGTCAAATCCGGTCTTGAGGAAGGCGAGTTGGTTGTCACCAACGGTACTTTCAAGATCGACAGCGAACTTCAAATTCAGGCCAAGCCCAGTATGATGTCTCCCGAGGGCGGCGCGAGCATGGCCGGCCATCAGCACGGACAACCGGGATCGACCGAAGGAGCTTCATCGACGGCATCATCTGCGTACAAGGCAGGGACAACCGAACGTATGGCGGTTTCCGATGATGCTCTGGCCGCTTTGTCGCCGGTTTATGATGCCTATTTTGAGACTCAGATGGCGCTGGCGGATGACAACCTGGAGACAACGACCGCAGCCTATGACATGCTTACCAATCGCCTGGACAAGGTTGATATGTCCCGGTTCACAGGCAAGGCTCACGACCGGTGGATGATAGCTTCAAAAAAACTAAGAACACAGGCGTCGAAGGGGAAATCGGCAAAAGATATTGCCGCCGCCCGTGACGTTTTCTTTCATCTTTCCAATGCGATAATCGAATTGCACGACACCTTCGGACACGCCATGGATCATGACTATTTTCTCACGTTCTGCCCGATGGCACGAAACAATAAAGGCGCCTTTTGGCTTCAGACGGTTGACACCGTATACAATTCATTTTATGGCGCGTCGATGCTGAGATGTGGGGCGATTAAGAAGACGCTCACGTCCGGAAACACGGGAACGGAGTAAGATATGGCAACTCAGCATCAGCCTCCGGGAAGCCAAAAACTTTCGCTACTCGACCGGATAATATACTATTGTCTCGATAACAAGCTGGTAATAGGTCTCATCACACTGGTGATAATCGGATGGGGGATAATGACCGCTCCATTCGACTGGAATCTGGGTGGTTTGCCGAGAAATCCGGTACCGGTAGATGCCATCCCCGATATTGGCGAAAACCAACAGATAGTGTTTACCGAGTGGATGGGACGTTCCCCGCAGGATGTAGAAGACCAGATCACGTATCCCTTAACAGTCTCGCTTCTCGGCATTCCGGGAGTCAAGACTATCCGAAGTTATTCGTTCTTCGGATTTTCTACGATCTATGTGATTTTCAAGGATGATGTCGAGTTCTACTGGTCACGTTCTCGGGTGTTGGAAAAACTCAATTCGCTTCCATCGGGAACGGTCCCGCAAGGGGTTCAGCCGGCTCTCGGTCCCGATGCCACCGCCCTGGGACAGATCTTCTGGTACACTCTTGAGGGTCATGATGAAGAGGGGAATCCCACCGGAGGGTGGGACCTGCATGAGTTGCGGTCGATCCAGGACTGGACGGTTCGATATGCTCTGCAGTCGGCCGACGGGGTGTCGGAAGTGGCTTCGGTGGGCGGATTCGTTCAGGAATATCAGATCGATGTGAATCCTGAGGCCATGCGAGCCCATGGGGTGTCGCTGGCAGATGTTTTTAACAGCGTCAGGATGTCCAATGTTGATGTGGGGGCCCGCACGATAGAGATAAACAAAGTGGAATACGTTATCCGGGGGTTGGGTTTCATAGAGAATATCTCGGATATAGAAAATACGGTCGTCAGCCAGACCAACAATATACCGTTGCGAATCCGCGATGTGGCCACCGTTTCGCTGGGACCGGCGCTCCGGCGCGGCGCTCTTGATAAAGGCGGAGCAGAAGTCGTGGGTGGGGTGGTGGTCGTGAGGTATGGTGAAAACCCGCTGGCGACGATCAAGAATGTTAAGAAAAAAATCGACGAAATTTCTCCGGGCTTGCCCAAAAAGACTCTTCCCGATGGCAGAACATCTCAGGTAACAATCGTTCCCTTCTATGACCGGACGGGGTTGATTTACGAAACGCTCGGCACGCTCAACACGGCTCTCATCGACGAAATCCTTGTCACCATCATCGTGGTCATTATTATGGTGATGCACCTCCGGAGTTCGATGCTGATATCCGGATTGTTGCCGCTGACGGTCCTGATGGTATTTATTGCCATGAAATCATTCAAGGTGGACGCCAATATTGTGGCTCTTTCCGGGATCGCTATCGCTATCGGCACGATTGTTGATATGGGGATTGTGATTTGTGAAAATATTTTAAAACACCTGGATATCGCTCCACCGGATGCCAATCGCAAGGAAGTTATCTTCCGTGCCGCATCGGAAGTCGGCAGTGCGGTGCTTACGGCGGTCTCAACAACGGTGGTATCGTTTTTGCCGGTATTTACAATGGAGGCGGCGGAAGGGAAGCTGTTCAAGCCATTGGCCTATACCAAGACATTCGCTATCCTGGCGTCGGTGATAGTCGCGTTGACTATAATCCCACCCTTCGCACATCTTTTATTTACCAAAGGGTCCAATATTGCGCGGTCGCGAAAGGTGTGGTCGGTCGGTTTGGTATTTGCCGGGGTGGTGGCCTTCTTCTGGTCTTTCTGGTTCACCGGTCTGGCATTGTTGCTGGTGGCTGCCTATGCTCATTTCAAAAGATATCTTCCGTCAGCTATCAGGGACAGGATACCGCGCTATTTTAATTATATTCTCGTCCTAATTGTCGCCTCATTACTTTCCGCCCACTGGATGCCTCTTGGAATTTCCGCGGGCGGGATTATGAATTTTATTTTCGTGATTGTTCTGCTGGGCGGGATACTCCTGATTTTTCAGCTATTTATTCGGGCCTATGAACCTATCCTGCGCTGGTGTCTGGAGCATAAGCGGTTGTTTCTGCTATTTCCAACATTGTTGGTCTTGCTGGGACTGACCATCTGGTTGGGCTTCGACAGCATATTCGGATTCATGCCCTCCTGGATTCGATCTACTTCGCCTTACGTGGCCTTAAATCATAAATTTCCGGGTCTGGGCAAGGAATTTATGCCTGACCTTGATGAAGGTTCTTATTTATACATGCCGACAACCATGCCGCATGCCTCGATCGGCGAGGCCCTCGATGTTTTGCAATTGCAGGATAAGGCCTTCAGCAGTATTCCGGAAATTGAATCGGTGGTCGGTAAACTCGGACGCGCCGAATCACCTCTCGATCCGGCTCCGATTTCAATGATTGAGACAATAATCAATTACAAATCTGAATATATAACCGACCGATCCGGCAAGCGCTTAAAGTTTGAGTATAACACCGACAAGAAAGAGTTTGCCCGCGATGAAAATGATCAGCTTATACCCGATGACGATGGTAAACCGTATCGGCAGTGGCGCGATCATATCAATAGCCCGGACGATATATGGGATGAAATCGTCAAAGCCGGAAAACTGATAGGGACCACCTCGGCTCCAAAACTTCAGCCTATCGCAGCCAGGCTCGTGATGCTGCAATCCGGGATGCGGGCGCCGATGGGAGTGAAAGTTAAAGGACCCGACCTGGAGACTATCGACCGAGTCGGGCTGGATATTGAACGTCTCTTAAAGGAAGTCCCCTCGGTAGAACCGACGGCGGTGATTGCCGACCGTATCGTCGGTAAACCGTATCTGGAGATCGATATCGACCGGGAAGCAATCGCCCGGTATGGCATCCATATTAGGCAGGTTCAGGATATTATTGAGGTTGCCGTCGGTGGGAAACGACTTACAACCACGGTCGAAGGCCGGGAGCGTTACCCGGTTAGAGTCCGGTATCAGCGCGAACTTCGCAATACAATTGAAGAATTGGGAAAAATTCTGATCCCTGCGCACGGGGGAGCGCAGATTCCATTAATAGAGTTGGCTGAGATTAGATTTGTTCGCGGACCGATGGTCATTAAGGCCGAAGATACTTTCCTGACAGGTTATGTCATCTTCGATAAAAAGGACGGGTATGCGGAGGTTAATGTAGTAGAAGACGCTCAAAACTACCTGAAAGAAAAGATTGACAGCGGGGAACTCGAAATCCCTGCCGGCGCCAGTTATTCCTTCGCCGGGAGCTATGAGAACCAGGTACGGTCGGAAAAAAGGCTCATGGTGGTTCTCCCTCTGGCATTAGTAATCATTTTTCTGATCCTCTATACTCAGTTCAAGCAGGTGCCGACGACACTTCTGGTTTTCTCAGGGATTTTCGTAGCCTGGTCCGGCGGCTTTTTGATGCTCTGGCTGTATGGTCAGGGCTGGTTTTTGGATTTCACCATCTTTGGCGAAAGCATGCGGGAATTATTCCAGGTCCGGACATACAATCTGTCGGTTGCCGTCTGGGTCGGTTTCCTCGCATTATTCGGTATCGCCACGGATGATGGAGTCATTATCTCGACCTATCTCAAGCAGGTTTTCGACCGGGTGAAACCATCCACGATTCAGGAAGCACGCGAGGCCACAATTGAGGCGGGTAAACGACGCATAAGACCGGCTCTCATGACAGTTGCCACAACGATTCTGGCTTTGATTCCGGTGCTTACTTCTACCGGACGGGGATCTGATATCATGGTGCCGATGGCCATCCCATCGTTCGGCGGGATGACGGTCGTGCTCATAACCGTCTTTACGGTGCCGACGTTGTACTGCGCTCTGGCCGAATCTCGGATAAATCGCCGGTCGAAGAAAAAAGGATGATGAATTAGAAAATGGTGATTGGGGGGGATTCAATTCACATTCCCGGTGAGTTCCATTGGAATAATGAACTTGACAGCGGAATATGAATACGCCATCGGGATGTATGCCAACCACTTTTACATACACCCGGCATCATTTTATGTCGTATAGTGGGTTGTCGCTCTTGGGGTTGAAGGGAATTTGGCTTTGGTCCCTCGTTTTTAAAGAATTTTCTTTTTCCTCCTCGGCTTTTTGGACTTTGCGATGGTATTGGATCCGGTAAAGTGTTCTCAATGCGCGAGATAACTCCCGATTAAGGTGCAATTCACAGCGCAGCAGGTTGGTCGCGATATTTTCAGTCGGTATGGCATTGTTACCGACACAGATTGTTCGGGTACGTTCCAAATCTTCCGGGGTTGGTGTCACAATAGACAGAACTTTTAGGTTCGAGTTTTGTCTAGTTTATCCCCTTTGACTGTCAAGAACTCAGAACTTTTGAAATAATTTTTCTTACTAAATTGTTGTGTCTTTTGGCAGCAACTATGGGAGTTCTCCTTCCGACAATCCCTATTCTTCCTTTCCTTTAATCAAATCAGTGGTCCAAGATATTAAATCTTTGATGTCTGGAAGCATCGGGCCCTGTACTCGCTCTTCGGCCTCCAGTAAAAGCTGAATACTATTCTCCAGATAAGAGAAGGATTTAAATATCTGATTACGAATGTCATCATAATTCTTTCTAATAACATTATCATAAGCGTTGCGATTCGGGAAGTGCCTATAAATCCATCCGCGTCCCTCTTTAAACCAATAGCGAAACTCATCCTGGTTCTCAATACGCGACCTCGCGGACTCTTCCATTTCTAATAATAGTTTGGTATCTTCAGAAATCTGGCCCTTGTCAATTCGTAGAATTAATTCTCGAACTCTACCTAAGGGACCGGATTTTGTCCTCTTAAAGTTTAGCTTATGAATTGTGTCGGACCAATCGTCAATTGCTTTCTTGACTTTCAATACATTGTCTTTTGCATACTTCGCTATGGCCGCCGGATCATCGGGATATTTCAAGAGCAGAAGGGTTTTAAGGTAATGATAGTGCGGACTACGCGCCGTCGAGAATATCCGTCGCGCTCTCACATCCGTAAAATTAAAAATATCGTCCTCTTCCAACTTGGGATTATCCATCAGAGGGTCCATTGACCAGCCAATATTCGCGAACTCGTTTAATGGCATTCCGCTACTCAGAATTGGCATGTATGTAAACCGTTTTTGACTATGAGCAAGATCATTAAGTGCGAGAGATAACTGATAACTCCTCGCATCGACTGAATTATTGAAACTTCGACCCGCCCGGGCCTTCTCTAGCTTTCTTAGAACATTATAATATTGTTCATTGTATTGATTCAATTTTACTGCCCCTTTACCGAGCACTTCCCTTATTTCCTCATCGATTGGCCTCACATCCCCATCTCTGATCAAGTCGAAAAGAGCTCTTGCCGGGTTCTTGGGACTTGCCTGAGAAGAGGTCGATTTGATTAGTGATAAGAACGAAGATAGGGGAAGCGCATCACTAAATTCTTCAATCAATGGAACAGGCAGTTCATCCAATTCCTCTAAACCTTCACTACCCTTAATTGATGGATTAGAGAGTAATTCTTCAAGTTCAGAATAGTTTTCATAATTCTTGCAGGATCGGTAAAATCGTCTCAAAAAGGACAGCACTTCTAAGACGGTGGTCGGCAATACGTTGTAACAAGTATTCTTCCGGTCATGATGCAATATTGAAAAACGGACAATCTTGGACCATGTTCTGGATGGAGACGGATTGCTATATGAATAAATCTCTGAAAGGTCAAGAGATGAGTTGAATTGTAAATTGGATCGATAGGTGGAATCTATATAAATGAGCTGAAGTGCCTGAGATAAATCGAGTAAGGTTCGAAATAATACATTTATAATATCAGGGCTCAGAAAAATCGCGTTTTCAATGCTTTCCATGTAGGTTAGGACACCGGGAATTGTTTTATCATCAGTCTTTGCATCCTTAAGGATGTCCTCTATTCTAACGTGCGTACGGAGAATCGCGGCAAATAATTCCCTATATTTATGGGAGGTCATTTTTGTTCTCCTTTATGTATACTCATCAAATTCCCTTCCTCGGTATATGCATCTTTCCAGAACACGTGCGATTCTGTAGATCCGGGCGAATGTAAAATGAAGGAAGTCTTTTTTGCTGAGCGGACCTCCATGAAATTACTTACGTCAAGGCATCGAGTGGCAATCGGTCCATTGTAATCTGTATCACATGGCCAAATGTTGCACGCAACCATCCTATTTCTAATGGCCCCTATATCCAGATAGACTTCTTCAGATCCAAAAGCTATCCGGATTTTGGCGATAATACGCTCATTGTCTTGGAAGGCACGACGAAACCTCTCAAGGATTATGGTGTCGGTCAATTGCTGGCGCTTTTCCGATGTTAAAATCGCAAACTCGAGTAAACGGGAACGCTTCCTTTTATCAGTGGGAAGACAAGGTAGATATTTATATTCAAGGTGGCGTGCAATTTCTCTAAGCCGAGCAGTATTCTTGACGACTGGGTGAACCATGCTGTCGACGTAAAACAAACATTCACCAAGAAATGCAGAAGTTGACATTTGTATTCCTATGAATTTAGCGTCTAATTCCAATGGCAACATAATGCATAAGATACCCAGAATAGTATAGAATGTGAATACCGCTGAAAACACATACCCAAAGGCATTAGCTGTTGGGCCACTTGGTGAGAATGCTGCCATCGCGGCGATTACTGGTGAGAGAATAATAATTATAAAACTGAATCTGAGCATGATAGGGACTGTGATCTTGGCCGTAAAAAAACCTCTCTTCGAAATAGCATAGAGCTTATAGTATTCAGCAAGAATAGAAATTAAGCAATATTGGATTATACTTATTATGATTATAGGAATCCCCCATTCCGAAATTTGGGAGAGAGGGTGAGGTATTAGTTTAGAAACTCCGATTAATACCGGAACTGCAAACACGAGAGCATTAAACTCATAATACGCCTGCGCCGGGGCTTGCCAAATATTTGGAGTTTCGCCAAGAGTTAGGTAGTTGGAACGCAATTTTTTGAAACGATAATATACTGGCATGAGTAATACGGGAAAGAGGAGTGCAAAAGCGGCCAGAATGACATGCAGCACGTTATCATTTAGGGAATTATCATTTATGAAACCTTCCATGGTTGGCTCCTTAAAAAATAGAATGGCAACTGGTGTCGCGAACCCAAAAAGATTAATGCCCGTGAGTTTGTTGAATAATAAAAGAACAAAGTTGTGTTGTCAATAGATATCTTATGAGAGCCCGGTTTTGGTTGTGTCAAGGCTATTGTGTAAATTCGGTCATGGGCATATCCTCCTTTCAAATTCACTAATTGGAAATGCCCATTTTATTTACTCAAAATCACCGGAAATTTGAACACAAGAATTTACACAATCCCAGTTTTTGCAACGCAATAACAACGGTTGGAGGTTCTGTGTATATGGTTTGTTATTCTGCAAAAGAACTCCTTATCGCGCCTTGTTATGAAAATTGGAACTTTCCATAGCGTTTTGGCGAATAAAATTCAAAGGCTATTAACCAACCATTGGTAAAAAATGCATTCGACTGCAGTGCATTTCTATAAATTGGTTGAAGTTTTTTACTTTTGCGAGACTAAAGAAATCCTTAAATTTTGCCGATGGGACTAATGGCTTTATCTTACGGAGAAGAGAAAAGTGAATATTGAGTCTCGAAATGTCCGGCCAGCTTGGTGGTGGGCACCAGTAATCATCTGTACCATGAGTGTCCTCGGCGCAGTATTGACTGCCTTATTGAAGTAGGGCGTTGAACATCTAAGTTTTGCCTACATCGACTGATAATTACGCGTTCGCTAATTGGCTGGTTGTGGCAGGTATAAACTGTTTAAATGCTTGAAATTTATGGGCCTTCAGATATCAAGACGATCCCGGTCTTCTTTCCTACAATAAGTTATCACTCCCGGTTTATCTCAAGAACAAATTGTTACTCTCGAATAGTCTTCAGCCTCTGAGAATAGAATATGCTCCTCCTCAAACCTCTCCGTACTCCATTTTCCATCTCCCCAGCGTGGCTTTAACTCATCGTAGGGAGTCTGGGATATGATATAGGAATCGAGCGAAATGTCCTTGCCGGGTGCCAGGGACCATAACTTGCCGGGTGCCCCACAGCTTGGCTGTGGGTTCTCCGTAATTCTGTCACGGTGGCGATGCCAGAAGATGCCTCTCCTGTGACGAACATATTTGTGTGGCTGGTGTACGTCCCCGTGCACCAGCAGATTGGCGGGTGGCCGCGACCCTGATCGCGGTTCACAGTCGATACTTTAAGGTCATCTACGCGACAGCCTAAGTGTGGCTTTTGCCACCCCTGCCTACAAAAACAACATAGAATCGCTGTTAATCCCGAGGCCGTCATATTAAGTGAACATGAAATAATAAGGATACTATGCTATGCGCAAACATGGAAGAACTCAAGACCATCCGTCAATAAAAGCCGGATCATTCTGGCGACAGTCAAAAAGTGGCTCTGCCACCTGCCGGCATGTAAAAATGACGAAACAAAGCCAAGTTATCGTGGAACGGCAACGACTTACTGTTTTTGCCTATCCCAATCTAAGCCATTTTAAGCCAACTTTTGTGCATAAAAACGGCTTTTTGGTAACATTTCGGGGTTATTTACGCGGTGGCAGGAGCCGCCAAAAGGCGGTTTATGGCTGTCGCGAGGATGGACCACAAGTCGCCGGGAGGATATTCGTCAATGATAAATAAGAGCGGAGGGAAAATAATATCAGATACGGGTCGCTGCAAATCAGGCCCGGTTTTTGCGCTACAATTCCCAGAAAAAACAGAACCCGTTCTCTTTGACCGACTTTCGGGAACAGGAGAAAAGGTCGATTTCGGCTCTTTGTTGATCAGGGTGATCGAAAATTGCATTGAATTGCAGCTATGGTTGAAGGCATATGCAATATTCGATGACCATAGAGAAGGTCTTGCAGCAGGTTTCTTCTCTCGATCAACCTGGATTCGACCGCGGATGATACTTTGAATCGGCATTTCGTTAGCGACAAAGGCGAATTGCCGGGAGCCACCAGAGGTTTATATGGCAAAGATAATGTTACTAATCATTGGATGTTTGGTCCTGCTGGCCGGCGTTGCGCTGTCCCAGGAGGTTGTCATCACCGGTTTCCCCAGGGGAGTCGGCGGCAGTGTCAACCCTGATATAATCAAGCCTTATTATACGGAGTTGAAAGCGATATCCGATACCCTGCAGAAGTACCCATCGGTCCGGGCGGTTATTACCGGCGGCGCCGACGGCGAAAAATATCGGGTCAATAACGATGCCAAGAACCCCAGTCTGGCTCTGGGTCGCGCCCATATGCTGCGCAATTTCATGATTAATGAATTCGCGGTCGATTCGACCCGGCTTATCGTTCAATCGAAAAATGTGGCATCGATCGGCGCCCGTCATCGCTATGCCGCCATCAGGATTGAATGGGAAATATCCGATTTGGATAGGCGTCTCCATGTGGTCGAAAGCCGGCCACCGGTAGAGAAACATTTTACCGAAGTGAGAGAAATTGTCAGCGATTTCAATGAATTTCTGGGATTGCAGTTTAATCTCGGTTTTTCCTCATCCCCCTTCGGCGGTATCCCGATTGCGGCCAGTTCGGTAACGTGGAAAAGAATCATCTATGTTGAGGGTATTGTCGGCCACACCTTTTGGGATAACAATTTCCTCTTCGACAACGAAAATTTGGATACCAAGCGCCGCCTTGTCGGCGCGCATATGATAGTCTATCCATACCAGGATCTTCCGGTCGGTATCCTGGGCGGATGGTTACGGGTCGAGGAGATTTCTCAAAAATACTATGAGTATGTGAAAATGTCCGAAGGTCCGGTGTTTGGCCTGCGGGCATCTCTCTTTGATCATGTTTCTCTTACCGGAGTTTACAATCCATCCAAACACCGTCGTGCCGGCAGCGATCTTTCCCATGCAAAAAACAATCAGTTTCTGGTTTACCTAACGGCCTATATTGCAACCGGAGGCGAAAAATGAAAAAACTCATAATATTTGCCGTCTGGGCCTCCATTTTCATCGGGGTGCAATTCTTCGTTAATTGCTCAAACCCCCTCGAAACCACCAGGTCGAATAACCATGACCCGATCAATCCAGTGTACGAAGTCGATACGATCTATAGTACGGACACTATCCTGGTAATTGATAGCACCGGTTATGTCGATACCGTTTTTGTGTTCGATACGACCTTTTTCTCAGATACGATTTTCGTTTTCGATACCCTGGTATTAGTCGATACCCTTGTGATTTATGAGCCCGATTCAAGTGGAACCAGGACGGTCTGCTCCCGGATCGGATCGAATCAGCACGAGATTGTCTGGATGTTCCGAAACGAGGCAGGTCCGCACCTCCTGGAGTTTACTGCATTGGTGGAGAAAGAACACCCGGCCCAGGTATTTGGAGTGTTTGTTGATGGTGAGGAGATTGAATGGAAACCGGTAAACAGCCCGGATATGACCACTGAGATTTACCTCGAGCAAAATGCGACAATTATGATTTTGCCCAAAAAACCGCCGGCTTTCGGTCATTCTGTCGATATTTGCCTGACGATGAGTCCTCTATAGATGCAAGCCGGTTACCGTTGACGACCAAAGATTATTGATGCGGCCCTCCAAAGGCCGCATCATGATTTTCTCCAAATCTGTATATCTTAATAACCTTCCCATTTAATAGTCCCCGCTTGATTTTCATCCCGGAATCGCTTATTATGCATTCTTGTTTAAGCAAAAAGGATAATCCTCGGTTTAACCAGCTTAAGGTTTTATGAAGGAGCTGTACATGAACAAAAACAGCAGGCTGGCGGTTTTTGTCTGCGCCGTAGCGGTGCTTGTCGCCGCGGTTCCGGCTGCCGCCCAGAATATCGATGCCACGGAATACTGGCTCGACAACGGCATGCAGGTTCTGATGGTTGAGCGCCATGAATCTCCGACAATCATGGCTTCGATTATTGCCCGGGTCGGTTCATCGAACGAGACGACCGGTATCACCGGAATTTCCCATCTTTTTGAGCATATGATGTTCAAGGGAACCGAGACGATCGGGACCAAAGATATAAAACGCGATCGCGAGATCATGGCTCAACTCGATTCCCTCCGGGGATTGATGAGAGACGAAGAACGTGTCATGCGCACTGATTTGCGGCGTGGAAAAATAACAGATATGCTGGATCCGGAATCCAAAACTCCGCGCTACAGGGAAATCGAGGCGATTTTCGACAGCCTGGTTCTCGAACAACGGGAACTGATCATCAAGGATCAGCTCGATGAATTGTACAGCAAAAACGGCGGCTTTTTCCTCAACGCCTTTACCTCGGAAGATATGACCGGATATTTTGTCCGTCTTCCGAAAAACAAAATCGAATTGTATATGTGGTTGGAATCGGATCGCTTCAATAATCCTGTTTTCCGGGAGTTCTATTCCGAGCGAAATGTCGTCCGCGAGGAACGCCGGCTGGGTGTCGAGTCGACCCCGACCGGCCTAATCGGAGAGGATTTCCAGTCGATGTTCTGGAAATCATCATCGTATCATTGGAGTGTCATTGGCTGGCCTTCAGATCTTTACAGCATCACTCGCGAGCAAGCCAATGCCTATTACGATACCTACTATGCGCCGAATAATCTAACCATGATTTTGGTCGGCGATCTCGAACCGGATAAGATGATCAAAATGGTTCGGGAGTATTTCGAGCGCCTGCCGCATGGCGAGGTTGACCCACCCGAGGTCGTTACACTGGAAGAAAAACAGTATGGCGAGAAACGATTAATCGCCAGCGCAGAAACCAATCCGCAGAGCGAAATCTGGTATCATACCGTCGCTTGGAAAAATGCCGACAGTTATCCGTTGGAAATCCTGGCCGGAGTCATGGGCGGTAAAACCGGACGATTGTATAAAAAACTGGTGGAAGAAAAAGGTATTGCCAAAAGCTCATCGAGCGGTGGAGGGCGGATGTTCGGCGGCGACGGAGTGGCAGTACAAGCCTCGCAGGATTCCCGTAGATACGCCGGGGCCTTCCAGATATCCGCCGAAGGAGTTGCTGGTGCCGAAGCCGAACAACTGGAACAGGGGATGTACGAAGTCATCGAGAATTTGAAGAAAAATCCTGTACCCGATGAGGAATTGCAGAAGGTCAAAAACCAGTTGCGAGTGCAGAAAATCAGATTTATGGATCTTATGTCGGGGATGGGTATCTTGTTCGTCCTGGGTAGTAATGCCGCCAAGGGCGATTGGACTGAGGCCAACAACAATTCGGATATGTGCGATCTGGTGACAGCCGAAGATGTCCAGCGTGTGGCCAATACCTATTTCACCGATGATCAGCGCAATGTCCTGATCATTAACAGCAAGGCTACGGCAGATGATGAAGGCGGCGAGGCGATGGATCCGCAAATGGCACAGATTGTGCAGATGATTAAGGGATCTAAAGACGCCGGCCGGTTGGAGCAGATGATCGGGATGTTTTCGGCACAGCTTGATCAAATAGAAGATCCCAAAGAAAAAAAGAAAATGGAAAAGATGTTAAAAATAGCCAGTGAACGACTCAAAGAACTCAAAGCGGCCGACGACAAATAGGCCTGCGCCAAAGGAGAAACGAACATGAAGAAATCATCATTTTTACCGTCTGGTAGGCTGGTGGCTTTTGTGACGATTCTGGCGTCGGCGATGATGCTGGTTTGGTCCGCCGCTGTGGTGGCGGATGATATCGTCGACCATCCTGATAAATTGAAATTCAAGGAACTGAAATACGATCCACCTCATCCGAAAGATTTCCGGCATACATTGAACTGCGGAGCGACCGCTTATATCGCGGAAAATCCGGAATTACCGATTTTTGATCTGTCGATTATAATCCGTACCGGCTCGATGTATGAGCCGTTGGAAAAGGCCGGGCTGGCTGCCATGACCGGCTACCTAATGCGGAACGGCGGCGTCGAGGGAATAGGCGCTAAGGAAATCGATGAAAGGCTTGCCTATCTCGCCAGTGAAATTTCAGTCAACGTCGGCGGATCACAGGGCAGCGCCGGATTGTTTTGCTTATCTAAAGATATCGATGAAGGTCTGGATCTGCTGTCAAAAATACTGCGCTATCCGGTTTTCGATCAGGAAGCCTTGGACCGTTATCGCACCGATGTCCTGTCGGACCTGGGGCAGCGCAATTCCTCCACCCGCGCCATCGAATCGCGCGAGTGGAATTTTTTGATGTATGGCGATCACCCTTCCACTATGCGATACCGCCGGACGGAAGAGTCGGTTAATTCAATCACCCGCGAAGATATGATTGCTTTTCACAAGAAGTACTTCTTCCCCGGGAATTTTGTTTTTGCCGTATCAGGTGATTTTAAAACTGATGATATTCTGGCCAAGCTAAATGAGATGCTCGACGGCTGGCCGGATCAGCAACTGAATCTCCCCACAGTACCGGATCAGATTCCCGATCCGAAACCGGGAGTATATATGATCAAAAAGGAGGATGTCAATCAGTCGCGTATAACCTTAGGGCATATCGGTGTCAAGCGGGACATCCCCGATATATATGCGCTGCGAGTTATGAACGACATCCTTGGCGGTGGCGGATTCACTTCGCGAATCGTCCGCCGTGTTCGTTCCGATGAAGGCCTGGCTTATAGCACCGGCAGTGCTTTTGATCGTCCGGTTCTATTCCCCGGCCCTTTTCTAGCGTGGTTCCAGACCAAGCATGCCACGGCAGCTTTCGGAACCAGGTTGATCGTTGACGAGATCAATCGTATTCGCAACGAGAAATGCGACGCGGAGATTGTTGAAAATGCCAAGGCCGGTTTTATCGGCAACCTGGTTAATCCGTTCAGCAGTAAAAACGACGTCGTCAACACTTTTGCCGATGACGATTATACGGGACGGCCGGATGATTACTGGCAGAAATATACCGAGAGGGTGGAAGCAGTGACGCCGGATGATGTCCTGGCGGCAGCCAAAAAATATCTCCATCCGGATAAATTGGTTTATCTGGTAGTCGGTGATCCAGAGGCGGTGGAACAAGGATCGGATAAACATGATGACAAATTTTCCGACATGGGAGAGGTTACCATCCTGCCTCTTCGCGATCCGATGACCCTCGAAATCAAATAATCGCTATTAAAAATAGTAAATGAAAAAGGCCCTCTCTGCCGAGGGCCTTTTTTGTCTCGGTAGCTGCATCCATTAAACATGGTTGCGCAGCATCAATTCCTTCGGATGCGGATTTAAATAAATCTGATCCCGGATGTATGTCACCTCATACTTGTTCGCAAAATATTTAATCAAAGTCTGCGGAACCACCAACGGGGTCTGCCCTTTATGGTAAGTGGAGATCGCCTGATGAATATCCTTTTTTTCCATTTCGGTTGCCTGTTTCATCAGGGATCTGGAGATATGCTGAAGAACATGGACATTTTTTCTGACGGTCGATAAATATTTCAGAGTCTGCATCATCAACGCGCGATATTTCTTCCTGAACCATGCCGGGGTTTCTTTATCAATGGCACCGACGAGTTGCTCCATCCGGCGATAATACTGCGGATTGTGAGCCAGCAATAAATATTTGTGCCTGGTGTGGAATTCCACCATCCGGCGTCGGTTGAAGGGCTGCGCAAAAAGTTCCTGCAGCCGTTGGTAGGCAAAAACCCGCACGATAAAATTCTCCCGATGTGGATGATTGTCGAGGCTGCCTTCTGATGTGATAGGAAGGTCCGGAAATTTATCCATCAAAGTACGGGCAAAGAGGCCGCGTCCTTTTTTCTCAGCCGTTCCCGGCTTTGCAAAGACTTTGACACGTTCCATGCCGCACGAAGGTGAATTATCCTTGAGGATGAATCCGCTCAAAGTTGAAATATCAGCCTGTCGGACCCGCCTTTTGGTGTACCGGTTCATTCGCTTTGTCCAATCAGCGCCGGTTTTATTACCAATCATTCGAGGATTCTCAATATCTTCAATCAGGCTGACCGCCTCCCGGGGGACTCCCATTCCGACTTCAAATTCCGGACATACCGGGATAAAGTGGAAATACTCTCCGAGGACATCGGTGGCATATCGGCACCGTTTATGATCGGCATCGAAACGAACCTTGCGCCCTGTCAGGCAGGAACTGATACCGACATTTATTATTCTACCGCTTTTTATCTTCGGCTTTGCTTTCATATTTCTCCAGCACAATCAACCTGGGTGTCAATCCTATAAAGTGGACCGCCGAGTATAAACATTGCATGGGATTGAGCATAAAGCAAGGCTCAATTAACATCCGTTCAGCAATTACGACTCATAACATAGAGCGCCGAACTGCTCCGAATATAATAATTATGAAGAAGACATTATTTCTGGAAAAAACACTTGACAGGCCGCAAGAAAAGACTAAATTTGCCGATCACATCGGGATATGTCCAGGTAAGAATCGATAAACTCAGGCCCGGCTATGTGCCTGCAAACCACAAACCCAATTAAGGAAAAGAGGATAGTCATGGTCCGTCGTATTGAATTCAATAATCGCAGTCAAAATTTAAGTGGGAGTTCTATGAATTACTTAAGCAAACCGAAGCGAACACGCTGCGGGCACGAATGCGGTAGTGAGTAGGAAGAGCGGAAGGTGCGATTCACCGGTTACCACGTAATCGGCGTGGCAGTTTATCACGATTCCCTATCGGCAATTATGTTCTTCCTTTCATAACCGTTTCATTCCCCACAGCAAAGACAATCATCTGATGCCCTGTTGAGGCCTGATCGGCGTTTTATTAACGCCTTCAATGTCATCATAGGGACCGAAGATTGTGAATTACGATTCAGCGGTTTAAATCCTAACAGGAAAGAAAGAACTGAAGGTTATGAACAGAATCAATTTCTACTTGGTCAATGAACCGTATGGCGAGTTTTCCAACTTTGCGCCTTATGCCATCCGGTTGAAAGATAAAACCTGGCCGACGGTGGAGCATTATTATCAGGCTCAGAAATTCGCCGGACAGCCGGACGAAGAACAGATCCGCCATGCCCGGTCGGCCAAACATGCCGCTCGGATGGGGCGGGATCGCAAGCGCACTATGCGTAATAAATGGGATTGTTATCGCGACGAGGTGATGCTGGGAGCTGTGAAAGCGAAGTTCGCCCAGCACCCGGATCTTGAAAGACTGCTTTTGTCGACCGGCAAACTTCAGTTGGTGGAACATACGCGCCATGATTCATACTGGGGCGATGGCGGAAACGGCAGCGGCAGAAATATGCTTGGCCGATATCTTATGAGAGTGCGTCGGGAGATTCGAGATAATTACCGGGGGCAGATGCTCGATAATGGCCGGATTGAGGATATCGAAGCCTGGGTCGATTATCGACCTGATGATCCGCAAGGTTTGTCGGCCCTGGGCGAAACCTATCTGGAAAACGGCCATCTCGATGATGCCGAGGACTGCTTCCGGTTGCTGGTGAGGATCAGGCCCGATCATGGGCGCTATCGTCTCAAGCTTTCGGAAGCCGCGGCGGCTCGGGGTAAATGGCGGCCGGCCATCTACCATGCCCTTCGGGCAATTAAACTTGATCGCGATCTGGATGGCGCCTATGCCTGCATGGGATTGGCCTTGCTCAATATAAGGCGCTATGAAGATGCGGTATGGATGCTGAGGATGGCTTTGAAAAAGACCGAATCGAAAGGCGAGTACCACACCTGGATCGCTCAAGCATACGAGGCTCTGGGAAATTACGGCCGGGCCGACCAGCATTATCGGATGGCGTATCACATCGAATATCCAAACGATTCGGGCGGATTCGATGAAGATATCGATAATAACGATGAAAACTGGATGTTGCGTTGATAAAAAGTGAAAGGAACTGGAGATGAATTATGTTATATTTAACATAGATGGATATCCGGACGTCATATAAGTATTGGGAGGTCACGAGGAGGCCTATGCGTTACTTTCTTTTGATCGCATTCATAGCTCTGGCCATAAACGGCGCCGCCGGGGCGGGAGATCTATATCAGGTAACAGTTGCGAGCGAAGCGGAGGCAGAAATCCTCCGTTCACTCGCAACGGAAACGGTGATGAGGCTCAATGACGGTTATTTGGTAATTGTCGATCCGGCAGCAGCGGAAATCCTCGAAACCGATATATTGACGGCTGAAATGCTGGCAGAGAATATCGAAATAGATCAAATCGCCGTTGATCGCAGACGCGACCGAACTAATCTCGAAAATTATTCTCAGATTTTCGTGCAGGATAATCTGCGGCTGTACCGGGTCGATCCACATGCCTGGGATAAAGGAGCGTTTGGTCTCGATCTGGTGCCGATCCGGGCCGTTAAAATGCCAATTGAGTACCATCATCCGAAATTATATAACGCACGTTTTGATCCGGCCTGGCTTGGGCTTGATTCACTAATCTCTCTGGTCGATCAGGATTCGGTTGAGGCCTACCTGTATCGGCTGGAGGCGTTTGAGACCCGTCTGACCGGCACCGATTCATGCAATGCCGCCCGCGACTGGATCGCTGCCAAGTTTGCCTCCTTCGGCTATGATTCCGTAGTGATCGATCCCTTTATCGGATCGCAGCTCTGGGATCGCATCCCGGTTCAGAGCTATAATGTTATCTGTACCAAACCGGGGTCTCGATACCCCGATCGCCAGATAATCGTCGGAGCCCATTTCGATGCGGTACCCTATTGCCCCGGAGCCGATGACAATGGTACCGGCACCTCCGGAGTTCTGGAAATTGCAAGAGTACTCAAGGACATAGAAACCGAAATGACCTTTATCTTTATCGCCTTCGACTCCGAAGAATCATGGATGTGGGGATCCTATGATTATGCCGATTCGGTGGCGGCATTAGGTAAAAATATTATCTATATGCAAAATCTGGATATGATCGGACATTATACCAACAGCGATCAGGCCGATCTCTACTATGGTCCCGAGGTGGCCTATTCGGCCTTATGGCGTGATCTGGCCGGTCCGTTGGTTGGCATCGAGGGCCATCTGTCGGGATACACCGCCTCCGATCACACACCATTTATGGATAATGGATATGATGTCACTTTTGTCCAGGAGTTTTTCTTCTCCAGCCATTATCATCAGTCATCCGATAGTACCACCTATATCGATTTCGAATATATGACCCGAATGATCAAAGCGTCCCTTGCAACCGTGTATACGGTTAATTACGTCCCGGCCCCGGTCAAGCTCATCTCCGTCATCGATGTCGGCGACGGACAGTCTTTGCAACTATCCTGGGAACCGGGTGATCCCGAACAGGTCGATCATTATGTTCTTTACTATGGTCCCGATCCGTTGACACCGGCCGATTCGATTAACGTCGCCAATGACAGCAGCCGGTACACTGTCGACAGCCTGGATGAGGGAGTTGAATATTATCTGCATATAATTCCGTATGATACTGCTGGAAATGCCGCCTTGGCTTATGACCAATTATCCGGGATACCATATTCGATGCCTATTCCGCCGCTAAGTGTGCAGGCTCGTCCGATTATCGACGGTGTCTTGTTGACCTGGAGCGGAGTAACCAGAGAACTTGATTTTGACCACTTCCAAATTATACGCGACAATCTGCTGCTGCCCGGCTTTATTACTGATACCGTCTATAATGACTGGGGACCGGGCCTCGGCAGCGATTTGCACGATTACTGGATTTTAGCGGTCGATACCGACGGCAACATCTCCGATACCACCGGAATAGAACCGGTCACATCCCGGGTGGCCACCCTCCGTCCCGGGTGGGTTCTGGCAATCAACCGTTCCGGCAGCAATTCCGCCGCGATGGTTGATCCTGCCGTAACCGGAGAATTCATCAGGGAGTCGCTTGAGGGGCTGTCATATGATTATATTTCCGATTCTTCCGCATCCAATCCCGACCGGGCCGATCTCCTGGATCTGGTAAATTATGAATTAATTGTCATAGGCGCCGAATCGGCGCGACAGGATGATATCGCCAATCCGCCCGCATTCGGCGGGATCCTTGAAGATATCGGCTATTATCTTTCCATGGGGGGCAAAGCGGTCATTTTTGGACGATGGGGCAATATTTCCGCCAACGATTCCACCGTGGATTCGGTCTATTATGCATCGGGTGCGTCCGATGGGGGATACTCCGATTATTTCAATATCGATTACCGCGTGATTCCAAAGTCCTATTTGAATCCGAGCGAGATGGTTCTTGAATCCGATTTAATCGGGGCTCATAGCCAGTCTCCGGAATATCCCGAACTGGTTTGGGATTCCCTGGCTGCCATCAATCATTTTATTAACTTCGGAAATATAACCGGTATTCCATGCCCGAATTTCTCGATGTTGCAGGGAACGAACTATGAGGTTCTCTATACTTATAATTCCGCCACGGATTCAGCGCTAACAGAGGGGAAGCCGGTGGCGTGGCGCAGCGCCGGGGGCCTGTATGAATATGTCTTCTTTGATATTCCGCTCTCGTTTATGAAGCGAAACGTTGCCATCGATGCCCTGAGGCAGGCGGTAGGGGACATGGGAATTATCTCCGATGTCGATGAATATTCCGATATGGCGCCTTTACCTCATAAATTCGATTTATCGCAGAATTACCCCAATCCGTTCAATCCGAACACTATAATTGAATTCTATAATCCTCAGCAGAGACCGGCAGAAGTGATCCTTGAGGTATTCAATATTCTCGGTCAGAAAATCAGAATGCTATATAATGAAGCTGCCCCGCCCGGATGGAACCGAATTGAATGGGATGGTTGTGACCATGCCGGAGAAGATGTCGCTAGCGGCATCTACTTCTATCGTTTCAAAGCCGGCGACCAAGCCGAAACCAGAAAAATGCTTCTACTGAGGTAATTTTAGTCCAAAAAAAACAAAAAAAGACTTGCTTTTCGGAAACAAAAAAACGTTATTCGCACATAACGTTTACTCGTTTGAGGGAAGATGAATCAAAAAGAGGTTGAAATTATCAATGCGGCTAAGGTACTGTTCGGGCAGTTCGGGCTCAAGAAAATTACCACCGATGATATTGCCCGGGAGGCCCGAATATCGAAGGCGACAATTTATAAATACTATAAAAACAAAGATCAAATTTTTGATGAAGTGGTTGAGCGGGAAGCGGATCAACTGTTGCAGGAGATAAAAGACGCGGTCGAGAAAGCCCCCACCGTAAAATTGAAATTTAAGGCTCACCTGTTTACCAGGATGGAAAAAATCGGCGACTTTGTCAATTTCTACCGCGTTACCAGGGAAAGTTGGGGTGATTTCTGGCCCCATATAGCCAACGTTCGGCAGCGATTTCTCAGAGGTGAGGCCGAGATAGTAAAGGATATTCTCAAACTGGGGATCCAAACCGACCAGCTCAGGGTTAAAAATGTTGACCTTGCCTCATATATTATGGTAGTTGGTTTGGCCTCGCTTGAGTATAATTGGGTACTTGAAGACACCGGTGTCTCTTTATCCCGATATGTTGACACTATGCTGGAAATGATAACCGAGGGAATAAAAAGAGGTGACAATTGACTCAGAATAGTAGAAATGCAGGGAAGGAAGCCGATCATTCTCTTCAGGAACCCCGGCTCAGTTCCCCGGCGATCCCCCACACCTTTCATATTCCTGTCATGGGTACCGGATTCACCATCGATACCCCGTTAAAAGTTGCCAGATATGGCATTTCATCGGTAATAACGATCGGCGATGATATTCTTACAGAACAGATGCGAAAATTTCACAGTGAAAAAAATGGCATCGAATATAAAGAAATACCGGCCAAAAGCGATGATGCGCGGGCGCGGCGGATAGCGGCTTATCTCAACCTGCTGAATACGCTGGTAGAGAAGCAAATCGAGGAGGTTAGAGCGGAGTCCTTTTCTCCGGGGAGCGATCTTACTCGTTACTTTGAAATGCTTCCGGATGCACCTCTTAAAAAGAAATACCTGAAAATGCTGAAGATGGGCGAATCGAAGGAAAAAACAAAGCTACAGGACACGCTTCGAGGTTTTGTCGTACCCGGAAATATCGACGTCAATATTATGACCAAGGTTGACGGTGATCGTTATTGCGACGGCGTCAAAATGCCTCCGGAAGAGGCGGTGGCGATGTCGGCATTGCGTGGTTTCGCCAATAGCCGGTTGCGCTCATCACTGGTCCTCTCGGCGGGATTGAATCGACGACTCTTCGGGTATATTGCCAATTTTGGAGACTTTTTTCCCGAAGGGAATGGACTTCCAAAAAAGAAACTGATACTCAAAGTGAGTGATTTTCGCTCGGCCCTGATTCAGGGCAAGATGCTGACAGCGCTCGGCTTATGGGTTTCCGAATACCGCATTGAATCGGGCGTCAACTGCGGCGGTCATGCTTTTACCGCCAAAGGTTATCTGATGGGTCCGATTCTGGAAGAATTCAAACGGCAAAAAGAGGAACTGATCGAGCAATTGTTTGCTCGCTATCGTAAGGCTCTGACTCGACGCGGACTCCAATTGGATCAGCCCGCTCCGGGATTGCGTGTCACCGTCCAGGGCGGCATCGGCACCGTCGAAGAAGACCGGTTTCTTCTGAAGCACTATAATGTAGACGGCACCGGATGGGGAACACCATTTCTACTAGTTCCCGAGGCGACTAATGTCGATGATGACCATCTGAAAAAACTGGCCCAGGCATCGAAACGGGACGTTTATCTCAGCGACAGTTCTCCGTTGGGTGTCCCCTTTTGGAACCTGCGAACCTCGGACAGCGAGAAAACCAGATTGGCTCGTATCCAGGCCGACAAGCCCGGCAGCCCATGTCCCAAAGGTTATTTGGGATTCGATACTGAATTTGGCGGCGCGCCTGCCTGCTATGCCTCGCGCCGATATCAGAAAAATAAATTGAAAAGTCTGGCCTCCGAAAAATCATCCGATCTGTTGACCGAGCAAAAGAAAAATGTTTTGATCAAAACATGTCTGTGTCTCGATCTGGCTGCTGGAGTATTACGCAAAACGGGAATCGATTCCGGGGCACAAACTGCCGTTTGTTGCGGACCGAGTATAGCCGATTTTAACCAGATCGTATCTCTGGATAAAATGATCGACCACATTTACGGTCGCTTGTCGCTTCTTAAGGAAGGGGACCGGCCGCATATGTTTATCCGCGAAATAAGCCTGTATATTGACTATATGAAGCAGGAATTGGAAAAATCTTCGATCGGCATTATCGACCGCTCGGCCAAATATTTTTCCGAATTCAAACGCAACCTCAATGACGGAATAGCATACTACCGTACCCTGGCCGATGAATTCGGACGGAAGCAGCGTAAGCGTTTCCTGGAGGAATTGGAGGATCTGACCGACGAAATTAATCGGATTTTATCGGATTCTTCAACCGTTTTTGCCATTGAGGGCACCGCCTAGTTCCACCTGTTGACACCCCGGTGGTTCAATACAGGCATCCCTGGTTTTCAAATCAGTCAGGCCAATCGGCACTCCCCGATTGAATAACTGCATCTTTCCCCGCCAGTAATAACTGGTTTTCTGCTGTCGTCAGGATGATCAGAATCTCTACTTCAAAATAGAAGTTCTATATTTGTCCCAACTTCTCCACTTGCAAAAGCAAGTCTTTGGCTGTCGTCAGGATGACCAGAATCTCTACTTCAAAATAGAAATTCTATACTTGTCCCAACTTCTCCGCTTGCAAAAGCAAGTCTTTGGCTGTCGTCAGGATGACCAGAATCTCTACTTCAGAATAGAAGTTCTATATTTGTCCCAACTTCTCCACTTGCAAAAGCAAGTTTTTGGCTGTCGTCAGGATGACCAGAATCTCTACTTCAGAATAGAAGTTCTATATTTGTCCCAACTTCTCCACTTGCAAAAGCAAGTTTTTGGCTGTCGCCAGGATGACCAGAATCTCTACTTCAAAATAGAAGTTCTATACTTGTCCCAACTTCTCCGCTTGCAAAAGCAAGTCTTTGGCTGTCGCCAGGATGACCAGAATCTCTACTTCAAAATAGAAGTTCTATACTTGTCCCAGCTTCTCCAGTATATAGAATGCAAAATACAATCATCAGGTCATTGGGGTACCGTTTAATAATAGGGAGAAGATCATGTCGGATTCTGATTTGAGGCAGGAGCTTGATAATGCCCTGGGCGGTATCCGGTCGCTGCAAAGTCGAATCGGTGAATTGGAACGGCAGGCCGGGCAGATCGGAATTATAACAGAAACCGCGTTACTCAGCAGCAGTTTCATGAAGCGGGCCTTTGCCGTCTGGGGACATAATTTTGTCGCCGCTTTGATTATTTCTATCCCGTTCTGGTTTTTGGCTCTGATCATTATCATTATTGGCGGAAGTCTGAGGTAATCACTCGGCACAGCAGTTCGGATTGACCAAAAAACTAGTTGAAGCCGGGACGGAAGTCGCATTACAATTCGGTTTAGTCGAATGATTAATCATAAGCAGTCAGTGATGTGACTGCGGTGAAAATATCATATCGATCGGCTCACAATCAGGATTATCGCTTATGACAGTATTTTAGCCCCAAGACGACTCGATAAGTCATATTATGGTAGTTTTTATCTATCTCTTAACACGGGGACTGGCGTGAAAGCGTAATTCGTTGATAATTAACATAATAGGGGGATTTTGAGGTTGCCATCCAGAATACCGGATAAATTATATCCATAATATGATCGGAAATCGACATTTTTTGCTTGCTCAATTCGATTATCTCGTTATATTTTAACAAACTACGACATATCCACTGCTTTGACGATGAAAAAAAATCGCCTCAAATTTACACCATAAAGAGGCGCGAAATCTTTATAGAAACTGAGATCGAAAATATGTAATCATTGCTATATGGGGGAAGACGATGTTAAGGTTCCGCCAAACATTATCATCGCGGATGAATCCACGATCCGTTGCGGTGATAATAACGCTATCGGCGTTGGCATTTTTAGGAAGTGCATTCGCGACTCCGGCCAATGCTGCTGAAGTATTCACCGACAAGCTTGATTATCCACCCGGCGACAATGTAATCATCACCGGTATTGATTTCAATACCTCTGAAACGGTAACCGTGCGGATTACTCATTTGGATGGGGGAACTCCTGCCACCAGTGATTATGATCCCTGGGATGTGATAGCCAACAGCTTCGGGAATTTTGAGACAATCTGGGTCGTGCCCGAAGATGCCGTAGGAGAAACATTATTGGTTACGGCAACCGGGCTGACCAGTGGATTGATTGCGACGACCACTTTCACCGATGCTACCACACTTCTCTATCTTACCTACGATAATCCGATTTGTACCAGCGCGACTTCTACGGTTTGTGCCATTCTTCTGGAAAAATGCACCGGCAGCACAACAACTCCGTTGCCCAACCGCCCCATCCTCTTTTTCATTGCCGAGGGTAATTGCGGCGTCGATGTGGGACAAGCGGCTTTGGATACAGTTTATACCGATGCCAATGGTGAGGCATGTTCCAATCTTCCATTCCCGGATTCGGCCGGTTTGTACAGTATCAGAGCTAAATTTCTTGGCGAGGCTGTACCGGGCCATAGTGATCCTCCCAATAGTGCCTGTGATCCCGAGGCAAGAAGGCAATTGTCGGCTTCCAATGCCTGTGAGGAGGTCACGATTTCACCGAGCGCCTGTAATCAACCGCCGGTGGCGACCTGCCCCGGTGATACCAGTATTTTCCTCTGCACTCTGGGCGAAGTCTGCATCGATGGTTTCTTATGCACAGACCCTGACGGCAACCTGGAATCTTGCGATGTTTCCCTGGGAACTCTGAGCGGCGGAAGCGTTTGCTTCACGCCGACCGGCGCCGGAGTGTATACGATTACACTCGTGGCGACTGATTCGGCCGGCGCGGCCGATACCTGCCAAACTAATGTCACAATTACTCTCAATGCCGACCCGGTTTGCAATCTTCCGGCCAACGGTGCCTATTTCGTTTGCGGTGATACGACATTCACTTTCCCCGTGTCGGCCACTGACAGCGACGGTAACCTGACCGGTTGCAGCATGACCAGCGGCCCCGGAACTTTCGACGGCAGTAATTGGATCTTTACGACGACCGGAGCGGGCGTATATAGCGCAACCTTTGAATGTGCCGATGATTGCGGTGCTACCTGTGGCGGAACGGTTAGCATCACGGTTAATTATAATGCGGCTCCGGTTGCAGTTTGCCCCGGCGATACGACTATTTTTGTTTGCGACCTTTCACCCCTGACTCTATCGGGATTCACCTGCACCGATGTTGATGCCAATCTGACCACCTGCGCCGTGGACAATGGAACCCTGTCCGGCGATCAGGTGACATTCACTCCGGTACCGGGCGTCAATACAATAGCACTCACAGCGACCGACGTCTGCGGAGCGACCGATAATTGTCAGACCAGTGTGACGGTTGTCGTCAATACTGCTCCCGTGGCAACCTGCCCCGGCGATACGAGCATATTCGTCTGCGATCTGTCGCCGATCACATTATCCGGATTCACCTGCACCGATGTCGATGCTAACTTGGCAACCTGCGCTGTTGATAACGGAACCTTATCCGGCGATCAGGTCACGTTCACTCCGGTAGCGGGCGTCAACACCATCACCCTCACAGCGACCGATGCCTGCGGAGCGACCGACAATTGTCAGACTACAGTAACAATAACCGTTAACAGTCCGCCGGTTTGTAACTTCCCGCCATCGCAAACTTTCTTCGTCAGCGGTGACACTACTCTGACTTTCCCGATTTCGGCCACCGACCCCGACGGCAACCTTGTCGGATGTACCAAAACCAGCGGTGACGGAACCTTTGACGGCAGTACCTGGACTATTACCACGACCGGTCCGGGAACCTATACGGCTACCTTCGAGTGCGAAGATGCCTGTGGTGAAATCTGTGGCGGCGAAGCCAGTGGCGGTGTTATCTCGATGGTAATAACCTATAACCGGCCACCGGTAGCGAGTTGTCCCGGCAACCAGAGTCTCTTTGTCTGCGATCTGTCCCCGATCACTATCGGCACCTTCAGTTGCATTGACCCTGACGATAATCTTCTGTCATGCACCGTTGATAACGGGACCCTTACCGGTGATCAGGTTATCTTTACGCCGGTAGTAGGTGTCAATACCATTACCCTCATTGCGCTGGATGATGCCGGCGCGGCTGACACATGTCAGACCCAGATTACGATAACTCTCAATAGCGACCCGGTTGCATCATGTCCGGGTGATACCACCATATTTGTCTGTGATCTTTCACCACTCACGCTTCCCGGATTCGTTTGCAGCGATGTCGACGGCAACCTGGCGTCTTGCAACGCTACCGGAGGCACGCTTAGCGGTGATCAGATCACGTTTACCCCGATAGTCGGTGTCAATACCATTACCCTCACAGCCACCGACTCTTGCGAAGCGACCGATAATTGCCAGACCATTGTTACAATCGTTCTCAATACTCCGCCGGTGGCGACCTGTCCCGGCGATACCACCATATTTGTTTGTGATCTGGCGCCTTTGACGCTCTCTGGATTCTCATGCTATGATTCCGATGATAACCTGACCTCATGCGATGCTTCGACCGGAACCTATTCAGGCGGACAGGTTACGTTCACTCCGGTAGCTGGCGCCAACACTATTACACTCACAGCGACCGATGCCTGCAGCGCCACCGATGATTGTCAAACCAATGTAACAATCATCCTCAACGGCCCGCCGGTGGCAAATTGTCCCGGCGATACGGCGGTTACATTTACTTGCGAGGCGTCAGAGATCTGTTATGGTTCGGGGTTCACTTCGAGTGATCCGGACAATAACATCGTTAGCGAAACGGTCAGTCATGGCACCTTGAACGCCGGAGCGGTTTGCTTTACGCCCGATACTGCCGGCGTCTACTCAATCATTTATACCGTTACCGATGCCTGTGACGAAGTCGATGCCTGCACATCACTCGTCACGGTCAGTTATGTTAACGAAGCCCCGGTGGCAAGCTGTCACGGCGATACGACGATATTTGTCTGCGATCTGTCTCCGATTACATTATCCGGATTCACCTGCACTGATGTTGATGATAATCTGACGTCCTGTGCCGTGGACATTGGAACACTCACCGGCGATCAGGTCACCTTTACGCCGGTAGCCGGGGCTAATATCATTTCTCTGACTGCGACCGATGCCTGCGGCCTGACAGACGATTGCCAGACAACGGTGACGGTGGTGCTGAACCAGCTTCCATATGTAAATGTTGAGGTACCTGAGGATGATTCGGTCTTCTTGAATACCGCAATAGAATTATGCTATACGGTGGGTTATGGCGATCCGGATTACCCGCAATACCAGGGCGAGCCTGTGGCTGAATTGATAAGCGGGCTCGGGACTTTGGTTGATCACCAACTATGCTTTACTCCGATCGACGGTGTCGATACCTGCTACTGGTTTATAATTCAGGTCTATGATTCCTGCTGCGCAGGCCCGGGATACCCCACTGCTGAGCCGTCGCTCGATACGAGTGTTGTGGATTCTTTCTGCGTAACGGTCACCTTCAATGATTCACCGTTGACAGATTGCCCGCCTCCGATTGATACTTTTGTGTGCGAGTTGACGCCAATCACCGTATGTGGGTTCGATTGCGCTGACCCTGATGATAATCTGGTCTCGTGCGAAACCAATTATGGGCCTCTCGCGAGTGGGTGTATTACATTTACGCCGTCCGGAGGTGAGAACTATATTATTCTTACCGCTACCGATGCCGGCGGCATGACAGATATTTGTTCCACACTTGTGGCCGTAACGCTGAATAGCCCGCCGATAGTCTCCTGTCCCGGCGATACGGCGGTGACGTTTACCTGCGAACCGTCAGAGATATGCTATGGCTCCGGATTCACTTCATCCGATCCGGATGACAATATTGTCAGCGAGACGGTCAGTCTTGGAACTCTGGTTGCCGGCGCGGTTTGCTTCACACCCGATACGGCCGGTGTTTATAGCATAATCTTTACTGCAACCGACGCCTGCGACGAAATCGATGTCTGCACAACGCTTATAACGGTCTCTTATGTAAACAGCCCGCCGGTGGCCGAATGCCCGCCTGCGATTGATACCTTTATGTGTGCCATTGCGCCGATCACAGTCAGCGGTTTTACCTGTAGCGACCCCGATTACAATCTGCTGTCATGCGAAACCGTCCCCGGTCCGCTGACCGGCGGTTCGGTGACCTTCACTCCGGTAGAGGGTGTGAATTATATCGTCCTGACAGCCACTGATGAATGCGGCGAAACCGATATCTGCACCACTCAAGTGAATGTGACACTCAATCAGGGACCGGATGTGGAATGTCCGGCCAATATTACCTACACCCTCTGTGATCTCGAACAAATCTGCGTCAGCGGGTTTGTTTGTACCGATCCGAACGATAATCTTCTATCCTGCGAGGTGGTTGGGCATACTCTCGATAACGGTACGGTATGCTTCACTCCGGTCGAGGGAGAGAATGACCTGATGCTGGTGGCCACCGATGCCTGCGGCATAATCGATTCCTGTCACACCATCGTTACGGTCAATCTGATCCCGGGGCCCTCAATCGAGGATGTCACGGTTAATACGTCATTATGTGCTGCCGGGGATGTTTGTGTTGATCTCCCGACTGTAACCGGTGGAGCGGCGCCGTTTACCTGGACCTTCGATGGCGATCTGGTGACCGACGCGATTTGCTTTAATTTTGCCGATGACGATTCCGCTTCCGGACAGTTGATGGTTACCGATAGTTGCGGAAGAAGCGCTACCGCCACCGTATCAGTCACCGCGACAGTCAATACACCGCCGGTGGCGACAATTGATATCACCAATTCAATATTTGCCTGTGAGCCGGGTTTCGGTGTCAAGTTCTTAATGACTATCGTTGACCCCGACAATGGTCTCACGGTCACCGCTAATCTGGGTAACTTTGATGGCGCCGATTCGTCGATGAATTATGTCATCAATACCGCCGGTGAATACTGTGACGTCGTTATCGTCGCCGATAGCTGCGGACTGGCCGACACTCTCAGCTATTGCTTCACGGTAACGTTCAATTCCGATCCCGAGTGCCCCTTCATTGAGGATCAATTATTCACTCAGTGTGATCCGGAGGGAGTTGTCATTCCTGTCTTTGCCACCGATGTCGATGACAATCTTGTGGATTGCGTCGTCTCTCAGGGGCCCGGAGAAATGATTGACGGGATGTGGCACTACACGCCATCGGGCGATGAAACGGTCGCGGTTACGATCACCTGCATTGATTTCTGCGGTGCCTTCTGCGAAACCAGCTTTACGGTCGAGTTCGATATTAATGACGGCCCGATACCCAGTTGCCCGGATAATATGTTCAGAGCCATGTTCGCTCTAACGGAAATTTGCGTGGGCGGATTCTCATGTGATGATCCGGATGATAACCTGGTCTCCTGCCGGGTGATTTATAACGAAGCCGAAATCCCGCTGGTCGGTGACGAGGTTTGTTTCACACCCGATTGGGGCGATAATGACATCTATCTGATCGCGGAGGATGCCTGCGGTGAAGCCGATACCTGCATGACTACGGTCATGGTAACGGAACTATCCAGTTGCCCGATTGTGGTGATCGAGAAAACCCACGGAACGATTCAGGGTCATTATGAGGAAGTTTCGCTGACATATCAGAGCGATCCTGTCGCCGGTATTCCGGAAATTGGCGGATTCGATTTCCTGATCGCCTATGATGCCTCGGCCCTCACCTTTACCGAGGCAGAGCCCGGTCAGCTTCTCGAAGACTGCGGTTGGGAATACTTTACTTACCGCTATGGTGTCGACGGCAATTGCGGCGATGCTTGCCCGTCGGGACTGTTGCGAATCATTGCGATTGCTGAGACCAACAACGGTCCCAACCATCCCCTCTGCTACGGACCGCCCGATGCCGATCCACATCAACTGGCGACATTGACATTCTTCGTCACCAATGACAGGACTTTTGAATGTCAGTATACTCCGATCAGATTCTTCTGGGCTGACTGCTCCGACAACGCCGTTTCGAGCATTGATGGTGACAGCCTGATCATCGACAGCAAGATATATGACTTCGAAGGCAATCTGATCTGGGAAGAAGACGATGACGATCAATTCCCAGAAGACGAAAGGATACCGTTTGTCGGCGCTCCTGATTTCTGTCTTGAAGGCGACAAAGTGACGCCGTTCCGATGCCTGGAACTTTATTCGGGTGGCATTGATATCGTTTGTGCCGATTCTATTGACGCTCGCGGTGACATAAATGTTAACGGTGTTCCCAACGAGGTTGCTGACGCCGTTATGCTGACCAATTACTTCCTAAACGGACTCAGCGCCTTTGGCAGCCATGTCGAGTCATCGATTGCAGCCTCCGACGTCAATGCCGACGGAGTTGCTCTCTCGGTCGCTGATCTGGTCTACCTGGTGCGGGTTATTTCCGGCGATGCGCCGCCGTATACCAAGCAGATCCCGAACAACAACTTCGATGTCACGACCAGCATGGATGATCATAACTTGACGATTAACTACAGTTCGGCTGCCGAGGCAGGTGCCGTCTTGATGGTCTTCGATGTCGATGGATTCATTGGCATACCGACAGTCGGAAACGGAGCCGAGGGTATGGATGTCAGTTATAACCTGAGTGATAACCAACTCAGGGTTCTGGTTTACAATATCGGCGAAAACTCTATCGCTTCAGGTAACAATGCCTTGGCGATGATTCCCGTAGATGGCCGTATAACTCTGGTTGAAATGGAAGTCGCCGATTATCACGGTCGGGTTATGAATGTCAACATTCAAAACCTGCCGGATCGTTTTGAACTTCGCCAGAACTATCCCAACCCGTTCAACCCGACCACCACCATCGAATTTTCGCTCTCCGCCGAATCGGATTGGACGCTGACGGTATACGATATTCTGGGCCAGGTTGTCGATCGCTGGAACGGTCACGATCAACCGGGTGCTATCCGCGTTGACTGGGATGCCTCGGACAAAGTCTCGGGAATCTACTTCTACCGGGTTGAGGCTGGAATCTATAATCAGTCGAAGAAGATGATGCTCTTAAAATAATACAGTGATTTAGAGTAAAACAATAAAGGCCGATTTTGATATCGGCCTTTTTTTTATCTGTTTTCCTGTGGCTTGATCACAATACCCTGACCGCTGTGGCCGTTCATCTTTATTGTCAGTGGCGAATCGAAACGAAGGTGACGGGTATATTCCCTTTTCTTGTAAGGCGGTATTTGCTGCAACCAGGCCCAGTCGATAAACTCACCGCTTTTTTCGTTATTGACTGTGAAATACCCGATTTGAAAGGCATTGAGGTTCTGGAAGAAATGAGTCCCCTGCGAAGGGGCGACATTCATGTCGTCAAATCCTGTTTCCAAAATAGTACGCGCCCCCGAAATCTCATCCCACGCAACCGGGATACCGAGCCAGGGATCAGCCGATCCCCAGCGACCGATTCCGATTAAAAGATACGGCCGCGATTGCTCGCCTAATTCGAGATTATAAAGCGCCACCTCGCGGGCGATCTCAACCGTCTTGGAACGATCGAATCCCTCCATCTCAACCATGACGATATCGTAAATATCATCGATATGCCCATTGCCGAGCACTTTCGAGCTGCGACAGATAAGACGATCCGGCGAGATGTCGTTCAGCATCAAATGATCCTGCTCCTGCATTAATACCATCGGCCGTAGTTGCAAGACTCGGAATTCTTTTGGCTGACCGGGAGGCGCCGAGAGGTTGACCGAAAATTCTATTTCAACCGGGGTGCTCATTCCCCACCGAGCAAGTTCAAGAATACGATCAATTATCTCCGCCAGGGGAAAAGAACCCTGCTTTAGAATAGGCGCAAAACTAACGATCCTCAGACCCTGCCGCGAGACGCCGTCATAGATGGCATTGTTTTCGGCCGAATAGGTCGAACCCAGGGCTCCGAGCACACTGTCATTCTCGGCCACGTCAAGGCCCAACCGCAATATAGCCATCCGATCCCGAGGCGTATGATCGGCATCGGTCGGGCTCATGTCGAGGGCATAAAACTCCCGCTGCGAATAATGAATCAGATCCTCGATAGAAGAGTGCTGCACCTGCCTCTTGGGATACCGTGGACAGAATCGGAGCGTCAGTCCGCCCTCTACAACCATAAATCCCAATCCCAGAGCGGCTGATACGATGCCGTCCTCAGGCTTCATCGGTTTGACCGGATAAAAATTATGCGAACGGGCGACACCGGAAAAGTCCGGGTAAAAACGATTACCATGATGGCAACCGATAAGTTTCTGAATCATTACTGCCATTTTTTCTTCTTCCAGCCGGTAGGGCGTCGCTTTGAAATAACTCTTGGCATGGCGAAAGAAAGTCGAGGCATAAACCCGTTTTACCGCCGCCATCAATTCCTCGAGGCGAACTTCAGGATCTTGATGGTTGTTCGGCAGCATCCTGGTCTCATAAACCCCGGCAAACGGCTGATACTGTGAGTCTTCAAAAAGGCTGGAAGAACGAACGGCCAGGGGATAGGCAACCACGCCGATGAGTTCACGCAGCCATTCTATCGCGTTTTCAGGAAGAGGGGCCTCAAGAAATCTCCGGACGATCTCATCGTCATCATCGGAACTGATAGCAAAATCCCCGAGGTCGTTCTGTTCCATGAAATCATCGAAGGTATCGGTTTCCAGAATGACCGTCGGAGGGACCGAAATACTGATATCTTCAAACTCATCCTGAATTCCGGAAATATTCAAAAGGGTATCCATAAATGCCAGGCCGCGTCCTTTACCGCCCAGCGATCCGGAACCGAGATGAGTGAACTCGTTCTCGGGGTCATACTCCTTCGGGTCGAAATCGGAAATGATACCCCGGTGTTGAGCCATCTGATATTCGCGCAAGAATGATATCAGCGCCTTGCGCAATTCGCTGACCGAAGCATAATCGGAAACCTTCTGCGGGCGCAGCATATGCGCCAGGTAAAACTCCGTGCGGGCTTTTAGCCAGTTGGAAAAGTGATTCCGTTCGGCATGATACAAAAGGCTTTCATCCGGTATCGTCCGGATCTTTTTCCGCAGTTCACCCAGATCATGAGCCCGGTCGACCTCGGTGCCATCGGGAAGACAGAAGATAAAATCGTCAAAACTGAAATATCTTTTGGTGAATTTGCCGACTTTGTGCAACAGCCGCGGGGAATCTTTCTTTATGAATGAAACGCCGATATCGTGGGCCACCGCTTCCATCTCAGCATCATTCGATTGCAGAAGTATAGGAATGTCGAGATGACTCTTCTTGACATTTTTGGCGAATTCAATGCCCGCCTCAGGATCGGAGACGCCGTTGCGGGGAAATCGAATGTCAGAAATAATCCCCAGAATGGTTTCATGATAGGTCTCGAAAAACGACCAGGCTTTCTCATAATTATCGCATAACAGGATCTTCGGACGAGCCCGCATCCGCAGCATCTTGTGAGCCAGGTTAACCCCTTCCTCGATCACATTCTGAGAATGTCGCATAACCTGAGTGTAGACCAGGGGAAGATATGACGAGTAAAATTTGACACTATCCTCGATCAGAATAATCGACTGCACTCCGACCAGCTTGGTGTCGCGCTCAATATTGGCCAGGTCCTCGATACATTTGATAATAGCCAGCAGGATTCTGAAATTCCCCTGCCACATAAAAACCTTATCGAAGCGGGAGAGATCGTGATGTGCCGTCAGATCATTGAGTTCACGATTATCATAGGTGAGAAGCACTAGCGGTTTGGTTATCCCCGCCTCCCGAACCCGCCGGGCGAATTCGAGAACATGCATATCTTCCAGGTGAAGCGTTGTCAAAATCAGATCGCAGCGACCGTCTTCATTGACAAAATCGAGCGCTTCGCGGCCGCTTGAAACTCTTCGGATATCGGGCGGATGAGAAAGGTTCAGGCCCATGAATTCGTTTATCAAGAGTTCGTAAAGGCCACCTTCTTCCCCGAGGATAAACGAATCGTACAGGCTGGAGACCATCAGGATGTCTCTAATCCGAAAACGCATCAATTCATGAAAACTGATGAAGGGGTTAATGTTTCCGTGATTTAAAAAGATACGACCGTTTTCTTTCGTCACTTATCTATCCCGCCGCCGGACGCGCCGCCTAAGCGATATACCGCGGTACCGGCTATGATGAAAATGTTATCGGTTTCTTATCTGTCAATATACAACCAAATCTGCCGTATCAGAACCTTATTCTACGCCAAGCCGGTCACGCCGACATCAACGACCCGAAGTATCTACAAATTAATTACGGGATGAAATAAAGGGCTAATGGTCCCTTCCTCGCCCCGATTTAATAAATGCCCATACGGAAAAACGGAGCGATTAAAAAACTCGCTCCGTCTTCCATTTACCAAGGCGAATTGGTAATACTCGGAATAATTCCGGTTTAGCCGAAAATGCCCTGATCCAGCATGGAATCGGCGACTTTGATGAAACCGGCAATATTGGCGCCGTTGACATAGTTGCCCGGAGAACCATACTGCTCAGCCGCCTGCAAGCAGGACGTATGGATACTCTTCATGATACCGTGAAGCTTCTTGTCGACTTCTTCGCGGGACCAGGAATAACGCATGCTGTTCTGGGACATCTCCAGACCTGAAACGGCTACACCGCCGGCATTGGCGGCCTTGCCCGGACCGTACAGGATTTTATTTCCGAGATATACATCGACACCGTCCGGAGTGGTCGGCATGTTGGCTCCCTCGGAGACGACATAAACACCGTTCTTGATCAGATTCTGAGCGTCTTCCTTGTTGATCTCATTCTGAGTCGCCGACGGGAAGGCGCAATCGGCCTTGTGATCCCAAAGAGGATTGTGGTCGACGTTCGATGAGTCAGCCGGATGATACGCGGCGCTGGGATATTTTTCGGCGAATTCCGAAATGCGGCCGCGACGGAGATTCTTCAACTCCATGACATAATTCAGTTTTTCACGATCGATCCCATCGGGATCGTAAATATAACCGCCCGAATCGGACAGGGTTACGATCTTACCGCCCAGATCGAGAATTTTCTCGGTCGTATACTGAGCCACATTACCGGAACCGGATACGAGGCAAGTTTTGCCTTCCAAAGTCTCACCGCGAGTTGCCAGCATTTCCGCCGCAAAATACACGGCGCCATAACCGGTAGCCTCGGGACGAATCAGCGAACCGCCCCAGTTAAGGCCCTTACCGGTCAGGATACCGGCGAATTCATTACGGATCTTCTTATAAGTTCCGAAAAGGAAACCGATTTCCCGTCCTCCGACACCGATGTCACCGGCAGGAATGTCAGTATTCGGTCCGATATGGCGATACAATTCCATCATGAAACTCTGACAGAAACGCATCACTTCATCATCACTTTTGCCCTTGGGGTCGAAATCTGAGCCGCCTTTACCGCCGCCCATCGGCAACGTTGTAAGACTGTTTTTGAAGACCTGCTCAAAGGCCAAAAACTTCAAAATTCCGAGATTGACGGAAGGGTGAAAACGGAGACCGCCTTTGTAAGGGCCGATAGCGCTGTTCATCTCAATCCTGAAACCACGATTGACATGGTAGTCGCCCTGATCATCCACCCACGGAATCCGAAACATGATAACGCGTTCCGGCTCGGAAATACGCTCCATGATCTTGGCTTTACGGTATTCCGGATGTTTCTCCAGAACCAGCTCCACCGATTCAACCACTTCCTTTACCGCCTGGTGAAATTCAGGCTCGGCCGGATTTTTGGCCTTGACTCGGGCCATAAAATCAGAAACAAAATCAGACATAAAATACTCCCTCTCGGTAAGATCGTCTTGGATCGCCAAGACTCACTTGCCCTACAATTCAATCAAAGGTGAAAAAGATCAAAGAGGTGCCAAAATCACCTCAAAGTATGGTTCTGATAATGACTTAGAACCAAATTACAGCAACCTATTGATCTTAATATAGATATTATCGGCCATACTGCAATAAGTAATACTATGTATTAATAAGGGTGATTTACCCTATAAACAAGTATAGTTATACTAAATACAGGGGTGGTGAACTACAAATTTATGATTTTATTCCTGATGCAATATTTCACCAAGTCTGTCACATTTTTGGCCCGAAGTTTCTTCATTATTGAAGCCCGATGAGTTTCAGCCGTTTTCACGCTGATTTGAAGGCGGTCGGCCGCCTCCTTGGTGGAAAAACCATCGGCCAATAACCGGCAAAGCTCTTTTTCCCGCCGAGTCATCGGTCCGTCGGATGGGTCGCTGCCAGCCACCGGGGGATTGATATACCCCATTACCATCTCATGACCGGCCGGACCGGTCAGATAATAATCGCCAACCGCCACCTTACGAATGGCGAAAACAAGTTCCTTAAAATCACAATTTTGCAGAAGATAAGCACGACCGCCAACGGCAAACGCCTCGCGCATCAGAGATTCGTTATGCCGGGCGGCAAGAAAGACGAAGTCGGGAGATGGGGCCATTTTCCTCATCCGCGTCGCGGCGCCGATACCGTCGAGGGAAGGCAGATCAATATTCATAATTACCACATCCGGTTTGTTTTTGGCGGCCAATTCCACCGCCTCAATTCCATCACCGGTTTCGCCGGCAACCAGAATACCCAATTCAGTGGTAAAAAGGGCAATCAGTCCCTGACGTAGAAGTTTCCTCTCATCGGCAATGATCACTCTGATCTCGCGCAGGTGAGTCGGCTGTATTCCGAATGACTTGGCCACTTATACCTCCGCTGGCTTGGGCTCAGGCCAATTATAACACATCGGCCGGATAACGGAAACAGTTTCTTTCAACCGCAAAAAGCGGCCTAAATGCCGAATCTTTATTCGATATGCCCGCCTTTGTCTTGACAAATCGAATGGCAGATAATATTGTTTTCACAAGGACAAATTCGGGGAAAGAGAGAAACTTCGCATATGGCAAAAAAAACCATAAACCCGTTCGAAATGGCCCAGGATCAATTTGATCAAGCGGCCGACATCCTTGAGCTCGATGAGGGGATGCGAGATCTTCTCCGCTATCCGCTCCGCGAATATAACTTTTCCATTCCGGTCCGAAACGATGATGGCGAAGTCAGGATATTTCGAGGTTTCCGGGTCCAGCACAATGACGCCCGGGGGGCATGCAAAGGCGGCATCCGGTTTCATCCGCTGGTTTCTATAGACCAGTCGCGTGCTCTGGCGATGTGGATGACCTGGAAATGTGCCGTCGTCGATATCCCCCTTGGTGGCGCTATGGGGGGAGTTGTCTGTGATCCTCATACCATAAGCGTCCGCGGACTGGAGCAGATTTGCCGCGGCTGGGTGCGCCAGCTTGCCGCCGACATCGGGCCGCTATCTGATATTCCTGAGCCGGATATAATGACCACCCCGCAATATATGCTGTGGATGCTCGATGAATATGAAGCTATCCGAGGAGGGAAATTCCCCGGATTCATCACCGGCAAACCGGTTGGGATGGGTGGTTCTCTGGGCCGCATCGAGGCGACCGGATTTGGTCTGGTATATATGCTGCGCGAGGCGCTACGACAGATAGATCGAAAACCGAGTGAAATGACCGCTGCTGTGCAGGGTTTCGGCAGCGTCGCTCGCCATGCCATCCGTCTTTTCAATCAGATCGGCGGTACCGTCACATGTGTTTCCTGCTGGAATCAGAATGACCATACTGCCTACTCGTTTAAAAAAACCGATGGCCTCGATCTAGATACTCTTCTGTCGATAACCGATGATTTTGGCGAAATCGACAAGACAAAGGCTGTTGATATTGGATGCGAGATTCTTCCCGATGAAGCCTGGCTCGAACAAGAAGTCGATATCCTGATTCCGGCCGCTCTGGAACACCAGATCACCGAGGAAAATGTTAGCTGTATCCATAATCGGGTGCGAATCATAGCCGAGGGCGCCAATGGCCCGATTACACCGTCGGCAGACAAGATTATCGCAGGTAAAGACATTCTGGTTATCCCCGATTTCATAGCCAATGCCGGCGGTGTCATCTGCAGTTATTTCGAAACCGTCCAGAGTAATAACAACCATTACTGGCAAAAAGATGAAGTGCTGGGAAAACTTGATGTCAAAATGACGTCAGCCTTCCTCGATGTCAACGATATGGCCCACAATCACAATTTGAGCCTGCGAGATGCGGCCCATCTGATCGGTATCTCCCGAGTGGCACAAGCCTGCCGAGACCGTGGCTGGGCCTGATCCCGACCGACTAGCCAGCAAAAGCTGGATTTTGGCTGTCGCAAGGGCGGTCCAATTTTATTGCCTGAAAATCAGAGTTCTATGTGTCTCCCAACTCTCCGCTATTTGCTCAACTACGGTACGAATAATCGCAGGTCACCATATATCTTTCACCCGACAATATGTTGTCGGGTCGCCAATGTAATCATGCGTTTCTCGAAAAAAGAGAATGTTTTTTAGGGGGAAATAGTATAAATTATCTATTGCCGAACAACCGATAAGAGATATAGGATGGATGCCAAAAAGATAAAAGTCGACATTGACCGGTTGCCCCGTTTCGATCGAGCATTTTTTAAATCGGATAATGTACTGACCTGTCTTGGCACCGGTTCCATCGGCGGCAAAGCCTCCGGTCTGGCCTTTATAAAAGACATTCTTCAAAAGCGGTTCGGCTCCGGAGATTTAGATGGGATTTCGGTGAATATCCCCCGATTGGCGGTTATCGCCACCGATTATTTCGATTACTTCATGGACAGGAACGACCTCTGCGAAATCGCATACTCCGATGAGAGAGACAATCGTATCGCTCATGCTTTCCAGAAAGCGGAGTTGCCGGCTGAATTGGTCGGCGATCTGCGCGCCCTGATAGCATCGGTCCGCACCCCGCTTGCCATTCGATCATCGAGCCTGCTGGAGGACGCCATGTACGAACCATTCGCCGGCGTCTACGGAACCAAGATGATCCCCAATAATCAAGCCGATATTGACACCCGTTTCCGTAAACTGATCGAGGCGATCAAATATGTCTATGCCTCGACCTTTTTTAAAGCGGCCAAAGATTATATGATCGCTACCGGCAAAAAACCGGCCGATGAAAAAATGGCCGTCATCATTCAGGAAGTTGTCGGTAATCGTTTCGATGATCGCTATTATCCCCATCTCTCGGGCGTTGCCCGATCATACAATTTTTACCCGACCGGAAAGGCAACCCCGGATAAAGGGGTTGTCGACCTTGCTCTCGGTCTGGGGAAAACGATTGTCGACGGCGGGCTGGTCTGGAATTATTCTCCCGCCTATCCTCGCGTCGGACCGGTTGTAGGATCGGCATCGGAACTATTAAAAGTATCCCAGACGAAATTTTGGGCAGTCAACATGGGTCGTCCCTCAGAATACGATCCGATTCGAGAGGAGGAGTATCTCCTGGAGGGTGAGCTCGGCTGCGCCGAATATGATGGAACATTGAAATATACGGCCTCAACCTACAAGGCCCAGGATGACCGGCTGGTGGCCGGAATCGGGCCGGATGGTCCTCGAGTGATGACCTTCGCGCCGATTCTATGCGACCGGGAGGTTCCCCTTAACAATCTTATCCTGGAATTGCTGAAAATATGCGAAGAAGCGGTGGGCTGTGAAGTCGAAATAGAGTTTGCTGTTACCCTTGATGGTCGTCGCGGAATCCCTGCCCGGTTCGGTTTTTTGCAAGTGAGACCGATGGTGGTGTCGCATGCGCCGATAGAGGTCAGCTCCGATGAAATGGAGGGGGAGCAGGTTCTGGCCGCCTCAGACAGCGTGATGGGTAATGGCATGATCGATTCCATCACCGATGTGGTCTATGTCAGGCCGGATATCTTCGAGGCCAAACACACCCGTGCCATTGCCGACGAGATCGGAACTTTGAATCGCCGATTTAACGATGATGCGCGCCGCTATCTTCTCATCGGCTTCGGCCGCTGGGGCAGTTCCGACCCATGGCTTGGCATACCGGTCGATTGGAGTCGGATCTCGAATGCCGGCGTTATAATCGAGGCCACCCTGCCCGATATGGATGTTGACCTGAGTCAGGGGTCACACTTTTTTCATAATATATCCAGTTTCCAGATTTGCTATTTTATGATCAAGCATTCCGGATCGTTCCGGATCGACTGGGATTGGCTGCAGAATCAGGAGGAGATCTCCGGCAGCCGGTTTGTCAGTCACAGGCGATTGCCCCGACCGTTGACCGTGAAGGTCGACGGCCGCGAGGGGCGAGGAGTGATATTGAAATGACCGATCCCAAACAATCGATGAACAAGTTGATTGCTTCATTGCAAGAAAGAGCCAAAGAGCTCAATTGCCTCTATCAAATCGATGACATCCTGAAAGATCTGGACGAGCCGCTCGACTCGGTTTTCTCTCGGATTATCGAGGCTATCCCTCCGGGATGGCAATACCCGGAGGTCTGCCAGGCGAAAATAGTCTATGACAATAAAGAATATAAATCGCCCGGTTTGACTGAGACGGAGTGGGTTCAAAAAGCTGACTTCATTATTGACGGTCGTGCCATCGGCACCATAAGTATCTATTATACGCAGGAGATGCCGGCTGAAGACGATGGCCCGTTCCTCAAAGAAGAAGCGAAACTGATCAACACTCTTGCCAAGCGTATCAGCGATCGAATTCAACATCGCATGATCCGGCAGATGGCCAAGGAACTGGAAACCACTTCTCGCGATGCCGGTGCCAAGGATCAGGAAGAGTGGACCGTTGTTCTCAAAATGCTTCGAATGACGGACCAGAATCTGTATAACAATATTGCCCGCAAAATGCTGAATTACCTATGTTGGAACGGCGTCCCCGAGGCTGAGAAATACATGCAGTCATTGTCCTCTCAAATGGATAGTACGGTCAACAGAGAAGAGGATGATTGGAATCGACCCCGCCGCAGGCATGACCGTGAATCCGAATTTGATGTTGGTGGGGCTGCCTTCAAAATCGCTGCCGACCATCTTGGCGATAATGAAATTTTGGAATTGATCCAGAGGTGGATTCAGGAAGACAAAATGAGTTTTCTGGTCCAGGTGGTCAACCGCAACCTTACCCTGACCGAAGTAGCCGACGCCATCAGGCGTTACCATCACCTGCTACATAATGAATCGGAAGTTTATTCTCCCAATCGCGTCGGGATCCATGTCTCCCTGATACGTCGTTTCCTTTCCGATCAGCTTTCGTACCTCGCCACTGCCAAGGATTTTGTCGAAGTCGACGATTTCTATGATCTCCTGGAAAAGATGATCTTTACTACCGAAAGCCATGGCAAACTTGGTGGCAAAAGTGCCGGTTTGTTTTTGGCTTCACAGGTTTTGAAAAAGGACGTAGCAGATTCCGATCTCCTGGATCATGTGAAAATTCCCAAAACCTGGCATTTAACCTCGGATGTCCTGCTCCATTTCATGCACCACAACAACTTCGACGATGTTGTGGAACAAAAATACAAAGGTATCGACCGCGTTCGTCTTGAATATCCCCATATCGAACAGAGCTTCAAAAGCGCCCAATTTCCGGCCGATATTATCAAAGGGCTCTCGATGGCGCTCGATGATTTCGATGATTGCCCGATCATCGTCCGCAGTTCCAGCCTTCTCGAAGACCGTGCCGGGTCGTCTTTCTCCGGAAAATACAAAAGTCTTTTTCTGGCCAATCAAGGCGGAAAACAGGAACGTCTCGACGCCCTGATGGATGCGATAGCGGAGGTTTATGCTTCCACCTTCGGGCCCGATCCGATCGAATACCGCACCGAACGCGGGCTGATTGATTTCGGGGAAGAGATGGGAATCATGATTCAGGAAGTCGTCGGCAGCAAGGTGGGAAAATACTTCCTGCCGTCATTTGCTGGAGTAGCTTTCAGCAAAAACGAATTCCGCTGGTCGCCGACCATCAAACGCGAAGACGGCCTCATCCGCCTTGTACCGGGATTGGGAACGCGAGCCGTAGACCGCCTCAGCGACGATTATCCGGTTATGTTTGCGCCGGGACAGCCTGGGATGAGAGTCAATGTTACCCCGGATGAGGTGATGCGTTACTCGCCCAAACGAATCGATGTGATCAACCTCAAGAAAAATTGCTTTGAAACGATTTCCCTCAATGATTTCGTCAAGGAAGTGAAATTCCAGCTTCCCGGAATCAAAGATATCGTGTCTATTTTCAAGGATGGCCATCTACATAAACCGGCCGGACTCAGTATCGACTTCGATAACGACAAACTTGTCGCAACTTTTGAAGGCCTGATGTCAAGCGCTACGTTTGTAAAACGTATGAAGAAGATCCTGAAAACTTTGGAGGAAATCCTCGGCTATTCCGTCGATCTCGAATTCGCCTCCGACGGAAAAGATATCTACCTCCTGCAATGCCGTCCCCAGAGTCATTCGGGTGAGAGTCTGCCGTCTCCGATCCCCAAAGACCTGCCGGAAAAGCAGATTCTCTTTTCGGCCAATCGCTTCATATCGAACGGGCGTGTCCCCGATATCACTCATATCGTTTATGTCGATCCGACCGAGTATACCGATCTGAATGATCAGAGCATGATGATCAAAGTTGGTCGAGCCGTGGGAAAATTGAACAAGATCCTGCCCAAGCATCAATTTGTTCTGATGGGACCGGGACGATGGGGCAGCAGGGGAGATATCAGGCTGGGCGTCAATGTCACTTATGCGGATATCAACAATGCCGCCATGTTGATCGAGATGGCCTTCAAAAAAGGTGATTATTCGCCCGACCTTTCATTCGGCACTCATTTCTTTCAGGATCTGGTCGAGGCCAATATCCGGTATTTACCACTGTATCCCGATGATGACGACGTCATTTTCAATGAACGTTTTTTAAACCGGTCTCGGAATATCCTGGCCGAGGTTCTGCCCGAATACGAATCATTATCGGGAATTATACGGCTGATCGATGTCCCGAAGAACAGCGATGATCAGGTGCTGCGAATCCTGATGAACGCCGATCTCGACGATGCGATCGGTTATCTGGCAGCACCGCGGTCCGAGGCGGAGCCGGTCTCGGTTGTCGATGAGCATGAACCGTACAAGGAGAACTACTGGCACTGGCGGTTGCAGGCGGCCAAGGTGATCGCAAGCTGCCTCGACCTGAATCGTTTCGGGGTTGCCGGTCTCTATGTTTTCGGAAGTACCAAGAATGCTACCGCCGGCCCCGGAAGCGATATTGATTTGCTGGTGCATTTTCGGGGATCGGCCGTTCAACTCGAAAATCTGACCTACTGGTTCGAGGGGTGGAGCCTCAGCTTGGGCGAAGTTAATTATCTCCGGACCGGATATAAATCCGATGGCCTGCTCGATGTCCATATTATTACTGACAAGGATATTGCCGAGAAGTCGAGCTATGCGGTCAAAATAGGCGCCCCGACCGACGCCGCCAGACCGCTGGCTCTGGGTAATGGAAATGATGTCGATTCAGATTAATTGACGTTCCGCCTTTTCGGGGCGGTCAAGGTCGAATCGCACTACTGCCAGTTCCGGACCATCATGAGCCGCGGAAAAGCACCACGTTTCTCCAATACGATCCTGCCAACTACCGGTTAAACGGGCCGACTCATGAACATGACCATGAAGCGTAATCAGTGGCTGATACGACTTTATAAACCTCTGAATGGCGATACTCCCGATATTAACATCAAGCGGAACATTATCGATCATCTTGCCTTCAAGATTCGCCCGGTCAAGGTTGGTTTTATATGGCGGGGAGTGAAACAGGAAAACAGCCCGATCCAAATCGTCCGATCCGACCAATTGCTCCAAATCTTTTGCTATTGTTTCGTACTCGATCTTATGCCTTTCAACCGGAACCGAACGATAGCCCTCGGTGGGAGGGATGCATCCCGGATCAACATGGCGCGACACATCATATCGCTCCCAGTCTTTCAGCATAATTGGACTCGGTGGGATGCAGGCATATCCATAAATATTGAAGTTACCGAAGGCGAACCTTCGTTCGTGAATATAATGCCAAACACCGCTATCGGCGGCGTCAATTATACTCTGCTCTTCGAACTTCCCGTCATCATTGCCCAGGATGATAAATACCTCAGGATATTCATCGGCCATCCTGTTGCGGATATCGGATAGATGTTTCACAAGATAGTTATTGATGAAATCGCCCTGTACCTCGTCAGCGTCGGCCATGCCCCAGATACCCGGCAGCAGATCCCCCCCCAGGAAGACTACCGACGGTTTCTCCTCGAGCAGGCAATGGAAGAGCTTGTCATATCTATTAATCTGCCCATGCAGGTCGGAAACAAATAAACAGGATGTCACCGGATCTCCCTCTCGGATTAGTTCATCATTTTGATCGGTCGCAACAATATAAACTGTTTTTTGGGCCTTTTCTCTAAAAAAATGTCATTGAGTGTATTGCCGAATACAAAGAATTACTGATGCAATGCCGTTGAAAGATTTACCCGCTTTGTGCAACAAATAATATAGAAAAGGAAATTGATTTGAATATCACCTCATACCCTGAATCGTGTCTGAGTATTAGCCATTGTATCTTAACAAAGGATGCAGTCATGCAAGAGCTGAAAAAATACCAGGCCCATGTTATTACTTGCCTTATAATTCTGATAATTATTGTCGTGGCGGCAATTCTGTCAGGCAGTGTCCCCACCGAGCAGGCGATGAACGATTCGCATTTGGGTCAGGAAAAACTCGATACGGTTGCAAACTCCGACGAAGCCTGCAACCGCATTGAGCCGATGTATTGTTATCAAACCAACTATCCTGAAGATCAGCCGACCGGTATTAATACACCGGCAGCTATTTGATATATTGCTTCCTTCTTACCCGATTGGCAGGATCGTTCTCCCCCGTGATTCGTTTATGACTTCAGCCATAGCCAGGTAGATTGCAGACAAACCGCAAACTATACCCTCATATCCGGCCAAAGTCTTGATCGCCGTCGATCCCGTCCAGTCGCCGATGGCCAGAAGCCAGAACAGAATTGTCAAAGAAAAGAAAACGAATTGCAGCGCGCGATTTTTCCCGAAGGTCCCGAACCACATGAAAAAAGTGAAAAGTCCCCACATAAACAGGTACCAGCCTATAAAACCGGCATGTGCCTGATCGCCCCACCCGAGCCGGGGAAGAATCAAAAGCGCCGCCAGAGACAGCCAGAACAGGCCGTAAGAAGTAAAGGCGGTGGTGCCGAATGTATTTCCTTTTTTAAATTCCATGATACCGGCGATGATTTGAGCCAATCCGCCGTAAAATATGCCCATCCCCAAAATCATCGATCCCAGGGGATAAAATCCGGCATTATGAATATTCAATAAAACGGTGGTCATACCGAAGCCCATTAATCCGAGCGGAGCCGGATTAGATAAATTATCGTTCATTACATCCTCCCAGATGTTTATTTATTGCCTGGTGCGATAATGACATCGAACAAAACGGCCCAATTTACGGTCATAATTCGAATCCGGCAAGCGAATTCGAAGAGAACTATATCGAAAATAGCGACTCTGTGATCCTGGAAACAATCAATACATAAATTGACAATTCAAGAATAAATTGTATAATATAGATATAACGACAGATTTACCCGCTTTATGCAACACTTGAGGTGAATAAATACGCCTTTGATTAACGATGTGTTATCATCTCGGTACTTGACCTATCGGTAACCTGAAATAATTGCCGCGGCCCTGGGAGGATTATGCAAGTTACTCAAACATTATCGCTTAGCCGCCGCGTGCGGCTTCTAAAGATAACCGCAATATTGGTCCTTTCTATCTCAGCTTCCGTGCTATCTGCCGGTACTTTTTCGCTGGAATACTCTTTTAACAGCCCCGAAATCGCTCCCGTTACCATCGCAGATCAAATATATCACAGCATTGTCATGAATGCCTGCCCCAACGGCGGCGAAATCGGCTGCCCCGCACTGCCGTATCGCGGAGCGAAAATCCTTATCCCCTATGGCCAAAAGGTGGTCAATATTGAAATCATTGCCGCCCCAAAAATAGTTCTGGGCGAAGGTTATCTTTTAGAGCCGGTTACAGCGCCTATACCATTGTCCGTTAAAACCGAAGACCGGTTATTACCGATATTAAGGCAGGAAATATATAATCTGGATTCTCCCTATCCGGATGTCAGGTTTGAAAAAACCGGACAATACAGTTTTCGTGGATATGATATCCTGGTTCTGAAATTGTCGCCGGTTGAATATATTCCGTTGTCGGGACAAATATCTTATTATCCCCGATTGCAAGTAATCGTCAATACAATCGCCGATAATAAAGATTACTCGACCTATCGCGGACTTACCAAAGACGAGTTTGCGGTGGGGAAAATGGTGGATAATTCGACTGAGGTCATCTCATATCCGACGGCTGAAAAGAGCAGCAGCGATAGTTATGATCTGCTGATAATGACAGTCCCCTGGTTGGTAGATGCCTTCCAGCCATTGAAGGCCTTTCATGATTCAACCGGGGTCCCGACTGAGATTTTCACAATTGTTGATGTCCTCAACGAAGTCGGCAACGATATCCCCGATGATATCCGTGAGTTCATAAAATTGAAGTACCTTCAGGATGGAATCTCATATGTCCTGATCGGCGATGATAATAGTCTGATTCCGACCAAAACCCTTTACGTCGAAATAGAGGGAAGTTCTCCGGATGATAGTTCTATCGTCGAGTTCGGCATGCCGTCCGATTTCTTCTTCGGCTGTCTCGATGGTCCTTTCGATTACGATGGTGACGGTCAGGCGGGTGAACCGAATGACGGGGAAGGGGGCGGGGATGTCGATCTGTTTGCCGAATTATACATTGGCCGCGCATCAGTCGATGACGAAACCGAAGCGGCCCGCTTTGTCGAAAAAACAATCAGGTATCTGACCTCGGAGAGTGACTACAAGAAGGATGTACTGATTTGCGGTGAAAAGACGTATTTCCCCGGCCTTATGAGGTTTGGCAAACAGTCATTGATCGAACTTGTCGATGGCACCGATCTGCACGGCTACTCAACTGTCGGCATCCCATCCGATCTATACAATATCAACTGGCTTTGCGACATGGACGGCACCTGGGATCCTCAGGAGTTAATCGACTTAATCAACGGCGGAACCCATTTTATAAACCACCTCGGACATAATCACTATCAGGTTGCCCTGAAACTTTGGTTTTATCACCTCGAGCAACTAACCAACTCGGACCTTACCATGGTCTATTCCCAGGGATGTTATGCCGGTGGATTCGATACTCTCGATTGCTGGGCCGAATATATTACCACCAAAACCGATCATGGAGCCTTCGCCGCTATTATGAACGCCCGGTATGGCCTTGGCTCCTATAATGATTCCGATAGTCCGTCACAGAGGTACAACAGAGAATTCTGGGATGCGGTATTCAATCCTGCTGAAGAAAAAACGGAAATCGGACGGGCTAATCAGGATTCCAAAGAAGACAATGTTTACCGGATCAATGAAGGCGGCATGCGCTGGATTTACTACGGCCTGAACCTTTTCGGAGATCCGACCGTCAATCTGAAGCGATTTCCCGGACTTGTCTTCAGTTATCCTGACGGAATACCATCGCTTTCTGCCGTCGGTCAGCCGATATCATTTGAAGTTGCCCTGACAGGAATTTACGGAGGAGTGCCGGTCGCCGGGAGCGGTCAATTGCATTACAGCATAAACGGCGGCGATTTAGTCGTTTTATCAATGACAGAAACGTCCCCCGATCACTACCTGGCCACTTTGCCGGGAATTGACTGCGGTGACACCTTGTCGTTTCATGTCAGCGCCGAGGAATCCGTCACTGGACGATTAAATGATCCCCATGATAATACCACCTTTTCCCTGATCCCGATCGTCAGAACCATTACCGCTTTTGAGGATGACTTTGAAACCGATAAAGGATGGACAACCACCGATGATATGTGGCAGCGCGGTATCCCCACCGGTTCCGGCGGCGAGTATGGCCTGCCCGACCCTGTCTCCGGATGTGTTGGCGTCAATGTCTATGGCTACTGTCTCGATGGAGATTATGAAAACGGCCTTTCCGAAAAATACCTTATCAGCCCTCCTGTCGACTGCACCCACCTGGATAATGTCCACCTTTTCTTTGAGCGTTGGCTCGGTGTCGGTCACCCTCCGGGAGATTGCGCCTCGGTTGCTGTCAGTTACGATGGGATAGAATGGACGACCATCTGGCAAAACCCGGGATTAATGCAGGATTCCTCATGGATTGCAATGGACTTTGATGTAACAGAAATGGCCGCTTTTCAATCGTCAGTATATTTTCGCTGGACCATGGGACCGACCGATGAAACCTGGCGCTATTGTGGATGGAATATCGATGATGTCCGGGTGGTGAGTTATGATTGCCGGGGATACTACTGCGGTGATGCCAATGGCGATGATCTTGTAAATATCGGCGATGCCGTCTATCTGGTTAGCCATGTTTTCGGAGGCGGACCGGCGCCACAGCCTCCTGAGGCCGGGGATGCCAATGCCGATGGCGGCATCAATGTGGGCGATGCGGTTTACCTGATTAATTATATCTTCAAAGGGGGACCCCGGCCGCAATGTCCGTAGAACATTACAGACAATAGCATTCATGTAGGGTGAGGTAGACGCCTCTCCTTTTTTATCAAATAGTCCAATTCCGCAGGCGTGATCGCTATTAAGTTGAGAGAATCAATAATATACCAAAAAAAATGAAAGACTTTCATCCCTGATGCAACATTTCAAACAGGAAGAGAAACTTGCAGTTACGGCACCGCCCACACTTCATTGCCTGAAAATTGGCCGAAAGGCCACTAAAATAGGACTACGGACCATGAAGACAAAAAATCTCAAAACAAGTAATTTAAAAGGCCTGTTAGTGATTGTCCTGGGGACGCTATTAATATCATTATCGGTAGATCCGGTGACGGCCGAACCTTTGAAGATTGTATATGAATTTGAGCGGCCGGAAATTAGGCAAATCACTACCGGCGGCGAAACCTATGACAGGATTTTCATGCCGGGTTCTCCCAACGGGGGCGATGCCGGATACCCGGCCCTTCCGACCCGCGGAGCCCGGCTCCTAATCCCTTATGGTACTGAGATTTCAAGCATCGAGATAATTCCGGGGGAAGATATTTCCCTGGGATCAGGTTATTATATCGAGCCAGTAACTCTGCCCTTCCCGATATCACTGGGACCGGATGATCGCCACCTGCCGCATCCTGACGAACTCGTGTATTCATCCACAAACGCCCTGCCGGGAAAAACTTGGGAAGAGATCGGTACTTATCTCTTCCGGGGTTATAGTATCTTGACTCTGAAGTTAAACCCGGTTGAATATATCCCTGCAACAGGCGAACTATCGTATTATGCAAAACTGACGGTCATCGTCAACACAGATGCCGTAGATAAAGCGCCGGGACTATATCGAGGTTTGCCCGAAGATGATATGGCGGTTCGCCAAAGGGTTGACAATCAGGAGGCAGCCGATACCTATCTGGCGGCGCCGAAAAGCGGTGGTAAAAGCAATGAGCTTTTGATAATCACCTCGCCGACTCTGGCAGAATATTTCCAGCCTCTTAAGGATTACCATGACACCACCGGAATTCCGACGGAAATCGTCACCACGACCGACATAGGCTCGGCCGGCACCGACGATATCCGCGATTATATCCGAGACCGCTACCTCAATGACGGTATTCAATATGTTTTAATCGGTGGCGACGACCATGTTATTCAACCGAAAAAATTATTTGTCAAAACCCATGAAGGAGAAGACGAAATAGTAGAATGGTCTATGCCCTCCGATTTTTATTTCGGCTGCCTGGATGGTACTTTCGATTATGACGCCGACGGATTCCCCGGTGAACCGACTGACGGCGAAGGAGGCGGGGATGTCGATTTAATGGCCGAAGTTTATATCGGGCGCGCATCAGCCAGTATATCCGCCGATGTTACCCGCTTTGTCAACAAAACCATCCAGTATCTGGAGGCGGACGGCTCATATCTTGACAATTTCCTTATGTGCGGCGAACACCTAAGGTTTAGCGGCTGGGGTGAGTATGGAGGCTATTCACTTGATGAGCTTATCGACGGCTCCGATGAGCATGGATACACCACAGTCGGTATTCCGTCGAGCGTATATTCTATCGACCGTCTATACGATCTGACCTATCCGGGAAACAATTGGCCCGCATCTCAGGTCACAACTCGAGTAAATAACGGATTGCACGTCATCAATCACTTTGGTCATTGTAATGCTGACTGGGCGTTGAAAATGACCGGAAACGCAGCGATGAGTTCCTTTGTCAACAGTGATCATTTCTTCATCTATTCCCAGGGATGCATTGCCGGACAATTTGACGGTTTTGATGGCTGGGCTGAGAAAGTACAGATCAAAATTGACGGTGGTGCTTTCGCCGCCGTGATGAACGCTCGTTTCGGGTTTGGGGCGTTCAGCACCGACGGCCCGTCGCATCGGTTTAACCGCGAATTCTGGGATGCGGTGTTCAATCCTGATGAAAATATAACCGAACTGGGACGAACCAATCAGGATTCCAAGGAAGATAATCTCTACCGCATCAACGAGCTCTGCATGCGCTGGTGCTACTATGAACTCAATCTGTTCGGCGATCCAACCATTTCTTTCAAAACCAAACCCGGTATAGTCTTTGACTATCCCGACGGGGTGCCGGAATTTGTGTCTCCCGATGAGACCACTCCAGTCAATATCAATGTTTCATGCGTCTGCGATGCTTCGACTATTCCGGGTAGCGGACAACTCCATTACATGGTCAATGGAGGCCCTCAACAAATGGCCGCCCTGTCCGAACCGGCTACCGGTGAGTATGTCGCCACCCTGCCGGAATTATCCTGCGGCGACATCGTCGAATTTTATATTAGTGTGGAGGAGACCACTCTGGGCGTATTGAATGACCCCGATCCGGCGTCACCGCATCTGATCTATGTGGGTGACAGCACCATTACTATCTATGAGGATGATTTTGAAACGGAAAATGGCTGGATTACCGAAGGTCAATGGGCGCGGGGTATTCCCACCGGAGAGGGAGGTGTTGACCAGGCTTATGGCGGAGAAGATCCCATCGAAGGTACCAATGGTCCCAGCGTCTATGGCTATAACCTCAGCGGTGACTATAACAATTACATGGATGAAATGAATCTCACCAGCACCCCGATCGATTGCAGCGCCTTCGATAATGTCAAACTCAGCTATATGCGGTGGCTGGGAGTCGAGCGCTCATCCTACGATCATGCCTATATCCGGGTATCGAGTGATGGTATCAACTGGACGACTGTCTGGACGAATACGGCCAACATCGTTGATAATCTCTGGGTCGAGGTCGACCTTGATATCACGGAAACAGCCGCCAATCAAGCGACTGTATATCTGCGCTGGACTATGGGCGAAACCAGTAACAGCGACAGGTATTGTGGCTGGAATATTGATGATGTTCAGGTAACTTCGCGGTTGTGCACTCCGGCATACATCTGTGGTGACGCCAACGGGGATGCAGCAGTCAACGTGGCCGATGCCGTTTTTATGATTAATTATGTTTTTAAGGGCGGTGCGGCACCGGAGCCTGTGGAAGCTGGGGACGCCAATGGCGATGGCGACGCCAATGTTGCCGATGCTGTATATCTCATAAATTACGTTTTCAACGGCGGCCCCCCACCGCTTTGTCCGTAATGAAACTATATCAACCTGCAATAACAGGAGAGACGACCAGGGTCTCTCCTGTTTGCGTTTCAAGCGTTGCTCAATCGCTGAATTCAAAATCACAAACGAAAAAAAGACGCTTGTGATTTAACCTCCATCTCTGTATCTATAATGAGGCAAGGCAGGATCTGTGAATAATAGTTGAGACAGGGATAGAGATGAAGCGTCATAAATATAATCCGATAATCACCCGCGCCGATATCCCGGAAATCGGCCCGCATTTGATCGATGTCTCCTCGGTTTTCAATCCCGGCGCCATAAAATTCAAGGACAAATACCTGCTGATGCTGCGAGTTCAAAACCGGGGCCGGGAAACATTTCTCATGACTGCCGAAAGCCGCGACGGCATTGATTTCACGATAAATCCGAAAGTCGTCCATTTCAATGGCATCGAGGAAGTAAATGAAAAGATATATCACGTTTACGACCCGCGCATAACTCATATTGACGATCAATACTACATCATGGTCGCCATTGATATGGAGGACGTATGCCGTCTTGGGTTGGCCCGGACCAATAATTTTGAGGGCTATGATTTTATCGGCATCGTTTCCGGTGATGACAATCGAAATGGTGTCCTGTTCCCCGAAAAGATCGGCGGCAAGTACATGAGATTGGATCGTCCCAATAAATCCCGCCTGGAATCCGGCCTTACCTCGGGCGATAGCATCTGCCTTTCCGAATCTGATGACATGATCAAATGGAACACGATTGGCGAAGTAATGCAGGGACGTCCCCATTATTGGGATGAAAGGATCGGTGCCGGTCCGCCACCGGTAAAAACCCACGAAGGCTGGCTACTGGTTTATCATGGTATCGCCACCCATTTCGCAGGCAACAATATCTATCAGGCGGGAGTGGCCCTGCTGGATCTGGAAAATCCGACCGTGGTACTAGCTCGAAGCCGATACAATATTCTCGAACCACGCGAAAGCTATGAACTGACAGGTCAGGTCCCCAATGTTGTCTTCCCCGGCGGCATGATCGTCGATGACTACGACGCCGACCAATTCGCTCTGCCGGACAGCCGGGCCTTGATATACTACGGCGCCGCTGATACCTGCGTAGGACTTCTTGAAACCAAAGTTGGGGAATTGGTCACAGCCTGTTATGAGGGGCGAGAAAGTGGCCGCTAAACAGACCGCATCTCCGAAAAAGCTTTTAATGATTCATCATTCCCATGCCGACATTGGTTACACCGATCCGCATCGCGCCATCGGGCACGTCCGCGATACCAGCCTCGATTTGCTATGTTTTCGAATGGGAGAAGAAAAAGCATGAAGGATATACATAGCCAGTTCCATAAACAGGCTACCATGATATCATCAATTTTCGTAATTGTGACTCTCCTCATCAGCTTAATTATAAATGGGTGCTGTCAATGTGATCAGGACACATTGATCAAAATATCCGATAACGCTATGCCTGAGCCCCAAATCGATTTCGCTCCCAGGCAGTATGTCTGCTATCGTGCGCCGGGACCGGTTAAAATCGATGGACGGCTGAATGACCGAGCCTGGAATGAGGCGCCGTGGACCGATTCCTTCATCGATATTGAGGGTGAAGGTAAACCGGTACCCCGTTTCAAAACCCGCGCTAAAATGCTGTGGGACGACCGGTACTTTTATATTGCCGGTGAGATGGAGGAACCGGATGTCTGGGCCATCCTGACCGACCGCGATGCCGTAATTTTCTATGATAACGATTTTGAAGTTTTCATCGACCCCGATGGCGATACCCATGAATATTATGAACTGGAAGTCAACGCTCTTGAAACCGAATGGGATCTTTTCCTGGTCAAACCTTATCGCGACGGCGGACCGGCGGTCAATGCTTGGGATATCCAGGAGCTTGAAACTGCGGTACATGTCGAGGGCACCATCAATCAACCGGGCGATACCGATGAAGGGTGGAGTATCGAAATCGCCATCCCGTGGGAAGTCCTGAAACAATGCGCCCACAAGGATGCGCCTCCGAAAGATGGTGACCGCTGGCGGGTGAATTTCTCGCGCGTACAATGGCAAACCGAAGTTATCGACGGCAGATATGTTAAACTTACCGATCCCGTAACCGGCAAGAACCTCCCGGAAGATAACTGGGTCTGGTCACCTCAGGGATTGATCAATATGCACTACCCTGAAATGTGGGGGTTCGTCCAGTTTTCAGAGAAATCGGCCGGAGGAGAAAAGGACAGTTTTGCACCTGACCCGGTCGAAAAGGCTCAATGGGCTTTGAGGAAATTATACTATAAGCAAAGAACGCATAAAATGCAGTATGGCGAATATACAGCCGATATAAACCGCCTCGAAATGGGCAGCATTGAAATCGATAATTTTTCATGGCCACCTAAAATTAGTTGTACTTCTACGATGTTTGAGGCTTATATTGAAAGCACCGACAAAAATCAGCAATTATATATTTCGCAGGACGGTCAAACCTGGAATCAGAGGCTTAAATGATGCGATTGCAGTATTTTAATCTGTTGATTGGGGGAATTCTATGGTTCGCTATAACCGGCTGTGATAGCCTGAGCAAAAAAGACTCTCCCGACATAAAAACTGATGAAACGGTGGTCGCCTTTTATTACCCCTGGTATGGCAATCCGGATGTAGACGGTGAATACCGCCACTGGAACCATCAAATATTTGGTTACGATAATGACACCCTATCATTTTCCGGGGGCGATGATATCGGTGCCAATTATTATCCTCAGCTGGGGTGTTATAGTTCCAATGATAAAGAACTTCTGAAGACCCACATGCAGCAGCTCGGTCAGGCCGGGATAGGGCTTTTGTCGGTTTCATGGTGGGGGGAAGGAAGCTATGAGGATCGCGTTATTCCGCTTCTTCTGGATGCGGCCGAGGATTTCGATATCAAAGTATGTTTTCATATCGAGCCGTTCGAGAATCGCAATGCCATGTCGGTGGCAAAGGCGGCTGGATATATTATCGATAACTATGGCAATCATGCCGCCTTTTACCGCGACCATAGAAATGGCGACCGGCCGCTGTTTTTCGTCTATGATTCTTATCTTATAGATGCCTCCGAATGGGCATCGATTCTCAATCCGGACTCCGCCAATACCATTCGGGGAACAAAATACGATGCCTTGGTGATTGCCCTCTGGGTTTTACCGCATGAGGAGCGCTTTATCATCGATGGAGGATTCGACGGTTTCTATACCTACTTTGCCATCGACGAGTTCACTTTTGGATCGACTCTTGCCAATTGGCCGCAACTCTCCGAATGGGCAAATCAAAACAACAAAATATTTATACCCTGCGTCGGACCGGGGTATAGTGATACCCGTATCCGGCCCCAAAATGATGAGTATATTCGTGACAGAGATCATGGAGCATACTACGATCGCTATTTCGAGGTTGCTCTCAGGATCAATCCGCCTTTCATTGGGATTACATCATTCAATGAATGGCACGAAGGAACCCAGATAGAACCGGCTATTCCCCAAAAGTCAGGTTCCTATATGTACAATGATTACATGCCGTTGCCTCCCGATTATTACCTGAATAGAACCCGCTATTGGATTACCCAGCGTGAGGAATATGCTTCCGGATCATCGGAAGCTATTAATGGTATCGACGCTTTTGAACAGGAAACGGTCAATCATCTGGGGCGGCATAAGAAAGTAACTTTCTTGTACTCCTACGACCCCAAGTTCGACGCCGGCGGAGAAATGGGACTGCTCGACGGTCGCATCGGGTCGGCAAGCTTCCGTGACGGATGCTGGCAGGGATTTGAGCAGATCGATTTTTCTGCAGTTGTCGATCTTGAAGAGATAAGAGCATTGTCCGAAATCAAGATCAACTTTCTGCAGGACGAGACTTTCTGGATATTTCAACCCTCGTACATTGAACTTCTGATTTCGCAGGACAACGCATGGTATGAGTCCTTGCCGATCATTGAAAATGATCCCCCCGAAAAAGGACAGGAGGCTTTTGTCAAACCTTATATCTTTGGAGTTGCCGGGAAAGATGTCAGGTATATCAAAATCCTGGCTCGAAATATCGGAACCTGCCCCCAATGGCATCCCGGTTCCGGCGGCAAAGCCTGGCTCTTTGTCGATGAAATCATAATCCAATAATCCCTATTGCCGATCACTGTTTGGAACCGGGTATAAATCTTCCGCCAAGACACTTGAGTTCTTCTTCTCTTTTTTCTCTTTGTCATCGTTGTCATAATCATTACTTTCAGATTATGCAATCTGCCTGCACCGATTTGAAAGGCGTATAATGAACCTGACGGCAATCGACTGGGCTATCGTTTTCACCATTATGGCCTTAATGTTCGTCTCCGTAATCGCAAGCAAAAAGCTAATGCGCAGCGTTGCCGATTTTCTGGCTGCCGGTCGCTCGGCAGGACGCTATGTTATCAGCGTCGCCAGTGGCGTTGCCGGATTGGGCGCCATTACGGTCGTTAGCTATATGGAAATGAATTATATCGCCGGGTTTTCTCTTTCATGGTGGGGAATGACCTCCGGACTGGTCATCCTGTTCGTCACCGTATCCGGCTGGGTGATTTATCGCTTCCGACAAACTCGCTGTCTCACCCTGGCCCAGTTTTTTGAAATTCGCTATAGCCGAAGGTTCAGAATCTTTACCGGCCTGGTTGCCTTTCTTGCAGGCTTGATTAATTTTGGGATTTTTCCGGCAGTCGGCGCGAGGTTCTTTATTTACTTCTGCGGCTTGCCGCAATCTTTTATGTTTCTGGGAATGGAACTTGGCACATACCCGCTCCTGATGATCATTCTCCTCGTCATATCGCTGTATTTCGTATACACCGGCGGTCAAATCGCGGTTATCATCGCCGACTTCTTCCAGGGCGCTTTTATCAACATCGTCTTTGTCATCATGATCCTGTTTCTCTTTTTCTCCGTCGACTGGGGGCAGGTTCAGGAGACCCTGGTCAATGCGCCAAAGATCCTCGCTACCCAGGAAATAGAAAATGTAAAAAAGACGGACGATTTTCAACTCCTGTCCGAGATCGAACGGCAGGAAAAAGAGAACGAAATTCAGGATAAACACCAGAACGCATCCAGAATTAATCCCTTCCATACCAGCCATGTCGATGATTTTAATTTCTGGTTTTTTCTTATCGGTGTCATCGGTGTCATGTACGGAACGATGTCATGGCAGGGAACCCAGGCATATAACGCTTCCGCCAAAAGCGCCCATGAGGCCAAGATGGGAGGTGTTCTGTCCGGCTGGCGAGGTTTGCCGCAAACCCTTTTCTTTCTTTTTGTACCGATTATCGCCTTTACCGTTATGAACCACGGCGATTTTTCCGCCATCTCAGACAAAGTCAATTCCACTCTGGCCACACTGAACCCCGAAGCGATACGAAGTCAGCTCCGGGTGCCCCTGGTGTTGGCCAGCCTTCTGCCGGTCGGCCTGATGGGCGCTTTCGCAGCCGTAATGCTGGCGGCATTCATCAGCACCCACGACACTTACCTCCACTCATGGGGGACCATTATAGTGCAGGATGTGATCATGCCGTTCCGCAAAAAGCCGTTCACACCCAAACAACACCTGTTCATCCTGCGTCTGGCTATTTTGGGAGTGGCGGTATTTATATTCTTTTTCAGCCTTCTGTTTCAGCAAACTCAGAAAATCGCCCTGTTTTTCGCCATTACCGGAGCTATCTTCGCCGGAGGATCAGGGGCGGTTATCATTGGCGGCCTGTACTGGAAACGAGGAACGGCCGGCGCAGCCTGGACCTCCATAATTGTCGGTGCCGGAATAGCGGTCGGCGGCATCATCATGCATCAAATCCCGGATGAAATGCTGGTCGTCGGTTCCGATTCGGGAATGTTTGGCGCGATGATCCTGCAGGCGGTCACCTTCATGAAATCGATCAACGGCCAGCTTTACTGGGGGATGGGGATGGGGCTGTCATCCCTCACCTATGTAATCGTATCTCTCGCGCAGCGCCGCAAACCGTTTGAACTCGACAAATTATTGCATCGCGGTAAGTATGTTATCAAAGAGGAAACTAAAATAGTGAACCGAAGGCACGAGCGAGGATGGAAACTGCTCGGCATGGGTAAGGAATTCACGCGCATCGACAAATTAATATACATCGTAAATTATATCTGGACCTTCGGATGGACAATCGTCTTCATTGTCGGTACTATCTACAACCTGTCGCATGAGGTCAGCGATGATTCATGGATGCAGTTCTGGAAAATATTCCTCCTGATACATATAGCCCTGGCAGTGGTATCGATAATCTGGTTTACCATTGGCGGACTGATCGACCTCAAGGCGATGATACATAGGTTGCGCACCACCAAACGCGACGACAGCGACGATGGTTTTATAACAGGAGTCAATTCGCAGGCGGATTGATGTTGCCTTTATGTGAGGATAAACGTGAACGAAAAAGAAATGCAGATATATATCACCAGAGTTGACCGGTTTATAGATCGAGTCGCCGGGCAAATCCTTGGTGAATCTATTCAGTTTGAGGTGATTTTCGCTTCATCGAAAGATCCTGTCGAATTTGGCAGACGTCTGGACCTGCAGTACCGACCGATCGGCGAAGGTGACCTATGGGGGCATGCCTGGGACAGCGCCTGGTTCAATCTTAAGGCTGCCATCCCCGATTCATGGATGGGCCGCAAGGTTGTCGCCCGTCTCGATTTCTCCGGCGAAGGTCTTGTTCATTCCGCCGATGGTGAAATCATGCAGGGAATCAGCAATGGGTCGGTATTCGATGCCGAATTCAGTCGAGATATCGTCCACCTCTTTGATGCCTGCAAGGGCGGTGAAAAAATAGAACTCTGGGTTGAAGCTGCTGCCAATGGCCTCTTCGGGGTTTTCACCGAGCCTGACCCGCCCGAAGATTCTCCCCGTCGCTATGGACATTACGATGCCGCCGTCAAATCGATCCAGCTGTGCCAGTTCCACGAAGATATCTGGCATCTCTGGCTCGACCTGAAAATCCTGGCCGGTCTCATAAAAACCATGCCGGAGAAAAGCGTCCGGCGAGCGCGGATCATCAAAACCGTCAACGATGCCATCGATCTCCTGGATGCAACTCCCGACAATATAAAAGGATGCTCAGATATCCTTCGTCGGGTCCTTGCCCAACCGGCTTCAGCATCCGATCTATCTGTCCTGGCCGTCGGTCATGCCCATATCGATACTGCCTGGCTGTGGCCGATCAGCGAATCGATCCGCAAATGCGCCCGAACCTTTTCCAGTCAGATCGCCCTTATTGAGAAATATCCGGATTATATTTTCGGAGCCTCGCAACCTCAGCATTATGCCTTTGTCAAAGAGCACTATCCCGATCTGTATGATAAAATCGTGAAAGCGGTCAAGGCGGGCAGATGGGAGCCGCAGGGCGGCATGTGGGTCGAGGCCGACTGCAATCTCATAAGCGGCGAATCGATGATCCGGCAAATACTCCACGGAAAAAACTTTTTTATGGATGAGTTTGGTATTGAAGTTAAAAATCTGTGGCTGCCTGATGTTTTCGGCTATTCGGCCGCCATGCCGCAGATCATGAAAAAAAGCGGCATCGACTTTTTCCTGACCCAGAAAATGTCGTGGAATCAGATAAATGAATTCCCGCATCACACTTTCATGTGGCGAGGGATTGACGGTAGTGAAGTATTGACACATTTCCCTCCCGAAAATACATATAACAGCCAGCTCGGAACCGACTATCTCGTCCCGGCGCGCGATACTTTCAAAGAAAAAGAGTTCATCGACGAATTTATCAGTCTCTTCGGTGTCGGCGATGGCGGCGGCGGTCCCAAAGAGGAAAATATAGAACTGGGGCGGCGGATGGGCGACCTCGAGGGCTCGCCCCGCGTCAGATTCGGAACCGCTGCAGAGTTCTTTGACGGTCTGAGTAAACACAAAGATAACCTTGCCACTTGGGTCGGCGAATTGTACCTCGAACTGCATCGAGGTACCCTGACCACTCAGGCAAAGGTTAAGAAGGCTAATCGCTATCTGGAAAACAAACTCAGGACCGTGGAACTACTCAGCTCATGCCTGCCATTGAATATTTATCCCTCCGAAGCGCTTGATATGAACTGGAAAAAGCTCCTGCTTCATCAATTCCATGATATCCTGCCCGGGTCCAGCATTACCAAAGCCTATGAAGTCACCCATGCCGATCATGCCGATTTGATCCATCGGTGCGACGAATTGACGGAATTGGCTGCAGGGCGCATCTTTGAAAAAGATGATGACTCGTTGGTTCTGTTCAATAGTCTGCCGTATCGGTTCGAGGGACCACTGACGTTTCCCGATGGCTGGCAAAACGGATCGGTTGTCGATAATAATGATCGAGAACTCCCGGTCCAAAAGGTTGGTGATCGCCTGCTGGTCGATGTGGCGATCGATCCGTATTCTTTCCTGACTTTAAAACGAATCCCCGGAAATGCCGAAGTATCCGATGAGGAGAATAACCTGATTCTCGAAAACGATCTCATCCGCTATGAATTCGAAGAGAATGGTTCGGTGATAAGAGCCTGGGACAAGGAGCATGATTACGAAATTATCCCGGCGGACGAAAGTGGCAACGCCCTTACTCTCTACGACGACCACCCTAATAACTGGGATGCTTGGGATATAGACCTCTTTTATGAAAAATGCATCGCCGATACGGCTCATACCATTTCGGTAACCGATCATGGTTCGGGAAAACTGCGCCGACAGATACGCTTCCAATTGAAAATCGGAAATTCGAGTATTATCCAGGATGTTTCTCTGGATCATAACACCCGGCGACTCGATTTTAAGAGCACTGTTGAATGGGTCGAGAAGCACAAAATGCTGCGTGTCGCCTTTCCGGTGACTGTGCGGTCGGATAAGGCAAGTTTTGATATCCAGTACGGCTATGTCGAAAGACCGACGCATCGCAATACTTCCTGGGATGTCGCCCGGTTCGAGGTCCCGGCACATCGATACGCCGATCTGTCGAATCATGATTATGGTGTCGCGCTTCTCAATGACAGCAAATATGGCTACAAGATTAATGACAACATCATTGATCTCAATCTCCTGCGCTCGTCTACCTACCCCGATCCGGACGCCGATCAGGGACGGCATCAGTTCACATACAGTTTCTTGCCGCATTTGGGAAATCTTATAAACTCCGATGTCATTAAACAGGCGGCACTGTTGAATCAGCCGCCGGAAATTTTTTCAGGGTTCCGGGCAGAGTTACAAAAACTCCCATGGCGGGTGTCAGGTGAGGGAATCTCTTTGGAGGTTGTGAAGAAGGCCGAAAAGGAGGATTGCCTGATACTTCGCATCACGGAAGCATTGGGCCGGCATTCATCCGGAGAACTCATCGTCGATATTCCCGGCGCGAAACTAATTGAAACCGATTTGATGGAATGGAATGACGGAATAATCCAGTCATGCGATAAACCGATCTCATTGCGGATGCAGCCATTTGAGATCCGAACATATAAACTAAAAGGGTGTTGATATGAGCGCAAAACTGATTGGCATGGCGGTAGTCCTGACAATCGCCATAATCTTCAGTGGGGCAGGATGTATTCAGAAGCGTGACATTCCGGTGGAGGCCGAAGGGGAGACGATTGAAATTTTCAAAGAAAATAGCATCCACTTCAACCCCGATCAACCGGATCAATTTGCGACTGAAGTCGTGGCATCGTTCGACAACGGCCGGGTCATTTCGAAAACCGTAATTCTCCCGGAACATGACGGCCCGGTAAAGGTTATTGCCCATGTGGCGCTTCATCCGATTCCCAAAGATGAAGTGTCGGTGCAGGACAAATGGGATCGCGCTGGAAATATAAGACTCAGCCGGGAGGGTCTGCCCGATATCGAGATCGTAAAATTCATTACCGCCTACGGTGGTTTCACCGAATACGATGTCGATGTCTCCCACCTGGCGCCACTACTGAGCGGCAAGTGTACCCTCAAGGGATTTGTCGATACCTGGGTCAGCCCGGGATGGAAGATCGATTTCAGCCTGACCTTTACGGAAGATGATTATGCCGATACACCCGATTGGATACAGGCCGCCTTGTACGAAGAATCTTTTGATAATGAAAAGATCGGTCCCGACGGCATTACTATCAACGTTAATGTCCCGCATGGCCTCAAGCGCGTGATTATGAATTACCTTGTGTCAGGTCATTGCACCGATGGCCGCGATGCCGATGAATTCGTATCCAAAGACAACGTTATCTATGTCGACGACCGGGAAGTCTATCGTTTCAAACCCTGGCGGGACGACTGCTTGCGATTCCGGGCGATCAATCCCTATTGTCGCCGTTGGTCCGATGGCAACTGGTCGTCCGATTACAGCCGTAGCGGATGGTGCCCGGGTGATAAAGTCGATCCGATCGCAATTGATCTCACGCCATACCTGACCCCGGGCGAACATACCGTGCGTTTTGTCATAGAAAATATCCGCCCGAAAGATGAACAGGAACATTTCGGATACTGGCGCGTCTCCAGCCATATTTTGGGATGGAATAATTAGAGTCAGGTCATGACGCCTCATGACGATAAACTGCCGATTGATATCATACCGCGGCCGGTCAGCATAAAGCGGGGTAGAGGTAGTTTTCAACTTCATTCTTATGCGGTAATTACCGCCTTTGCCGAGGATGCAAAGGTCGGCGAATTGGCCAGCTACCTTGCAGCGCAAGTCAAATTATTCACCGGCCTGTCTCTGAAAATAATCGATCCCGATGAGAATGACATAGGTCGTCCGGCCATCATTCTCGGCCTGATGGTGAAACCGTATCACACTGAGATCGATTATTATCACCTGAAAGTTACCGCCAAAGAAATTACACTGGATGCCTTTACCCCGGTCGGGCTTTTCCGGGGGATACAATCCTTGCTTCAATTGATTCATGTCACCGATGCGAGGACATGCGAGGCCGCAATTCCCGAAGTCGAAATAAAGGACTATGCCTCGTTTAAGTGGCGCGGGATGCATCTCGATGTCAGCCGCCATTTTTTTCCAAAAGAATTCATTAAAAAAAATATCGACCTGATCGCCATGTACAAGATGAATATTTTCCACTGGCATCTCACCGACGATCAGGGCTGGCGGATCGAAATAATGAAATATCCGAGACTGACAGAAGTCGGGGCGTGGCGAACGGAAGAGGATGGTAGCCGCTACGGCGGTTTTTACACTCAGGATGACATCCGCGAAATAGTCGAATATGCCAAAACGAGATATGTTACCATTGTGCCGGAGATCGACATCCCCGGCCATTCTCTGGCGGCGCTGGCGGCATATCCCGAATACTCCTGTACCGGCGGGCCATTTGAAGTGCCCAATACCTGGGGAATCTTCGATGATGTCTTTTGTCCCGGTAAGGAGGAAACATTTACTTTTCTCGAAAATATCCTCGATGAAGTGATCGAACTCTTCCAATGTCGCTCTATTCATATCGGGGGAGATGAATGCCCCAAAACAAGATGGCGTGATCATCATCTTTGCCGGGAGCGGATAGAACGCAATGGTATGAAAAATGACGAACAGCTTCAGAGCTACTTTATTCACCGCATTTCTCATTTTCTCGAATCCCGAAATGTGGGAGTCATCGGATGGGATGAAATCCTCGAAGGGGGTGCATTCACCCGGGCAATAATCATGGCCTGGCGCGGCATGGAATATGGTTGCCGAGCGATTGAAGAGGGCAACCCCGTGATCATGACCCCGACCTCCCATTGTTATTTCGACTATTATCAAGCCAAGGACGGCGAGCCGAAAGCGATCGGCGGTTATCTGCCATTGGAAAAAGTATATTCGTTCAATCCGATACCGGCCGATATTTCGCCCGACAAGATTGGCCTCATTTTCGGTGGGCAGGGCAATGTCTGGACTGAATATATGCCGGATTCCAACCATGTAGAATATATGATCCTGCCGCGCATGTGCGCGATGGCGGAGGTATTGTGGTCTCCAATAAGCATCCGCGATTTTAGTGATTTCAAGAAACGGCTTAAATCTCATTATCCTCGCCTCGATCTCCTTGAATGCTTCTACCGGCTCCACGAATAGGTGGCAGGGTGACGTCAAACCACAGTGGCTGGAGCAATTGCTCGAATTTCATCAGTCAAACGGCGGTCGCATTGGCTCGTATCAGATACCGCAGGCCAGAAAACGCTTGCGTACAATCGGGGCAAGGGGTAATTTACCGGTGATAGTGTCAATTGTTTGCCCTGATAATTCGACCTGATGAGGCAACAGCCAATGATGCTTTTCAATCACTTCGCACGAGGATATCATAATGTCGTATGGACCCTCACTTGGAAATATTGCCGGCGCGATTGCAGCCGTCATTATATGTACCATAATAATCATCTCCTGTAGCGGATCGGGAGAAAAGGAAGAACCGTCAGCCATGGACAAACTTGTGCCCGCTGAAATGCTCGGATGGAAGGCGCAGCCGGAAACCGAAAAGTATGACCGCGAAACCATTTTCGACTATATCAACGGCGCCGGAGAAGTTTATCTGTCTTACGGCTTCCAAAAGGTCGATGTCACCCGGTTTTCCAAAGCTGACGCACCTGAAATTTCCGTAGAAATTTTCGACATGAAAACACCCGAGGATGCCTACGGGGTCTTCAGTCATTCGCGTGAAAGCGAAGAAGAGGGAATCGGCGGCGGATATGAATTCGGAGGAAGCCTGCTCTGTTTCTGGAAAGGTCAGTACTTCGCCTGCGTAAGATCCGATGAGGATACCCCCGAATCGAAGGACGCGGTCTTTGCTATGGCACGCAGCATCGACAGCAGTATCGCATCCGCCGGGAACAAACCGGATGTCGTAGGCTTTCTGCCGTCCTCGAACCTTGGCAAAGGTTCGGTGCGCTATTTCCACAGTCAGGCCTCGTTGAATTATCATTATTTCCTCTCCGAGGAAAACCTGCTGCATCTGGATACGAACACCCAGGCAGCTCTGGGAAGTTATAATCCCGGTAATGTCAACCTGCTCTGTGTTCAATATCCGAACCCGGATCTGGCCCGGGCGGCATACGACAGTTTCATCGATGGTTTCATGCCCGAGGGAAAAGAAACCGGCGCGGCCAAAGTTGAAAATCATCGCTGGGTGGTGGCCGAGGTCATCGACAACTGTGTTGTTATCGTTTTCGATGTCAAGCATGAGATGGCGGGGCGTACTTTATTGAAGTCATGTGCAGAAAATATACAGGGGCTGACAACATAGCATAACGGCCCAACAATTATAATGATCGGGGGAAGGTTATGTCGGAAGATAATAAACATTTCACGCGGCGTGACTTTATCAAAACCACCGGGGCCGTCGCCATCGGGGTCGGGCTGGGGCTTCCGGCGTTGGCCGAGGAAACGACCGAGGCGGTTACCAAATCGAAAGTGGTTCTGATCCGGCATCCGGAAGTGGTCGGCGCAAAAAACAAGATCAACGGCGAAATTATCCAAGGGATGATGGATGAGGCGATGACGAAACTTTTCGCCAAGGACGATCCGGTCGCCTGCTGGAAGGAGATTATCAAACCGGATGATGTCGTTGGGATCAAATCGAATGTCTGGAAATTCCTGAGAACCCCGCCGGAACTGGAACAATCGCTCAAGGGCGGCATCATGGCTGCCGGCGTGCCGGAGAAGAATATCGACATCGAGGACCGACATGTTCTCGAAAATCCGATTTTCCAGAAAGCTACAGCCCTGATCAACACTCGCCCGATGCGAACTCATGCCTGGTCGGGGGTCGGCAGCCTGATCAAGAACCATATTATGTTCGTTCCGTTTCCTCAGAATTATCACGGCAACTCATGCGCCTACCTCGGTGCCGTCTGGACCGTTCCGGCCTGCAAGGACAAGACCCGGCTCAATGTCCTGGTGATGCTGACACCGCAGTTCAACACCGCCGGGCCGCATCATTACGACGCCAAATACACCTGGACCTACGGCGGCCTGATTGTCAGCACCGATCCGGTCGCAGCCGATACGATCGGGCTGAAAATCCTTCAGGCCAAAAGGCAGGCGTATTTTGGTGAGGACAAGCCGATCAAACCGTCGGCACATCATATCGCAATCGCCGACACCAAATACCACCTCGGCACCAGCGACCTGAACAAGATCGACCTGATCCGCCTCGGCTGGGAAGATGATAGCCTGATATAGCACAGGATCATCCACGCGACAGCCAAAAGGTGGCTCCTGCCACCGCGGCGATCTTCTGTCTGCCGGTGTATGTATTTTACATACACCCGGCATTATTTTATGTCCCCTATTTGGATGTCGCGCAATGGTTTGTGCGAGGTTTGGCTTTGTTTGCTCATTTTTTAAGTTTTTTCTTTTTTGGGCATCATTTTAGGCTCTGTCTCAGACCAATGTGCCTGTCTCGCAATGGCTTTGGGTTCGTTTTTCATATTTAAGGTTTTTCCTTTCTTTGGCTTTCACAATCTCTGCACGTCATCGCTGTAGATGTCAGGTAATTCGAGCGAAGCGAAGTGTGGGGCCGACGTGGCGATCTCTAATTATTAGGGAAGGGACAGGATCAACAGCGATTCTATGTTGATTTTGGGGGCAGGCGCGATGGTGACCGGAAGTTGGAGTTGTAAACTGCGATCAGAGATCGCAGCCACCTGTCTGTCTTCTTAAGAAACCCGGAGCAGAGCTCCGGGCCACGCAGATTAATGGTCCCGGGCACCAGGCTCCAAAATTACGTATAAGATGTAATCAAACATAGGCTTACCGGGAACTGGGTTTGTTTTGTACAATAAAGGTTTTCCAAGATTATCCCACCCGAAACGTTAGGAAGCGTTTCAGGTGGGGCACCAAGCATTTTTTTAACATACATCCCGATCTCATTTCATGTTCCATATGAGGATGTCGCGCATTGGGTTGCGCGGAATTTGGCTTTGGTCGCTCATTTTTAAAGAATTTTGCGGCAGGGGCCGCTTTTTGGCTTTCGCTGTTGTATGACAAGGGTTTTGGGTTCGTTTTTCATATTTAAGGTTTTTCCTTTCTTTGGCTTCACAATCTCCGCAGTCATCGCGAGGAGGCCCGCAAATTCGAGCGAAGCGAAGTGTGGGGCCGACGTGGCGATCTCCAATTATTGGGGAAGGGGCAGGATCAACAGCGATGTTATGTCGATTTTGCCGCCAGAAGGCGAATTGAGGCTGTTGTGTGCGTGGTGTACGTCCTCGTGCACCAGCGTCTCTTATGTTGGCGCTCGGAGACGTACGCCAACAACGAAAAACTAATTCTCCGTACCTTCATTAAATTCAAACTCTTCCCGACCATAAAACCTTCGGCTGGGCCAGTGCTTTTGAATTCGACTATCAAAACCGTAAGGACAATTTGAGCAGTTTAATTGCAGGCAGTCTATTATTGCGGCTTTATGTTTGTCACCGAATAATATGTCCTTCAACCGATTTTGATTCAGGTTTCCCAGCGGATCTTGAGCCGGGCAAAGTTGTACAGCTCCATCCGGTCTAACCCGAACCATCATATATCGGTCACAGGGGACATTCATTCCGGGTTTCATTATCAGCCAGTCCGGAATTGAGCGCAAACCCATCAAGGAATGTCCTATGATACTTGGATATCTGTTTTTTAGTTCAATCACTTCACGGATAATTGAAATAATGCCCGCGCGGTCTTCAGGGCGAAATTGCAATTTACCTTCAGGTCCTTTATTCAGGTAAGGGGCAGCATAATGAACAGGATTAATATCGAAGCGATTAATCTTGTATTTTACGGCAAAATCCCAGGCATTCTCCAAAGCCTCACTGTTGCATGTCAGACGACTTAATAACCAATGCATGCCAAAGACTATTTCCGTCCCATACCTGCCTCGTAGATGGTCCATTGATTTTGTCAGCCTTAGATACATACCGTCTCTTTGAACATACCGATCATATTGCCTGCCAGTACCATAAAATCCCATGCTTATCCTTCGCGCTCCGGCCGAGTATAGATCGTCAATTTTCTCTTTAAGGAGGGTACCATTAGTTATAATCAATATCGGTAGCTCCAGATTTGTCGCATGTTCTATCATCTTTGACAGGTCGGGATGCAAAAGCGGCTCGCCTCCGCTGAATACCACATTCCAAAAACCCAGGGCCTTGGCATCTGAAAGTATTCCTTTGACAATATCGAGAGAGATCATCTTACCCGGCAAATAATCCCTTCCGTAGTTGCACCCCAGGCACCTTTGGCTGCAACTAGAGATAAGAGATAAGCCCAGAGTTCTTGGTTTGAGTTTAATCATAGAAGAATAGTGTGTTCCAAGAGACTGTCTGAGCATACTGAGCAAATAATCACAGTTTAAGGCAGAGTTTTTCAAACGACTGTGTTTTTGCAGGAATGGCATAAGATGTCTACGAGCAGTGGTTGAAATACCCATTGAAGAGCCTCCGGTCAGTCATAATAATACAATATAAATAAATTTATTATATTATTATTATATTTGACTAGCCTGTTTTTCAAGTTATGAATACTGAGACTTATCATATAATGCCCAGTCGATAAACATATGGATTAGTATCGATGAAACTATACTTAAGAATCCAGCACTCATATTCAATATTTTCAGTATCAAAGGCTTAGGTAATATCTTCTTTCGTACAATATAAAGCCCCATCGTCACCTGAACGCAATATGAGACGACCAAATCCATCTATCCCTGATTCTCAAAAAATGTTAACGACAGAGAACCAGACAGATTGGTTGCTCCAGCGGAATTCTCTTTTTCCCATGAAAGGGCCATATTCAAAGACAATTATATAAATACGACAGTTTCAATAACCCTTAGATTGATGGTTTCCTCCTGCAAGAAGTATCGATAAGTATTTCTTGACCCCAGTTGTCGATTAATGGAGAGGGGTAATCCTAATAAAAGTAATATAGGGGGATATGGCGATGAAGTCAAGGGTATTGATTTCTCGGTAGTGGGTCACTTTAAATTTTCCTCTCTTTTTCCTCGACCAGCTTAACAATATCCTCAATCTCCCATAATTTCTTAGTGACTCCGGCTTCCATAGCCGGGGTTACTCTTAGGGTTCGGTGAATTCTAACAAAGTTATAGTACATAAAATGTAGGGCTATCGCATATTCAAGGTTTTGAATCTTCTTTGAAAAGCCGTTTGTTAAACGAGTAAAACGCCTCATACTCATTCGCATAGTCAAATTTTGACGTTCCACGAAGGAAGTAGAGACGTGCTTTTTGTCAGGCTTACCGATAAGCGATTGCCTTCTTGCCCCGATGCACATTGGTGGGCTGTATCTGCCCGCTTCTGTCTTTTCTGTGCCGTAGAGCTTAATGAGCATTGCATAGTCAATATCATTGCCAAATACCTCGTCAACCGCATCTAAGTAGGCTCTAAGGCCGTCAGTTGTCAATTGTACCTTATTGGCGAGCCTTTCTTTGACATCGGTTAGAAATATTCTGGCGTGATGAGCGTCACGTAAGCCGACAAACCAAGAGACGGCCAGCTTAGTATCGGAGTCAATAGCGACAAAGGTCCAGACATCGCCATAACCAAATTGACCCCTTTTATCTTCGGGAACATTCTTGGCTTTGGCATAGCAGTAACTCCAAATTTCATCAGCCTGTATCCGCTTACAGTTTAGATTGCGCAAAGTCTTGTCTTGATATTCGGCGCAAACTGATCCGACATCGGCCAAGAGCTTGACTATAGTATTCTTGGCAACTCCTGTCATTCTAACAGTAGAGCGGATGGAGTTTCCCTCTACTAAGGCCGCTAAGACCTGAACTCTTTTTTCTCTGCTTAGCTTTCTCATAATGACTTAATATACGTGACCGCTCAGGCATTGTCAAGTAAAATATGCATGACCGCTCAAGAAAAATACAATTTTTACTTGACAATACCTTGTATTGAGTCGATATTAAAAAGGAATGGGTACGGCGGGACTCGAACCCGCTTGGTGGTCAGCACCCATAGCTTGCAAAGCTATTGCGTCTACCTGTTTCGCCACGTACCCATGACCTTTTTGTTTTTTCTGGAGCCAGCCGGATTCGAACCGGCGTCAATCAGGTGCAAACCCTGTTGACGTCACCCAGACTGGCCCCATATCGAAGTTAAGAGACTCAGGCTGTGCAAACCAGCCTGAGTTTTCTTATGTACTTATTATTTTCCATCTCGCAAAGCGTGTACTTCCAGTTTTCTGAAATCGCCTACCCTTATGTTTCCAAAGCGTATTTCCTAATGTTGAAGAAGAAAGGGTCTTGCCGAATTTTTTAGCATATCGATCTCTGATTTCTTGATTGCCTATAGCATATCCAGCATCTTTCAATATCCAAGAGATACCCTCAGCCACTGTCATATTCTCAATATCTTCTGGGGTCAATTCCTCTGACACATTATCCACGATAAGGACTTGATTCCCCTCTGGTAATTGTGATGAGAGTTCCTGGAGCTTGTGCAGACGAGCTTGTTGCGCATCAATAGCCCTGTCTACGATGCGGCGAATTTCTGGCCAACTCTCCTCTCCGAGCAGGTCAACCAACGCTTGCAAGAGTTCTTTCTTATCCATCAATATCCTCAATTCAATTTCTGTTCAGGGAATATAGTAAGGAAAAGCTGAATACTTGTCAAGCCCTATCTCCTTTTTATTATCACTTTATTCTCCTTTAAATTTAATTATAAAGGGAGAAGAACTAAAAACGAGAGGGGATAGATGTTGTTTCAAGAGGGGTAGTTAGGTGATTCAATACTTATTATGCCTGTAAGAGGCTATACCACTATACTTTAGAAACACATGTTATGGTTTTTTCTTCCACCTTGCTTTGGCCGCCTTGCTCGCGGCCTCTGACCGCTCTTCTGGAGTCATTTTTTTTGCCCTTGCTGGCCCGCCCTTTTTACCACCAAGACGGCCTAAGGCAACTGCTGCCGGATTCTTGCCCTCGTCTTCCGGCTTTGACTCTTCGACAGACTCTTCTGGCTTCGGATTAGTAGCTTGATTGGCTACCGTACTGGCCAGTTCGTTAATATCGAGCTTTTTCTTTTTGCTTGACCGCTTTTGCATACCCCTAAGATATAAATGGTTTGAATATATGTCAAGGAAATAAATTAGGGGAAGACATTCGTATAGGTATATATAATATATACCTATACGAATAATTAAAATAATCGTTGCTTTTTTGCTTTTGAGACGTATAATTAGGGGATGAGTGCCGATAATAATACGGTAGTGTCCTAATCACATTTTGTTTTCAGGCTGGAGGCAAAGTTGACATCAGCCGGATTTACTTCACTTTTTGTTAATATGGCAACCAAATGAAACCGATGAAAAGAAAAGATAAAGCACAGGGCATATTCGTTGGGAAGAACATGCAGAAGGGTAAGTCTAAGCCCGAATTTACTATTTTCGGATATGTGAAGCCTGAAGACAAACATTGGATTGCGGTATGTGTTAATATGTGTCTTGTCGGCCAAGGGAAAAATCCAAAAGAGGCTCTCGAAAAGCTTGTTGAGTCGGCATCTTCATATATACAGGCATTGAAACATGATTATCCGCGCAAATGGAAATCAAAATTGGAGTGTGAATCGCCCCCGGAATTTATAAAAGAATTTAACGAAATACTTAATCAACTTAAGCCTTTATTTGATTCTATGGCCGAGCAAACAGCAAAGAAAAGAGCCGTAAGCCCTCCGATGCCTATTCTTAAACCTAATATGTTACCGGGGAATATATTTGTCCAACCGATTTCCGCAAATTACGCCTAAACAAGCCGAAGATATCGCCAAAGCTAACGGTTGGGAAGATACTAAAGCTCCCCGAACAAGTGGAGATCACAATTATTATAGACGCCCTGATTTTGAATTACCCCTACAAATTGATATGGGAGAAACCGCATTCTACGAGAAATATATAAAAATGATGATGAAGAGAATGAATCTAACGAGAGAACAATTTTACGGTTCAACCAAAAAGATGGCTAAGAAGGCTGGCGTAAAATATATTTGCCCCAAGAAACAAGACGATAATGAATAAAATCTAAACTGACCTACTTTTCAAATTCCATGCCAGAAATGCCCCCAACTATTTTCAAACTGACCCACTACCGATTTCTCGACGCCGACTCACTACTTCCGCCGCAAAAAATGGCCGAAAAAAAACGGCAGATGTTATATCTGCCGCTTGTGTATCAATCAATGTGTATCTAATGCGGACGGTCCGCTGGCTTGTCGGTTCGCCCGTTGGGTTCGCTGTTTGCTCTTACCAGTCAAGTTGAGCTATGGCCGGGATATCCTCTTCCATATCATAAAAAAGGTCGTCGAGATCGTCAGCCATTTCTTCGATTTCCTCAGCCTTCTCTTCCAACAGCTCGGCTTTGGCTTCCAGAGCCTCAGTTTGCCGCTCCATATCCTCGTCGAGATCATCCTCGTCATAATCGGTAAAGATCATCTTGATCACGCCGCCGATCGCCTTGAGGCCGATCTTGGCGCCTTCGATCCCGATTTTGGCCCCCTCTTTTCCGATTTCAAGGGCATAATCCTTGATGTCGTAGACCAGAGTATGATATTCCTCGATAAGTTTTTGCTGTTCTTTGGTCGTCTTGACCAGATCGCCATTGATATACAGCTCGTAATCATCGGTAATCTCGATTTCGTCATCTTCGTATTCGTTGGTGATGATCACAGAACCGTCTTCGAGGTCGATAATCATGTCGTCGGAACTGTAAAGCTGGCCGTCAAATAGAGAAAGATTGCGATGATGTTTGCCGGCGAAACCGGGCGAAGCGGAAATCAGCAGAAATGCCAGGGCGACAGCTATGAAGTATTTTGTGTATTGCATTTGTAACCTCCCGTATAATATCGAGCTTCCATTTAATAGACGGGAAATAGGGCCAAAAGGTTGCAGAACAGTAACATTTCGGTCCGATTACCGAGGCCGCCTTCCTTATTAAGTTTTTGCCCTTTTGGTCCCGAAATGCTATAATACAAATCGTGAATCCCAAAAATGACATAATGCGGCGGGATGTTATCTCATGGGCTCTCTACGATTTCGCCAATACCATTTATTCCATGAATATCCTGTCGCTCTATTTCGCCGGATGGCTGGTGATCGATCTTGGTTTTGAGGATATCCATTACTCGCTGGCTTTCTCCGCCTCGATGCTCGCCTCGGCTATCATCATGCCGGCCCTCGGGTATATTTCGGATCGGAAAAGTCAGAAAAGTCCGCGCAATTCAAGTATATTGTCCCAGCCAAGGCTGCTGTTGCTTCTGATATTTACTGCCGGCGCGGTCGTGTCGGTTATTGCTTTTACGATCACCCCGGTGTCGTCCATCGCCCTGATTCTGATTTTCTTCGGGTTGTCCAATTTCTTTTTCGAGGGGGGAATTGTCTTTTACAATGCCCTGCTCGATTCGGTTTCGAATCCCGATAATGTCGGCAAGGTTTCCGGTTTCGGGGTCAGCCTCGGTTATGGCGGTTCAGTCGTCGGCATGGTTTTGGTGTTGCCCTTCGTGACCGGCGATTTGTTTGGGTTGGATATCCCGTTCATTGAGGGTGGTGGAAAATCGGCCGCCTTTTTGCCGACAGCCATTTTCTATGCCTTATTCTCCATCCCGATATTCCTATTCGTCCGCGAGAGGGCAAGGGCAGGGGGGGCAGGGGCCCCACTTCTGTTGGGTCAGACTGAGAGTCAGGCGGAAAGCAATAATAAATCCGGGTTGATAGCAGCATATAGAGATATCTGGCGGTCGTTGAAGTCGACTGAGAAATATCCCGGAATGCTCAGATTTCTGATTTCCGATTATTTTTTCGAAGACGCCATCGCCACCGTAATTATCTTTATGGCAATTTTCACCGAAAGAGTCCTCGGACTGGGCGATAGCGACCGGGTTACATTTTTCATTCTCTCAACGGTTTTCGCCATGATTGGCGCCTATTTGCTGGGGCTGATGGCTGATCGGTTTTCGCCCAAAAAGACTTTGTTCTGGATTGTTGCCGGTTGGATTATTGTCCTGCTGTTTTTCGCCATTAACAGTAATCAAACTGTTTTTTGGATTCTGGGCCCGGTAGTCGGAATCCTTTTGGGCGGAGTTTGGGCGGTGTCACGGTCACTGCTTATGCAGCTTTCTCCGCCGGAAAAACTTGGCGAATTCTTTGGTCTTTTCTCGCTGTCGGGTCGCGCGGCGGCTGTGGTCGGGCCGTTGGTATGGGGTGGAGTGGTTCTCCTTTTTTCGCAGAACAATGCCTTTGGGCGAAGTGTCGCCGAATTGCTGGGTATGACCGGCGAAGCGGCTGACAAGCTGCCATATCGTCTGGCGGTGATATCACTGGCGGCGATGATGGCGGTCGGCCTGTATATTTTCCGGAAAGTTCCCGATCGAAAGGTCACCCGTTGAATCACGACGAAACGATCAAATATTATCAGATGCGGGCGGGAGAGTATGACAAAGTCTACTCTCGCGATAATCCCGGCCGACAGGAGGAACTGGCCGAGCTATATAGTCTGTCCCGGGGGACTCTGAAAGGCCGACATATCCTCGATCTGGCCTGTGGTACCGGTTTCTGGACTCGTTTGATATCGGAAGAGGCGGCCTCGATTGTCGGGGTCGATATTAACCAGGCGACTCTGGTGGAGGCGGAAAAGAAGACCTATCATTGCCCGGTAAGATTTATACAAGCCGATGTCTTCCACACGCCGTTTAATGCCGGTGAATTCGACGGCCTTTTGTTGACCTATCTTCTCTCTCATCTCAAGCGCCAGGATATCGACCCTCTGGCACAGAAAATCCGCAACATTATAAAGCCGGGATCGCCCGCTTTTGTGTGCGACAACAACCTGGTCTGCGAAATAGAACCCGATCTTATTTGGGACGATGATCATATAAACTCGTATAAGATACGCCGCCTTGAAAACGGCAATGAATACCGGATACTGAAAAACTATTTTGAGAAAGATGAATTGATCGAGATATTCCGGACATGGGGCATGATAGAAAAACTGTCTTTTGGCACTTATTATTGGTCGGCTATTCTGAAAGTTCAATAACTGAGAAGGCGAGTCATCGCTATGGATTACAAAATTATAACCGGCGTTGTTCATGTCCACACGCTCGACTCCGACGGCACCAAGACTCATGAGGAGGTCGCCGCCATTGCGGGAGAGGTCGGTCTCGATTTTATCCTGTTTGCCGACCATATGACCCTGCAGGGTCTCGATGAAGGTAAAGAAGGTTTTTACGGCGATGTACTCGCCCTGATCGGTTATGAACATAACGACCACGACGACTGCAATCATTATTTGATATACGAAAACGACAAGGTTCTTCCCGCCTCGATGACTGCTGCCGAATATGTGGCCGCCGCCTCTCAGGCGGGGGCGTTGGGAATTATGGCTCACCCCGATGAAATGCGCGGCCGGGACGCCCGGTTCCGGTCTTATCCCTGGACCGACTGGAATGTCGAGGGATTCAACGGCATGGAAATCTGGAACCAGATGTCGGAATGGATGGAGGGGTTGAAATTTTACAATCAAATCCTGATGGTCCTTTCACCGCGAAAATGGCTCCAGTCGCCGACCAGCCGCGTTCGGCGAAAATGGGACGATATCAACACCCGTCGCAAGGTGGTCGGGATCGCCTCGGTTGATGCTCATGGTTTCCTTTATCGGGCCGGACCGTTGCGGTTGACCATTTTCCCATATAAAGTTCAATTCAAAACGCTGCGTTCGCATCTGATGCTGACCGAACCGCTTTCGCGGGATTTGGAGACCGCTAAAAAGCAGATTTACGATGCGATCCGTGATTGCCGTGTTTTCATGTCCAATTATCGCTGGGGCGAGGCCAAAAATTTTCGGTTTGAAATCGGTAACGCATCTACTTCCGCAGCGATAGGCGGCGAGATCACACTTGAAGAGGACACTAAGGCAATCGTGACCATTCCGCTGGTTGGCCGTATTCGCCTGATCGGAAACGGCAAATTGATGGCTGAGAAAAAGGGCAAATCCTTCGAGCATATTATCACCCAGCCCGGCGTCTATCGCGTCGAGGTGTACCGCGGTAAGAAGGGGTGGATATTTTCCAACCATATCCGGGTGGTGGAGTAAGAGTAATTGATTGGGTGATTTATCCTTTAGATATATAAACCCACCCGAAATCCGCAAGAGGCGGATTACGGGTGGGCCACCAACGAGCACTTAAATATGTGTACGGTTCGCCGCGGGGAGTCCACATCGTCCGATTTTTCCCCGGCGGGTCACATGCCAAGAGGCGCAGGACCTGCCGGAACGTTCAAAAGCCGATGTGGACATCGGCACTGCACATGTAGTTACCCCCATCCCAATCTGATTTTAATAACAGGGTATTACTTGTTCGAAATTCCAGATTCGTAAGGTGTTGCCAATCAATAAACAAGAATTAATAATCATTATTAATGAGATTATAAAACCGGAAGAATAAAAGCCCCGAAAAAGGCAGATTACTATTGACAGTCTGGGGGAATATTATTACCATTGCTGGACTATTTGGTGGAAACTATGTTTGAGACTTTCTTTCCCATACTCGTTTTGGTGGCATTGGTTACGGCCACCGCCGGCGTCTTTCTGACGTTGTCAGTTCTTTTTGGTAAAAAAACCAAGAACACAGTCAAGGAAGAACCGTACGAAAGCGGCATGCCGCCGATCGGGGATACCCGGGAGCGCTTCTCGGTAAAATTTTATATGGTCGCCATCCTCTTTATCATTTTCGATATCGAGGTGGTTTTCCTGTATCCCTGGGCCGTCATCTATCAAGAATTGGCTTTGTTCGGATTGATCGAAATGACGGTCTTTATCGCCATTCTGCTGGTCGGGTATTTTTACGTCTTGCGTGCGGGAGCCTTGAAATGGGATTAGAAGAGAATATCCCCGATTCAATAATACTCACAACTGTCGATTACGTGGTCAACTGGTCGCGCAAATCGTCTATGTGGCCGTTCGGATTCGGGCTGGCCTGTTGTGCGATTGAGATGATAGCGACTTTTGCGGCTCATTTCGACCTGGCCCGCTTCGGGATGGAGGTTATGCGCCCGTCGCCGAGACAGGCCGACCTGATGATTGTCGCCGGGCGAGTTTCCAACAAAATGGCCCCGGTGGTCAAACGGCTTTATGACCAGATGCCTAACCCGAAATGGGTTATCTCTATGGGCGCCTGCGCTTCCTGCGGCGGAATTTTCAATAACTATGCCATTTTACAGGGCGTTGACCGGATTATTCCGGTCGATATTTATATCCCCGGTTGTCCGCCCCGGCCGGAACAGTTAATCGACGGTATCGTTCGCCTGCACAAAAAGGTTATGACGGAGTCGGTCAAGGATAAGAGGGAAACGCAACCGCAGCGGATTGTGAGTAAAAAGGGCTGAAGATTTTTTTTGGATGAACTTGTGAAATATGGGACAAGCTGAGTTGACAAAGGTCGAAGAGGAAATCCTGCAGGTTTTGCAGGAGCAGTTCGGTGAGGGTATAACCGGCCATAGCAAATTCGCCGATCAGCTTTCGATTTATATCACCGATGATATCCTTTTCGAATTGGCCCGCTTTATGAAAGAGGAGGACCAGACCGATTTCGATCTGCTCTCCGATATTTGCGGTGTCGACTGGATCGATTGCCCCGAACAGCGTTTTGAACTGGTATACAATTTCTATTCGATAAATAAAAATGTCAGAATTCTCATAAGAACTACCGTTCCTGACAGCGAAACCCCGTCAATTCGGTCGATTCAGCCGGTATATCCCGGCGCCGACTGGATGGAACGGGAAGTTTACGATATGCTGGGAATCGAATTCGAAGGCCACCCCGATCTGCAGCGGATAATAACGCCGGAAGGAATGGAAGGCTGGCCGCATCGCAAAGATTTCCCGCTCACCTACGAAGCTCCGCAATTCAGCCATAACAAAGATAATCCGCCGGAGATAATTAAATGACGACCGGCGCGAAGACCATGACGCTCAATCTGGGCCCGCAACACCCTGCCACACACGGGGTTTTGCGAGTGGTCCTGGAACTTGACGGTGAAACCGTTCTGCAAGCAACGTCATACCTGGGTTATCTCCATACCGGAATCGAAAAAAACGCTGAGGATAAGCTGTATTACAAAGTTATCCCGATGACCGACCGGATGGATTACCTGGCCCCGATGTCGAATAACCTTGGCTATGTTTTGGCGGTGGAAAAACTTCTGGGAATCGAAGTACCTGAAAAAGTTAAATATGCTCGCGTTCTTTTGACCGAATTGACCCGACTCAACAACCATCTCGTCTGGCTTGGTACTCATGCCCTTGATGTCGGCGCGATGTCGATGCTGCTCTATACTTTCCGCGAACGCGAATTGATCCTCGATATATATGAAGCGGTTTCGGGTCAGCGGATGATGTCATCCTATTTCCGGATTGGCGGATTGGCTTACGATCTGCCGATAGATTTAGACAAAAAGGTCAAGAACGTTCTCAAGGTCCTGCCGGAAAAGATGCTGGAATATGAAAATCTCCTGACCAACAACCGCATCTGGATCAAAAGATTAACGGGCGTGGGGACGATCACGGCCCAGCAGGCCCTCGATTTGTCGCTCACCGGACCGTTGCTTCGTTCCACCGGCGTTAATTATGACGTCCGCAAGGCGGCACCCTACAGCGGCTATGAAAAATTTGATTTTGATGTTCCGCTCGGAAAAAACGGCGATTGTTATGACCGTTACCTGATCCGGCTGGAAGAGATGCGGCAGTCGCTCCGTATTATGAAGCAGGCCTTGAATGGTATGCCGGAGGGACCGTATAGAGCTCATGTTCCGGGCGTGGTTCTACCGCCCAAACAGCAGGTCCTGACCCAGATGGAAGCTTTGATCTTCCATTTCAAAATTATCACCGATGGTTTCAAAGTTCCGGCCGGTTCGTATTATCAGGCAATTGAATCTCCCAAAGGCGAACTTGGCTTTTACATGGTTTCCGACGGCTCCAACAAGCCGTACCGGATGCGGGTCCGTCCGCCGTCATTTATCAATCTGCAGGCTCTCAGCCCGATGGTCATCGGGAGGCTGGTGTCCGACGTGATCACCTGTATCGGTTCCATCGATATTGTTCTCGGCGAGGTTGACCGATGATTCTGAACGACGCGACCATCAAGGAAATCACGACCCGCATGGAGCGATACCCATCGCGCAAGTCGGCAATATTGCCGGCTCTGACCTATGCCTATCGGCAGGTGGGCCATCTGGATGCTCCGGTTTACAAGGAACTTTCAAAAATTATCGATATTCCGTATGTCGAGATCGCCGAAGCGGCCTCGTTCTATACCATGTTTCCCAAGAAAGAAGTCGGGCGTTACCTTATCCAGGTTTGTCACAATATTTCATGTTCGCTTCGCGGCGCCGACAATATGCTGATTTATATGCAGGAAAAGCTGGGAATAAAGATGGGCGAGACCACCCCCGACAATCTTTTCACGCTGATTTCGGTGGAATGTCTCGGAGGTTGTTCGGCGGCCCCGATGATGCAGGTTAATCAAACCTTTTATGAAGATTTGACCCGCGAGAAAATAGATAAAATTCTGGCCGATCTGAGCGCCGAAGCTGAAAAGGACGGGAAGTAGTATGGAGAAGGTCCTTTTCAAATATGTCGAGGAGCCGCAGCAATACCTGATCGACAACTATATCAAAAACGGCGGTTACCAGGCACTCCCCAAAGTCCTGAAAGATTTCACACCGGACGAACTGATTGAAGAGGTCAAAAAGTCGGGCGTGCGTGGGCGCGGCGGAGCCGGATTCCCGGCCGGACTTAAATGGAGTTTCGTTCCCAAAACCGACGTCAAGCCGAAATACCTCTGCTGCAATGCCGATGAATCGGAACCGGGTACGTGTAAGGACCGCGTTCTTATGGAATGCGATCCCCATATGGTGATCGAGGGTTGCATTATTGCCGCCTTTGCTATCCAGGCTCATCATGCATTCATTTATATCCGCGGCGAATTCGCTTATCCTGCCTTCCGGATGGAAGAGGCGGTCAACGAGGCGTATGGCAAAGGTTATCTCGGAAAAAACATCCTCGGCTCCGGATTTGACCTCGATATGATCGTTCACACCGGCGGCGGCGCTTATATCTGCGGCGAAGAAACGGCTCTGCTATCATCGCTCGAAGGCGACCGCGGCATGTCGCGGATCAGACCGCCGTTTCCCGCCATCGAAGGTCTCTATAGTTGCCCGACCGTGGTCAACAATGTCGAGACACTGGCCAGTATACCGCACATAATCAATCGCGGCGTCGACTGGTACCGGACCTATGGAACCGAAAAATCGGCTGGTTCAAAAATCTTTTCCTTATCGGGCAATGTCAATCGCCCCGGCAACTACGAAGTCGAACTCGGAACTCCCCTGTCGTACGTCATCAATGAACTCGGCGGCGGTATCCAGACCGGACATAAACTGAAAGCGATTATCCCCGGCGGATCGTCGACTCCGCTGCTTATGCCCGATCAGATCGACACCCCGCTCGATTATGAAGCGGTTGCCGAAGCCGGTTCGATGCTCGGATCGGGAGCGATTATAGTCATCGACGAGCGGGCCTGCATGGTCTGGGTGGCGATGAAGCTGATAAATTTCTATCAACACGAGTCCTGCGGCAAATGTACCCCGTGTCGCGAGGGGACTCTCTGGCTGAAGCGACTGATTAACCGGATAGAACATGGGGAAGGCAAAAAAGGCGACATCGAACTTATTCTCGATATTTGCGAAAATATCATGGGACGGACGATCTGTCCTCTCGGCGACGCGGCAGTGATGCCGACCGAGTCGATTATCAAGCATTTCCGGGATGAGTTTGAATATCACATCGAGCACAAGAAGTGCAAGGTGAAAACCGATTACGCGTTTGAATAAGAGTATGTCAGATAACGGCAAAGAACAGATTACATTGACCATAGACGGCCGCGAAGTCACCGTCGATAAGGGGACGACCGTCCTTGAGGCGGCTCGCAGTATCGGTATCGATATACCGTATTTCTGCTGGCATCCCAAACTCGATTCGGTCGGCGCCTGCCGGATGTGTCTGGTCGCGATAGAAAAATTCCCCAAACCGGTTGTTTCCTGCGCTACCGATGTGATGCCCGGGATGGTGGTCCGCACCGATACCGATGAAATCGTCAAGGCCCGCCGGGGAGTGCTTGAATTTCTGCTTCTGAATCACCCGCTCGACTGTCCTACCTGCGATAAAGGCGGCGAATGCGATCTTCAGGATAACGTTTTCAGCAACGGGATCGATACTTCACGCCAGACATTCCTGCGTAACCGCGTTATCGACGAAGAAACCAAGACCACCTTCGATGACAAACGGATCGGGCCGGAAATTATCCGCAACATGAATCGCTGCGTTACCTGTTTCAAATGCGTTCGCTTCAACAAGGAAATCGCCGGCGAATTTGACCTCGGTGTTTATCAGCGCGGCAGCAGCACCGTTATTGACACTCCTCCGGGAGAACCGATCGATAACCTGTACTCCGGTAATGTCGTCGAAATCTGCCCCGTCGGTGCTTTAACCAACACCGATTGGCGCTACAAAGTCCGGGTATGGAAGACCAAACAGGCCGATTCGATCTCCAGCTATGATGCCGACGGCCAGAATATAAAACTATACTACGATCATCGTCTGATCCATCGCGCTATGTCACGGCCCAACGACGATGTCGATGAAGGTTGGATCTGTAATATCGCCCGCTACGGTTACCAGTATATTAATTCACTGGACCGTATCACCAAACCGTTGATCAAGAAAGAAGGCCAGCAGGTCGAGGCGACCTGGGATGAGGCGATAAAGCTGATCGCCAAACGATTTAAAGAGATCAAGGATAAAAAAGGATCGGTCTGCATCGCCGGACTGACCGGAGGCAATCTTTCGACCGAAACGAATTACCTCTTCAACAAATTTTTCCGTCACAACCTGCATTCCAATTCGGTGGATTATCGTCTCGAAAATATCGACCTGAAGGACGGCGTGGAAACCGCCGCCTATAATTGCTTGAGCGCCGCTCCGTTCAAGATCGCAGATCTTGAGAAGGCCGACACGATCCTGATTTTCGCCTCGAATTTCATCAAGGATCATCCAATCGTAAACCTGAGACTGCGCAAAGCTCATCGTAAAAACGGCGCCCGCGTTTATACCGCTAATCCGGTAGTGACCAAATCGGCCGATATTTCAGTCGATGAGTTGATTTATCAACCCGACACCGAAGCGGCCTTTCTGATTGCTCTGATTCATGCCGTTATCGACCATAAGCTGTACAAAAATATAGATGAGTCCAAAGCGGCCGAAATCAAAACCGTATTAAAACCGGCCAGCTTATCCGAAGCGGCCGGGATTTGTGGTATTGATGAAGCAAGGATTACCGAACTGGCCCGCGCTCTGGCAGCCGGAGAGAACCTGTATATTCTGGCGGGCGAATATCTCAAAGCTTCACAGCATCGACACACCATCGCCAACGGCCTGTTTAATTTGGCTAATCTGCTTGGTGTGGATGATGACAAAGCCGCAATTTTGGCGACTCATGCCAATTCGATTGGCGCCGACCGGGTGGGATTGAGACCCAATCTATCGGCTTCGCTGGCCGAAACACTGGCCTCGAAATGGGAAGCGGAACTTCCCGATTCATCCGGCTGCAGCACATCACAGATTTTCAAAGGCGCTCTTGGCGAGGAAATAGATTCGATTTTCATTATGGGCGCCAACCCGGCCATGCGGTATCCCGATGGCCCGTTCGTCAATGCCGCCCTCGACAAACTCGATTTCCTGGTTGTGGCCGATCTGTTTGAAACCGCTACCACCGCCAAGGCCGATGTTGTCCTGCCCCTGGCCGGATGGTCTGAACAATCCGGGTCGTATGTGAACCTGGAAGGACGTTACCAACCATTCAGTAAAGCATTGCCGTCGAAACAAGGTGTCAAAACCGGTATAGAAATCATCCGCAGCCTGGCCGAGGCGATGGAAGCGCCTCTGGGGCTCGATGATAAAACTTTGGAAACGGAAACGAAAGAAGTCGTCGATAGCTGGAAGCGTGAACCGCGCGCCGTCGATACCTTTTACGATGTCAAACAGTCAGGCGTCATAGATCATGGCGATTTTCCGTATCGCCTGCTGATCGGCAATGACCTCCATCATTACGGCTATCTTTCCGAACATTGCCCATCGCTGATGCGTTTCACATCCGATGTGTATCTGGAAATGTCGCCAAATCTGGCGGAAAAATTGAAAATTGCCGATGGCGATCTGGTTCGGGTCGAATCGTCAACCGGCAAACTGGTCCTTAAAGTCAGGTTTTCGGAGTATTTTGAAGGCGAAGTCCTGTTTATACCGAATAACTTCTCTTCGGTTGAGGTAAACCATCTCGTCTCCCGCGAAGGGGGAGGCTGGGTCAAGATCGAAAAACTGGATGATAAATAATGGGTGACCTGACATACATAGTGCTCATCATCGTTAAGGTTGTGGTCGTCTATATGGCGGTTATTACCGGATGTGCCTATGCCACCTGGCTCGAAAGAAAACTGCTGGGTCGCTTGCAGCATCGGGTCGGCCCGACCTATGTCGGACCGTTCGGGTTGTTACAGCCGATCGCCGATGGCCTCAAGCTGATCTTCAAAGAAGATGTCATTCCCAGCCAGGCGGAAAAATTCATCCTGATAATCGCCCCGGTCATAGCTTTTATTCCCGGTTTCCTCGCTTTTGCAGTCATACCGATCGGACCGCCGATAGAACTTTTCGGCTATACTATTCCGCTGACGATATCCGATCTGAATATCGGAATTTTGTTCATCCTGGCGACAACCTCTCTGGGAGTCTATGGCCTGGCCCTCGGTGGTTGGTCATCCGGATCCAAATATTCTCTTCTGGGCGGTATTCGCAGTTCGGCTCAAATGATTTCCTACGAAGTCTCATATGGCCTTGCGCTGGTGCCGATTGTGATGATCGCCGGAACGTTGTCGCTGAATGAAATAGTCGCTCAGCAATCCTCGGTTTTCGACTGGTATGTCTTTAAAAATCCGGTTGCCTTTTTGATTTTCTGGATTTGCGCCGTGGCCGAAACCAACCGCTTGCCTTTCGATATGCCGGAAGCGGAATCGGAACTGGTCGCCGGTTATCTCACCGAATATTCATCGATGCGGTTCTCGATGTTTTTTGTTGGAGAATATGCCAATATGATCACCGCCGCGGCAGTGGTCGCGACCGTGTTTTTCGGCGGGTGGCAGGGACCGTTTTTGCCCGGCCCGCTTTGGCTGGTGCTAAAAGTTATCGTCTTTATGGTTTTTTACATTTGGTTCCGGGCGACATTCCCGAGATTGAGGTACGATCAATTGATGGACCTGGGGTGGAAGGTACTCTTCCCTCTGGCTCTGCTTAACGTTTTAGTTACAGGGATTATTCTCTACCTGTTTTAGATTATGTGGCGAACTTTTTGGGATATAATTAAAACCACTTTTGTGGCGTTGCCGATCGGGCTCTATACGACTTTCAGGCACCTGTTTAAAAAACCGGTAACGAAGAAATACCCCCGGGTTAAATCGGAGATGGCGCCTCGCTATCGGGGATTGCATTATCTCGAAAGGTATGAAGACGGCAGCGAGCGATGCGTTTGCTGCGGTCTCTGCGCCGCCGCCTGCCCAGCCGACGCCATTTATATGGAACCGGCCGAAAACGAAAAAGGCGAACGTTACGCCGCGGTATATGAGATTAACCTCATCCGCTGTATTTTCTGCGGTTTCTGTGAAGAAGCCTGTCCCGAAGAAGCGATCTTCCTCGGGCATGAATTTGAACTGGCCGACGATCATCGCGATAAATTTATTTATGACAAGGAAAAGATGCTCGTCGATCATCCCCGCAAGGATCGCCCGTACAAAACCCTGCACCGGCGGACGCGGAGACATTATGATGTATAATCACAAGGCGAGGAGGATAAACTGAGCGTGGAAATGGTGTTGTTTGCCGTGGCCGCGATTATCGCGCTGGCCTCGGCCGTCATGGTGATTACGGCTAAAAGCCCCGTCGGCAGCGTCCTGTATCTGATCATTTCGATCCTGGCGCAGTCGGTGCTCTATATCCAGTTGTCCGGGCTTTTCGTCGCTGCCTTTTTGGTGCTTGTTTACGGCGGCGCGATTCTGGTCCTCTTCCTGTTCGTCATCATGATGCTCAATATCCGCTATGCCAACCTCGGCGACGACACTTTGTCTAAAATTAAACCGCTCGGATGGGTTTTCGGGCTTGTCTTGCTGGCGGAAATGGTCTGGGTTTCGATGGGCGTATCTTCACGTATGGCGGAAGTAGGCGAAAATTTCGGTAACGTCCCCGAAGTTGCGCACTTGCTCTATGGCAAATTCGTCTATCCGTTCGAACTGACTTCCATCCTGCTGCTAACGGCGATTGTCGGAGCGGTGGTTATGGCCAGGAAAGGATCGTAATATGGTACCGGTCGATTATTATATTATCCTTTCGGCGTTTTTGTTCGTGATCGGCGTCATCGGCGTCATTATCTCGCGCAATCTGATAATAATGTTTATTTCGATTGAGATTATGCTCAACGCCGCCAATCTGGCCATTATGGCTTTCTCGCGCCATCTCAAACTGATGGACGGGCATGTCTTTGTGTTTCTGGTGATGACGGTGGCGGCGGCCGAGGCGGCCGTAGGTCTGGCCATCATTATCGCCATCTTTCGCGGTCGGGAATCGGTTGATGCCGATGCTCTTAATTTGATGAAATGGTAAAGGGATGTTTGAATATATCTTTATAGTGCCTCTGCTGCCTCTGCTGGCCTTTATCATCAACGGGCTGTTCCACAACCGCCTTTCCAAAGGCTTTGTGCAAACTCTGGCGGTTGGCGCTCCCGGCCTGTCGTTCATCCTCTCGATTGCCCTCTTCTTCAAACTCCTGACTCTAGAACCGAGTCAGCGCGTGGTGGAACAGGTCCTCTTCTCATGGATTCCGGTCGGCTCGCTTCAACTCGATTTCGCCTTCCTCCTCGACCCTCTCTCGGCTGTTATGATTTTGGTCGTTTCGGGAGTCGGCTTTTTGATTCATGTCTACTCGATCGGATACATGGCTCACGATCCCGGCGTCAAACGGTTCTTCATCTACATGAACCTGTTTATGTTCTCGATGCTGACGCTGGTGCTGGGTAACAACCTGATTGTTCTCTTTATCGGATGGGAAGGTGTCGGGCTCTGTAGTTATCTGCTGATCGGTTTCTGGTTCACCAAAAAGTCGGCCGCCGACGCCGGCAAAAAAGCTTTTATTGTCAACCGTATCGGTGACTTCGGATTCCTGCTCGGCAGCTTCATTATCTTCTGGGCCGCCGGCACTCTTCAGTTTACCGAACTGGCCCAAAAGGCCCCGGACGCATTTATTGTCGGGGGGGGAGTTGTAACCTGGGCGACGCTCTTACTCTTCTTCGGCGCCACCGGTAAATCGGCCCAGATACCTTTATATATCTGGCTACCCGATGCTATGGAAGGCCCGACCCCGGTATCGGCTCTGATCCATGCCGCCACTATGGTTACCGCCGGCGTATACATGCTGGTCCGGCTGAATTTCTTGTTCGTATTGGCCCCGACCACGATGCTGGTCGTTGCTATTGTCGGATGCGCTACCGCCTTCATCGCAGCCACAATCGGGCTGGCTCAGAACGATATCAAGCGGGTTCTGGCCTATTCCACCGTCAGTCAGCTTGGATATATGATGATGGCTTGCGGTGTCGCCGCCTTCACCGCCGGAATCTTCCACCTGATGACCCACGCCTTCTTCAAGGCTCTGCTCTTCCTCGGTTCCGGCTCGGTCATCCACGCCATGTCCGACGAACAGGACATGCGCAAGATGGGCGGACTCAGAAAGCATTTGCCGATCACCTATAAAACATTCCTGATGGGGACGCTGGCTATCGCCGGTATCCCGCTTTTCTCAGGCTTTTTCTCCAAGGATGAAATCCTCTGGAAATCGTTCTCGTCCAGTAATGGTCACATTGTTTTCTGGATTATCGGCGTTGTCACTGCCGCCCTGACCGCTTTCTACATGTTCCGATTGCTTTATCTGACTTTCTTCGGTGAGGGGCGCTACGATAAACATACCGCCGATCATCTTCACGAATCGCCGAGATTTATGACCATGCCGCTGGTGGCGCTGGCGGTGCTTTCGGTTGTCGGTGGCTGGATAGGTATCCCGTATGTTCTCGGCGGGGGAGCCTGGTTTGCAAAATTTCTTGAGCCGGTGATGGCTCAAATGCCGGCGCATGGCGGCGCCGAGGCGCATCATGACGCCACCCTCGAATATGGCCTGATGGCGTTCACCATCATCCTCGTCCTGGTCTCGATCTACCTGGCCTATTATTTCTATCGCAAAAATCTCGCTAAGGCCGATTCGCTGCGTCAGTCATTGTCGGTCTTCCATAAGGCGGTATACAATAAATATTGGGTCGATGAGTTCTATGGCGCCACAATCGTGCGACCAATTGTCAACGGTTCGATCTTCCTCTGGAAAATCGTCGATGTGCTCTTGATCGATGGCATTGCCAACGGCCTGGCCCGCATTGTGGGCGATATGTCGGAAACCTTCCGGCGTATGCAGACCGGGTATCTCAGGGGATATTTGACTGCCTTCTTGATAGGCGTGGTTCTGGTTATCGGCTTTTTGGTGGTGAGGTAGAGAATGGATAGCTGGATTCTGTCGATAGTTGCTTTCCTGCCTCTTTTGGGGGCGTTCTTCATTCTGTTGCTTCCCAACGATCATCATGTCTCAATCAAGCATTCGGCATGGTTTTTCTCGATCCTGACCTTTGTCGCCTCGCTCTGTCTGCTCTTCCGTTTCGATACGGTTGCCACCGGGATGCAGTTCGTGGCTAATATCCCGTGGGTATCGGAGCTTGGAATCAGCTACCATGTCGGTATCGACGGCATTTCTCTTTTGCTGGTGCTGCTGACAACTTTCCTGACTTCGATTGCTATCCTTTCGACCTTCAGCGCCGTGGAACATTCCCACAAAGGCTTTTACGCCTCGCTGCTGCTGCTCGAAACCGGCATGCTCGGTGTTTTCGTCACTCTCGACCTGTTCATGTTCTATGTTTTCTGGGAAGTGATGTTGATCCCGATGTATTTCTTGATCGGTGTCTGGGGTGGCCAGAGGCGCGTCTATGCCGCGATAAAATTTGTTTTATTCACGATGGTCGGGTCGCTGTTGATGCTGGTCGCGCTGCTGGTGCTCTACTTCGAGTATCATACCATCTTCGGCGAATATACCTTTGACTTGCTAAAAATAACCGGGATGCCCCTAACGCGCGAGATGCAGATGTGGCTGTTCGCCGCTTTCGGCCTCGCCTTTATTATCAAAGTCCCGATGTGGCCGTTCCATACCTGGTTACCCGACGCCCATGTCGAAGCGCCGACGGCGGGATCGGTTATCCTGGCCGGTGTTCTGCTTAAGATGGGGGCTTACGGTTTCCTTCGCTTCTGCCTTCCGATCTTCCCCGTTGCCACGTTTGAATTTATGCCCCTGATCTCGGTTCTGGCCGTCATAGGGATTATCTATGGCGCTCTGGTCGCCATGGTTCAGAAAGATATAAAGTCACTGGTGGCTTTCTCATCGGTGTCGCATATGGGCTTTATCATGCTTGGCATGATGACGCTCAATCTGCAAGGGATGGAAGGTTCGATCATACAAATGATCAACCACGGTATCTCTACCGGCGCTCTCTTTATTCTGGTCGGGATGATCTACGAACGACGCCATACCCGCCTGATTTCCGAATACGGCGGTTTGGCCGGGCGCGTTCCGGTCTATTCGACTTTCTTTATGATCGTCCTGTTGTCGTCAATCGGCGTTCCGGGGACAAACGGTTTTATCGGAGAATTTACCATTCTGCTGGGGGCCTGGTCCTATAATAAAGTCTATGCCATCCTGGCCGCGTCAGGCGTCATCTTTGCCGCCTGTTATATGCTATGGATGTATCAGCGGGTATTCTACGGGAAAATCACCAACAAGGCCAATGAAAAGCTGACCGACCTGACCCTGAGAGAAAAGGTTGTCCTGGTTCCTCTGGTGATCATGATTTTCTGGATTGGTTTCTATCCCAAACCGTTCTTTGAGCTGATGGAGCCTTCGGTGAAAACGATTATCACTCAGGTTGAAAAAGGCCGGGGTATGTATGAGGCCAACAAGGAAGCCAGGGCGGTGCAATCGGCCCTTGATGAAGAAGCTGCCAATGGCAATGGAGACGACCAGTAATGGCTGATGTCACCATGTATACCAAGCCGGGGTGTCCCTATTGCGCCGCCGCCAAAGACCATTACAACCAAGAGGGAATAGCCTTCGATGAGATAAACGTCATCGACAATCCCGTAGCGCAGAAAAAAGTTCTCGAATTATCCGGCGGCGAGAGAATAGTGCCGGTCGTTATCGACAAAGGCAAGGCCAAAATCGGATGGGGTGGCGGCTGAGGATTCTAAATTTTTTCGCGGCCGTGGCCGCGAATTTGAGTAACACGACCTGGAGACAGATATGCCGCAGTTGACCGCTGCAATAAATCTTAAGATCATCATGCCGGAGCTGATGCTTCTGGTAGCTGCCTTTATTATTCTCCTGGCGGCCCCTCTGACCCGGAAGCGGATTATTTCACCGGCCCTGTCGCTGATTGCCGTAATGGTTTCTCTCTATTTCGTAATCGTGTCCTGGAACCAGCAGGAGACCGGCTACTTCGATATGGTTGTCTGCGACAACTTCTGTCTCTTCTGCAAACTGATCTTCCTGCTCACCTGCGGAACCGCGGTGTTGGTCTCGCGCGATTACCTCGCCCGGCGCGGTATCGACCGCCCCGAATATTATGCCCTGATGCTGATCTCGACTGCCGGGATGATGGTCATGGTTTCCTCATCCAACCTGATGGTTATTTTCCTCGGGCTGGAGATTATGTCGATGCCGCTTTATGTCCTGGCCGGCTTTATGCGCAGCAACCTCAAATCGATCGAATCATCGGCCAAATATTTCTTTATGGGCGCGTTCGCCTCGGCTTTCCTTCTCTATGGTATCGCGCTGGTTTATGGCGGCACCGGAACCACCGACCTGCGCCAGATTTTCATGTCGTCCGGGATCGCCCTGCAGAAAAGTCAACTCTACCTGATGATCGGCGCCGCCATGATCCTTATCGGCTTCGCCTTCAAGATCGCCTCGTTCCCGTTCCATATGTGGGTGCCCGATGTTTACGAAGGCGCTCCCACGCCGGTGACTGCCTTTTTCTCGATTGCTCCCAAAGCGGCCGGTGTCGCAGCCTTGTTGCGAATTTTCATGATCGGCTTCGGAACGGTGCATGCCGAATTCGCACCCCTGTTCTGGATTCTCGCTTTCCTGACCATGACGGTCGGTAATCTCCTGGCGCTGATGCAGGATAATGTCAAACGAATGTTGGCCTATAGTTCCATCGCTCATGCCGGGTATCTGCTGATAGCCGTTACCGCCGGTATCGACGAAGCGATTTCGGGTGCGCTGTTTTATCTGCTGGCATATGGATTTTTCAACATGGGCGCTTTTGCTATTTTGATTATCATCGAAAACAAAAGCGGCGGCTCCAACCATATCGACACCTTCAAAGGCCTGGCCTCGCGCCATCCCTGGCTGTCAGTATTCCTGGCCTTGTTTATGTTCTCTTTGGCCGGTTTTCCGCCGACGGCCGGTTTCTTCGGTAAGTTTTATCTGTTTTCCGCAGCGATCAAGGCCGGATTGGTATGGCTGGTGGTTCTGGCGGTGATGAACAGTCTTATCTCGGTTTTCTATTATCTCCGTCCGATCAAGGCCGCTTTCTTTGATCATCCCGATGAGGATGAAGATATCCGCAAGCCGGTGGTCGGCCCGATGGTTGCCGTAGCGTTATTCATCACCATTTCGGGAACGTTGCTTCTCGGAATCTTCCCCGGATACATCCTCAAACTGGCAACCTCGTCAGTGTTTATGATATTATAAACGGCAGAAGCCGGTTTTTATTATATCCCCACTAATATAATCTTGCCTGCTTGCTGACTGACCAGTCTCGCTATTGGATTATTAAAAATGTGATTGCCTTGTCTCATTCTCCATGGCCTTAAGCCAGGTCTTCATAAGATATATCACTCAGAAAAACGAGAAAGCTATTGACAATTCGATGGGATTATGGCACTATTATAAGATCAAAAGGTATAAATAACTTTTCTATTTACTTAAATGTCCCTTAGGGGAAATCTGAACAATTAAATACTTAAGGCAAGGAGGAATGGTAATGTTAAAATGTTTTTTAACCTGCTTTATGCTTGGGGCCGTTTTGTTTGTATCAGCGACGGCCGTAGCAGACTCCGGATCCCCTGCGCGGCAAATCGTGCCGGAATCGCCGAATGACATCACCGAGAAAACCGGTTTGCAGGAAGGATGGCTAATCCTCAACGGTCAATTGTTAGAAAGGCCGTACACGTTGGAGAGGACAGAGAGTGGGGTAAGTGTCAATGGCCGTGGCGTTTTGGAACCTCCGTCGTATCCTCAAGTAATATCGGTAAGCGACGAAACAGCAGCACGCCATGAGTTGAGCGTGACTTTTTGGAAACAGTTTTATGGCTGGGTCGATGAAGAAGGAATTGATCTCGCCAGAAGCAAGGCGGTCGCCTTTATGCAGGCCCAACCGATCGTGGAGAGTGCAGCCCTTGCCGGTGAAAACGAATTGAGAATCAAGTATAAGGGTTTGCCCTTCGAAGAAAGATTGTATCTGGAGAAAAAGACCGAAGCAAGGCCTGACTTGGAAGATCGTCGGCAAAAATATGCCGATGATTATTACGAGTCTTTGAATCGCTGGCTTGAAAAAGGTTGTTTGGTCATTATCAGTGATGGCGTCCTGATGGTTACGCCGCCTTCGGAGGGGGAGTCAACCGTCAAGTCGATCAAATCAATAATCTCATCTCAGGCATCAACTGTGGATAAATTAGAATCTTTGAAAGCGATTGTTCCAGATCGGGCGATGGCAAAGCGCATCGTTAATTCCTTTGAAATAGAATAACCTATTATTCATCATCGTAAAAGGATCGATCTTTGTGTTTTTGGGTATTTCTGTTAGAATTTTCGCAATTAAAGGAGAACAATGCTATGATATATAGATATTTAAGAGGAGCATCATCTCTGATTATAAGCTTGATGATGCTAATGACGATTTGGGTCACACCCGGTGCCGCCCAGAATCTCACAGTGGGAGATGATGTCGGCGGCGATCATATTGCCTATCTGTTTGCGCCATATATGTGGGAAGCAGACAGAGGGGAAGGAGCTTACCGAGACCATGTAGGAGTTGGCGGGGTAGGAATTGGCGGGCAGCAATATGGCTATATTGCCTATTCAGAAGGAATCGGACCAAATCCGGGACCGACTTCATGCACCCTGGAAAGATTCCGGGAAATTCTTGAAGATAATAGTGAATTCCTTGGGACTTTATTGATCACTACGCACGGTAATACAGATGTTCTTGCAGTTGAGTCTTATGAGTATTCCGACACTGGCCTACAAGACCGCGACGATGCTCTCAATGCTTACCTTGCTGCCGGCTATACCAATGATGAGATTTTTGGAACCGAGTCATCAGGACAAAGTTCCTATTGTATCGCCGTTACCGATCAATTTATAACAAGGGTGGCGCATGATCTTACTCAGGGATTGGTTTATGTTGGAGCTTGCCAGGGTGGGACTATGACGGACGATTTTGTCGCCGCAAATGCCAGAGTAGCAGTAGGAAACGGCGACTCACCTAATTCCGGTCAGCAAAACACTAGAGTCACAACCTTTTTTGAGCGGATGGATGGCAAGCATGGACAGGCAAATCGTACCGTCGCCAATGCTATGGCCGGCTTGACCTTAACTCCCTCAGGGGCAACCAACACCACTTTGGCGCCGTCAGTGGTCAGCCATAGTATACCCTGCCCACTGAAGGAAGGCGATATCGTCTCTTTCACATTTGATACCCGATGTAACGAGGGAATAACACCCAACATAATGGGAATTGGATGCACCATTGGTAACGAGCAATGGCTCGGCGGCGGTTCTATTCTGCAGGGCGAATGTACCAGTCCACCGGCGCCGGGAGCTAATGATTTCACTGTGAGCGTTAAATGGGATAATGTTTACAGTGACCGGAATGTGGCTCGTATGGACGGCAATACCAGCCCTGGCGGTACCAATGCCGAGGGTCCGGCCCATGATAATTATGACATTGAGGAATCTTGCGCAGGACAGCTTGATGTCATTTTCATTATGGATGTTACCGGTAGTACTGGTGATCTGCTGCCGCAGTGGCAATCTCATATGCCTTCGGCCATAGCCGCTATTCAGACCGTATTCCCCGGTTCCCGTTTCGGCCTGGTCTCCCATTTGGATTATCCTTTCCATCCCTATGGGGACACAGGAGAATGGGCATTCAGGATGGAATCGCCGCTGGTGGCAAATACATCGTCGTTGCTGGCTGCCCTGTCCTCGCTGAGCAATGGTTGGGGAAATGACAACCCGGAATCGCAATATGAGGCCATTTATCAGACTATCACCGGGGAGGGCCGAGATCTGACCGGAGATGGAGACTATAACGATGTCGGCGAGATTTTTCCGACCGACATGGGTTACATGCCGGGGAATAACATAATAATATTCCATTTCACCTGGCCGGCAATGTTCCATGATTGGGATTCCAACCACAACTACCCATATTCCGGTGCGCAGCCGGTCGCCGGTCGCACCGCCACAATTGCGGCCCTGCTGTCCAAACCGGTAATTTATTTCGGTCTTGTCACAAGCAAGGAAGGCGATTACATATCTCCTCAAACCGGCGAAGAGATGAACGATTATGCTCTGGATCAGGGCCGCGATCAGATGCAGGAACTGGCAGATCTGACCGGGGGAGCCGTCTTGAATGTTGGATATGATTTAAGCGGACTTGATGAGGCAATCGCTGAAGCGCTTGATGTCATCAATCCTTCGGTGTCCATCTCGCCCAACCCAATGTATGCCATCTATGCGCACCTTATGGATACAACCTATGCCACAATACGCATAACGGATATCGGGTCGGCGGTTTATCACCCATTGGATATCAATCCAGGGACAGTGATTATAAATGGCGTTTTAAGTCCTTCCTTATGGGATTTGACTGATCTGATTGCGGAACTAAAGGTCCCATTAAATAGTTTTATTCACAGCTACCCACTCTGGTGGGATACGACGCAGGAAGTCTTCACGGTTGAAGGGGCTTTCAACGATGGGACACCTTTCACTACCGAGGGTGCTTTTACTTGCATCGGTCATATATCCGGTGATGCCAACGATGATGGTTATGTCAACACAGGAGATGTCGTCTATCTAATCAACTATATATTTAACGGCGGGCCGCCGCCGCATCTGCTCGCGGCCGGAGACGCCAATGGCGATGGCGAAGTTAGTGTTGGCGATGCCGTTTACCTGGTTCGATACCTATTCGGTAATGGACCCAGGCCGCTTCACTCCTGATACTCTGTCTAATTTAGTACGGGCCGGTTCCGTGTTGGACCGGCCCGCTTTCATTTTTTGACTTCCATTTACAGTTTCACGTGAGCAAATTTCTATTTATCTAAACGCGATAGACTATTTCAGGGAATTTATTTGAACCTTATCACCAGGTACGTGGCCTGGGGTTCCGCCGCTACGGAGTCTCCGTGGACACACCTACAACTCATACCAGCATGGTTCGGGGCCGGATTTGAAGACGTAATTGATAATATGCACCGCGTCGCCGATATTGGCTTCGCCACTACAATTGGCGTCGGCCTCCAGCATGCTTTGAGGCTCCGGGCCAAATTTGAATATCCAACTTATCATATAAACGGCATCGCCGACATTGGCATCGCCATCATAATTGGCATCACCAGACATTTCCCAAACGATATAATTGTAATCGAATAAGACCGCCATGCTGTCATCGACAATATGCTCCACCGGATCGCTCTGCCACACATACGGCAAGGCCCGGCAATCAATTTCGGATATTCCAATAACGGCCGAGTCCTGCATCCCGGAATCGCCGACCGACAAATACTGGAATTTGATATTGCCGTTGCGGGTCAGGATAATTTCAAACGTCATCGAATCATCCGGGAAACTGTAACTGGCGACGTCATGATAAGCGATAATAAACGTATCTGGATAGGAACGATAGAAGTAAACCGTACCGTGACCGCCCGATGACGTATCCATATTCAGATCATTCCAGAATGGCGCCACGAATGTTTCGAACGGAGGATTCGGGATCGGAACCTCGTCGAAATAGCCGTCGATATTGACATTGGAATCGGTAAATGATATACCTCCGTTGGCTCCCATATAGACATATATATAGGAACTGTCATAAAACGGGAAATCAAAAGCCATATAATGCGGACCGGCACTGCCGTCATCCATGATTTCTTCGGTCACAAAATCATTGTACCATGAATAGGTCGGGATTTCCAAGCCGATGGATGTAATATCGACCCAGTCAAATTCCGGACCGCCAGGCTCGGATGATGTTGTTACCGTATATGTCGTGTCGGCACACGGCACCGTAAGGAAAACCGGGACAACCGCTTCCTGATCCAGAGTTTGTCCTTGCTCGCCGTAAACGATTTCAACCAGCCCTTTGTATATCTGCGACCGATCCTCTATAACCGATCCGTCAATCGTAAGCTCCACCGTCATAAAACCAAGCGGCGGGATGGCGCCGGTCGGATCATTGACCAGCAGCCAGTCACCGATAGGATCTTTGGCCAGACTGTCAAGACCGACCGCCGAATACTCATAAGTCTTATCCGAGGCATTGTTGATAATATCAAAATAGATCGACATCTGCGTCCCGACCGTTATCGAGGTATCGAAATAAATCGGGTCGAGAGAAATATCGGGGGGAGGCTGCAAAGCCGAATCGGCTGCCTTAAGATTAGGGCGGGGGCCGATATTGAGCCATGATGACGGCTGTTGCGGTGTTGCGGTCGCCCGGAGGACATCGCGGGCGCGGTCGGCATCGAGTAAGGCTCCGCCGTACCGTTCCTTGTAGATCCCTTGTAAGGCTCCCACCGCTCCGGCCACTATCGGCGCCGCCGATGAGGTGCCGTTGAAACCGCCGGTATAATATTGGCGCTCATCGCCGCCGCCGCTGAATAAAAAGCCGTATCCGGTGGTAACCACTTCCTGACCATACCCCTGGAGATTGAGGCGTTCTCCGTAATTGGAAAAGTCCATCTTGGAGCGATCCTCGCCATAATTCCCCGATGGCGGCGCACCCGCACCGATCATGATAGCATGGGAGTTACGGTAGGTGGTGTCAAAAAGGTTTTCATATATTTCATCATCGAGGTATTCATAACCGTTGCCAGCCGCCTCCACAACGATAATACCCTTGGCCCATGCCAGTTGCAGGGCGTCAAAATTCGCTTGCCAGTATTCCATGCAAACATAACCCATCTGATCGTCGCGCGGCGTGAAATCATAGCGCGGTCCGGGAGAATGCAGCTCCATGAGGAGAATATCGCCGGCCTCCATGCTGTCGACGGCTATCAGTATCGCCTCGGTTGTGCTTATTCCTCCGATCGACACCATCCCAATACTGGCATCTGGTACAATACCGGTGATACCATAACCGTTATCTCCGCCGATCAGGATTCCGATCACGGCCGTTCCATGATCGCGCCAGTTCTGATCATCGATCAAATCTCCGGCAATCAATCCTCCGACAGCGGCGTCAAGATCCTCATGGTCGAATTTCCAATTTCCTTCAATATCGACAATCCTGATTCCGGCCCCGCTTCCCCCGGTAATGGTTCGGGAATAATCGGCGTCAATTCCCTCCGGTGCCGGCCGCAGGTACAGTTGCAGGCTATCATAATGTGGGGTGGGCGGGGAGATGTCTCCGGCAAAAAATGGCCGTGGTTCAGCATAAGCTATTTCAACTTCGGGAAGAGTATTCAATCGCGATACCAGATTTTCGGCCTCAGCCGGTGAGTTTACTCCGATACTGAAATAATTATTCATATCGGCCAGTTGACGGCTGCATTTATTTTCCAGCAAAAACTTTTCGCGTTCAACCTGATCGGGTGATTTATTCGAAACCGGTCTGACTTCACCGCGTGAATGCATCCTGATAATATCATTGACGCCGTCGACATTATGACCGCCCAGAGAATAAAGTTTATCACCCGCCAATCGCCCCCTCGCTCCGGAGATCAGCTTCACCATAACTCGGTCGATTTCTGCCTGAGGGCTGATATTAATGGCTGGTGATTTAACAGCCACCTGGCGAGGCAACAGGTTGGCATGCTTGATCTTAATATTCGGAGAGTCAGGCTTTTGCGCGGCAAAAACCGCCGCCCACAGGCAGATTGTGAGGATGATGGCTAAAATCGAAGCAGCTTTGAATCTCATCCGGAACACCACCTTAAAAAGGCAAGACATAGGGGTAAATACGTCTCCGATCGGTCTCTATAATAATATACGTCGCCGTGGCTATTTGTCAACAGCCTGTCTGTCTACTAATTATATCGGACGAAAGGCAAAATTGTTGGGCAGAATTTAGCCCAGACGGAGTTTGTTACTTATCGCTTCGATATTGAGCGGATATTTGGCGGTAAAACAACCGACACAGAAATCGTCATCGGGCAAAGAGGGCATCGCCTGCATCCCCTTAACCGATAAATATCCCAGCGATTCCACTTTGAGATATTTCCGAATCTCTTCGATTGATTTCTGATTGGCGATAAATTCACCTTTGGTCGGCATATCTATGCCGAAATAACAGGGTGAGATGATCGGCGGCGATGAAACCCGGAAATGGATTTCCTTGGCCCCGGCCTGACGCACTAACTGCACCAGTTTTTTGGAAGTGGTGCCGCGGACAATCGAATCATCGACCAGGACCACTCGCTGACCCTCGATCACCCCTTTGACCGGGTTGAACTTGACCTTGACATCGAGGTCCCTGATTTTCTGTTCGGGGTCGATAAACGATCGCCCGACATAGTGATTTCGGATCAGCCCGATCTCGAACTTGATACCCGATTCCTCGGAATAACCGAGCGCCGCAGTATTGGCCGAGTCGGGGATACCGATTACGATATCGGCCTCGGTCGGATGTTCCCGAGCCAAAAGCCGTCCCAGACGCCGGCGGACCTTGTCGACATTTTCGCCGAAGACAATCGAATCGGGACGCGAGAAATATATATATTCGAAGATACAAAAGGCATGACGAGATTTGCTGTGAGGAAATTCGGAACGCAAACCGTTGGACGAAATTTCCAGCACTTCGCCCGGTTCGACATCGCGTTCATACTTGGCCCCGATAATATCGAAAGCGCAGGTTTCCGAGGCAACCACCCAATGGCCGTTTAATCGTCCCAGGGCCAGAGGTCGAAAACCCCAGGGATCACGGGCGGCAATAATCCTGTCCTCGTCACAGAAAAGATAACAATAAGCGCCTTTGAGCTTCTTGACGGCATCGCAGATTTTGCTGAAATTATCGATTCCTTTGGAGCGAGCCACCAGATGCAAGATGATTTCAGAATCGGACGTCGTCTGGAATATGGAACCACTGGCTTCCAGCTTATTTTTCAGGTAGACGGAATTGGTCAGGTTGCCATTATGAGCCACCGCCAACATCCGGTCCCGGTTGGTAATTAAAAACGGCTGAATATTGGTAATGGAGCTGGCGCCGGTTGTCGAATAACGAACATGACCGACAGCGATGTTACCCTTGAGATGATCAAATGCATGTTCACCGGAAAAAACATCTGAGACCTCGCCCATGCCCTTATATAAATGTAAGTGTTTTTTGTCGGAAGTAACTATTCCAGCCGATTCCTGCCCCCGATGTTGCAGGGAATAAAGCCCGAAGTAAGTTAGCTCAGCGGCCTTCCTGGCTCCTAAAATACCGAAGACACCGCAATTGTCATGTATCATCTCTTCAGCCATCTGCGTTTCTCCGCTAGGAAAGCTTCTAATTTATCATTTTTTTGCTGTCTGTCAAGGTGTCAGACAGATAATATTAATGCAAAATATATGAAAAGTGCTTCATATCCGCCTCAAAGGCCCAAAAATCAAGCCGGAACAATGAAAAAGCTGGCCCCGGAGGGCATCTCTAAGTATAAATAATAAGGGCATTTGGGTGGATTAACTTACTACCGGTCCTGCCGTGGATGGTCCCGATCAAAATTCGTTCTATTTTTCATCAAGGGCATACCATTTGCTCAAACAAGTATTGATATGAGTAATTTGTCCCATAAAGAAGAGTCCAAATACCGGGCCCTGGCAGACGCGGCTCTTGCCGCCAGCGAGGGAAACGATATCGAAATCGTGGCCGAAAAAGGGCTCGCCGGAGCGGCTGATTATATCGGGCTGGCCGCCGGGTCTTTGATCTTATGGGACAGCAGCGACGAAATAGTCACCCGCGCCGTAAATGCAGGAACCGACGAGGACAGGGAAATCCTCGATGATACTGAAAAATCCCTCCTGATGATGCTCCGCAAAAATTTCAAAATGAAATCGGCCTACATGGAACTGGGCGGAGAAAAGGCCAAATCGGTTTTCTTCCTTCCCATCGAAATCGAATCTCGCCAATTCGGCGCCTTGATCGGTATTAGAAAAGACAAGGTCCGGCTACACGATTATGATCAGTTCCTGCGAGCGCTGGCTTCGGTGCTGGCTCTGGTATCGGCTCCCAAAAAGGCCATCGAGGACCTCGCCGTAGGCATGAATCATGAAATCAATAATTACCTGACACCTCTGCTGGGAAATCTGGAACTGCTGGAAGATCCCGGTCTCAAACTTTCGGATGATGTCCGCAAGAAACTCGATGTTATTCAGCAGTCAGCCAAGAAAATAGCAAAAGTAACCGCTCGTCTAAAAGAAGTCTCCAAACTTCCCCGGGTTCAGTATGTCGACGATGAATGGATGGTGAACCTTTCTGCCGAAGAAGAAGAGATCGACCGGGATAACGACAAGGATAATGATGAAAACGATTGAACGAACAAAAATAAAGAATAAGATCAAAGCCCGTGTGCGCAATCGGCGCGATGCCATAACCAAGGTACAATCGAAACGGGCCAATAAAAAAGCTTTGTGACAAATACCATCGATTCGTTTGATGCACAGGGAAGATAAAGCCGGTGCATCATAGTCAAGCCCCCATATCCCCTCCTCTCATCCCCGATAGGCCGGTCGCCCCGCCGGCCTTTTCTTATGGCGCGAGCCATTCCCGATATGATCGCTTACCTTATTTGACTTGACAGCAAATTAAGAAAAGCCTATAATAAATATGATTCTCAGGGCACGTCCGATTTTCGGGATTGAATCAATCTGTTATAATAATATGGCCTTAGTGGTCAATGCTATCATAAAGTTTTACTGCAGGCGCTTCTTCGGTAGAGAGGGTAAGTCAAAATAGATGAATTACAAATTGTGTTTGTATGGGGATGGTATCAATTATCTCATCGCGTAATTTATTAAACCGATAGCCATCCTCATCAGGAAATAAGGAAAATCTGTCATGCCAGGGCGATAAGCCCGGCATATATATCGTCAGAGGCAAAAACAAAACGATGGAGGAGGAACATTATGGAATATCGCAAGGTAGTCGCAATCATCCTGCTGATAATGGGAGCGATGATTTTTTCATCGTCCGGGTTGGCGCAGGATGACCCCAAGGATACATATTATATGTATGTCAACTGGAATCCGGGGATCAACTATACTACCGGTATTAATGGGTACGTTGACAATCATGGTTATCTGGGTGATGCTGGTGAAGAGTATGTTTTTGTCGTCGGGGGACCTGATTATACCGGGCATCACACCGCCTATGTATACCGGGTCGATACCGACGGTGATCCAAATATGCATCCGAGTAATCCAGATGCCACCGGCCCAATAGCGACGCGCACCTTTACCTTGATCAATTCTCATTATCTGGGATACTACCGCGCCGGTCACGAGAATGCATTCTACATTGACGATAGTGGAATCTACTATGGTGCTTCTCCTGGATGGAGTGGATCTGCGGCTCCCGGATGGGGCGGAATATTTCACTGGGATTTTGATTGGAATGAAATCGGTTGGGAAGTACCCGTGCCGGTAGCCCGAGCACAGACACTGGCACGTAATCCCAATACCGGGGAGTGGTGGATAGGCGATACCGATCGCCGATTGTTCCGATGGGATGGATCAGCGTGGGTGTACATGTTTACCCATCCCAATATGTCCGGAGGGCATCATGACGGGATGGAAATTATCGGCAATATTTTAAGCGTTTCGGATATGACTTCAGATGTTATATACCAGTATCGTCTCGATGCTTCCGGAAATCCAATTGATCCTCCCGCCTCACCATTTAAAATATTTACTTATTCGGCTGGCCCTCCAGTTGAAGGGATGGGATATGGACCCAATCGCCATATTTGGATTGCCGGATATGGCTCCGGCACCATTTATGAAATCGGTGGAGGGGGGCTGATACGGGATATTGAAGATCAAATTAAGAAATCGGGAGAGCTTTTTGATTCCTTTGATTTGGACGACTATACACAGGATTTACTCGAACCGGTTACCTGGACATACGCCGGGAACATTGTCCTCAGTGTAGCTGTTGATGGCGACAATATGGTCACCATTACCTATCCTGACGGTTGGACCGGAAGTGAGACAATTATATTTACGGCCACTGGTGATGATGGTACCGTCATAGCTGATGACGCCACATTCACGGTCCTACCCGCTTTGGAGGCGTTGTGCGTTGTAATCCCCGACACCATGTACATGTACTACGCTTATGCCCTCGATCCGATGATAGGGACGATATATCTCGGTAATTTGCCGCCGACGCATACTGTGAATGATATAAATACGTCGACGTTAGCCATTAATAGTGAAATTGATCCGACTTCGGTTACCTTGCTCTCGGAATTTCCCGGTTTCGACGATCAGGTCCTGGCTCTCGAATTTTCGATAACTGATTTCCTCTTCAGCTATACCTCTGTATGGGATATGGAAGATCACCCGTTTACCGTTTCCGGTGAGTGCAGCGACGGTGCCCACCTTGTTGCTGAAGGAGTGGTTACCATAATTGGTCATATATCCGGTGATGCCAATGGCGATGGAGCCGTCGATATCGGCGATGCCGTTTATCTTATCAACTATGTTTTCAACGATGGTCAGCCGCCGCCGTTTATGGATTCGGGTGATGCCAATTGCGACGGTCGAGTCGATATTGGTGATGCTGTCTATCTGGTTCGTTACCTGTTCTTCCACGGACCGGAACCCTGCCATCCATAATTGCACATATAAGTAAAAATAGGCCGGTCGCCCCGCCGGCCTTTTCTTATGGCAAAAGCCATTCCTCTGCTGTCGCGAGAATGATCGAAAACTATTGGTTGAAGTTAAACTTGCCTTTAGAAGCTGAGCCTCTTATAATTCAAAAGGAGCTTTCTTCAAAATCACAGGGACCAAAAGTTCATTAAATGAAATAGACAGGGAAAAGGTATGAAAATGCGAAATATTTACCGGGTTGCTGTCGCAGTATTGGCATTGCTATGGATTGCCGTATTGATCGGCTGCTGCGGTGAATGCACGGTTGATACACGGGAAGAGGACAACAAGGCCACCGTGAGGAAAATACACGAGGAAGTATCAAAGGGAAACATGGCAATATTCGATGAAGTGTTAGCTCCCAATTATGTGCGACATTGTCAGGCTATGCCTCCCGAATTTCAGGAGCTTGAGGGAACAGAAGTATTTCTGGCCTTTATCGAGGATTGGCTGAAGGCTGTCCCGGACAACAAGGACGTGATTGAGTTGATGATCGCCGAAGGCGACATGGTGGCATATATAACCACCATGACCGGTACGCAGACAGGCCCGTTAGATGCCTTACCAGCCAGCGGCAAAAGCTTTTCTCTGACGAATATTATTATCCATAGATTCGAGAACGGTAAAATCGCCGAAACGTGGGTAAGCTGGGATAATGTTTCCATGTTGACACAGCTTGGATTTTTCCCGCCTCCACCGCCACCTGAAAAGCCATAAATCCAAATATCTGCTATCGGGCGGGAGCTACACTCCCGCCCATGAATATCTTAGGAACATCTGCAAATCGACCGAGTCTACGGTCCCGGGCGGCTTTGCTGGAACCTGATTTCGCATCCAGTATGCATAACCATCGCACCATTGTATATTTTGATACCACGGTCCGGTATCGGAGTATAGAGCACCGACGGGCTGCGCGAACTACCGTCGAATCTAACCGTTTCCGCACCACAGGTCAGCTTTACCCCCGGAAGGAACTGGATAAACTGCCCGGCTTGAAATTCTGCGGCGGTTCCGATGCAGTCGCGATCGACATAACGATAAGGAAACGGCAAAGTAGACAGGGGACCGAGAAACATATCGCCCAGACTTTGAATGGGCACAATACCGGTAATCATATATTCTTGAACCCAACTGGCGGTATCAACGACCTGGAGCAGACCATCCAGAGCAAACCAGGCATTGTTGTCGTCGTTCCATCCGTAATTCATATGATATTCGGGTTGATAGCTTCCCCAAAACCATTCTCTCCAGCCGTCGAGGACAATCGAATGTCCCATAATTCGATACTGTATGGGACGATTAACGTTGAGTTGTGGCTTTACCATCTCCCACCATAATGAGCCGGCAAACGACCTTCTATGGAAAACGGAACAGTCCTCATACTTCCATATCTCATAAACAGATTCCATATTGGAAGTGGGAGTCGATGATGCGCATCCATCACTGCACCAATCCATGCCGACGAACACGCCGATGGTGAAACACAGTTCGGCGACACTATCCATTACCTGGGTGGGTGAACTTTGGTCGACAACATCGTACATAAGGTCCCATCGTCGCCCTGGCGGCCATGACCAGTAGCGCATAATTTGAGCGCCTGCGAGGGCCACACATCCAACGGAGCAATTGGTTTCCGTACATCCGTTATGAGCAGCCGGTGTTTGCAGGAAATAAGGATAGAATTGATGCCATGATGATGACAGGAGCGAATCGCCCGCGACGTAATTGGCCTTATCCGCATCCAGAGCAAGTTCCTGAAGAAAGTCTTCGCTCGAGACGTTCAATTTATCCAGGGTCGCCTTGTATTTGTATGCCAGCAATTGTTCGACCTCTTGAATACTCACCGTTGCGGCAGGTCCTGCCTGGGCCTCAATCTCATTGAGCATCCGATCCATCTGGAACTTGATGAGATCGGTCGGACCGTCTTCAGCTTCAAGATCGAGGGTGGAATTGCCGGAATAGGTTTTGACCGGAGCCAGCCCTTTGATCAGCGAGACAATCACATAACCGCCTGGCTCAACCGGGCAATAATATCCCAGAAGCTTGTCGCTTTGCCTAAATTCATTCACAGCCGAAATCTCGGCAGCTTCATGACCACCCCAACTGCCGGTGGTATGGATAATCAGCCTGACCCAGTTGTTCGCTATTTGCAGAGCTTCATCGCTGGTAACCACATCTGATCGAACCGGCGACGAAAAGCATATCAAGGCCGCAACAGCAAACAAAAGAGTAATGTTTAAATATCGCATTTTTCTCTCTCCTTTACTGAAGCGTAACCAGGACAAGTATTTTACCCTTTTGACCCTTTTCCATTCTCTGCATCGCTTTCCCCAAAATAGCTCCCCGGGTGCGATTGTGATCGTTGGCTTTCATGGCATAACCGGGCAGGGAAGAGGTCGTGAGGAGATCGCCCGGCTCGATGGCGGCGGTCGTCGCATCGACATTGCAATAAACCCGTCCCGCCAGCGCCACATCCATATCGTACTTGTCGCCCCCAAGCCGCACACCCGATCCAAGCCCGTTGGCGCCGGCAACGATACCGGCCACTTTGCTGTCGTATGCAGAATTGCTTACCGCCAGTTTACCGGGATTATCCGGGTCGATAATAACGACTGTGCCGGGGTCAATTTCGTGCTTTTGCGAAACATCAAACCCTTCGGCATAGTCGAGACCTTCGCCCAATTCGAGTATGGTTTCTCCGTCAATTTTACTGACCAGAATAACATTCCCCCTAAATTTAGCGGCATACCCGGTCCACCCACCAACCGCCTCGATACCGATTCCATCATCACCGAAGGCCTTGGCATAAACTGCCCGCCCGCCCTCAGAGCTGGTAATAGCATGGACACCATGTCCGCCAGGGCCGGATGCTTCACCATAAACACCGTGGCCGTCAACGCCAGTGGCAATACCATAAACTCCGTGGCCGGAATCGCCAGCGGCACTACCATATACTCCGTGGCTGGCAGCGCCAACGACATTACCATAAACTCCGTAGCTGCTGTCCTGATTGGCATCCCCGTAAAGCCCATAACCCATTAGGCCGGTTGCGTAACCGCGGACCCCGGTTCCAAGCATGCCAGTGGCACTGCCCCTGACACCTGCTCCGCCCGAACTGGAGGTTATTCCCTTAATGGCATTGATCATAACACCGGAAGCCTCGGCTGTGATAGCAGTACCGCTTTCATTGATAACATGCAATTTCGCCGCCGGGTTGGTTGTTCCAAGACCAACCGTCCCCAGTTCGAAATTTCCGAAAATAAGGGGCGTGACTGTGCTTGAATTGGCGATAAATAGTCTGTCGTAACCGCTTTCATAGTAACCGGCATCATGACCGATGAAAACATTGCCCGATCCGGTAGCATTGGCACCCGCCGATTTACCAATAAACGTATTGTTTTCCCCCGGGGCGCTAATTCCCGCCTTGTGCCCCAAATAGGTATTATTATTCCCGTACGAATTCGCGCTCCCGGCGGATACACCAAGAAACGTGTTCTCGGAACCACTAGTATTGCTCTGGCCGCAGGCGCGGCCTATAAATACGTTATTGCTTCCCTGATTATCAATCCCGGCATAGTAGCCCATGATGGTATTGGATATCCCGATATTGTTCTGGCCGGCATGTACGCCGACAAGAATGTTTCCATTTCCCGAATCGGAAAGAACCCTGTTGCCGCCGATCTTATACCATGTTGCCGCATTTATACTGCCGTCGACGTCCAGCTTGGAAACCGGTGCGGCAGTTCCGACACCGACCGAATCGGCCGGAGTCTCCAGACGCACCACCGTTCCGTCATCGACCCATCCGGCGGCACCCGATGCAACATATACGGCGCTATCGGCCCATTGAGCTCGGAAGGCATAAGCGACGGAGTTGATTTTCGTACGCGGCGCTAATTCCTGACCTTCCCCAACAGCGATACCCAGCCACAAGCTGTCATGGTTGACAAAGAAATCAGGCGGAATTGCGCACGCTTCTCCGATCATATATTCAAATAATCCGTCAATTACCTGCACCGTCTGACCCTCACACAACCAAACGCTATTGACCCCTTCAGGTGCCGTGTACATGGTTAGAGTCAAATCGTACGCGCCATCAGGTACCGGATCGCCCAGACTGTCGGCCAGGCAGCCCTGATAAGTGATAACCTGAGGTATCTCAGCCGCGGCTGTGTAAGCCAACAAAAGCAAGCCAAGAGTGAATAAGTTTGTGACTAACATTCGCATGGTAATCCTCCCGTTTCATTAACCATTTTATAGAACAATTATGATTTGCTTAAACAAATGATGTTATCTCGTTGAATATAATCAATATACAGCACTTTTGATATTTGTCAATCATCAAGTTCAATGGTCACTAAGGCCAAAATCATATTTAAATATGGTCTGTCAGGTCAATCCGATTTTCCACTTGCATTCTTTGCCATGCCGGCTATATTTACCGCGACAACCGGGGATGGAGTCCCCCATAGAACCGCCCCGGCCGGGCTGATGACTCCTACCGCGCAGATCTTTGCGGTGGCGGAGTTATTGCAGCTTGTTACCAACCCGTTGCCAAAGCGGGTTTTTTCATTTCTGCGCTGTGGCCATTTGAGTAGGATTTAAAAGGACTTGGTGATGCTTCAAAAACTCTTGTGGCTGGCATTGGCCGGAGCATTGGGAACCCTGACCCGGTACGCACTGGCTGAAATCATTCAAAAATATCATGGCGGTAATTTCCCGCTGGGATCGATAGCTGTCAACCTGGCCGGATGCGCCGTAGCCGGTTTCCTGTGGGCCCTCTTTGAACACAAATGGCCGGGATCTGCCGAAATACGGATATTTGTCCTGGTCGGTTTTCTGGGTGCCTTCACCACCTTCTCAGCTTTTATGCTCGAAACGGGGGAACTCCTGCGCTCCACCGGATGGACCTATGCGGCGATAATGATTATGGTGCAAAATGTCCTCGGGCTGGCTGCATCTCTGGCCGGGGTTGCCATCGGCCGTCAGGTCTGAACTAAAACAATATCACATTTAAATCTTCTGAGTTTCACAAGGCGTTAAATGTGATCAACAGTCGGTTATCTCCCGCGTATATTGATTATGCAAATAATTAATCTAACCAACGAGGAGAATTACAATGTCTGAAGTAAAAACTATCCACGGAACATTTTGCTGGAATGAACTGATTACTCGCGATATGGCCGGCGCATCGAAATTTTATACCGAACTGCTGGGATGGAAGGCGGTCGATAGCGGCATGCCCGGAATGGATTATACCATGCTCAAAGCCGGCGACAAAGATGCCGGAGGCATGATGACCATGCCGCCCGATGTTCCAGGTGAAGTCCCGGCTCACTGGATGGCCTATATCGCCGTCGACGATGTCGATGCCGCCGCCAAAAAAGCCGCCGAATTGGGCGGTGAGGTTTTCCATGGTCCCGAGGATATTCCCAATGTCGGCCGCTTTTGTATCATCAAAGATCCGACCGGGGCGGTCGTGTCGTTGATTACCATGTCAGGATAAGCACCGGATCTGGGCAAGTTATGCTATGAATATCGGGGGCCGTCAGGCTCCCGATATTCATTGGTTATTGAATACTTCTTAATATCACATGATGTCTCGGCATTTTTTGCAAATAAAAATCATCTCCGGTGAATCATCGGTCAATGGCGATCTATCAAATTTCCCGAACAGATCGACTACTTCAAACCCGCATCGGGTCAAAAGATGCTCCATCTCGTATCGGAAGAAATGGCGAAATGGAAAAGACTGAACCGTCCGAGTCGATTTCCCATCTACTCCGGTCAGATAATAAATAAGCTCGACTTCCGAGGTCTGATCACTACGATTAAAAGACAACACCTTATGGGTACGACGAAGCCGTCTTCCGTCTTTCAACTCAAATTCGGGAGTATCCTCGATTTCTTTCTTACTATCGGGATTTGAAATCTTTTTGATGTCAAGCTGGAAAACGTCAAGAATCAGCTTTCCTCCCGTTTCAAGATGATTGTTTATATTACTCAGGCAGGCCAATTGATCCTCGACCGTAATCATGTGCTGAAACACGCGAAAAGGAATAATCACCAAACCGAATGAATGGTCAAGTTTGAAGTTTGTCGCATTACCCTCTACCAACCGAACACGATTCTGTACGTCCGCGTCTGAACGCTGAAGCTTCTCCCGGCACTTCGCGAGCATATGTTTGGATAAATCGAGTCCTGTGATTTTACACCCGGCTTCAGCCGCCGGAATTAAAATCCTTCCCGTACCGCAGCCGACTTCAAGGATGTTTCCCCCTATGTCCCGGCATAATTCCAAATAAAAGCCGATATCAGGCCGGTCGATATACATTGGAATCAGGTCGTAACACTCAGCCAGGATAGAGTTATCTTCATATCCTCCATATTTATTCACTCGGTAATCCTCCGTTAGCGTTCGGCCTGATCACTCAATTCAGAAGTTTGGCATGTCGGTGATATCAGGATGTCAAGATACTCATACCGCACAAAGGTGTCAATTATGTAAGTATTATTTCATGAACTCCAAAATTAAAAAGTTTTCCTATAGCTTATTAATATTTATCTTTTGCCCGTATATACATAGAACATTTATACATGGAATATTTGCAGGGGATAATTAAATATTATGAGTCCGATAGAATGGTTTACCGGATTACACCCCATATTGCAGGCGCTGGTAGCGACCTGTTTTACATGGGGAATGACAGCCCTGGGCGCGGCTGGTGTTTTTCTTGCCAAAGAACCGAAGCGCCAAACACTCGATACCATGCTTGGTTTTGCCGCCGGGGTTATGATCGCGGCCAGCTTCTGGTCGCTTCTGGCTCCTGCCATCGAGATGTCCGAGGGCGGGCCGCTGCCGGTATGGATGCCGGCGGCCATCGGATTTCTGCTCGGCGCAGTTCTTCTCCGCGGCATCGACATGATCCTGCCTCACCTTCATCCCGGTAAAGCCACCAATAAGCCGGAGGGGGTGAAAACCAGTTGGCAGAGAAGTGTCCTTCTGGTCATGGCCATCACCCTGCATAATATCCCCGAGGGTCTGGCGGTCGGAGTCGCTTTCGGCGCCGTTGCCGCCGGTTTACCGTCGGCCACGCTGGCCGGCGCAATCGCCCTTGGAATCGGCATCGGAATTCAGAATTTCCCCGAAGGACTGGCGGTATCGATGCCGCTCCGCAGGGAAAAACTTTCGCGCCGGAAAGCCTTCTGGTACGGACAGCTATCCGGAATCGTGGAACCGATCGCCGGAGTTGCCGGCGCCGCCCTGGTTATTATCGCGACCCCGATCCTGCCGTATGCGCTGGCTTTCGCCGCCGGAGCAATGATCTTTGTCGTAGCCGAAGAATTGATCCCCGAATCGCAATCCGGGGGACACTCCCATGCCGCCACCGCAGGTGTAATCATCGGCTTTGTCGTCATGATGACCCTCGATGTCGCCCTGGGGTAAATCGCCTTCAACTTTCCAGGCGCGGTCGGGAATCCCTTTCAGACCGTTATAGGCGTAAGGAAAGATCGCCCGGTCAAGACAACGGCTATTTCCTTCCCCCATTTATATAAATTTTTCTCTAACCCCCTATCAGGGGGTTTTATTATCTTGTACCGGATATGGCTTTGGGAATTAAGAAAGTTTCGATCTTTACCATCACCTTCTCGGCGATTGTAACCTGGATCGGTTTTTATTCATGGCGAATCATGTTCAACAATTTCGCCGTCGAGGTCTTCAATGCCTCCCCGACTGACGTCGGTATGATCCAGGCCACACGGGAAATCCCCGGCTTGCTTGCTTTTGGTGTCGGAGCTCTGGCTCTCTATTTTACCGAATCGCGCATAACCTCGATATCCATTGTCGCTATCGGACTTGGTTTGATTATGTGCGGTCTGTCGTCGTCGATTCTCATGCTCGGCCTGGCCACAGTTCTGATGTCATTCGGGTTCCACTATTTCGAACCGACCAACACCTCGCAACTACTGGCTCTTGCGGGCAATAAAAATGTCGGTAAAACCCAGGGGCGACTCAACTCATACGAATCGATGGCCGGTCTGGCCGGAGCCGGGCTGATCCTCCTGCTGACCCTCTTTCTGGATTTTCGGGCGACATTCTATATTATCGGAACGGCAGTGATGGGAATCGGCCTTTACCTGATGTTCGCTCTGCCGCCCAACCGAGGCAAATCGGAAAAAAGAAAAGTTCGGATCAAGAAAAAATATTGGCTCTATTACACCCTGTCGTTTCTCCGGGGCTGCCGCCGCCATATCTTCACCACCTTCGCCATCTTCCTGCTGGTCAAAAATCACGGCCTCGACATCACGGTCATTGCCACGGTGATGCTCGCCAATAATTTTATAACCATCTTTACTAATCGTTATCTTGGTCACCTGAGCGACCGAATAGGGGAGAGGGCGGTTCTGGTCGGATGTTCACTGATCCTTGTCTTTATCTTCTCCGGCTACGCTTATGTTACCTTCCTGCCGATTCTGATCGCCTTATACCTGGTCGACAATGTTCTCTTTGGTTCCTCAATAGCTCTCAAATCATATCTCAGCAAGATTTCAACCCCGGAAGACCTGACCGGTTGTCTGTCATTCGGGATGACCGCCAATCATATTACCGCTATAATCATCCCGGTTATCGGCGGCATGGCCTGGATCACGTTCGGTTACAAAGCCACGTTTATCGCCGGGGCTGCGATTGTCTTTATCGACATGCTGTTTGCCTTTAAGGTCCCGAGGAAAGAAGTATTGCAACCGGAGATGCAGGGAGATTCCCATGATTAGGAAAAGACGGTCCGATTCTACGAGCGGGAAGGGTTTACCTTCACCGGTCCCAAATTGAAGTATATTATTCCTTGAAACAGGGACAATCTCCGGCCAATTATTGAACTTCCAGCGAAAATCTTTGTTACAATAAAATAATCAGGGCTGTGGCTTGCGTTTTCGGCCATTATTGCTTATTAAGTCAAAGCAGTAAATACAATTATCGCAAGTACAGAGATTGAAAAATGATAGAAAGCAGAGGAATTCAACATGGCACAAGATAAGCCCAAAAGGCAACCGCATAACGAAATTTCCCAGGGAATGGCCCGTGTTAAACATATTATCGCTATCGGAAGCGGCAAAGGCGGGGTCGGCAAATCGACCGTTTCCACCAATTTCGCCATTGCACTTAAAAATACCGGCGCCAAAGTCGGTTTGCTGGATGCCGATATTTACGGCCCCAGCCAGCCGGTAATGTTGGGCCTCAATAAACAGCCCGAGGTGCGCGGCGACTACCTTATACCTCTCAAGAAGCACGGCCTGGTGTTTATGTCGATCGGTCTGCTTTTGTCCGAAGATCAACCGGTTATCTGGCGTGGTCCGATGGCTTCCAAGATGGTCCAGCAATTCATCACCAACGTCCTGTGGGGCGAACTCGATTATCTTCTGATCGACCTTCCGCCCGGATCGGGCGATGTCCAGATCACTCTGGCTCAGCAGGCTGCCCTCACCGGAGCCATCATCGTGACAACCCCTCAGCAGGTAGCCCTCGGCGTCGCCAACAAGGGACTGCAGATGTTCAAGCATGTCAATGTCCCGATTATCGGCATCGTTGAAAATATGAGTGGTTTTATCTGCCCCAAATGCGGCGAAAACACGCCGATTTTCAAAACGGGCGGCGGCGAAAAACTGGCGGCCGACCTCGGCGTCAATTTCCTCGGTGGTATTCCGATCGATCCCGAACTGATGGCCAGCGGCGATGAGGGTGTTCCGCTTCTGGAAAAGAAAGGGGATTCCCCGGCAGTAAAAGCGTTTGTTGATCTGGCACAGAAGTTTAAATCCGTCTCCTCTCAGGTAATTGCCGATGCGGCCGAACCGTCATCAATCGCGCTTTCCGATGACGGCAACCTGGTTTTGGAATGGCCGGACGGGCAGAGCGCTTCATTTTCCCCGTACGATTTGCGTATCAGTTGTCCCTGCGCGAGTTGTGTCAGTGAGGATACCGGTCAACGCACTCTCGATCCCAAGCAGATAGCGCTCGATATAAAAATCAGCGGATATGAAAAGGTCGGACGATATGCGGTCGGAATCACTTTCTCCGATGCGCATAATACCGGTATTTTCAAATTCGACCGCCTCAAAAGCATCGAGCAAAAGCAAAAAGATTCCACCGGCAAAACGTTTAATGTATAGATGATAAACGGGAGATAAGATATGGCGACCAAGGACAATGAAATCAGAATCATGGCTGAACCGCAGATGGATCCCAAGGTATGCAGCTTTCATCTCGACCGTCAGGTGTACAACGGCGTGGTTAACTGTGCCGGCAAGGAAATGGCCAAGGGCTCGCCTCTTCTGGAAGCGCTCTTTGATATTGACGAGGTTCGCCAGGTGATGATTACCGGAGGTACCGTGACCGTCGCCAAAGCCAACGAGGAAGACTGGGCGGATATGGCCAAGAAGGTAGGCACGATCCTTCGCGAACAGGTCCAGTCGGGAAAGCAGTTGATCGATCCCGATATCAAAAAGAACATCCCCTCCAACAAAGAACTCCGGGCCAAAGTTCAGGAAGTTATCGACGAGGAACTCAATCCCGGCCTTGCCTCGCATGGCGGCGGTGTCGATTTGATCGATGTTCAGGGTTCGACGGTTTTTGTGTCGCTCAGCGGTGGTTGTCAGGGTTGTGCCTCGGCCAAGACTACGATGAAGCACGGTATCGAACAGATCCTTCGCGACCGGATTCCGGAGATAACCGGTATAGTCGATGTCACCGATCATTCCTCCGGCGACAACCCGTACTATTAGCCTGCCGCCCAAAACCATTTTTAACATACACCCGGCATCATTCTATGTCGTATAGTGGGTTGTCGCGCTTTGGGTTATACGGAATTTGGCTTTGGTCGTTCGTTTTTAAAGTTTTTTTTTGTTCCTCCTCGTTCTTTCTGACCTTGCGATGATATTGGAGCCGGTAAAGCGTTTCCAATGCACGAGATAACTCGCGATTAAGGCGCAATTCGTAGCGTAGCAGATTAGTCGCGACATTTTCAGTCGGTATGGCATTGTTGCCGACACAGATTGTCCGGGCACGTTCTAAATCTTCTTCAGACGGTTCGTCATCGGTTTTATCTATATAATTGCGCATTCTAATATGTCGGGGGACTTCGCTGTCGATGCCTTCGAGCTGGTTTTCGATCTGGGCGGTTTCGGCCAAGGTAACGCGGCGGGAACGCCAGATACAATTGGCGATAGTTCGCACGACGGTATTTTCCAGGACTCCTTCGGGGGCAAGTTCACTTTCGAGGTTAAGGACGAGGTTGAGATATTCGGAGGGGTCTTCTTTGAGGTGGGGAGAATTTAGAATGAGGGCATTGGTCCGCAGGCCGTGTTGGACGCCGTTTTGTGAGGCGGTTTGTTTGCCTTCTTCGGTTTTTGGTCCGGTTGATTTTTGGGCGTTTTCGCGGTTAGTCTTGATTTGCTTCTTACTTGTTGTCATATGACTCCTTTCCTGGGCTGTTTCACCTAACAGGAAGGCGTCGGATTCTACAACGATTCTATGTTGATTTTGCAGGCAGGCAGAAGCCTGTTTTTGGCTGTTCCGCCAGAGGCGGACAGGCGCGGCGATGATCTAAGCTGAGTTTGTAAGCCGCGATCAAAGATCCCGGCCACCCGTCGTGCGCCGGAGACATCCCGGAACTGCCCAATTGGTTATAGGCAAATGTCAGAAACAATTACACTATTTAGTTATACTATCTTCAATGAGCCTATCGGGTAGATATTCTTTATGAAGTCTTCGCAGGTATACGAGCGCAGATTCGTCGTCTGCTGAGTATTTCAATTGTTCTTGAAAGAATTCTAATCTTGCACGACAGTTCTCAATGATTTCTCCCCACGTTTTTATCCAAACTCGTAAATTTTGTTCACTATCATCAAATAATAAACCTTCGGGTAAATTCCGCTGTCTCGCCTGCCTGCGTGCATCTCTCGTCATTTCATTAGATACAGCCCAGAACGACCATCGTACCTTGCTTGTCTTAAATCGATCATCTTCGGCCACGGCAATAGCGTATTTTCTTATTTGTGTACAAGCAGCATCATTTATCTTTTGGTTAGGCCGTTTTAATTCGACAACCAAATGATGTAATTCATTCCCATAGCTTGACCTTATTTTTCGCGATAACATTAAGTCAATAATCCCGCGCTCTTTATCTTCTATTTCTACTGGCGATCTGTCGAAATCGGTGATTCCCAATAGCTCCAAATGTCTACAAAGTACATCATTTAGGCTCTTATCGCTCGTTGACAGAAAATACTCATCCCCAAAGATCCACGTTTCCCGTTCAATTATCTTATGAAGTTGCGATCTTTCTTTCACGAGGTTTTTGTTCTCGGCCTCGTAAACCAGTAGTTCAAGACTCGTTAGAAAATCTAATCGATCTGATACTATCTTGGACGCATTGATAATTGCGGATAAGCTTGTTCTTTCCAAAAGCATGGCAAGCTCTTCTCGTTGCTTTTTAGGGAGTTCAAGTACATCCTGGAGAATTCGCTGTATCGATTCTGGACTTTCTTCCAGAGCTTCCCTGAGTAACCTAAGAGCAAATTTTTTGCTCTTTTTTTCTGAGACTTCAAAATCCGGGAGGTAGTTGTTCACATTTAGCGCCACTACATCAAATACTTGCCGTCGCGCCTCATCGAGAATATTGGATGGTGATCCGTCATAAGGATAGATATCTTCACGCTTCCATTCCTCAACTAAATCCCGCGCCTGTTCGGCTGACCTGACACGAAAATGTTCACGAAGCCTCTTTTTTGCTGCATCTAATAAAATGGCCAGATCAGGATGCATATCCTCGAATTCTAGGCAGTTTTTCTCATCTAACTCCTTAATTAGATCCGATTTTAGGTATGCTGAAAAAACGAATCCGGGCGCATGAATATTGGGCTTCATTTTTTTAAGTGTGAAGCCGTCCGCGTCACACAAAAATATAAAACGATCTGTCTGGATACTCCATTCAATTATTGTCATTTTTGTGTTAATTTGTCTTCCATCCTTGAGCTTAACATTATCAAGCGTCATATCCGTAACTTCAGCTTCAACTACAGAGGGATTTACTTTTTCGCCATTATACCAAATCCCCACTTCCGGATTCGTGCGTAAGTATAGAGCGAAATATTCCGTGATTTCCTGAAATGCTTTAGATGTATTAAGAGCGAAATTTTTTATAATATCTGTGATTTGTACAACCGTTCCGGGCTTCGAAGATGAACTTTTTGATGGATCACCTACAATAAATTTCCCTAATTTGCTCCGTCGACCTGAGATTTCAAATTCTAATACACCCCCATTGTCCTTATATTTTGTCTGCCAGTCTACCGCTGTTCCTAATGCAAATGCCTTAAAGCGCCCCTTGCCCGCTCGCCCGTGTAAGAGCCGTTTTTTACCGCGCGATTTTAGCGTTCCTCTTTTCCATGAACCGCCCAAGTTACCAAATGCATCGGGTACGTCTTTATATTGAATTCCTAAACCATTGTCCACAATAGCAATCGATTGTAACGTCCCAAGGACATCATAATCCAAATTCACCTGAACCTCTGAAGCATCAGCATCAAGTCCATTCCAAATCAATTCCGCAACGGCAAGTATTGGTTTTGATGTCCATGCCAATCTTTCAAGATGATCTGACTTAACTTCAACTGTAATCTCTTTCATTCCACCTTCTCTGCCGCTGTTTTACTTACGGATTAGATGCAATATCTGAAATATCTACACTTCCCTACCGAAAAACATAATCTATTTAGTATAATAGTGCAAGACAATTCACGATACAATCACATTTTTGCCGGGTGCCCCACACCCTTGCTGTTTTGTGGGTCGCAGATGTCCCATATACCCCAGCTTCCGGTTATCCATGCGACAGCAAAAAAGCGGCCTCTGCCGCCGCGACAGCCAAAGACCGGCTTTTGCCGGCCGGGGTTATTCGTAGCGGAGGGCGTCGATGGGGTCGAGGCGGGAGGCTTTCCAGGCCGGATACATGCCGGCCACCAGACCGGTGCCGATCGACATGGACAAACCAAACATGGTCCAGATCGGGGAAAGTTGATAATGCCAGTCAAGGGATGACGTCACAATCAATCCGACTAAGGCGCCGAAGATGATCCCGACCACACCGCCGAGACCGGTCAAGGTAGCCGCCTCCACCAGAAACTGGAAAAGGATATTTTTGCGGCGGGCGCCAATCGCCTTGCGCAATCCAATTTCGCGCGTGCGCTGAGTAACGGCTATGAGCATAATATTCATAACACCGATGACGCCGACCAATAATCCGACGAAAGCGACGGCAGTAGCGCCGAGTTGGACCTTGATAGTGATATCGCTGACCATATCTTTGAAGCGGTCCTGGGTGAGAATACCGAAATTATTCTCCTCATCAAAACGGACTTTGCGGACACGACGCAGGGCATTGACAACCTGATCGAACGCCTCGCCGAACATTTCTCGCGAAACGGCGCTGACAACCAGGTAAACCCGTTCGACATCGGGGTAAAGCCGTTCGAAGGTGGGCATCGGGATAAAGATAAAGTCGTTTTCACTGATCTCGAAGAGATCATCAATATATTCCTGAACCCCGATAACAGTGAATTTATAGCCGTTGATCCGGATCTCTTTGCCGATCGCCTCGGCGCGGTCATCGAACAAAGCATCGGCGATATCCGGTCCTATAACAGTCACCATGGCGCTGCGGCGCATGTCGTTTTCATCGATAAAGCGGCCATGAGAAACGCCCCGGTTAAGGACTTCCGGCAAAGTCGGCCAACAGCCCCGGAAATCATCCGGAGTGCGAATCTGACGAGTGCCGTATTTGGCGACATTGTTCCATGATTTCTTTTCAGGCGAAACTACCTTGACCGCGGGGCACATATCCTGAATCGCATACGCCTCGGTCATGGTAATATTCGGGCGGCGGCGTTGTTCCTCGGTGAGGTTGTCGAAGTCGGTATTCACCTCCCATTTGGTGATATACATGACATCCTGTCCGATTTTATCAATCGAGGATTCGGCGTATTGATTGAAGCCGTCCATAATGGTATTGATCAGGATGACCGCTCCGACCCCGATCATGACGCCGATAATGGTCATCAGGCTGCGGAACTTATTCGACCTGACCGATTCCAGGGCAAGGCGAACGCCTTCCTGAATTTCCGCAAAGGGACGCATCCATTTACTCATAAGTCATCGCCTTTATCGGATCGAGCCGCGAAGCTTTGCGAGCGGGATATATTCCGAAGAACAACCCGACGCCCATCGCAATACTTAAGCCCAGAATAATCGCCATCGTCGTCGGCGCGAAATAAATATCCATCCAGGAACTGAGCATCATCGCCCCCAGCTTGACGCCGAAGAGAATCCCGACCACGCTCCCGATAATCGAAAGAATCAGCGATTCATAAAGAAATTGCAGAAGAATATAGCGCCTTCGGGCCCCCAGGGATTTTCGAATTCCGATCTCCTTCGTCCGCTCCGTCACCGATATCATCATGATATTCATGATAACGATACCGCCGATAACAATCGACATCAACGGCAGGGAGATCATAATCGCGCGGAATGCACGGGTGATATCATTAACGAAAGAAAGTATGGCATCGGGCGTGACGATGGCGAAATCATCCTCATCATTATACGGAACACCTCGCGCGGAACGAAGAACCACCCGTACCTGATCCATTGCCCGCTGGCGGCTTTCTATCGAATTTGCCTTAATCACCAGGTTGACCGGATTACCGGGCTGGCGGTAGATTTTCTGATGGGTAGACAGTGGAATGGCGGCAAAATCATCCATGCCATCGACCATGCCGCCGTCCTGTTTCTCGGCCACGCCGATGACTATAAATTCGCGTTTACCGATTTTAATTTTTTTGCCGATCGGGTCCTCGTTCGGGAAAAGCCGTTCATATACCTCATAGCCGATAAAAGCGGCCTGGCGACGGCGGCGATCGTCCTCCCAGGTCAGATAACGCCCCATTTTAACGTCAAAGGCCCGCATCGCCAGCACATTGGGGGTCTCACCCTTGATACTGGCCCAGCGCATACGGTTGGCGCCATACTTGATATGATCGGAAGCATATCCTTCGGCGCCGACCTCTCCGCAATCGGGACATCCCTCTTCGATAGGTATTATCAACCCACGGGTAAGTTTTTTCCGGCGCATCCGCTCCAGATAATCGGCCCACGAAAGGC
>DAOUTW010000030.1 GCA_030668485.1 Candidatus Zixiibacteriota bacterium
CTAAATCGTCTGAAAATACTTATTGTCAACACCGAGGCTTAATCAGAAGATGAGAAAAAGTTACTTCCTCTGGTGCCTCCATCTGTGTAAAATAATAACCCCTTTACCAACACTTTTTGGTCATTATGCCCGCGATGACGATGCGTTATTGCGTTTTTCAAAAATCTCTGCAGACCCGGGCCACCTGGCTTCCGCTAAATCCCCTGCTGTTCGAATCAAGAAAAGCCGTAATTCCTATACCTTGGACGATTACTTGATTGGATATCGGGCCGTAATTTGTTATAATCCGAGCAATTGATTTTGAAAAACAGCAGGGTAAGCAAACAGAGGATCGCAAATGCAGGCAGGATCGAAAATGACGGAAAATAAACCGAAAAGCAACTGGGTAATTGAAATAAACGAAAACCTGTGCAAGGGATGTGAAATCTGCATCGAATTCTGCCCTTTTACAATATTCGGCAAATCGGACAAGCTTAACCGCAAGGGGTATTATCTTCCCGTCGTTCTAATCGAGAACAAATGCAACGGCTGTCGTCTTTGCGAGTTACTCTGTCCCGAAATTGCCATTGTACTGACCGAGGAGTAGAAATTCTTAAAAGCGGGAATCAGCAACTATGGGATTTAACGAAGACAGAAAACGATACCTCGCGGGCCTCGAGGATAAAACTTATTTCATGCTGGGGGATGAGGCCTGCGCTTATGGCGCGATCTTTGCCGGATGCGATTTCTTTGCCGGGTATCCGATTACACCGGCCAGCGAAGTAGCGGAACGGCTGGCCGAGGAATTGCCCAAGGCTGGCGGCCTATGTATCCAGATGGAAGACGAACTGGCCAGCATGGCGGCGATAGTCGGCGCCTCCTGGACAGGCGGACGTTCTATGACCGCCACCAGCGGTCCCGGGTTTTCCCTTATGCAGGAAAATATCGGTTATGCCATAATGACCGAAACACCATGCGTACTGGTTGATGTCCAGCGTTCGGGGCCATCCACCGGACAGGCCACCAAGCCGGCTCAAGGGGATATGATGCAGGCCCGGTGGGGTACGCACGGCGACCACAACATCATCGCCCTCTCCCCCAACTCCGCCCAGGAATGTTTTGACATGATGCAGGAGTGTTTCAACCTGGCCGACACCTACCGGACACCGGTGATTTTACTCATGGACGGAGAAATCGGCCACATCAGGGAAAGCGTGACGATGCCGGCCTTATCTTCGATAAAACCTGCTGCGAGAAAAATGGCCAAACCGGGGGAAGATGTTTTCGGCGGAGAGGAATTGGTTCCCGGAATTACTCATTACGGCATGGGGCAGAATGTCCACGTCACCGGTTCGACTCATAAGGCCAACGGCATGCGCGACGTAACCACCCCGCATGTTCACGAGGCGCTGGTAAAAAGAATTTACAATAAGATTGATGATAACAGAGAAAAGATTATAAGAGTCGAAAAAGATATCAGCCAAAATGGTCAGTCTAAGATCGGGGTGATAGCGTACGGCGCTACTGCCCGACCATCGCTCGGAGCTGTCCGGGCCGCGCGGGATGACGGCAAGAATATAGATTTTATGCGGCTGATTACCATCTGGCCATTCGCCCGGAAACAGGTGGCCGAATTCGCCAAGAACCTCGATATGATTTTGGTACCTGAAATGAACCTGGGGCAGATTTCGCGGGAGATCGAACGATTCGTCAACTGCAAAGTCGTCTCGGTGCCCAAGATCGGCGGCGTTCCCCACACCGTCGAAGAAATTTACGATGCCATAACGGAGGTGGCATCATGAGCCAGCCCAGAAACCAGATGATGAACTATATCCGCGAAGAAATCATGCCACACCGGTTTTGCCCCGGATGCGGTTGCGGAACGGTATTGAATGTCTTCACCAACGCCATCGATAATCTCAAATTGGATCCTGTGAAAATGGTGTGCGTCTCCGGAATCGGCTGTTCGGCCTGGATTCCCAGTCCATACTTTAAATCCGATACCTTGCATACCACTCACGGTCGTCCTATTGCCTTTGCCACCGGCGTCAAGGTTATGCGCCCCGATCTAAAGGTCGTGGTTATCGCCGGCGATGGCGATGTGTCGGGTATCGGCGGCAACCATCTGATCCATGCCGCCCGGCGGAATATCGATCTGTCGGTTTTCATGGTCAACAACATGATCTACGGAATGACCGGCGGCCAGGTGGCTCCGACCACTCCGACCGGAGTTAAAACCTCGACGACCCCTCACCTCAACATCGAGCCTCCCTTCCAGGTCGCCGAACTGGTGGCGGCGGCAGGAGCCAGTTATGTCGCCCGCTGGACGACTTATCATGTTTTTCGTCTCATCAAGGCAATGGAAGAGGCGATAACGAAACAAGGTTTCAGCTTTATCGAAATCGTGTCCCAATGCCCGGATAACTATGGCCGTCGAATCGGTCTCAGAACGGGAGTCGAGTTTCTGAAGATGTTCAAGAAGCAAGCGATTCCAATCGACAAGGCGCGTGAGTTGCCCGAGGAGAAACTTGAGGGAAGGATTATCGTCGGCAAACTGCGTGACCGCGAACGGCCGGAATACACATCCGAGTTGCATCGAGTAACCAAAGAGCAGGTCGACAAGATAAAAGCGGAACAGGAGAAGATCTCTTGATTATCAGATTTGTAGGCTTCGGGGGTCAGGGAATTGTCCTGTCCAGTTACATTATCGGCAAATCGGCCGTCCTCGACGGCAAAAGGGCTATCCAGAATCAATCATATGGCAGCGAATCGCGCGGCGGAGAATGCCGCGGGGATGTGATCATATCCGACGAGGAAATTTATGAGCTGGAACCGGTCAATCAGGATGTCCTCGTCGCCCTGACTCAGCCCGGTTATGAAAAGTTTATTCCCCACCTCAAGCCGGGCGGGACTCTGATTGTCGATAAAGATTTGGTCATTACTGACGAAAAAATGGAACCGGAAAATATCGCCAGATATGCCATTCCGGCTACTGATATCGCACACAAGAAATTCGGCCGCAAAATCATCGCCAATATGGTCATGCTGGGCTATATGAACACTCTGCTCAATCAGGTCACGTTTGAATCCCTTGAAAAGGCCGTTTTGGAAAACGTACCCAAAGGCACAGAAAAACTAAACCTCGACGCCATGCGCGAGGGGATCGAACTGGCGAAGCAGGAGTCGGCTCGTTAGGCCTATCGATCGCGACCCAGCCTGATATCTTACACAAATCCGACGTTTGCTTACAAGATATTGAGGTTGATTTTCCGGGGCGCAACTATTATTTTCCAGAATTGACGAATTCGGGCCTGTGGCCCGTATTCTTTTTATCTGTCAGGATTTGAAACTGAAAATAAAACAAAATATATAGCCCTGGAGTTCAGGAGGAACCATGCCATATAACGTTGACGACAGACAGCAGCCGATTCGCGATCAGATAAAGGAATTTGCCGAAAAGGAAATCGTTCCGGTTTACGAAGAACTGGATCGCAGACCAGAAGAATTTTCGCGTGAGCATTACAAAAAGCTGGCCAAAGCCGGATATGTCAGCTTTGCCATGCCCAAGGAATACGGCGGAGGCGGATACTCCAATATCGAATATATCACGATGATGGAAGAGTTGTCTTATTGGGATCCCGGCACAGGTTTGATGGCTGCCATTCCTCAACTGGCGACCTATCCGCTTTATGCTTTCGGCAATGAAGAACAAAAGAAAAAATATTTGCCCAAATGCGCCTCCGGCGAAATAATCCCGTCGTTTGTATTGACCGAGCGTGAGGCCGGCTCCGATGCCTCCAACCAAAGCACCACGGCTGTTCTCGAAGGCGATCACTATGTCCTCAACGGTGAGAAGATTTTTATTATGCACGGTGACGTCTGCGATCTGGGCGTCGTTTACGCCAAAATGAGCGATAATGCCGGCCGGACCAGGATTTCAGCCTTCCTGGTAGAAACCGATACCCCCGGATGGAGTGCCCGGACGCTTCAGCATAAAATGGGAATGCGAGCGGCCACAACCGGTCTGATAACTCTTGAAAATGTCAAAACCCCGAAAGAAAACATGCTGGGCGAACAAGGACGCGGATTTATTATCGCCTTGAATACTCTTGACGGCGCCCGCATCGGCGTCGCCGCTCAGGGAGTTGGGATTTCTCAAAGAGCCCTTGATGAGTCGATCAAATACGCCAAAAAGCGGATAGCCTTTGGCGCCCCGATTGCCAAACTCCAGGCCATACAGTGGATGATAGCCGAAATGGCGACTAAAACCGAAGCCGCCCGTCTGATGGCCTACAAGGCTGCCACATTACAGGATAATGGTCAAAAGTACACGGTCGAGGCCGCTCAGGCCAAAATGTATGCCACCGAAGTGGCCCGATTCTGTGTTGACCGGGCCATGCAAATTCACTCCGGTTACGGCTATATCGGTGAATTCTCGATAATTGAGAAACTGTACCGTGATCAGCGCGTGACCGAAATTTACGAAGGAACCAACGAGATTCAGCGTTTTGTGATTGCAAATAACCTGTTGCGGTAGCCAGAGTCAATCTCTGCCATATTATCACCCAGATAAACCCCACCCCAGCAAGCTGGGGTGGGCCACCAATAAATAATTCCTACGTGGCTGGCGGACGTCCTGAGGCTGCCAGCTTCCCTATTTCTGATATCACATTCGTCGCTTTGCAATGAATAGGCAGCTAATATCCTTATTTCTGCCGGTGCCATAAGAACTTTCTGCATGTAGGTGCACATCCACCCAACCGCCTGATAACTTCTCACGCATTCTGTCAATTGCTCCTCCCTGAATCTTATATAATCCTGGCGCCATAGACTCCTGGCGACAATGCCAGATGGTATCAGATTCCGAAGTGTCAGTTACGAATAAAGTTACCAGTGAAGATTCGGGCAAATTGAACTCCACATTGAATACCGGACTGAATGGTTTAATAAGATAAGGCTTTAGATAGAAACCATTGACAACAGAATCGGTTGAAACGCAAACGAACGGAACGTTGTCTTGTGATTCACCTCCCGCAATAACTGTGCATGCTAACGGAAGTGCAATACTCAAAATAATTAATGACTTCATGTTTACCTACCTATAAAACTTAGCTTTCGGATTCGTGGCTGGTCCGCCGCGGCGGATCCTCGTCTGCCTACTTCCTTTATCGGCGCGGGGATGTACGCCAACCATAAATTAGTTGATATTCAACGCTATTTCAAGGCCGGAAAGTGCCAATTTAAAGATGGTACTATCTGCTTGATTTTTCGGGCGAGAGCCGTATATTTACCGTTTATTGTGTTTTAGACCCGAAAGTTACGGAGATTTGAATGTTCGATAAATCGTTCTGGGACAAATTCGACGAACGCCGAAAAAAATGGCATGAAACTGCCGATCAGATGCCGCAGAAAACCCGCCCGAAGTTTTTTACCATTTCCGGCGACGATGTCGATATCCTGTATGGTCCCGATTCTTATGACGCTTCGAAATCACTCGAAAATATCGGCCTGCCCGGCGAATTCCCATACACCCGTGGGGTTCATCACACCATGTACCGGGGTCGGATGTGGACCATGCGGCTATTCTCCGGAATGGGAACGCCCCGACAGACCAATCAGCGCTATAAATATTTACTGAAGGAAGGCCAGAACGGCCTTTCGGTCGCTTTTGACCTGCCGACCCTGATGGGTTATGATTCCGACCACGAGCGGTCAAAGGGTGAAATCGGCAAGTGTGGCGTCGCGGTCGATTCGCTGGTCGATATGGAAACCATTTTCGATGGTATCGACCTGGGCAAAATATCTACGTCGATGACGATCAACGCCCCGGCCTCGATCCTCCTGGCCATGTATATCGCCGTGGGCGAGAAACAGGGCGTTCCCTCGGAGAAGCTGACCGGTACGCTTCAAAATGACATTCTCAAGGAGTATATCGCTCAGAAAGAATGGATTTTCCCACCGGAACCGTCGATTCGCCTCATCACCGACCTCATGGCCTTCTGTTCCGACCATGTCCCGAAATGGAATACCATTTCGATTTCCGGCTATCATATCCGTGAGGCTGGCGCTACGGCGGCTCAGGAACTGGCCTTTACCCTGGCCGATGGATTCACTTATGTCGAATCGGCTATTGCAGCCGGTCAGGATGTGGATGTTTTTGCGCCCCGGTTGTCTCACTTTTTCAATGCCCATCAGGATTTCTTCGAAGAAATCGCCAAATACCGCGCTGCCCGGAGAATCTGGGCCAAACGGATGCGGTATAAATATAAAGCGAAAAACGAAAAAAGCTGGTTACTCCGTTTCCACACTCAGACGGCGGGATGCTCCCTGACCGCGCAGCAGCCGGAAAACAACCTGATGCGAACCGCTTTCGAAGCCCTCTCAGGTGTGTTGGGCGGCACGCAATCGCTGCATACCAACTCGATGGATGAGACGCTGGCTTTGCCGTCGGACAAGGCTGCCTTGCTGGCCCTGCGGACTCAGCAGATCATTATGAACGAAACCGGTGTTGTCAATACAATCGATCCTCTGGCCGGATCGTATTTTATCGAATCGTTGACCGACAAAATCGAGGCCGACGCCGAGGCCTATTTCGACGAGATCGACAAGCGCGGCGGCGTCCTTCGCTGTATCGAAGAAGGTTATCTCCAGCGCGAAATCGCCAAGTCGGCCTACAATTATCAGCGGGAGATTGAACGCAAAGAGCGGATAATAGTGGGCGTCAACGACTATGTGATGGAAGAGGATATCGATATCCCGACGTTAAGAATCGACGAGGCGGAAGCCAACGAGCAATTGGCAACGCTTAAGAAAGTCAGAGAAGATCGTGATAATGACAAGGTCGCCCGCACCCTGGATGATTTGACCGCATGTGCCAAAGGCGACGGCAATACCCTCAAGGCGATCCTGGACTGTGTCCGGGTTTATGCCACCGAGGGCGAGATCGTCGATGCTCTGCGGCCGGTGTTCGGGGAATATACCGAACCGCCGATGTTTTGATCGATAGAATGGCAAGCATGCGGTTCATTGAAACAGACACAAAAAACCTTTGATGGAATAGATTACCATGTCTGAGAAAATAAGAGTGCTTCTGGCCAAACCGGGTCTCGACGGTCATGATCGCGGCATTAAAATCATCGCCGCCGCTTTCCGTGATGCGGGGTTTGAGGTTATCTACACCGGGCTGCGGCAGACACCGGAGCAAATTGTCAACGCCGCCATCCAGGAAGATGTGAACGTTGTTGGCGTTTCGATCTTATCCGGAGCGCATATGACCCTTTTTCCGGCCATCCTTGATTTGCTCAAGGAAAAGGGCGGAGGCGATATCCTGCTTTTCGGCGGCGGTATCATTCCCAACGAAGATATGAAGACCCTGGAGAAGATGGGTGTCAGTAAGCTGTTTACCCCCGGAGCGGTGACGACTGAGATTATCGATTGGCTCAAGGGAGCGGTGGCATCCGGGAAAAAAGATGAAAAAATCCTTTAAGGGGATGACAAGCCTGTATCCTGACTTATTGGCGATATAACTTTTGATTGGAGGGATCGCGAAGGTGATCCCTTGTTCCGTAAAAGGCAGGCATGTACAAATTCGGCGATTTTACTATCTACAGTTTTGTCGAACGCCGCTTCAAGCTTGATGGCGGCACGATGTTCGGTATCGTTCCCAAAATAATCTGGGGGAGGTTGATCGAAGTCGACGAAGACAATATGGTACCGATGCAGACTAACCTGTTTGTCGTCGATACGGGGGAGCATAAGCTGCTTTGTGACACCGGTCTTGGTACGTTACTGTCAAAAAAAGAATCCAAAATTTACGCCGCTCAGTCGGAATCGGCCATTGAAACCGGCCTAAGTGACCTGGGATTTTCAACCGACGATATCGATTATGTAATTCTCTCACATTTGCATACCGATCATGCCGGTGGAACAGTCAAGACACAGGATGACAAACTTGTCCCTCGCTTCAAAAATGCCCGCTATGTCACCCAGAAAGAGGAATGGGACGACGCCATGAATCCGGATGAAAGAACCTCGGCGGTGTATAAAGTGGAAATGTTGCAGATTATTGAAAAGGCCGGGCAACTTGATCTGGTCGACGGCGATCTCGAATTAATGCCGGGAGTAAAACTGGTTAAAACAGGCGGGCATACGGCGGGGCATCAGGGAGTGGAATTTTCTTCCGGCGGAAAAACGGTCGTCTATTATGCCGACATCATTCCATTTTCGCATCACTTCAAAGTTCCCTATGTCGCCTCGGTCGATCTTTATCCGCGCGATACCATGAAAGTCAAAAGGGAATTGACCCGGCGGGTTCTGGCCGGGAATTTTGCGATTGCTTTTGATCACGATATAGAAATCCCTATCGGGACTGTCCGTGAAGACGGACTGAAAACCGTCATCGAGGCGGTGACGTAGTTCTTTTATAGCCAAATTATTGGCCGGATCGGCCGCAATTCAGTCGAGGTGATCTATTACCTCAACTGGCAGAGGAAATTATGTCGCTTGAAAAAAAATTAAGGGAAATCGAGGAAAAGCGAGCCGAGGCTCGGCTCGGCGGCGGGCAGAAAAGAATCGACGCTCAGCATGCCAAGGGCAAACTGACAGCACGCGAACGCCTGGAACTCCTGCTCGATAGGGGCAGTTTCGAAGAGTTCGATATGTTTGTGTCGCATCGTAGCAGCGATTTCGGACTCGATAAAAAGAAATTCCTCGGCGATGGTGTGGTCACCGGCGTCGGCGCCATCGACGGACGGCAGGTGTTTGTTTTCTCGCAGGACTTCACAGTGTTCGGCGGATCGCTGTCGGAGGCTCATGCCGAAAAAATTTGCAAGATCATGGATATGGCGATGAAGGTCGGCGCACCGGTGATCGGCCTCAATGATTCGGGCGGCGCCCGGATTCAGGAGGGCGTCGTATCGCTGGGCGGATACGCCGATATTTTTCTGCGCAATACTCTGGCCTCGGGTGTCGTCCCGCAGATTTCGGTCATCCTCGGACCATGCGCCGGCGGCGCCGTATACAGCCCCGCGATTACCGATTTTACCATCATGGTCAAGGGGATCAGCCATATGTTCGTCACCGGTCCCAACGTGGTCAAAACGGTGACGCATGAGGATGTTTCATCCGAAGAACTCGGCGGAGCGATGACGCATGCCACCAAATCGGGCGTGGCCCATTACGCTGCCGAAAACGAACCGGATGCGATCCGCTTCACGCGCGAACTGCTCAGTTATATCCCGCTGAACAATATGCAGGACCCGCCCAATGTCCCGACCGATGATCCCGATGATCGCGAGGAGGAAAGTCTCAATTCAATCGTGCCGCTCAATCCGAACAAGCCATACGATATGAAAGATGTCATCACCCGAGTGGTCGATGACGGTCGTTTTCTGGAAGTCCATCCCGATTTCGCCATGAATATTATCGTCGGATTCGCTCGCCTCGGCGGGCAGTCGATCGGCATCATCGCCAATCAACCGGCGGTGCTGGCCGGAGTACTCGATATCAATTCCTCGGCCAAAGCGGCGCGCTTTATCCGTTTCTGTGATTCGTTCAATATTCCGATTATCACTTTCGAAGATGTCCCCGGATTTCTGCCCGGCACCGATCAGGAACATAACGGTATTATCAAGCATGGTGCCATGCTGCTCTATGCCTATTGTGAAGCGACCGTGCCGAAAATAACGGTAATTACTCGCAAAGCATACGGCGGAGCATACGACGTTATGAACTCCAAGCATGTGCGCGGCGACATGAACTATGCCTGGCCGACCGCTGAGATCGCCGTGATGGGACCCAAAGGAGCGGTGGAGATTATTTTCAAGAAGGAAATCGCTGCAGCCAAAGACAAACAGAAGGCGATTGACGAGAGGGTGGCCGAATTCACCGAAAAATTCGCCAATCCGTATATTGCCGCCGAGCGGGGATATATTGACGATATTATCGAACCGAAACGGACGAGGACGCGATTGATCAGCGCCCTGAGGATGTTGGAAAACAAAAAGGATTCCAACCCGCCCAAAAAACACGGGAATATACCGTTGTAAGCGTAATTGTAATCGTAGGTCGAAACCCTTGCCGAAGGTCCCGAGTTTTACGAGGGAGGTTTCGACAAACTTGCTGGAATGACGAGACATATAAAATATGACCGAAATTAAAAAAATATTGATCGCCAACCGGGGAGAAATCGCCGTAAGAATTATACGCGGATGCAGCGATGCCGGTATTACATCGGTGGCGGTTTACTCCGATCCGGACCGAACGGCATACCATGTCCGCGCAGCCGATGAGGCCTACCCGTTGCATGGCTCCACCTCCGCCGAATCATACCTGGTGCAGGAAAAGATAATCGAGGTTGCCAAAGAATGCGGCGCGCAAGCAATCCATCCCGGATACGGATTCCTGGCCGAAAACGCATCCTTTGCCGAGCTATGCGCCAAAAACGATATCATTTTCATTGGGCCGACTCCGGAAGTCATCAGCCTCCTCGGTGACAAACTCGAAGCCCGCCAGACAGCAATCAAAGCCGGCCTGCCGCTGGCTCCGGCGAGCACTCACGATATCGAAAATATCAATGGAGCCAAAGCCGATGCCGATAAAATCGGCTACCCGGTTCTGATCAAGGCGGCTGCCGGCGGAGGCGGTAAGGGAATGCGGATTGTCGAAAGCCCCGACGCTCTGGAAGCGGCCATCAAAACTGCAGCCTCGGAAGCGACCTCCGCCTTTGGTGACAAGCGGGTTTATATCGAAAAATATATTGCCCGGCCACGGCATATCGAAATCCAGATCATGGCCGACACGCACGGCAATGTCATCCATCTCGGCGAACGGGAATGTTCCATCCAGCGGCGCCATCAGAAAGTAATCGAGGAATCGCCCTCGCCGGTGGTCGATGATAAATTGCGAGCCCGGATGGGCGAAGCGGCGGTGGCAATCGCCCGCGAATCGGGCTATGTCGGAGCCGGAACGGTCGAATTTCTGGTCGATGAAACTCTCAATTTCTATTTCCTCGAAGTCAACACCCGCTTGCAGGTCGAACATCCGGTGACCGAAATGGTAACCGGCATTGACCTGGTGCAGGAACAGTTCAAAGTCGCCGCGGGTGAGAAATTGACTATCACGCAGGAAGAGGTAAAGCAACGCGGCCATGCCATCGAATGCCGTATTTATGCCGAGGATGTCGCTGCCGGATTTATCCCTTCAACCGGCCATATGGCGGCGTATCATGAGCCGTCGGGACCGGGAGTGCGAGTCGATTCCGGTTTTGTCTCCGGCGATGATATCCCCGTTTACTACGATCCGCTGATCGCCAAACTGGTCACCTGGGGCAGCGACCGCCGTCAGGCGATTTGCCGGATGCTCCGGGCGCTGGATGAATACACGGTGCAAGGCGTGGAAACGACAATCCCATTCGAAGCGATGGTGATGGAAAATCAAAGTTTCATCGATGGCCGCCTGTCGACTCATTTTATTGCGGATGAATTCCCCGATCTGGCCGCGAGCATGATGCCGCCGGAAGAAGAGATGGAATTGTCAGCCATGGCCGCCGCGCTGATAGATTACCGGCGCAAATTCAAACTGGCCGGTATCGGCAACGAAAAGCAGCAAACCGCCGACGCGTGGAAATTGTCGGGACGGATCGATGGTCTGAGAAAGGTATGGTAAGATGAAGAAGGTCCAGGTCAACACCGCGGATAAAAATTACAAATTCGAATTGTGGCGCTCCAACGGCGACCTTTTTATCAAACGGAACGGCTCGCAGCATAAAGCCGATATCGTCCGGCTGAACAACAACCGATATTCCCTGATTATCGGCGGCCGTTCGCATGAAATCGGAGTCGAACATCTTCCCGATGGATACGCAATTTCACACGGAGCCCGGTCGGAAAATTTCCGGGTCGAAGATTATGAACTGGCCAAAATCAAGAAAGCGGCCGGGATAAGCGACACCCAGGCGGTCAAAAATGTGGCGGCTCCGATGCCGGGCCTGATCGTCGATATTCAATGCGCCATCGGTGACGAGGTGACGAAAGGTCAGTCGCTTCTGGTCATGGAGGCGATGAAGATGGAAAACGATATCAAGTCGCCGTTGTCGGGGAAAATCAAGGCGATCAATATTTCCCCCAGGGAAAGTGTCGACAAAGGCCGGGTACTGGTCGAATTTGAATAGAAAAATCATTTTATTGACTAAGGGAAAAAACCGATTATATTAATAGTCTGCCTTGCCGGAAACAATTGATCCGGCCGGGAGTAGAATGAGATAAAGAACGAAAGGTGTTGATTAGTCATGTTTCAAAATCATAAAAGGCATGCTTTCGGTATTGTTCTGACAATGCTGATGGTCCTGCCATTATTTGCCTGCCAGACCGAGCCGCCCGTCGACTCGACCGAAAGTCTCATAATCTCCAATACACAAGAGATGTTCACTCGAATTAAGGTCCGGGATTATGCCGTTATCTGGGAGAATGAATTTCCCTACATGCGCCAGGATTCACCGCTGGAGGAATATCTCGCCAACTCCTATATGACGTGGTATAAACCTGATACGCTGGTGGCGGTACAGGTCGATTCAGCGACGCTCTTCGACGATTCCGCTTATATCCATATGATGCTGGAATGGATCATGCCTGATAGCACTTTTAAGGTCGACACGATAAGGCTGCGCTGGCATTATTGCGACGACGAGTGGATCAAGCCGACCTTATCGATTCTGGACCGGCAACTGGATTACGAGGATGAATTGCGGGTTTACTGGGAAGCGGTGAAACAAATGCAGGAGGACGAGGCAGAAGAGGATTCCGAAGAATAACACCGGAATATGCCTCCCCATCCGTTGCGATTCAATAGAAATTTCTGTCGAACATTTTTCAAAATTTAATCTCAGGTGCCCCAGGTCTTTAGACCTTGTTGAAAAAGTAGTAGATATCTCCCCCCATTTCTTGCGGTCACGCACGATGTCATTCCCGCGCAGGCGGGAATCCAGGCTTGACAACTTGTACCCCACCTAAGCCCGTCTGCCCCAGCATATACAATGGCAATCAATTCAAATCATCCTCGCGACAGCATAAAAGTGGCCCTTGCCACCGGTCATCGCGAGGCCCGCTTGCGGGCCGTGGCGATCTATCGATTGATTACCTACCGCCCTTGCCCTTCTTCCTTGCCTTCTTTACCTTCTCGGCCTCTTTCTCGGCTTTCAGCTTTTCAATGGCCGCAACGACATCATCCTCCCATGGAAGTTTTTCATCTTTGTCCGGATCGTATGGCGGCAGATCGGGCTTCTCCACTCCGAGCCGCTCCAATAACTCGATAGTTTTATTCAGTTCGTAGCGACGGACATATGGTTCACCATCGGCCCATGCCCATTTATATGCGGCGAGTGCATGCTCTTTCGCCTGCTCATGATCGCCAATCGCAAGCCACAGTTCGGCGAGGAAGCGGTGAAACGGTTTTTTGACTTTTGCGAGTCGCTCTGCCTGCTGACATGCTTCCGGTAACTGACCAAGATGAAATTTGGCAAGGGCAAGTTGGGTTTCTGCATCCGCATCGGTTTGCCCAACTTCGCGGGCCATGCGCACCGCCTCGTTGAGGCTGGCAGCGGCGAGTTCATAATGCTTTTGTTCTAATTGCCATTCCCCACGCAGTGCATGGAGTTGACGAATGATAATACGGGTTCTGCCGGCATTGGCAATTTGCTCAGTGTTGTCGAGGTGCGCTGTCTTTAGCTTACCCTGCTGGAAAAGAAATTTGGCGTAGCACCGCTCCGCCTCGCCGGGACGATACATGGAGCGTGGCCAATTGCGCCCCATAGGGTCTAGCAATCGCCACATCGTTTCGGCACTTTGCCATTGACCGGCCCGAACGAGGGAGTCAAAGCGAACCAACCGTGCGCGAAAGAGATCTACTTTCATAATCAACTGAGAGGCAAGGTCGAGTGCCTGTAGAATCCAGAAATCCGCTTTTGCCAGACTATTTTGGTCTCCGAGAGTTAAGGCGATATTGGATAAACGGATTCGCAGTTCATTCCAGTCCTCTTGTTGAAGTACAGCCTGCAGCGAGGCGCCAAAAGCTGATAATGCCTCATTGGATTGACCTGCATCATCTAAGGCGACGGCGGCAGAATTCACCAGACTAGCTCTGTCGGTTGCTTTCAGATCATTCGGCAATGTGGCCCAGCCATGAGGGAAGAAAGGTTGCAGAAGGGACAAGGTTTCCGCAGGGGCCTCCAAATTAAACAACAATGCTATGTGCAAGTCATTACTATAGGCGTCATAGGCTTGCTGATGGCGGCCCATCTGAAGCAGAGTGCGGACAATATGCAGGCCATCGCGGACGTCTTCGAGTGTTTCTGCTTCATCGTATGGGCTGTGAGCCCGCTGGGAGAAATGGTCGACCACGCGCTGCCCATAGCTTTCCATCTCCTCCTGTTCTAGCCCTCCAGCAGCGATACCACGTACAACCGGGTGTAAATCGTGGCGCTTGGATTGTGGATCGTATTGCAGCAAGCCACGTTGTTCCAGATCGCGGACAGTCTCCTGTAATTTCTTCGGGGCGGCAAGGAATTTCGGTGAATCCAAATGGGCTTTTAGGGCTTGTTCATAATCTTTTTGCTGTTGGATGGCGGCTTTGTAGTCCTTCCTGGCCTTCGCTTTTTCTTCATCGGACATTCTTCGCCATCTCCAACTTTCTTCTGGATTTTCAGGCTCTTCAACCTTCTCCGGCTCCGGTGGAAGATGAGGATTAAAGGCGCAAAGTGTGGGATAATCAACAGACTCAGATAATAGTGCCAGAGTTGAAAGAAGTTGCTTGCCTTTATCATCAATGGCATCCAGGGCGGCTTTGAGGATGTGGTTTCGTTTTTGTACGAGGTCTAGATCTGCGAGATTGAGTTGCCCGCCGCCATTGGGGTCGACAGCCCAAGCGTCGAAATTCCCCCGGTCGGGGAGGTAGTCAATGATAAGTCCTGCGAGGACACCAATGACGAGGGGATGGCAGTCACAGTGCGCTTTGAGGTAATCTTGGATAGCCTTGGAATCGCCAGAAACATTGCAGGCGTTAAATAATTTTTCAGCATCCGATGGGCGGAGACCTGGAAGAGAGTTGCGAACAACACCTTGGATCGGCTGATTGGAGGCATTGAGCAGAACATCGGGAGTAAGGCGGGAAGTTAGAAGGAGTTTCGAAGGTGAGGCTCCGGCAAGAGTGCGAAGTAGTTCGTCGTCCTCGGGATGGATGGCGGCGCATTGATCGCGATCGGCGATCTGGTCGGTGGCGGTATCCACATCCTCATCGGTAATCTGGGCCGCGTCGTAACGATGAAAGGCAACGAGTACGCGTTCCAAACCATCGAATACGATCAGGTAGGGCTTGTCTTTGAGATGGTGGAGGAGCATATCACCAAGTTCAGGTGTTTTCTTCTTCTTAAAATCATCGAACGGCTGGCCGGTAATATAGGCTAGGGCGCGGGCACAGAAGTCGGCCATGATGGCGCCCTTCTCATAGAAGGAATACCAAAGGCGGCCCGCCCAATCATCACGGACCTTGGTTGCATGATTGTTCACCCACTCCCAAGTGAGGATGCTTTTGCCCGCGCCGCCAATTGCCTCGAACAAAAGAATTGGGTGGGAATCGGCAGGGGTAGCCCAATCATTCAAGGTATCAAGCTGAGCTTGGCGACCCAGGAATTTATGTGACCCGATATAAGGCGGCTCAGCATAAAACTCCGGAGGAGTCGGGATGGGATCGGATTCGGTTTCCTTGGTGACAGGTGCGGCTTGCTCATCGAGATATCGACGTAGTTCTCCTACGGCATGAATAGCTTCGTTCGTGAATTTCTCCAAACTGTCGAATTTGACATAGATGCGGCCTTCTTTAGCTCGCTTGCGAAACGCCTCGAGTTTTTTAACCTTTTCAGGGTCAACTTCGAAGTCTTCTCTTGTCCCTGGATGTTTATCTCCCATGACGAAAATTATTGTCGGCAAGCCAAGTTTTTGAGCTTCTTCAAACTCAAGACGGGTTATTGAGTATGAGTCGGGATTACGCTCGGAGCATTCGGGAATATCTCCACAACGGTGGCTGATGAGCCCGATATAGGCGCTACTCTCATGAACCATGTTGAGGGAGGAAGAGATGACATCGTCGTCAGGTTTAACGACATAATCTTCCATCCCAATTGGGACGAGCTTTTCTTTTTGAAGTGCCTCCATCAATGCCTTCCGGTGTTTTTCTAAATCCTTGAAGGTACTGGAAACCATGACGCCCTTGAAACTGGCCGGTACAGGATTATTTTCTCGTGCCATTATATATTCCTATATTTTGATGCGGTAATGACAATTTAAAATCGATATGCCAATTAGAATCCAGGGTTAGCTCCTCCTCGCGACAGCATAAAACAGGCTGTGCCTGCCATAATGCCTTTCCCCTGTAACTGGATCAAGTTAAAGCAATTCCACCCCAAAATCAATGTAAATCCCGGCACGCCGGCTATTAGTGAAGCTTGTAGCTCCTGGTTTCGGTCATCCTCGCGACAGCCAAAGTGTGGTTCTGCCACTTCGCCGGTTACCCGGGACCATTGCCCTGTGTGGCCCGGACCTCTGGTCCGGGTTTCATGATAAGTCAAGAATTCTATTACATTACGCTGTTCATCCGCGCGACAGCCAAAAAGTGGCCCTGCCACTTGTACCCCACCTAAGCCCGTCTGCGGGCGCCAGGTGGGTTTATCTTTTGATCCTGAGACGCTTCCTCGCTAAATTAGTTTGTCTGAAACTCTGGGTCTCGGTCATCCTCGCGACAGCCAAAATGTGGCTTTGCCACTTCGGTCATCCTCGCAACAGCCAAAGTGTGGCTTTGCCACTTCGATCATCCTCGCGACATCCAAAGTGTGGTTCTACCACTTCGGTCATCCTCGCGACAGCATAAAACCGCCTTCTGGCGGCCCCTGCCACCTGCCTGCAAAAACAACGTTAAATCGCTGTTAATCCCGATGCCATCCTGTTAAGTGAACCTGAACGAGAAAGGTCTCTATATGAAAGAAAGCATTAGAAATAACAGGCCGAATATGATCCCCATGGAGGATAGGCCCGGGAAATATACAAAAATGACGAAACAAAGCCATTTTATCGTTGTGCGGCAACAACATCGCCTTTTTTCAAAGCCATTTCAAAGCCATTATAAGCCATCTTAAGCCATTTTTCGGGCCATAAAATGGGTTTACGGGGGTATAAATGGGTTTGATCTTCCCTGCAAATGGTAAAATATTCTCTGGATTAACCGCGCTGGCCGATGACACGAACAGGATGTGTGAAAATCGTTGCGCGGGTTTCGCGGACGAAGGCGCAGAGAGTGATGTTACATTTTTGGGCTACGTCGAGCGCCATCGATGTCGGAGCCGATACGGCAATGATCATCTCGATCCCCGCCCGCACACTCCGGCTGACCATCTCCAGACTGAGCCGGCTGGTCAGGGCTACTCCAAGTCCGGCGGTTTCGATGCCGTCCAACACACATTTGCCGATAGCCTTATCGAGCGCGTTATGTCGGCCGGTGTCTTCGGCCCAGGAAATAATCTCGCCATGACTATCGAACACACCCGCCGCATGTGTCCCGCCGCAGGCCTCAAACAACACCTGCTTCTTGCTCAGGGAGCCAAAAACCGATCGCAAGAGACCGGCTTCGATTTTCAGCGAATCACCGACAGCGGGCAACGAATCGATTCGTTTTTGCAGGTTTTCACTCCCACAGGCGCCGCACGATGATACGATCAGAAGATTGCGACCGGCATCGTCGATCCTGGGCACACTGTGAGTCAGCCGCACGCGAATTGTGTTGGTATCGTCTTCGCATTCCTTGATGACTTTGATATCGGCCATGCTCTCGATAACGCCTTCGCTGCGCAGAAAACCGGCGGCCAGAGCCTTCCTGTCGGCCGGGGTGCACAGCACGGTGTATGATTCGACACCCTCGACATCAATGGTAAGCGGGGCTTCCTTGATGACAAGAACATCCTCCTCAATCGGAGGCTTGGCCGTATCTCCAGTGAAGATACGATTTGCACGCACTTTTCGCATGACATCGGAATGTTCGTCGGGCTTGGTCATAGCCGAATCGATCGACTCCGTCGATTTATGGATTTATATTATGTAGCGCCGTGTTCGCAGGTTACCGGAATCAAGTGGGTGGCATCAGGCCAATACCCGGTTTAGGATCCTTGGGCCGGTGAATTCGGCGGAATTTGAAACCGGCGATATTCAAAGTTGGCAGAGCACCGCAGATCAAAACCGCCTGACGCAAAATCAGGCCGCCGATAAGACCGAGAACCGCTCCGATCGCCGCAAATGCAATCATCCCGTTGGTGCTGGTACTGACCACTGAAAAATAGACGACGATCATCAGAATCATCGGCATGGCCAACCCCAGTATGAAATATCCGACAACAAACATACTCTTACTGAGAATGCGTTCCGCCGATTCCCTCGGATCGGGCTGGCGAAAAGCGGCCTGGAGGAAAAACAGTATCGCCAGCACTTCCAGAACCACCAGGGCGACGGCTTCCAGGGCCATAGTTTGCAGTGCGGTCAGGGTGCCGGGGACGGCTCCATTCAACACCACGCCGAGCATGATCGCAAAATGGCCGGTCACGGTCGCGGATACGACAAAAATGATCGGTACGACGCCGGAGCGCCAGAATGGAATGCCCTTGGAAGCGCTAAGGAGAATACCGGTATAGGCCATCGTCCCGATGGCGAATACTATTCCGGCGATGGCAATAATATCTATGAGAGTACTTCCGCCGGCGGTTGCGCCGACATCGGTGAATTGATGGAGGACCAGATGCACAAATGACAGGACCATGAAAACAGAGATGATTAATGTGCCGCGGGATATCCATGAAGTTCCCGGTTTCATTGCGGCGAGGATAGCCCGGCTGGGTGCGCCCAGATCCGCAATAAGGAAAAGGGTTCCGATCAGGAGAGCCGGAAAGCCGATCCACAGGCCCACCGTCGTCGACAGCTCCAGTCCCGTACCCAAAAAGCTGTTGATTGCGGCTATTGTATAAGCTCCGCCGCCGACACCACCAAGAAAGAGGTAGACGGCAATGAGCCAACTCCAGTCGTGTTGCAGTTGACCATTGACTTTCGGATCCATAGCAGTTCTCCTAAAAGTTGACTAACATATTCGGCACATCTACATTTTGGACTATTACCTCGGAAAGAGGTAATAGACTTTGGGCTCGTTGCCGAATTCCGGGTTCAGCACCTGTCCCCGCTCTTTCTTTATCAGAATGGATATATCACTGTTGGGATCGTCGAGATCCCCGAAGGTACGGGCCACGGCCGGACATGCTTCAACGCATGCGGGCAGTTTGCCTTCGGCAAGACGATCCAGACAAAAATCACATTTGGTGGCTACACCGACGCCCGATTTTTCCATCCAGGCTTTTTTCTGGTGTTCTTCCAGAGGCGACAGCGGCAACCCTTCCGGGAAATAGCTTTCCCACTTGTCCACGCTATACCGCGACCCATACGGACACGCCATAACACAATACTTACATCCCATGCATTTATCCTGATCCACGATCACGATCCCATCGTCCCGCTTTTGTGTAGCTCCTGTGGGACACACTTCCATGCAGGAGGGTTCATCGCACTGCATGCAGAGCACCGGAAGAGCTTGCCGGACGGCATTGGGATATGTACCCACCTCACTCATGAGGACACGGGCCCAGAAAACTCCCGGAGGCGTGTGGTTTGCCGTTTTGCAGGCCATACTACAGGCATAACACCCATAGCACCTCTTGAGATCGATGACCATTCCGTATCGTGGCATGTCTGTCTCCAATCGTAACGGTTTCAGAGCTATCTGATTCATAGTTCGACTAATCCTCGGCCTTGTAGATCTTTACCCTGGCGCAAATATCCTGGTTAAAGGTGAGAGGATCGGTGTGACCCAGATCCATCTCTACAAGATCGTTGAAGAAGGTTCCCTTGCCTTTGGCGATCGGCATATATTTGCCCCAATGGCCCGCAACCGCGGCAATGGCCAGATGGTGAGGTTCGATTCCCTCGCTGAGCGATACCCAGCCCTTTACCTTATGGCCTTCCGGATTTTCAAGCCAGACCTTGTCGCCATCAGCAATTCCCTTTTCTTTGGCGGTATTGACGTGCATCTGGATCGCATATACATTCGGGTCTTCCTGGGAACACTCATCGAGCCAGGGATTTTGCTGGGTCATCGAATTACAGTGCATAACCGCTCGCCAGTAGAAAGTGTTCATATCATATTCGGGGTCTTCTTCGGTGTGCGTCGGGCAGGGATACCAGTCCGCCAGCGCCTTAAAGCGAGACCAATCGAAATCGAAGAAATCTTTTCCGTCGTATTTTTTCCACAGTTTGTCGATTTTTTCGCCGGAGTCGATAAAGTACTCGAAATAGATCGGGACACGGGAGGGGTTATTCCATTTCCAGTAAATATCCTCTTTTTTCTTGGGCCAGGTGAAAACGCCTTTCTTGCGCACATGCTCGAGGCCGTGCTCTTCACCAAAGCGGTCCTTGAGGAGTCGGTCGGTAATATCCTCCCAAGAATGACGGACGCTGCCATCTTCCACCAACTTATATTTATCGCTCATCTCCCCGCCGTAGCGGACGCCGATGGAATCGTTGAGTCCTTTATAGAACTTGCCGTGGATGCCAAGACGTTCGCAAATATCCAGCATGACCTGGTTGAAATCGCGTCGTTCGAACATCGGTTCTACGACCGGCTGGCGAATGGTCCAGCCCCAATCATCCTCGCCCTGCGGGTGAGAGAAGGTTGAGGGGAAACTCACCGCCGGAGTATAACGCTCAAGGAAACAGGCGTCGGGCAGAACGATGTCCGCTACTGCCTCTTCGAATTCCGTGATATAAAGCTGGAAAGAGAAGATGAAATTAAATTTTTTCAGGAAGTTTTCGGTTACCGTCTCCGAATTGCCCATAGTCATCACCGAATTGGAGCCGAAGTTGATCATGACATCCGGTTTATACCCAATATCAAAACGCTCCAGCATCTCGAACCATCTGGGGCTGGTAATGGTAAAGGCGTTGTAGATCGAGGTCGGGAACATGTCGTGCAAATCCAGACGGGTTGGTGCCTTTGGTTCGCGTAGCGGGTACGGTTTATGATCGTAAACCCAGGTCTTGGCAACCAGCAAGCCATCCGGGCATGGGTAAGGGATCTGATACGGCTTGCCCGTCTTCTCGTACCCACTGCCGACAGAGGCACCCAGACCGAGGGCCGAGCCATAGGTATCGGCCGCGCCGACAATGTGGTTAACCATGTCAATTGATAGACAGGTCCAGCCGGAATTGGTATGGCCCTGTGCACCGCGGAAGAAATGGGTTGCCACCGGACGTTTAGGAATCTTTTTCGGACCTTTACTGGTCTGAATGGTAACCGTCGATCCAATTTCGGCAGCCTCACCGAATTCCTTGGCGATCCGGCTAATCGTCGCCGCCGGTACCCAGGTAATTTTCTCGACGTATTCGGGCGTATATTTTTTAACATGTTCTTTCAAGAGTTCGAAAGACGGACGGCAATCGGTGCCGTCGACTTTGTAGGTGCCGGTCAGGGCCACCTCGTGAGCTACGTCCTCGTATTCAACCCGCGTCACACTTGGGTCATTGTGGACTTTGGGACAGTTATCGACGGTGTCCCAAACAAGAGGATTGTTAGTCTCTTTGTCCCGCATGTAGCGACCATCGGAGGGCCGGATCAGGTAGGGAGCATTAGTCTTGTACATCAGGTATTCGGCGTCGTAGATATCATGCTCGTTGAGGAGCGAGTTGACCAGCCCCAGGGCCAGCGCGCCGTCGGTGCCGACACGAATCGGCACCCATTCATGGGCCTTCGAGGCCTGGGCGCTCTGAAAAGGATCGAAAACAACATTCTTGAATCCGCGGGCGCGAGCATCGGCGACCTGAGTGGCATTCTGAACCGCCACGTGGCCGGCGCCATGCCCTTTGGAGCAGCCGAAGTTGAGGGCATAGTTACAGTGTGCGAAGTCGGGAATAATCGACCACGAGACATGCATGATGCCGTTCATGAAGTGGGCGCCATTGCCGCAATGCAACCCGCCGCCGGAGACCCAGTAGTTGGGAGTGCCGAAACCCTTCATGAAACCGATGACACCAAAACGAATTTCCGAGGCCTGGGTTGTCGTCGCTTGGAAAAAGGCTCCACGCGGATCGCGCTCCTGACATTCCTTCAACTTCTTGGTAATGGTCTCGAGCGCTTCATCCCATGAAATACGTTCCCATTTGGGATCGACCCCGAGTCCTTTTTCGGGATTGGTTCGTTTCATTGGATAATTTACCCGGTAGGGATCGTACAACAACTGCGGCGAGGCAAGGCCTTTGACGCAGATATGTCCCCGCCCGGTAGGCGCATCCGGGTTTCCCGCCAACTCGGTGACAACACCGTCCTGTTTGCGGACTTTCACACCACACATGCAATAACACTGCCCGCAACTGGTTGGAATCCATTCATCTTTTTTTACTGAGGTCTTTGGTGACGCGGCCATAGATTAACTCCTGCTTCGAATCAGCGTGACCGGTAAATTTCCGGCGAATGATAATAGGCTATAATACAATTCGAGGCTTCACTTGTCAATTAAATCTTGAATGTTTGACCGATAGATAAGAGATTCCCGGATTTCATGATACCAATGATTGGCTTTAGCGGACGCCTCTAATCCTATATTGCTGCGAAAGGTCGATCCGGTGAATAATATTGTCAGGAGAAATCACATTGACGTTTGACAACATGGGATTATTCGTCTATATTCTTCGCGTGTTGTACATTTGCGGTGCCCATGCCTCGTGATAGTTCTGGAAGGATCTGATTTGGAATGAGTGTCCATTTGAAAGATGCAAGCTGAATGACAGAGATTCTCATGCTTTTTGCCGGAGGGCTGTTGGCTGGCGCCCTCGGGGGACTATTGGGAATCGGCGGGGGCATCGTTTTGATGCCGATTTTGCGTTTCATGGTCGGTCTATCACCGGCTCACGCCGCCGGCACCTGCATTCTGGCCGTTTTCTTTACCACCCTGGGGGGAAGTTATCGCCATTACCGGATAGGCCATGTAAATTTCCGCTCCCTCGCCATCATCATGATAGCGGGAGCTTTGGCCACGGTGATCTTTTCAATTGTATTTTTATACCTGTCAACTAGGGAACGCTGGCTCGATCTGGGTATCGGCCTGGTCTTCTCTCTGATCTCAGCACGCATGATTGTTGAAGGTATTCGCGGCCTTACCAGAAAGGCAGAAAAGAGGGAGGCCGGTAACGAAATCAAGGGTAGCCTTTTGCAGAAAATTTCCATCGGATCGATGGCTGGCGCTTTACCCGGTCTGCTTGGTATAGGCACCGGGGTGATATTGGTCCCGGCTTTTACATATATCCTAAACGCGCCAATCAAGGTAGCCATGGCGGCATCCCTGACCTGTTTTTCAATAAATGCGTTCATCAGTTCCGCATTCAAATTCTGGCAGGGATTCATCGATCTGAACGTGGCCTTGCCAATATGCATGGGTACCCTGCTCGGAGCCAACTTGGGAGCTAAACTGAATAAGAGTTTTCCTTCCAGTACTCTCAGGCTTATTTTCGGGCTTATGTTTTCCTATGTATCACTGAAGTTCATTCTTTCGTATATGAGGTGAAATTATGAATAATAAATCACAACTCGGTATCCTTGAGCAAACCAGGGTCAGGATCAGGGACATAGCCGAAAAAAAACAATTGCTCAATGTCGAAGTTACCGTTTTCGCCAAACCGTTGACCCCGGAGGAGGCGATCGGGAATCCCGGCCGTCGGGATTTTCCCATTATTATCGGGAAGGAGAGGGTTGTCGAGGCTACCGTACTGGGATCAAAGGGTCATGCCTATACCGATTCTCCGCAGGAGTTTCTGGGGAGCTTAAAGGACGTGCTGGACCTCGAACTGACTACCAATCAAAACCGCGCAATCTATGTAGCGACGCTCAATGCGCTCATGGCCAACCTTAAGATGGTTGATAAAACGGTGCACTGTAAAGATGAAGAGCCCGAGGAATGCGCCCTCGAAATTGCCGATACAATACTGAAGAAATATGGTAAAACGAATATCGGCTTGGTCGGTCTCAACCCGGCTATCGCTGAAAGACTTGTGGATGCGTTCGGTCCGGATCATGTTAAAATCACTGATCTGAACAAAGATAATATCGGCAAGCAAAAATTCGGTGTGGAAATCTGGGATGGTGCTCAGCGCACCGATGATTTGATTGATGCTTCAGATGTAATAGTGTATACCGGAACAACGCTGATAAATAATACGTTTGGCGGTATTCGGGATCGGATTCAGTCGTGCGGGAAGAATTACCTGGTATACGGTGTGACCGCAGCCGGCGTCGGCGAGCTATGCGGGATTGAAAGAATTTGCCCCTGCGGACGGGATTCGTGATGAATTGCGAGATATGGCATGAATCTGTTTGATAGCTTATTGGAAAGTGCGTGTAATCGGGATTGCACAGTAAAAAATGTTTGTGTCGGTCTTCACTGGACTGTAGTTGAAAGCAGATTTACCGGTATCGTTCATTCGCATACGATGGCGAACGGCGGAGAACACGATTTATCGGACGACCTGATCGGAAAAAGCGCCGTTGAAATAGCCGGGCAACTAAAGAGCCGGGAGCTTTCAAAGGCAAGTCTCGGTCTGGCGGCTTTGAATTCTCTTATCGAACCTATTGGAAAACCCGGTAACATCTTCAGTGACATATTTGAGGAAATTGAGGGCAAAACTGTTACGGTTGTCGGACGGTTCCCGTTGAACTCTGATATTGGCGAGGCTGCTGGTCGGTCATATTTTCTTGAAATGGAACCGGAGGAGGGTGAACTCCCGGCCGATGCTTGCGAGGAAGTAATACCCCAATCGGACATCGTCGTAATTTCAGCCACATCAATAATAAACAAGACTCTCCCCCGCCTTCTTGAACTCAGTACCGAGGCCAAGGCTAAGGCGTTTGTCATCGGACCGAGTACACCTATGAGTGATATTCTGATTTCACACGGGGTTTATATGCTGGGTGGGATCCGGGTTACCGATACGGATGCTCTTATAGACAGCGTCAAACACAGGGTTCGGTATTCAAAAGAACTCGCGGGAATTGAGGCAATCGTAAGGTCTTAATATTGGCTGCTTCGAAGACTATCCTTTTTTATCCTTCTTAGCCTTCATCGCCGCCATCAACCTTTCCGGAGTTACCGGGAGTTCGTCAATGCGTACCCCCGTAGCATCGTAGATGGCATTGAGGATGGTCGGGATAACCGGCATGATAGCCCCCTCCCCGACTTCTTTCGCCCCGTATGGTCCGTGGGGTTCGTTTGATTCGACTATTATCGCATCCAAAGGCGGCACATCGAGGGCCGTCGGTATTTTGTATTCGGCGAGGTTGGCATTGACGATACGGCCCTTTTTATCGTAAATGATTTCTTCCATCAGGGCCTCGCCCATCCCCATCATAATCGAACCGTGCATCTGGCCTTCGACCTGGGTAACATTGATAGCGAAACCGCAATCATGGGCGCCGGTAATTTTATCCATAGTGATCTCGCCGGTTTCCAGATCGACCGACACCTCGGCTACCTGCGCCGAACAGCCAAAGGCGGGCGAAGTTCCGACCGCTGCGCCCTTGAATGATCCACCCAGAGGGGGCGGGCGGTATTTGCCGGTTCCGACAATTGTGCCAAGCTCAAGGAAGGCAACCCGGCTGGCCTCAGCAAAAGTCAGTTGCGGCCCGTCGGGCAGATCGACAAAACCTTTGTGCTCCTGCAGGTATTCCTTGCGGAGTTCTGAAAAATCTATCTCGCCGGCCAAACTGACGACGAATCCGTCTTTTAGATCGAGCGTTTCGGGAGCGACTGACATTTTGCCGGCGATCGCTTCCAGAATCTGTCGTTTGGCATCCTGTGCCGCTTCACGGCAGGCATGCCCGGTCATCAGGGTGGTCCGGCTGGAATAGGCTCCCAGATCGACGCTGAGTTTGGAATCACCGGAAGCAACTTGTACGTCGTCCAGAGATAGACCTAATTCTTCGGCGGTGATCATGGCCAACACCGTATCCGAGCCCTGGCCGATATCGGCGGATCCGGAATTCACCGTAACTCCGCCGCCGACTTCATCAACCTTGGTGACGACGGTGCAATGATAGGTCCGGGAACGATAGATCGAATATCCCGCCCCCGACACGAAAAAGCCGCAAGCCGCGCCAATACCTTTGCCGCCGCCGCGGATTTTGCCGCTCGATGAACGCTTATTTTTCCAGGCGGCGGAATCCCGCACCGCTTCGAGCGCCTCACGCATGCCAAAACTGCTGACATATAACTCATTGCAGGTCGTTTCGCCCGCTTCCATGACATTTTTCAGACGCAATTCAATCGGATCCATGCCCAGTTCTTCGGCGATGCGGTCCAGTTGAACCTCGAACAAAGCTCTTGCGATGACGGCTCCGTGTCCCCGCTGTGCGCCACAGGCAGGTTTATTGGTCACTACCCGGTAGCCGTCGTATTTCATATTCTTAAGCCGGTATGGTCCTCCGAGCAACGATCCGGAATAATATACTGTCGCAATTCCAAAGCTGGCATAGGCTCCGCCGTCCAGGATACATTTATGCTCAAGAAACGACAGGCTGCCATCTTTTTTGACGCCGGTGGTCATAGTATGGAAGAACTGATGCCTGGCCCGTGAATGGAGAAAGACCTGTTCGCGATCGAAAGTGAGTTTGACCGGTTGACCGGTTTTCATCGCCAGCAGGCAGACAGCCAGTTCCGCGCTCGAACATGAGGCTTTGGGTCCAAAACCGCCCCCGACGGCAGGTTTGATCACACGGACCTTATGCAAGGGGATATTTAACGCCATTGCCAGGGTACGTTGAACATAATGCGGGGCTTGAGTTGAACTCCACATAGTCAGATTGCCGTTGGATTCGGTTTCCGCCAGAATGCTCTGCGGTTCCATAAAAGCCGCGTCCTGCATCTTGCTCGACAGGTGATCGGTTCGGATTATGTGTGATTCCTTACGCCCCTTCTCAATATCTCCGAAATGCCAGTTGACTTTGGCGCACATATTGTTTTTATGCATCTCGTGAAGCAGGGGCTGTCCTTCATCCATCGCTGTGCGGCCATCAAGAACAATCGGCAATTCTTCGAAATCGACTTTGATCAGGCGGACCGCCTCAAGGGCTGTATCTTGATCGACAGCCGCCACGGCTGCGATTTCATCGCCGACATAACGCACTTTATCGTGGCAGAATATGGTCTCATCATAACGGGCTGGACTTACGCCATAAGGTGTGGTACCCGCCTCGCGGTAGGTTACCACAGCTTTTACTCCGGGTAATTGTTCCGCGCGGGAGGTATCTATATTTAATATGCGGGCATGGGCCAGGGGGCTGTGCAAAATAGCGGCATACAGCATGCCGGGACGCCGGAGGTCATCGGTATAGATCGCTTTCCCCGTGGCTTTATCGACGGCATCCACCCGTGGCGCGCGCGTATTCAGGATTCGATAATCACTCATCGCTATCCTCGGTGGCTGTCTGGATCGCTTCGACTATTTTTTGGTATCCAGTACATCGGCATAGATTGCCTGAGATCGCCCTCCGGATTTCACTCTCTTCTGGATGCGGATTGCGTCGGAGCAGTTCCGTTGTGGTCATTAACATGCCGGGCGTGCAATATCCGCATTGTATGGCGCCCTGATCCACAAAGGCCTGCTGCAGGCGGTTTAGCTGGCCATTTTCCGCCAGGCTTTCGACCGTTTCGACTGTGCAACCATCGGCTTGAATGGCGAGAGTCAAACAACTGAAGGTAGCGACACCATCCAGAAGCACGGTGCAGGTACCGCAATCTCCAATGCCGCAGCCCTTCTTGGTGCCGGTCAAGCCCAAATCTTCGCGGATCAATTCGAGCAATGTTCGGCGAGGTTCCACCGCGACCTCATGCGATACACCATTTACTGTCAGCGAAATAATTTTTTTCATCGGTCATTCTCGATTCCGCTGAGGACAGATTTAAGTAAACGCAACGTAAGTTGTTCGACCATTTGCACCCGATACCAAGCTGAACCACGGTGATCGTCGATTGGGCGGGCATCTCCGGCGGCGGCCTTGGCGGCCTGCACGAGGATTTCGTCGGTCGGGACTTTACCTATCAAGACTTTGCCTACCGATTTGGCCAGAATGGGGGTTGGCCCCACCGCTCCGAGGGCCACTCGAACATCTTTTATTGGCCCACCCGGTTTCTCTAATACCATCCAGACGGCAACACCGACGGTTGAAATTTCAAGTGCTTTTCTATTGGCCATTTTATAGTAGGCACTGCCGGAATGTGGCGATGGGGTCGGCAGGTGAATATCGGTTACTATTTCACCCGGTTTCAGGACCGAAAGCCCCGGCCCAGTAGGGAAATCTCCAGCAGCTACCGTGCGTGTGTCCGATGAGCTTTGCAATGTCAGTTTGCCGCCCAGAGCTATGGTCGGGATGACGGTATCGGCGGCGGGGCGGGCGTTGGCGATGTTCCCGCCTAAGGTGCCCCGGTTGCGGACCAGCGGACTGCCCAGACTGTCGGCGCCGTGAGCCAGAGCGGTCCAATCCTTGCGGATTTCTGATGAACGCTCGATTTCGCTTATGGTTGTCAGGGCTCCAATCCTCAGACCGCCGCTTGGAAGTAGCTCAATGCCTTTCAACTGATCGATTTTATGTAATGAAACGAGAAAAGCCGGAGCCGCGCTCTTGGGGTCTGCCAATTTAGTTCGGATGGACCCTTCGGGGGACATCAGCGGATCGGATTTGGACGGTTCGCATTCGATTGTTGTGGCAATTTGGCCCTCCGGGTGGGTGGGGCAACCGTCGCATCGGGGGACATGCTGGGGAATGATCGGGCGCCTCAGATCAACCAGTAAGTCGGTGCCACCGGCCAGGATACGCACGCCATCGTCGGCATAATCGGCCAGCATGGCGCAGGCGTCGTCAATAGTTTCGGGGACCAGGACATCAAATCGGGGCAGAAGCATTCGTTTTCCTTAGTTTTGGAGAATATATAATGATTGATGAAGTATGGCAACAGTAAATCAAGAGACCGGGGCCGATGTGGACATCAGACAGACACAAATCAGTCGCAAGGCCCCGGGGCGCCCAACCCGATTGATTGTATACAAGTATCCGCATTGCCGCAGGTGTCAGAAGCGATCCAGATTCGTTTTATTCCACCGCTTGAGCCGGGTGGGATTGAATCTCTGTAACTCAGGCGTGGCTGGTCCATGCAATAACCGACTATATCAGGATACCCGCCCAGTGAATCCGGGTGAGCACAATTCCCCGGGACAGAAATATCGGGAGGGCAGGTCATTCCGGGATCCGGGGGCTGGCCCTGAATAGGGTCATTGCTGCTACATCCAATCGCCAGAGCAATTGCAACCGCCAACCCGATGAGATATAACCTCCACATAGTACTCCTCCAATCACTATACATTTTCGCATCGTGATATGAACACGCATACATGGATAATTAAGTAAGATTTTATAAAAGCGACAAGTATATAATTTAGCTGGGGTGCCGCACCGCTTACGGTTCGTCTCTGATACCAATGCCGATGGTCGATCCAAAATGGCTAAAAAATACCTTTCCGGTGGCTGGCGGACGTCCTCGTCTGCCAGCTCCCTTGTTGGCGCACGGGGACGTACGCCAACCACAATAATGGCAAAAAAATATCCTAATTTTTTCTTGACTTTACCTTCCCCAATCTTGTATAATTAGAACGAACGTTCGATTTATTAATTCCCATGCGAGGGCCATGGAATTGACTCAGACAAACGGCAAACCAGCACCAGGCAGACGCAACAGCCAGTACCAAAAGCGCCTCTCTTCGGTTTTACGAGCCGCCTCAAAAGTGATTGCCAGAGACGGGTTTGAGGGCGCCTCGGTGCGCGAAGTCGCAGCCAAAGCAAAAATAGGCCTATCCGGAATTTATTATTATTTTGAGAGCAAGGATGAATTGCTCTATGCCCTTCAGCACCATGCCTTCTCGACTCTAATCGAATCGTTGCAGGAAAAACTGGCCCAACTCTCCTCCCCCGAGGACAGACTGAAGGCGGTCTTCGACAATCATTTTCAGTATTTTGCCAATAATATGGACGACCTCAAGGTCTGCGTCCATGAGATCGAATCGCTTTCGGGGAAATATTATAAAAAGGTCCTTAAGGTCAGGCAGGAATACTACGGCCTGGTCAAGAGTGTCGTGGCCGAGGTGACCGGGCGGAAAAACTACGCCACCAACCTGGCCACCCTTTCTCTTTTCGGATCCCTCAACTGGGTCTATATGTGGTATGACAAAGAGAAGAATATCGATATCGACAAAGTTTCCTCTCAGTTTCTGAGAGTATTTCTAAATGGAGTGAAAGCGTCCTAAGGACTACAGGAGGATTATGTTTACGAAGTTTTTTGACTGGTATGAGAAACGGCACGATTACGCACGGGAATGGATAGCCAAAAACAACGGCGAAGTTATGGGGTGCTTTTGCAGCTATGTTCCCGAGGAACTGGTTTATGCCGCCGGGCATTTGCCGCACCGGATGCTTGGTTCTCATGAGCCGCAGGATGTCACCGAGCCGTTCATTTTCGGCATGTTTTGCCCGTTTTGCCGCGATGTTCTGGCTCAGGGGTTGAAAGGCCGCTATGATTATATGAAGGGGATTACGATTGCTCAATCCTGCCTTCATCTCAGACAGACGTTCACTTCCTGGAGAAATCATGTGGCGCATGACTTCTCGCACTATATTTATATGCCGAACAAGGTTCAGACAGATCACGCCCGGCCTTACTACAACGCCGAACTGATCAAATACAAAGAAGCTCTGGAGAAATGGACCGGTAAGGAAATCACTGAGGAATCTCTCAAGGACGCATGCGATCTTTACAACGAGAATCGTCAACTGATGCATGAGGTTTACGATCTCCGCAAAGGTCCGGACCCGAAAGTGACCGGACTTGAGGCTATGGTCATGGTAGCGTCGTCATTCATGGTTGACAAGAAAGACCATAACGCCGAACTGAAACGGATTCTGCCGGAGCTGAAATCCCGCAATTTGAATCGGGATACCGGAGCGCGATTGATGATTGTCGGTTCGGAAGACGACGATACCAAATTTATCAAGATGGTGGAATCGGTCGGCGCCACGGTGGTGGTCGACGATCATTGCACCGGATCAAGGTATTTCTGGAACAGCACCGAGTTTACCGGCAACCTGATGCAGGATATCGCCAATCGGTATATCGACCGGGTTCCATGCCCCACCAAGGATTGGGAGGAGCGATCAAGGTTCCCCCATATTCTGAAGCTCGCTCATGATTTCAATGTCGAAGGGGTCATCATGATCCAGCAGAAATTCTGCGACCCGCATGAGTGCGACATGGTTCCCCTTAAAGAATTTCTTGCCGCAAACGATCTTCCGACCCTCTTCCTGGAATTTGACGTGACCGTACCGATCGGACAGTTCCGAATCAGGGTGGAAGCGTTTTTGGAAATGCTTGGAGTCGAGGAATTATTTTAGGCCGTGGGCCAAAGGAGAATAGATGGCTTTATATAAAACAGAACCACTGAAATGCTGGCCGAAGGCCAAGGAACTGCGGCTCAAATATTATAAAGACTATCAGGAAGCCCGCAGCAAGGGTGGCCTTCGGTGGACCGGGGGCGCCTGGTCATTCGATGCCATACCGGCCGGCCTGGGGCGCGATGTTTACAACGTCACCGGCGAACCCTACGGAGCCTCTCTGGCTTTCGATAAAAAGTTGTCGATGGAGTGCATGGAAGCAACGGAAGCCAAAGGCTGGGCCCGCGATTTGTGCAGCTACATGCGCAACTACTGGGGCTCGATGTATCTGGGTAAATATGCCTTCGGCGGCGAATATCCCGAACCGGATTTTTGTTTCCAGGACCATATTTGCTGCAGCCATGCCAAATGGTATCAGCATGTGGCCGAATACAAGAGGATTCCGTATTTCTGCATCGACGTTTCGGTCGGTCCTTATAAAGATGTCGATGAAAACCGGCTGATGTTTGTCGTCAACCAGATGCACGAATCGATCGAATGGCTGGAGAAAACAACCGGGCGTAAATATCAGGACGAGCTTTTGATTGAGGCGGTCGAGAATGAACTGCGTTCGACCTCCACCTGGGCGGAAATCTGTTATCTCAACATGAACAAACCGGCCCCGCTCGATGAAAAAACGATGTATTCGCTCTACGTGCATGGCACTCTGGCCAAGCATAACAAAGAAATCGCCGACTTCTACGAGGAACTCCGCGACGAGGTCAAGTATCGGGTAGAAAATCATATCGCCGCGGTGCCGAACGAACGATGCCGTCTGATGTCCGACACCCAGCCACCCTGGGGATTTTTGAAGGTCTTCCGTTACCTTGAGCAATTCGGAGCGGTATCGATCGGGTCGCTCTATACTTTCGGCCTGATAGGCATATGGGAAGACAAGCCCGACGGCACCTGGGGCCCAAGAACCACGCCGATGCAGAAAGGCGAAACGATCACCACTCGCGATCAGGCCTTGAGAGTTCTGGCCGATTGGAATCTGTCCAAACCGGAGTGGCAGCATTTTTATGATCCCAACCTCAAGACCAAGATGATGCTCCAGATCGTCAAGCAGTGGGAATTGGATGGCGTCATGCTGCATCTCAATCGCGGTTGCGAAGGTCTTTCGTGTGGAATCATGGAAAACCGTCACGGGATCGCCGAGGCCGGCGTTCCGGTGATGACCTTCGAAGGCAATATGGGCGATGAGCGCGAATTCGACGAAAAACGGGTGATGACCAGAATCGATTCCTTTATGGAAACTCTGGAACTCGATATAATGGATGAATCCGCAGCTAAGGCCTCATCCTGATGAATAAGACTCAAAGACTAAACCGGAAGGTTTGATCGAGATAGAGGAGGATTAATGATTACCGCTGGAATAGATATGGGTTCCAAATATATCAAAGTGGTTATTCTCAAAGATGGAACGGTCCTCGGCCGAGCCATGGAAACTACCGGGTTTGAACCGGTCGAATCGGCCTCGAGGTGCCTGGATAAGGCGATCAAGGAGGCCGGTGTCGAAATGTCGGAGATTGATCACACAACCTCCACCGGAGCCGGCCGCAAAGTGGCCCCCAAGACAGATTCCGACATTACCGATGTCGGCGCCGCAGCCAAGGGCGTTGTTAACCTGGAAAAAAATATCCAAACCGTAATTGATATCGGCGCCGAGGAAGGTCGAGGGATCAAGATCGAAGCCGACGGCAAAGTTGTGGACTTTGCGGTCAATGAGAAATGCGCTGCCGGGGCCGGGGCTTTTGCCGAAGCGATGTCCCGCGCTCTGGAGGTTTCCATTGATGAATTCGGTCAGTTGTCGTTGAAATCGGACAAGGCTATTCCCATGAACGCTCAATGCGCGGTATTCGCCGAGAGCGAAGTGGTATCGCTGGTGCATGCCAAAACACCGAAGCACGATATCGCACGGGCGGTTCATGATGCCATTGCCAGCCGGATTGTATCGATGGTCCGGCGCGTCGGTATTAATGAAAGTGTGGCGTTGATCGGAGGCGTATCCCATAACCCCGGCTTTGTGGATTCCCTGAAACGCGCGCTTGAAACTGAAGTGATTATCCCCGAGAACCCGGATTATATCGGCGCCCTGGGCGCTGCGATCACTGCTAGCGAAAGGACCAAGTGATGACTGAAAAGACCAAGGAATTCTGGCGCTGGAAAGAATACAACTGGCACGATGAAGCCAAAGACCCCAAGGATGTCGAGACTATCAGTGCCGGTGTCGATGTCGGTTCGGTCAGTTCGCAAGCCGTGATTTTGCTCGATGGCGAGCTTTATGCATATTCAAATATGCGCACCGGGTCGGACAGCCCCAACAGCGCCATCAATGCCATGAACTGGGCCATGGAAAATACCGGCCTGACTATGGACGATCTACACTATACTGTGGGAACCGGCTACGGGCGGGTCAATGTACCGTTCTCCGACCGGGCTATCACTGAAATAGCATGCCATGCCCGGGGTGGCAACACAATGTACGGCCCGACGGTCAGGACCATCCTCGATATGGGCGGCCAGGACTGCAAAGTCATTCTCTGCGATGAAAGAGGCAAAGTTAAAAACTTCCTGATGAATGACAAGTGCGCCGCCGGGACCGGCCGCGGGATGGAAGTTTTTGCCGATTTGCTGGCCGTATCCATCGAGGAGGTCGGCGAGTTATCGCTTGATGTCGAAGAAGAACCTCCTCCGGTGTCATCGACCTGCGTGGTTTTTGCCAAGTCGGAAGCCTCTTCTCTGCTTCGTGACGGATGGTCGAAAAAGCGCGTGCTGGCAGCCTACTGCTCGGCTATGGCTCATCGGGTGGTCTCGCTGCTGGAACGAGTCGGAGTGGAAAAAGATTTTGCCATTACCGGCGGTATCGCCAAAAACAGTGGCGTGGTGGTTCGGTTGGAACGGGAACTGAAGCTTACCTCCCTGAAATCGAAGTATGATACCCAGATCGCCGGAGCACTCGGAGCCGCCCTTTTCGCCAAAGCCCTGGTGGAAAAACAGCGAAAGAAGGTCGCTCAGTGAAAGCCAATTACGGATACATGGATGGCAGCGGCGAGTTTTATATAACCATCGACACCGATCTCTGCATCGAATGCGCCGATCATGGCTGCGTCAAAGCCTGTCCGGCAGGGATGTTTGAGATTATTGTCGACGATTATGACGACGAAGTTGCTGCCATCAAAGAAGACCACCGCAAGAAAATTAAATATGACTGTGGTCCGTGCAAACCGGTGAACGATCGGCCGACATTGCCGTGCGTTGCCGGCTGTACTCTCGGCGCGCTGACTCATTCCTGGTAGCCTGATTATAATGGGCTTGCTGGGAAAGTCGGGGATGCTGCTGTGCGATTCGCAAGGCTGCATATTGTCATTCCCGCGCACGCGGGAATCCAGGAAATACAGAAGGTAAAAGATATGGCTGATTTGACTCTGACAATTGACGGACAGGTTATCGAATGCGCCGAGGGGATAAGTATCCTCGAAGCGGCCGATGCGGCCGGTATCTATATCCCCCGAATGTGCCATCATCCTGATCTTCCCCCGGCTGACGACCTGAAATGGGCGGAAGCGGTTTATCAGGTCGATCAAGAAATCACCGGTGAAAAACCGGGAGAAAATGCCGGAAGTGATGCTCATTGCAATCTCTGCCTAGTTCAAATTGAAGGTCAACCCGAGCCGGTCAATTCATGCATCACACCGGTCGCCGATGGAATGACAGTCCGTTCGGATACGGATGATGTCATTAAACAACGCCAACAGGCTTTGAGCAAGATTCTCTCCGACCACCCTCATTCATGCCTGACCTGCGCTCAGAAACAGGGGTGCAGCCGCAGCGATTGCTCATCCAATGTTCCGATTGAGGAACGTTGCTGTATCCTGCTGGGGCGATGTGAACTGGAAAAAGTCAGTGACTTCATCGGTATCCCCGGCAACACCACCAAGTATATCCCTCAACAGCGGCCAAAAACCACCGACGATCCGCTTTATGACCGTGATTTCAATTTGTGTATCGGCTGCCTGAGATGTGTTAGAGTTTGTGCCGAAGTACAGGATGAAGCCGTCCTGGGAGCGGTGTGGAAAGATAATCGGTCCTGGGTCGGGACTCTGACCGGGGCCGGACTGGAAGAAGCCAAATGCCGATTTTGTGGCGCATGCGTCGAAGTTTGCCCGACCGGAGCGCTTCTTGATAAGGAGAATGTCCCGCAGGTCAGGCGCAATTCGGCTCTTCCCTGTGTCGGGAGTTGCCCGGCGGGGATAGATATCCCCCGTTATATCCAGGCAATTTCCACGGGGCAATATCGGGAGGCTTTTGATATAATTCGCGCCCGCGTCCCCTTCCCCGGTATTCTGGGATATGTATGTTTTCACCCCTGCGAATCGAACTGCCGCCGGGGCGAAGTCGACGAGGCGGTGGCCATATGCGACCTGAAGCGGTTTGTGGCCGATAAGGTCGGCGATAATCTGAACATCTCCGCTGCGAACCGGCCTGAATCCGGTAAAAAAGTAGCTGTCATCGGTTCCGGCCCGGCAGGCCTGACAGCCACCTACTATCTTCGCACCCTGGGACACCGGATCGACATTTTTGACCGGGATAGCGAACCGGGGGGAATGCTCCGCTACGGTATCCCCGCCTATAGGCTGCCAACGGCAGTTCTCGACCGCGAATTGAAAACTCTGGAGATCGACGGTATCGAATTTCATATGAATCAGGGATTCGATAAACAAAACGGTATCGAGGCCCTCAAGGCGAAAGGCTATGATGCGATATTGATGGCCGCCGGAACTTCCGAGAGCAAAGCCTTACCAATCGAGGGATCGGACCTGGATGGTATTTACCCCGGATTGGAATTTCTCAGATCGGCCCGTACATCGCAAGACCCAAAGCTTGAGGGACATATTATCATTATCGGCGGCGGCAATGTCGCCATTGATGCCGCCATGACAGCCGTTCGACTGGGAGGCAAGGATGTCCATCTATTCTGCCTTGAATCGCGTGAAGAGATGCCGGCGCACGAATGGGAAATCAAACAGGCCGAGGACGAAGGGATAGCAATTCATCCTTCATGGGGACCAAAACGATTTACCTCCGACAATGGCCGTGTATCCGGGATCGAATTCAGACGATGTGCCCGCGTATTCGATGAACAAAAGCGTTTCGACCCGCAGTATGATGATAACGAAACCGAATCGATCAAGGCCGATAGCGTCATTGTGACTATCGGTCAGCAGGTGGATGCCGTATTTTCTGATGGAATAAACGGTCTCTCGAAAGGTCCGGGAGGAACTATCAAAGTTGAGGAGAGTAGGTCGGTCGGGATTGACGGAGTTTTTGCCGCCGGAGATATGGTTCGTGGACCGTCATCGGTGATCGATGCTATCGCAGAAGGAAGAGATGCCGCCGATGTGATCGACAAATATCTTGGAGGTACCGGGTTTGCTGATTCATCATCGGAGATAGCCGGATTGATACATCCTGAGGCACACTTCCCGCATGAGGAATTCCATCAGGCGCGACAAACGATGAATGCCGCCGGACCTGAAGATCGGATATCCGGGTTCGGCCTGATACAGGAAACGTTGACCGAAGAAAAGGCAAAATTTGAAGCCCAACGTTGTCTGCGATGCCATATCCGGCAGAGTATCACGCCGGTCACCTTGCCGCCCGATAAATGGCTGCCGCTGAATCAGGAATCGATCGATACCGTTCCCGATACTGAAGGTGTTTTCCAACTTCTCGATAGCGACAAGAAGATTCTCAAGATCAGTGGAACGGCCAATATGCGGCAGGGTCTGGCTGATTGCCTGGATAATCCCGGTGAGGCACAATGGTTCATATGGGAAGAAGATCCGATGTTTACTAAGCTCGAGAGCGAGTTGATTCAAAAGTATTTGCAGGAACATGGTGAAATGCCGGGCGGCGGAGGCGGCGACGACGACCTGGATGATTTATTTTAGGCGGCGTAGGCCGCTTTTAGACAGTTTAGAAAATGTTAGGGAAAGATGCGATGGCTTCTGATCTGGCAGATAAACTGAAATCCGAAGGCTGGGTTCAACAGTTCACGGCCTCCGGTCCTCGCCTGCAGGAAGCGATTGAAAACTACGAGATGCTGGGATTTGAGGTCAAGACGGTTCCGGTCAGGGAATTGGATCAGAACGGTTGCACTGTTTGCTTCGAAGATGAAAACGACGCCACCATGATGATTTTCACCAGAAAGAAATCAGGTCACGAGTAAATGGACAAGAATCAATCGACAAATAAGAAATTTATCGCCGGCATTTTGATCGCCAGTGATCGATCATACAATGGCGTACGCCCCGACACCACCGGACCGGGATTGAAAAAGTATCTGGAGGATCTGGGGTACCCGGTAGCCATCCTGGAAGTTGTCCCGGATGACAAGGATACAATTGTAACAGTTTTGCGCAAATGGGTTAATGAGGACAGAATCAATTTGATTCTGGTATCGGGAGGAACCGGTCTTTCGCACCGGGATGTCACACCCGAGGCGACTATGGAAGTGATCGAACGGCGTATTCCCGGCATGGAGGAAGCGATGAGGCAGGCCTCGTTCAAAGAACATCCCCATGCAATATTATCTCGAGCCGTAGTCGGCTGTGCGGGAGCCAGCCTTATTGTCGATCTGCCGGGAAGCCCGGGAGGTGCATTGGACAATATCAAGGTTATCGAACCGGCCCTGGAACATGCCCTGGAATTATTAAGCGGTGGAACACCGGATAAGTAATATGCGAGAGGTGGAGGATGGCGAAGAAAAAGCTTTCTCATATCGACGACAAGGGCAAAGCCCGCATGGTGGATGTCACCGACAAGGATATCACGGAGAGGCATGCCGTCGCCAGTGGCCGAGTGACCATCTCGAAGGAACTTCTTAAACAGTTGCAGGAAAACAGTCTCAAAAAAGGCGATGCTCTCGCGGTGGCGCGTATAGCCGGCATACAGGCAGCCAAGAAAACCTCCGAACTTATTCCCTTGTGTCACCCTCTCCCCCTCACCCATGTGGCCATATCATTGAAGATCGTGGAAAACCCGCCTGCCGTGGAAATCACGGCCGATGTGCAGACTCACTACAAAACCGGAGTCGAAATGGAAGCCCTGACCGCCGTGTCTGCCGCTGCTTTGACTATCTATGATATGGGCAAGGCGATTGACAAGGGCATGACTATCGAATCGATTCATCTGGTGAAAAAAAGCGGCGGCCGAAGCGGGACTTGGAACAGAGATAAATCGGGTAATGTATCATCCTAAACAACCGGGATGTATGCGTTAATGTCACTCACACAGGGGCGAAAATCAGAAATCATTTGCGATGAGGCCTGTTTTTCGCTATAATGGGACATTAAAATAAAACCCAAAGTGACAGGAAGAACGGTGTGAATCATGTATCCATCCGACCATGTAAAACTGAAGTGGATGCGAAACACGACGCTGTTTTCAACTGCCGGACTTTCCAAGAATTACAATATAGCATTATCTACTATTTGCAGGATGCAGCAAAGATCTTATAAGATCTGATTAGTCGCTAAAGAATTTGACATTAATCGAAGGAGACGATAATGAAAGAGGCGGCTCCGAGGTTTGCCGAAGCCAGAATCCCATATGGCACATGGGGTAGCAGTTATTTTCCGGCCTGGCAAACATCTGCCCTGGCAGAAGTAAATATTGGCCAGTTTGCCGGCGAGGCAATGAACCGAATCATGGGGATTAGGAATATTCCGACCAGTGTGCTGGATTATCTTATTATCGGATCAACCATTCCCTGGCATTGGAAATTTTGGACGGCCCCGCTGGTGGCCAGTTGCATGGGCCGGAGAATTCCCGGTTATCATATGGAACAGGCCTGCGCCACCGGATTGCAGGCTGTTATTTCAGCGGCTGCCGAAGTGCAGGGAGGTTCCAACGACGTCGTGGGAGTCTTGACATTCGACCGGACGAGTGATTCTCCCGTCGGTGTTTTCCCGGAACGTCGCGACTATCAGAGGACAAAGCCACTCGCCGATGTCTGGGACAATTTCGGATTTGACCCGGCAACCGGTAATGCCATGATAGCATGTGCCGGTATCGCGGCCCGCAAACATAAAAGCGACCGCAGGGAAACCGATGAACTGGCCTTCTATCGCTATGATCAATATTTCAAGGCCAAAGATTCCGGGTTCCTTGATCGCGTTCTGATCCCGTTGGATGTCTTAAATATACAAGGGCGATTTCTTGGTCGTATAGATGACGATCTGGGCGTCCGCAGATTAACACCGGATGCTTTGCGGGGCATGTTTGAACTCGACACCTGTATCACGGCCGGAACTCAGACTCACGCCTCCGACGGTATGGCCACCTTGCTGGTGACCGGCAAAGATAAAGCCCCTGAACTCAGCTCACGACCTGAAATCGACATTCAAATAATAGCCAAAACCGAGGTAAGAACTCAACCGAGCCTGATGCCGGAAGCCCCGGCCCTGGCGGTCCAGAAACTTTTGGGCAAAACGGGCCTGACTATGGACGACATGGTGGTGGTCAAAAACCATAACCCGTTTGCTGTCAACGACGTCATTTTTGCCAAAGTGCTAAATTATGACTGGAAAAAAATGAACAACACCGGCTGCCCGCTGGTATGGGGGCACCCCCAGGGACCGACCCTGACCAGGGTGCTGATAGAAGCTTTGGAGGAGGCGGTAGATATAGGCGGAGGATATGTGTTGGTCTTTGGCTGCGCGGCCGGCGATGTCGGTATTGCGGCTGTCTTTAAGGTGACGGATGGAGGGAAACAGAAATGAAATCACTGAGACAGCCTACACTGGAAACTTTGGGACTGGGCAATATCCTCGGTATATTTCAAAATGGTAAATTGCCCGCTGAGGCCGGAGATCTGGTAGACCGGATATTTGGCAAGCCGGGTGCGCGTTGTGCAATGGTGGTCTCCGGGGCCAATGGAATAGTCGGCGCCGGCAAAACCATACAACTCGCCTCCCGCTTAATACCGTTCGACGTTCCTATCGTTGGTCTGGATTTCCCTGGATCTCCCGATGGTATCGGCGGTCAATATCAGGCCTTGAAAGGTTTCTTCGGGCAAAAACGCGCCGACCAGATCATGGCCAATATTATCAGGTTGAATTATGATGGAAAAAACCTCCCGTCCGAACTCAAAAAACTAAAGCCCCGCTTTTTGCTTGAAGCGATACCGGAAATCCTGGAAATCAAAAAGGCTCATTACGCGGCGTTTCGGGAAGCCTTCCCGACCATAGAAATTCGTTCGGTCACATCCGGCTTTCCAAGTTCGGAACTTGGCGTCGGAATTGCCCATCCGGCCTTCCCACACAACATTAATAAGGTCTGGGAAATTGTCGAAGACGATGTCTCCCCGATCACACAACTCTTTTGGGCTCTGGGCCTGACGCCTATGCCGGTTAGCGACCACTGGTCTTTCGTTCTGGATGTTCTTTTTTGCGGTTTGACTCTGGCGGGAATGAGGTATCATCGGGCTTCGAACATGCCTTTCTGGAAAATTGATAAATTCATCCGGAAATTCATGGGGCCGAATCCTTTCCGAGCCCACGACGCCATCGGCGCCAAAGGAGCTAATTTCCTGACCTGGTCCTGCCTCTATCATCTCAGCCAGAAATATGGCGACCTGTTTACACCTACGCCGGAACTCGACGAGCGCCAGGAAACGGGCCAGAACTGGTATCCCCTGAACCATTTCAGACCACTGGTGGATTGGGCTATGGATGATGGCGATGAGGACGAGTTCCGGAGCTGGACTGTGGGACCGCTGGTCCAGATGACCAGTCTGATGCTTCATGAGAACCGGGCCCACCTGTCTCATATCAATGCTATCGGCGAACTGTGTGCTCAATTCCGAAGCGGAGTACCGGCCTTCATCCGCAATATGGGTGTTGAGGCTGCGATTAAAAGCGTTGAGTCTTATCATCGCCTGCATCCCGAAGCCGCCGGCAGCGGATGGTATCCCGATGTCTTCAACAAAGTCGAAGAACCGGAATGGCAGCAGCTTTATGTCAATGCCGAGCATGACGGCAAAGTGGGCGCTATCTCCATCGGAAGAGAAAGTTATAATTCCGATGTTGACGCCGAGTTGAATCGCGCCATCGACTGGCTGCGGGCCGAAGGAATAGACCGAGTGATAGTAACCGGTGATTTCCATCTGGCCTCACAGATGGTCGGCGCCGATACCAGTGACTTTTTCCCGGCCCTGAGTGAAGGCGAAAAGGGTTTACAAATTTCTACCTCCTGGTCGCAGACCGCCAGACGGCTTAATAATGATTTCAAGGTTTCAGTCGGATTTATAAACGGCAAACGGTGTATGGGCGGCATGCTGGAACTGCTGATGCATTGCCATTATCTCGTTTCCGAGAAGAGCAGCTCTCTGGGTATGCCGGAAGTAACGCTACCGGTCGTTCCCGGAATGGAAGGCTGTCACTGGCCGTTTAGAAAAGCCAAAACTGACGACATACCGAAATTGTTGAATCTGTTGCTGACCGGAAAACAGCTCAAGGCTAAGGAGACAGTAGGCTGGCTGGTTGACTTTGCAGGAAGTTTTGACGAAGCCCTGCCATTGGTATGGAAAATCGTCACCGAGGGCGAGCAGAGTTCGGTTTCCAGAAGAACAGTTGTGGAAAAATCGATTAATATCCCGACTGAGGTCAACCTGCCCGATTCCGGTAACCCGGCAACTGAGGCAGCTCGCAAGGCGATTATGAATTGCATAAAAGATTCATGCGGGACATCATTGGCTGATGCTCTGGCGATTCAGGCCGGGCATTCGGCCGACTTTATGAGTTCCGACTATTGCCGGAGAGGCGTAATCGGGGCAACCTGTGCAAAAGTGATGAATGTATAGGGAAATTTAAAAACATTCCCGATCCGACGCCATTTTCAGAAGGGAATGGGGTTTTTCTTAGGAGAAGACAATGAGCGCGGACAAAAAAGTCACTTTCAAAAAGATCAAAGCCACCGGCCAGATGAGAAAAATCATGGCCGATTATTTCTACGACCTGGATGGCGCTGTCAAGGACGAGACGCAAAAGGTTGCCTGGTGCACCAGTGTCGGCCCCGCCGAACTCCTGCTCAGTCTCGGATTCAAAGTCTATTACCCGGAAAATCATGCCGCCATGCTGGGAGCCACCCGTCAGGCCACCAATTATATCCCGGTCGCCAACGCCATCGGTTATTCCCCCGATATCTGTTCTTACCTGACCAGCGATATCGGCGCCTACCTCAAAAAGGAAACGCCACTATCGCGGGCTTATGAAGGGATTGAGGGCATCCCCAAACCGGATGTGTTGGTGTTCAATACCAACCAGTGCCGCGATGTACAGGACTGGCTGGCCTGGTATTCCCGCGAGTGGAATATACCCCTGATGGGCGTATCGACCTTTCGCAATATCGGAGAAATTTCCGATGAGGTCCTGGCCGGGATTGTCCAGCAACTCAAAGACCTGGTTCCGAAACTGGAAAAAATCTCCGGCAACAAATTCGATATCGACAAATTCCGGGAAACCATGGCCGCATCAAAAGAATGCACTGAATTGTGGGAAAAGGTCCTGGAAACGAATATGGCTTCTCCGGCGCCAATGAGCTTTTTCGACGCCACCATTCATATGGGTCCTGCTGTCGTTCTCAGAGGTTCGCAGACAGCTATCGACTATTACGAACTGCTCTTGAAGGAAATGGAAGAACGACTCGCCGACGGCGTGGGAGCGGTGGAGGATGAAAAATTCCGTTTGTATTGGGAAGGAATGCCGATCTGGGGCAAACTCCGCGATATGTCCGAACTTTTTATCGGACTGAATACTGCTGTCATCGCGTCGACCTACTGCAATAGCTGGATATTCAAGGCCTTCGATCCCGCCGATCCGTTCCTGAGTACGGCCCGGGCCTACACTGAAATCTTTATCGTCAGGGACGAGGAATACAAGGAAAAGTATATCGAGGATGTCGTCCGGAACTTCAAGCTGGATGGAATCCTGTTCCATGATTCCAAAACCTGCCCAACCAATTCCAATAACCGCTACGGCATGCCGGAACGACTCGAAAAGCGGCTCAATATTCCTTCTCTTACGATAAACGGCGATTTAAATGACCTGCGCTGTTATTCGGAAGAGCAGGCCAAAACTCAGATAGAGGCCTTTATTGAACAATTGGAGGCCATGTAGAGACTTCTTCCGGTAGAAATGGGTGTGATAAATCCTAATGGAATTTTTTGCAGGAATTGATATTGGCGCTTCCACGACCAAAGCGGTAATAATAAACACAAAAGGGGAAGTGATCGGCTATTCCGTGACCGATTCCGGTGCCGATTTCGAACTTGCTGCCAACCAGACCTTCGGGCAAGCCTGCGAGCAGGCCGGTTGTGCATTGGATGATTGCATTGTGGCATCGACGGGATACGGAAGGAATAATGTCCCCTTCGCCAGTTTTGCCAAAACTGAAATCAGTTGTCATGCCGAGGGCAGTTTCCATAATTTCCCCCGGGCTCATATCCTGATCGATATCGGCGGGCAGGACAGCAAAATTATAAAAATCGATAACGACGGCAAACGAATCAATTTCAGGATGAACAGGAAATGTGCCGCCGGGACCGGCGCTTTCCTGGAAGAAATCGCCAATCGCCTCAAGATCAGGTTGGATGAACTGAACGGTCTGGCGGAAAAGGCACAGGATAACGTCCAGATAAGCAGTTACTGCACGGTTTTTGCCGCAACGGAAATCTTATCCCGAATCAGAGAAGGGTCTGGTGTACCGGAAATTATCAAAGGCATTTTCACATCGGTGATAAAAAGAGTTCTTGAGATGGATTCCATGGAAGGGGATCTGGCCGTAAGCGGGGGGGTAGTGGCTCATAATCCTTTTCTGGTGAAAATGTTTGAGGAAAAAACAGGGAAAAAAATATTCGTGCCGCCCCTTCCCCAGTTGACGGGCGCCCTGGGAGCGGCTCTTTATGCTAGAAAGGCAAAGGAGGTCTAAATGCTCGACGGCTTGTTCAAGCCCAGATCGGTGGCTATTATCGGCGCTTCCAATAATCCTTTGAGTATTGGACATATTGTCATCCAGAATCTCGTTGATCATAATTTCAGGGGACCGATCTACCCCATCAATCCCAAGTCCAATTGCATTAAGAGCTTTAAGGCCTATCCTTCCATCAGCGATGTCCCGGATGAGATTGACCTGGTAAATATATCAATCAAGAATACGCTGGTCCCTATCGTTCTGGAAGAGTGCGGCAAGAAGGGCGTCAAGTTTGCCATCGTTCATACCGCCGGATTCAAGGAAGTGGGCGAAAAAGGCAGGGAACTCGAAAAGCAGATCGTCGAGATCGCCCATAAGCACGGCATGAGGATTTACGGCCCCAACTCCCAGGGTATCCAGAATTCCGACCCCGAAGTCTCGGTCTATGCCAATTTTACTTTTGTCCCCCAGATCCCCGGAAATATATCGATTGTGGCCCAGAGCGGCGGTGTCGGTGAGACCTTCAAACTACAGTTATACAATATTGGCAAAGGCACCCGGATGTATTCCAGCTTCGGGAATGAAGCCGATGTGACCATGAATGAAATTATCGACTATTATGGCCAGGACGAGGATACCAAGGTCATCATGACTCATATTGAAACCCTCAAAGATCCCGCCGGTTTCCTCGAAGTCGCCAGCCGGGTCACGAAGAAAAAACCCATCCTGGCATTGAAGACCGGTAGAACCTCCGAAGGAGTCGCGGCGGTAGCATCACACACCGGTTCACTTATAGAGCAAGATACTCTGGCCGATGCGATCTTTGAAAAAAGTGGCGTGCTTCGCTTCCATGACCAGCAGGAAATGATTGAGGCGGCTATTGCTTTCTCAGATCAGCCGATTCCGAAATCGGATAAGATTGTCATCGTCACCAACACCGGCGGTCCGGCTATCATTGCCGTCGATGAATGTATTTCAAGGGGCCTTCAACTGGCGGAGTTGAGTCCCGATACCGGCAAAGCCCTGGGCGAACTCCTCTTTTCGGAAGCGATCGTCTCCAATCCGGTCGATGTCATCGCCACCGCCGGAGCCAAGGAATATGGCGGTACGGTCGAACTACTCCTGAAAGATCCCAATATCGATTCGCTGATCCTGAATTTTGTCACACCTCCCTTTGTCGATTGTGAAGCGGTTGCCCGCAAGCTGGGTGAAATCGGGTCCACCGCCGACAAGCCGATAGTTTGTATCATCCTGACCATTGAGGAAAAATTCGGCAAAGTTATCCGCCTCATCCGAGAAAGTGGCGTTCCAGTTTTCGATTTCCCCGAGTCGGCCTCGAAAGCTCTGGCTGCCATGATAAAGTATGGCCAGGTCCTGCAAAGAGAAGAGCCTGAGTATATTAAATATGACTGCGACACGGCAAAGGCTAAAGATATCATTGCACGCCACAGCGGCAGTGGCAAATTCCTGCCGCAGGCCGATGTTTTTGACCTCCTCGGTTGCTACGGGATACCGATCGCCAAAGTCGTAAGAGTCGAAAACAAGGATGAACACAAGAAGGCGGCGCAAAAACTCACCTATCCGCTGGTACTGAAAGTTGATTCCGAAGATGTGGTACATAAATCGGATGCCGGCGGCGTTATTCTCGACATCGAGGATGAATCTGCACTCTTAAAGGCCTTTGATGAAATGGCCGGGAAATTTGCGCAATACAAGCCCGCCTTTATCGTTCAGGAGCAACTGACCGACGGCAGGGAAGTGATCATAGGGTCCAAGGCGAGCGAGGGCGTGGCTCCGATGGTGATGTTCGGACTCGGTGGAGTATTTGTCGAGACGTTGAAGGATGTCCAGTTCAGGCTGGCGCCCCTCTCCCGGCAAGATGCCGATAATATGATCACCGCCATCAAAGGCTATCCCATTCTGAAGGGAACCCGAGGAGAAAAACCGGCGGATATTGATAAATTGGCAGAAGTGTTGATACGGATATCCCAACTGGCCGGCGATTTCCCTGAAATCGAAGAAATGGACCTCAATCCTGTCTTCGCTTTCGAGGAAGGAAAAGGTGTCGCGGTTGTCGATGCCCGCCTAAAAATACTGGGTAAGTAGCGATATAAAAGTTCTTGTAAGCATCAATGTGATGTGCAATAGATCGAGGGATGTGAATTAGTCATGAATTTGGTGCCACTCTCTATTGTCTGCATTTATATCATCCTCCTGTTCCTCATCACCTGGATGACGCGGCGCCTTAGCCGGGGAGGAATGATTGCCTACCTTCTGGCGGGAAGGAGCCTTCCCTACTGGGTTATCGCTCCTCTCCTGACCGGCCTGGCTATCGGTGGAGCATCCACCATCGGGGTGGCTGAACGGGCTTATACGGTCGGGATTTCGGCCGGATGGTACAATGCCGCCTGGGCGGCTGGAGCACTGCTGGTTGGTTTGACTGCGGCGCGCCGCTATCGACAATTGGAGATCACCACTCTGCCTGAGCTTTTTGAAAAACACTATAATGTATCCGGCCGGGTAGTCGGTGTTATAGGGCAACTTACCCTGCAACTGGTAATCACATCTTTGCAGTACGTGGCCGGAGGAGCTATCCTGTCGTCGCTGCTCCCCGGAGTTTTCAGCTTCCAGACCGGAATGCTGGTCACCGCTGTCGTTTTTGTCGGCATAACTCTGATAGGAGGCTTTTGGGCGGCCGGACTGACCAACATTATCAATGTGACCTTCATATATGCGGGAGTCATCCTGGGAGCCTTCATGGCTGTCGGGAAGGTCGGAGGATTTAAGAAGATTATCTCAACCCTGCCCCCTCAGCATCCCGGTTTCGATCTGGGAGCCATCGGCTGGGGGTTGATCATTGCTTGGTTTGTGGTCATGTGTACGACTGTCTTTTCGGTTCAGTCCATAGCCCAAATAAGCTTCGCCGCCAAAGATAGCGGCACGGCCAGAAAAGGCTTTATCCTGGGAGCTATTATTATCCTACCGGTCGGATTCATCAGCGCCATTATCGGCGTCGCCGCATCTATCATGCATCCGGGTATTATCGCCACCGAGGCTCTTCCCCGGACAGTTCTAAGTTTGAGCCCGGTTGTGGCCGGGATTATCCTGGCCGGACTCTGGGCTGCCGACGTATCCACCGCATCCGCATTGCTGGTGGGAAGCGCGACACTGGTGGTAAGTGATATAATTAAGAGATTTGTTGCTCCCGATTTGAGTGAAAAAAAGGAACAGATAATCTCCCGGATTTCGGTCCTGGTGCTTAGTGTTTTTACATACATACTGGCTATCTCGGTTTCGGGAATCCTCAAGACTTTGCTTATCGGCCTGACCCTGACGACCGCTTATACTCTCATAACCCTGATGACGATATTCTGGCCCCAGGTATGCCGGCGTTCACATGCCACCTGGACATTGCTTATGGCAATGCTGGCCCTGGCGCTCTGGCTTATTTTCCCTCAGCTTCCCGCCTTTTTCAAAGATATCAGTCTGCCGCACCCCATATTTTTCTGCTGGATGGTAAGCCTTATTACATTTTTTATCGTGTTTTTGGTGGATAAAAGGAAAATTCAAGTGCACATCTTGAAATAGAACATTTACTCTAACAGACTCAGAAGTTGGGAGTTAATAATGGTTGAAAATTCCAATGGTGACCAGATGCGAGTCGGTGTTATAGGCATGGGTCCGGTCGGAACGGTGTTGGCGGCTCAGTTTGCCGAAGCCGGAGCTTATGTTATTCCCTGTGATATAATTCCAAGAAAAATGGACAAAATCAAGAGATCCGGTATCCGCCTGAAAAATGTCATCGATAAAAAAGTCGAGATTCCTGATGTGTCCAGCACCGTTAAGGGGCTGGCATCGTTTGATCTGGACCTGGCCATCGTCTGTGTCAAAACACCTGCCCTGAAAAAGGTCGTCAGCCAATTGAAGGAGATTGCACCGGACAAGATGTATGTTATGTGCGCTCAAAACGGTATCGATAACGAGGTGGATGTTGCCCGGGAATTTGGAGACAGTCGAACATTGCGAATGGTCGTCAATTATGCCGGCAGTATGAGTGATTCCAATACGGTTCATGTCAGTTTTTTCAATCCCCCGAACTACGTCGCGGCCTTGTCCCCCAAAGGGGATGAGTTTGCGAAACAGATCGTCGAGCTTATGAATTCTGTGGGTCTGGAATCGGAGATTCCGGAGGATATTCAGGATTATGTATGGGAAAAGGCCATTCTCAATGCAGCCCTTAGCGCCGTCTGTGCCATAACACGAAAAACCATGAAAGATGTCATGGATTTCCCCTACACCCTGAGTTTGGTTGAGGCGATCATCGATGAGTCGGTGCTGGTAGCGGAAAAAGAAGGGATCGAACTGGGCAAAAAATTCCGGCGCTTCTGTATTCGGTATTTGAAAAATGCCGGGCATCACCGCCCTTCGATGTTAATCGATTTGGAAAATGGGAGCCGCACCGAAATTGACCAGTTGAACGGCAAAATCGCCCAATATGGACGCAAGCACTGTCAACCTACTCCGATAAATCAATGCGTGACGGCCCTCGTTCACCTGATGGAGTATGCGGTAGAATAATTTTTGAAATTTCTCTAAAAGGAGGAATAGATGCAAAATATAGCAGCCTATCAAATGACCGGCAAAGATAAACCCTTCGAGCGAGTTGACTATTCGGCCGAGGTGGGGCCGGATGATGCTCTGGTCGAAATCGCCGGCTGCGGGGTCTGTCATACCGATCTCAGTTTCTGGCATTATGGAGTCCCCACCCGCCATGAATTACCTCTGGTACTGGGACATGAAATCAGCGGCACGGTTATCGAGGGTCCCTCCGAACTAAAGGGAAAACCCGTAATAATACCGGCTGTCATACCTTGCGGTGAATGTGAATTGTGTCGCGGAGGACGCGGGAATATCTGCCAAAAACAGAAGATGCCCGGCAATGATTTTCATGGCGGTTTCGCCAGTCATATTGCCGTTCCGGCCGGAATGCTCGCGACCGTTCCCGATGCCGCCCTCTCCGATCACACCCTGGCCGAACTGTCAGTTATCGCCGATGCCGTCTCGACTCCATATCAGGTAATCGTGAAGAGCGATCTTAAGCCGGGTGATTTTGCCATTGTTATCGGTGTCGGTGGCATAGGAATTTATACCGCACAATTGGCCAATATCCTCGGAGCCAAAGTCCTGGCTATCGATATCGACCAGCAAAAGCTCGATCAGCTTTCCGAAATCGGGGTGACGGCCACGTTAAACCCGAAGGGAATGGACTTCAAAGAAATTAAAAAAAAGGTCAAAGGGATATGCAAGGAATTGGGCGCGCCCCCGCATAGCTGGAAGGTCTACGAGACCTCCGGCACCAAACCGGGCCAGGAACTGGCCTTCGGGCTGCTGGGAATTGCCGGAACCCTTTCCATTGTAGGGTTTACGCTTGATAAGCTGGAGGTCCGGCTGAGTAACCTGATGGCCTTCGATGCTAATGTTATCGGAACCTGGGGATGTAAACCGGAATTGTACGCCGATGTGATAAACCTGGTGGCCGAAGGTAAACTGAAATTGAAACCGTTCACCGAAGCTTTCCCGCTGTCCAGTATCAATGACATCTTTCAACAAACGCTGGAACACAAACTGATCAAACGATCGGTTCTGGTGCCCGATTTTTAAACCGGACGGTTATTTTGAAAATACAAGGAGGATAAATATCATGAGTTTCGAACTTGCAAGTCATAATCTTGTCGACGTTGATTTCAAGGAAATCATCTACGAACTGCGACCATGTCTGGATGCCAAGGGCAACCCGGTTGAGGGACTGCACAATGCCTGGATATTACTGAATAATCCCAAACAGTACAACTCATACACAACTGCCGCAGTCAAGGAAGTCATCCTCGCCTTTCGCCAGGCTTCCAATGATCGTTCGGTCGTGGCTGTCGTTTTTTCGGCGGTGGGCGACAAGGCGTTCTGCACCGGCGGCAATACCAAGGAATACGCTGAATATTATTCCGGGCGGCCGCTGGAATACAAGCAGTACATGCGCCTGTTCAACGACATGATCGACTCGATCCTGCGGTGCGACAAACCGGTCATCAATCGGGTGAACGGTATGCGCATCGCGGGCGGGCAAGAGATCGGCATGGCCTGCGA